>PHBH01000004.1 GCA_002840535.1 Deltaproteobacteria bacterium HGW-Deltaproteobacteria-15 | reverse complement strand
AGGCATATCAGAGATTTTCGATCCAGGCGGGGAGGGATAAAGTCTTCAGGGCAAAACTCGACGCTATCGTCCGGCGTTTAACCTCGATCAAGACCTGACCCCTTCCTCATTCCTCACACATTTCTCACCTGGATAGCGTCCAACGGACAGGCCTCGATACAGTCCCAGCATCCCATGCACAAATCTTGAAAAACTATTGGTGATTCAAAAACGCCATCGATCTGTTTGATCACTTTATGGGTGCAGGCAGATACGGAAGCGCAAACTCCATTTTCAGGACTACATCTCTTGGGGCTGCACCTTTCGTAATCCACCATTGCAAACGACTTTTTTGATTGTAAATTCACCATCGCTATGCCTGCGACTTTGACAGCTTGATGGTCACATCGGCTGGTAATGCCAATTTCGCTTCAACTTCGACGGTCTTGATGATACCGACCGGGACCGGACAAGCCGCATGAGGGGAATGTTGCATGCCCGACCGGATAGTCTGGGGCATTGATTGACGAAATGAGATTTCCTGAAACGGGTTGACTTGGTTCAGATCTTTGGCCAACCTCGGAATGGCCTCACATTCACTCCTGATGACCAAGGCGCAGACCGTGCCATTCATCGTCGCCTCAACCACTGCAATAAAACCACAGATGCCCGAATGGATTTTGGCTTTAGCCAAGATGTCCCCCAGGTGCGCAAGAAAATAAATAGGCAAAGAGAGGGGGCGCGGGGGTAGACCGCAGGGAAGTCCTATTCGGAACGCTCTCCGATACGTTGACTACCTCCAGGTGATCTTGGGCGCTCTTCTCGCGGGGAGCCGGGTGTATTTCACCTTGGGATAGCCCACCATCATGGGGAAATGATACGGATTCCCTGAAGGGATCTGCACCGCTTCTCTGACAGCCGAAGATGCCTGAAGAGCGCCTTCCAAAAGACCCGCCCAGCAGGTGCCAAGCCCCATCTTCTGGGCGGCAAGCTCAAAGTAGGTCAGGGCGATCGGTACATCGACAATGCCGGTGGTCGCTTCCTTGGGGGCGGAGGCTACGACCAGGGCGGGGGCGCTCCATAAAACTGAATTGTAGCCCATGTCCCAAGCGCTGACGATTCGTGGAAAATATGGAGGGAGAGGTTTCCTTACTTCCATCACTTTGCGCATCCACTCTGCCGTGAGCCCGGAGATCTCCTTGATCTTTGCAGGATCACTTATCACCAACCACTCGACCAGTTGCAGATTGCCCCCGCTAGGGGCATAGCTCGCAATCTCGATGAGCTTTCGGAGCTTCTCTTTTTCTACCGGCTGTTGCTTGAAAAAACGAATCGAGCGTCTTTCGCGGAGGAACTGAACTGTCTGCTCTTCACTGATGTCCAGATCTTTCCGGATATAAGGGGATCTTTCGATCGCAATGCGGGAGTGGGTAAGGGCGCCGTGAGGGCAGACGGCAACGCAGTGTCCGCAGTCATTGCATAATTCATCCCCAACACCGATCATAGTCGGAAAGCCGTCCCCGTCCTTGAGCTTGAGGATGGCCATGGGACACTCGTTCACGCAGATGCCGTCCTTTTTGCATTTTTTTTCATCGACAGTCAAAAGTCCCATAAATGATCTCCACTGAAAAAAGAGTGTCTCTCGCCCGCTTCGCTAGAGAACGCAGAGTCGCGTCTCTGTGGGCTCTAGCGCAGCCCCGCCCATCGGCGGGGCAAGCGGGCGAGAGAGACATCTTTCACTTCTTGAACTCCGGTCTCCTCTTCTCCAGGAATGCGCTGATCCCTTCTTTTGCCGCTTCGGTGCAGGCTATCTCGGCGTTTCCTCTGTAGCCGATCTCGAGCGCCTCGGCAAAGGTGTCGGCTGCGGCCCCGTCACGGATCGTATTTACGATAATGCCGACCGCCTCCCTGCTCAGCACCTGTTTTCCCGCCATGGGGGGATCGGGAATAGAGAACTCGGGGATCTCCACCCTTCCGTCCGGGACCCCCTTGACCTTTCCCTGGAGGTTCTTCACCTCATCGACGGCGGCCCGGATCAGCGTGGGATAATCATCCACCAGCTTCGACACCATTCCAATATCAAGGGCCTCCTGACCATTCATGGGTTTTGCCACGCAGATCATGTCATGGAACAATTTGGCTCCCTTCGGCCACTTGCGGTAGGGCACGATGCAGCCGCCAATGCCCGGCAGGATGCCGAGTGTGATCTCAGGGAACTGGAAGAATGCGTTTTTCATGGCTACCATGCCGTGGCAGCGGATGGCGATCTCGAATCCTCCGCCCAGTGCCATGCCGTTGATGGCCGCCACCACAGGTTTTTTCATGTTGTCCATGAAAAGCTGCACTTGTGAGCAATCCCTTGCATATCTCTTTGCAGCCTCTTTGTTGCCAAGGGTCTGGGGGAACTTTCCGATATCCGCCCCCGCTGAAAAGGCCCTCGTCCCATATCCTGTGATCACGAATCCCTTGACCGCCGGATCATCCGCATAGGCCTTCAGCACGGATAGGATCTCGTTGTTGATCTCATCGCTGATGGCGTTCAGGGCCTCGGGTCTCCTGAGGGTAATGACCTTGACCCCGTCCACATCATCCACCAGCAGGAATCGTTTGAAGTCCTGATAAGAAGAGAAAGATGCTTTGGGTTGCGGGAACCCGGGTCGGTCCTCCCCAAATTTCTTCATGATCCGGTTCACCTCGGCTTCTCCCAGGTCCCTCATGATGTCGAGAGACCCTTTCTTGAACCCGAGGGCAATCTGGCAACCGTAATTCAGGTCCCCTTTTGCCCCGATCCCCCGATCCACGATGTCAAAGGATTGAGAGAAAAGAATCCCCAGCAACCGATCCCGTATCACCCCTTTCACGTTGGCGGGAACCTCCACCTTCGCGCCTGGACGATGGGTAACCCATTTTTCAACCGAGGCGAAAATGGGAGCCGGCTTGTAGTGCGCACCTTCTTCCATCTGCAGGGTATTGGTCTCCGTGATGATCGGGTTGCCGTTCGCCATGTTCAGGACAAAGAAGGGTCCCCCGCCTACGAACTCCTCAGCCACCTTGTCGATCTGGCTGGCGGTGCCATGGGAGAGCAGGTAGGCCGCGTCATTGCACCAGTTGTCGAAAATCCGATCGAGCATGAAGCAGAGGACATTGTCCGTGATGATGGGAACCTTGCCTGTCTGCGCAAAAAACCAAAAGAGATAATCAACTACATCCTTGTCCGCCTTCTCCCACCGGATGAGTTCCACGGGGAGAGATCGCCATGCGGGGGCGAAGAAGTGGGTGATGGTTGCCCTCTGGGGCCGCTTCATCTTGTTGAAGATCCGGTCTGCCGGTATGGAACTGGTATTGGATGTGATGACGGCATCCTCCCGAACCACGTTCTCCACTGCTTCGAAGATCTTCTGCTTGAGCGGAATGTTCTCTGTGGCGGCCTCGATCACCAGGTCGCAGTTCCTGATCTGGCTGTAATCCATGGTATAGACGATGTTCTGGAGGATCTCTTTGGCCTTGTCCTCCTTCATCTTCCTTTTTTCCACCGCCTTCTTTGCGTAATCCTCGTACCGCTTCTCAGCGTTCTTCAACGCCGCTTCGACCACGTCAACGAGATAGAGCTTGATTTTGGGGAGAGCGCTCTTGATGTAGTAGCCGATATCCGGTCCGATTGTTCCCGCCCCGATGATGGCCACTTCCTTTGGCAGAGGCCTGGACGGTTTGATGAACAGAGGGTTTCTTCCTGAAGCGTAGAGTTTGTTTTCAGCGTCCATATCCATTCTCCTTAGTGCAGTGTTTTGTAGCGAAAGAAAAGTAGAAGTCAATTTTGACAAGATAACAGGATGGACAGGATGAGTCTACCGGCAGTCACGCAATGCGAAGACTCAGATACGAAGGGTTTCGTATAGGCGTCACCCGGCAAACTGAAACCTCCCCCGGCCGGAGCCGGAACCCAGGGGTGCCAACAACCTTTCAAAACACTGGATCCCGGTTTTCCCCGGGATGACTCAATGGGCATTCTCCAGCTTCTTAGGGAACTTTATCCTGTTAATCCTGTTATCCTGTCTAATTTCTTCAGGCCGCCTTCTTCATTGTCCTTCTAAGCTCATCCGTTGCAACCAGGTCGGCTTTCATTGTATCAGGATTTATGACTACACCATAGTCCTTTGCAGCCCCTTCGATGCTCACGTACCCTTCCAGAACGTCTGCCTCCACAAGTTCGGGGTCGCGTTCCAACGGGTTTCCATAACCGCCCCCGCCGGCGGCGTCCATGATGACAGCATCCCCCGGTTTGAGCTGCGTCAACCCGTATGGGTTACCATGCTCTCCGCTGACCAGAAACTGCGCCTTTGCACCAGGCTTGCCTCCGAAAAGACCCTCAGGAGGATAGCGGTATCTTCCGGACTGGATTCCGAGGTTCACCGGCGGAATGGGGGCATACTCGTCATCCGGAACCCTGAACAATACCCTTCTTCCCAGACCGCCCTTGGTTTTACCCGGACCGCCCGAATCGGTGATGAGCTCCCTTTTCTCGATGATGAGAGGGGTGTCGCTCTCGAAGATCTCGATCGGAGTGTTGGCGCCGTTGGCCGGAAAGATCGCTACATGGTGGCCGTCGCTTCTTGCGCTTGCGCCCATGCCCCCTCCGCGGATGATTACCGAGTGCCAGGGTTTCTTATCCGCGCTCCTTCCGTAGAAGACATTCATGGTTGCCGGGGTTCCACCGCTTGCAGCGATTACCCTGTCCGGCACGGCATTGGCCAACGCCCTGTATATGATCTCCGTGAGAAAGTGGCCGATCTGCATCCTGGCCGCCACGGCTGCGGGGAACCTGCAGTTCACCACCGTTCCCTCCGGCGCTTTCATGGAAATGGGCTTTGCACAGCCGTCGTTATTCGGGATCTCCGGATCGAACATGCTCTTGACGGCCATGAACACATAGGCGTACGTGAAATTGTAGACCACATTGCCGCCCCAGTCGACCTGCGGAGAGGAGCCGTCCAGGTCCACCAGAATACTGCTCCCCCTGACCTCGACAGCCGCTTTGATCACCACATCCGGCTTGCCCTTCATCTGCTCGACGATCCCTTGCGCCCGGTAGATGCCGTCGGGGACCTTCTCGATGGCGGCCCTCATGCTTCTCTCGGTCCTGCCGATCACCTCGTCCGCAAGATCGTCGAGATTTTCCATCCCGTATTCTTCCAGCATTTGACCGATCTTCTCGGCGCACACGTGGTTTGCCGCGATCTGGGACCGGATGTCGCCGGTCACCTCCTCCGGTGTTCTCACGTTCCACCGGATCATGTCCAGGACCCCTTCGTTCAGAACCCCTCCGTCATAGAGTTTCACCGGCGGTATGAAAAGCCCTTCCTCGAAAACCTCGTGGTTGTCCGAAGAGACCCTGCCGCCGATATCGGAGTGATGGAATACGCAGGCGGTAAACGCGGCGATCCTGTCCTTGTAAAAGATAGGGCTCATCACACATACATCATTGAGGTGTCCGGCAAGGGCCCATGGGTCATTGGTGATGAACACGTCCCCCGGCTTGAACCGGTCCCTGGGGAGCTTCCTGACCAGATTTTTGATCCCGAGTGCCATGGCGCCGGATTGCCCCGGAGTGGCGAAGGACCCCTGCGCGAGCTCGCGCCCCTTCTGATCCGTGAACATGCAGGTGTAGTCATGGGCATCCCTCAGGAGGCTCGAAAAGGCCGTCCTTGCCACGGTGGTGTCGGATTCATCCACGATGGAAATGAGCCGGCGCCACAGGATCTCCAGGGTGATGGGGTCGAATTTGCTCTTCACCCGTTTTGCCATAAAAGCCTCCGAATCAGGATACAGGATGATACAAGATGCAGGATGCAGGATCCAAGAAAGATCATCCGGACACGTCATTCCCGCGCAGGCGGGAATCCATTCTTTACTGGATGGACCCCGCATCGGGTGCGGGGAGTCCGGCATGACGCTTATGATCTTTTGGTTTTGCTGCTTACTGCTTTCTGCTTACTGCTTACTGACTTCCTGAACTCAATCCACAAAAACCCGTACTCATCCACCTTTACCGTGGCATCCTCTCCAACCACGACCGTGGATTCCTTCTCTTCGATGATCGCCGGCCCCTTGAAAGAGGCATCGGGGAAAAGCCGGTAACGGTCATACACCGTGAATGGGATGAAATCCCCGGCTATGCCTGAATATGCCGGCCTTTTGCCTTTGATTGCATTTTTCAAGGACATGTCCTTTTTCCTCGATTTGGGGAATCGGAACAGCCTTTCAGGGAGGCTCGCTCTCACCTTGAAATTGATGAACTCCACAGCGGAATCCGGATAGGTCCTGCCATAGAGCTTTTCATAGATCCGGTCAAAGCGTTTCCTGATCTCTCCCTTTGTCAACCCGGTGAAACTCTTTTCCCCGATTGGCACATGGGTCTCCGAGCCCTGCCCGACGAAGCGCATGTCGAGGGATCTGTCAAACCGGATCTGCTCTTTCGTTCCAGCCTTCTTGAGGGTGTTCACCCCCTCCTTTTCCAGTTGTACGAAGATCTTCTCGATCTCTCCGAAATCGGCATCATGCAGACCCACCTTATGACTCCTCACCAGGTCAAAAGCTCTCGGCGCGGTGAAGAACCCGAGCGCTGAACCCACACCTGCATTGGGCGGAACGATGAGGCGCGGAGCCCCCAGCTTTTTTGTCAGTCCATACGCGTGAACAGGCCCTGCGCCCCCGAAGGCCACCACTGTCACGATCTTCGGATTTCCCCCCTTCTCGGCAATATGGGTCTTCGCTGCTGCGGCCATGGTCTCGTTGATCAGATCGTGGATGCCCCAGATGGCTTTGACAAAAGAGACTCCCAGGGGTTTTGCGATCTTCTCCTCCACTCCCCGCTTTGCAGCCTCCCTGTCCAGTTTCATCTCGCCGCCTAGGAAATACCCTTCATCCAGATAGCCCAGAAGGAGATCGGCATCCGTGACACAGGGATCCATTCCCCCCCTTGCATAGCAGATCGGCCCGGGTTCCGCTCCCGAACTCTCCGGCCCCACCTGCAAGGTCCCCAGCTTGCTCACCTTGGCAATGCTTCCTCCTCCAGCCCCGATTTCCATCAGGTCCACGACAGGAACCTGGATGGTGAGCCCGCTCCCCTTCATGAACCTTTGGACCCGTCCCACCTCGAAGGTGGGAACCACCCCGGCCGCTCCCCTCTGGATCAGACAGGACTTGGCCGTGGTTCCTCCCATGTCAAAGCAGAACATGTCGGGAATCCGGAACAGCTTTCCATAGTATTGCCCGGCAATCACAGCGGCCGTGGGGCCTGACTCTATGATTCTGACCGGGAACTCCGCGGCCGTATCCACAGAGGTGATGCCGCCGCTCGAAAGCATGATGAAGAGCTTCCCCTTGCAGCCTATGGATTCGAGTCTGCCGGAAAGGCGGGAGAGGTATTTTCCTGTAAGCGGCTTTACATAGGCATTGGTCACGGTTGTGCTTGTGCGCTCATACTCCCTGATCTGGGGAAGGACATGATAGGAAATGGAGACCGAGACCTCGGGCGCCTCCTTTTCGATCATCTCCTTGAGCATCAGTTCGTGGGACGGGTTCTCAAAGGAATTGAGAAGGCAGACCGCAATGGACTCAACCCCCTTTTCCAGCAGGCCAAGGATCGCCGTTCTTGCGTTCTCGGGATCGAGCTTTTTGAGCACTGTCCCGTCGCTCCGGACCCTCTCATCCACCTCCACCCTGAGAATCCTTGGGACAAGCGGCTTCGGGAACTCCGCAAAGATGTCATACGGGGCATAACGGATCTCCCTGCCGAGCTCCAGCACATCCCTGAAACCTCTGGTGGTGATCAGCCCTGTTTTTGCACCCTTTCGCTCGATGATGGAATTGATAACCAGAGTAGTGCCGTGGATCACCTCGTCCAGCTTCCGAACAAAACCGGGGACCTGTTCCTCCAACTCCCGGATCCCCTGCTCCACCGCATCCGAGGGGTCCCGGGGGGTGGTCAGACATTTGTTGATGCTGATTTCACCGGTACTGTCATTCAGCAGCACGAAATCCGTGAAGGTTCCCCCGATATCGCATCCCAACCTGTAGAACTTCTCCGCCATGTTTGACTCCAGAAGTGCAGTTCAGCCACAAAGACACCAAGTCACAAAGTCCTCATTATTTTCTTCGGGTCTTCGTGTCTTAGTGGCTATTCTCTTTCTTCTTCAATTCCTTCAGAATTCTTTCCGGGGTGATCGGCAAATCCTTGATCCTTACGCCGATCGCATCATAGATAGCATTGGCGATGGCCGGGGCGGTGGGGACCAGTCCCGGTTCGCCAATCCCCTTTGCGCCGTAAGGGCCGTCCTGGTCCATGGTCTCCACAATCACCGGTTCGATGGGTATGACGTCCTTTGCGGTGAGCATTTTGTAGTCCCTGAAATTGGCATTCATCACCTCGCCCTTGTCCAGGATGAGGCGTTCGGTAAGGGCATATCCCACCCCCATCGCGCCCCCGCCATAGATCTGCCCTTCGAGCAGCATGGGGTTGATGGCCCTGCCCACGTCATGGGCGGCTATGTAGCGAAGGATCTTCACTTTCCCCGTTTGCTTGTCCACTTCCACTTCCACACCATGGGCTCCATAAGCGTAGGTCTTGGAGAGATTACCCTTGTATTCTCTGTCCAGGTTCTCGTTGTCAGGATCGTAGAAGGCTTCGGCCATGATCATGGTTCCGCCTTTCTCATAGTGGGCGCCGCGGAGGATCTTTCCGAGCGCGATCTTCTTTTCGGGTTCCTTGGTCGAGTAAACCATCCTGTCCTTTATCACGAGATTGGTCGTGTCGTTGTCGAGTCGGATCTCGTGCCTGGTCCCGTCCTTGTCTTTCCAGCGATCCACAAACCCTGCAGAAGCGGCAAGGATCTTCTCCTTGAGCTTCCTTCCGGCCATGACGGCCGCATTCCCTGCGACAAACGTGGTCCTGCTTGCATGCGCCCCCACATCCCAGGGGCAGACATCCGTGTCACGATCAACGATATTCACATCTTCCGGAAGAACTCCAACTTCTTCTGCCACGAGCTGGGCGATGATCGTATCCGCGCCCTGGCCCATATCGGTTGCGCCGGTGAAGACATCCACCTTCCCGAAATCATCCATCTTCACGATGGTCCCGCAGCCGTCGGACTTGTATACCCTTGCGCCGCCGCCCACGTGAATGAGGCAGCCCATTCCCAGGCCCCGTCCTTCCTTTTTCTCCTTCCTGCGCTTCTGCCAGTCCAACCGCTTTGAAACCTCCTGGATGCACTCCTTCAGGCCGCATGTGGTGATCTTGAACCTCTGGGGCGTCACCTCCCCGGGTTCATTCGCATTCAGCATCCTGAACTCAAGAGGGTCTGCGCCTGCTTTCTCCGCGAGCTGGTCCATGTTCGATTCGATGGCAAAGGTCGCCTGGGGATTGCCGTATCCCCTCATCGCCTGGGACCACGTATTGTTGGTGTAGACGCACTTCGCCTCGTAACGCACGTTCGGCACCCTGTAGAGGGAAGAGATCGGCATCATCATCACCGAAGGAGTGGTCGCGCCCCATGAGGTATATGCGCCATTGTCAAGGATCATGGAGATATCCCTGAAGGTGAGCTTCCCGTTCCCATCGCACCCCTGGGCGATCCGGATGATCGCCGGCTGTCTCGTGGAGGTGTAACGGAACTCCTCTTCCCTGGTCCTCTGGATCTTGACCGGCTTCCGGGTCACATAGGCGAGAAGGATGGCTATGTACTCGAAGCCATAGGTATCCAGTTTGCTCCCGAACCCGCCCCCTATGGTTGGTTTGATCAATCTCACCTTGCTGTCTTTGAGGCCCATGACCCTGAGCGCGTCCAGAAAATCCCTTTGGGCAAGGGAGGGGATCTGGGTATTCCTGTAAACCGTGAGATTGTTCCTGAGGTCGAAATCCGCGATGATCCCTTCTGTTCCGAGACAGCAGTGCGTCACCCAGGTGACCGTGAACTGATCCTCCGCCACAAAGGCAGCGCTCCTGCGCGCCTCCTCCACATCTCCTGCAACGAGTTTCCAGGGAAGCTTGAGGATGTTGCTCTTGTTCTCCTCGTGCACAAGAGGGGCATTTTCCCTCATGGCATCGACAGGGTCGAAAACGCCGGGAAGGGCTTCGTACTCCACCTGGATCAGGTTGATCGCCTCTTCCGCAACCTCCGGGTTCGTGGCCGCCACCGCCGCAACCTCGTCCCGGTACGATCTGACCTTACCGGACTTCAGCACAGGCTGGTCCTTAAAGAACCCATACCGGATCTGAGGTACGTCGTCCGCAGTGATCACGGCCCTTACACCCATGAGCTTCTTGGCTCTGGAAGCATCGATCCTTACGATCCTCGCATGGGGATATTTGCTGCGGAGGATCTTCCCGTAAAGCATCCCCGGGACCTTGAGGTCCTGGATATAGGCTGCCCTTCCGGTCACCTTGTCGATGGCATCTTTCTTGGGGATCCTCTTTCCTACGCTGCTAAAATTTTCCATGGCAATCTCCTAAAACTTGGCGTTGCCGATTAATATCATCGAAATAAAATTCACCGCAGAGACGCAGAGTGCGCAGAGGGGAAGTATCTTTTCAATGCCGGGAGATGCCGGCATTGAAAAATTACCCTCTTGATCATGTTTTTCCAGTAATAGATCGCCATTTCGATGCCGAGTCCTTTTTGTCTGCCGTCGTCTCCCGGCAGACAAAAAATGGTTCTCTCTGCGCACTCTGCGTCTCTGCGGTGAAATCGGCTTACGTGAACAGCCTAGAGCTAAACAATGTCCCAATCTAACCTTGGCCTCGTAACGTCAGGCAATTCGCTCCTCCCCTTTTCTCGGGCGGACTTCTCCTTTGGTGCTCAGGGCATGTGCAGCAAATTTGACCGCGTCCAGGATCTGGACATATCCCGTGCAGCGGCACATGTTTCCCGCAAGAGCATGGCGGATCTCCCCCTCGCTAGGATTTGGATTTTCGTCCAGGAGCGCCTTGGCCGACATGATCATGCCGGGCGTGCAGTACCCGCACTGCACAGCGCCTTTTTCTATGAAGGCGGTCTGAAGCGGGTGAAGCTCTCCTGTCGGCTTGGCCATTCCCTCGATGGTCGTTACACTCGCGCCTTCGATCTCCGGGGCGGGGAAAAGGCAGGAGTTTACGGCCTTGCCGTTCACAATCACGGTGCAAGCCCCGCACTCTCCGCTTTCACATCCGGATTTGCTTCCCGTCATCTCCAGTTCTTCCCGGAGCAGATGAAGGAGCGTCCACTCGGGTTCGATCTCCATCTCCATCCGGTTTCCATTCAATACAAACGAGACTGTTTTCCTCATCAAGATACCTCCAATAAAGCAGAAGTCAGGAGACAGAAGTCAGGAGTCGGAATAAGGACAGGACAGCGCTTCCTCCCTTTTCTCGTTCTGATTTCCCACCTTTATTGCCCGCCTTCTGTCTTCGGTTTCCCCACTTCGTCGATCAGGAAATCGATGGGTTTCACCCGGCTCAAGGCCCGCCGGGGTCTACGTTCTCCAAAGGCTGGAATTTTGCCTAATCTGATCTCCGACCTCTGACCTCTTTACTCCTGTCTTCTGTCTTCTGACTCCTGTCTTCTGACTTCTGACTCCTCTCTTCTCACTTCGCCCTCACCATCGCGAGCCTCGCCATACGAGGCACCAGGACCTCGACCATCTCCCTTCGGTACCAGGCCTCGCCGCGGATGCTGTCCCTGGCCCTGCACTCCTCGGCCGCGGCCTTTCCCATCTTTGCGAGGAGCTCCTCCGTGATCTTCTTCCCCTTGAGCACGGATTCGGCGGATCTGGCCCTCATGGGAGTGGGAGCCAAAACGCCGAGACCGATCCTTGCCTCTGTGCACGTCGATAGATCCCCGCCGAGCGAGATCAACACGGCTACCCCGAGAAGAGGCAGCTCCATGGCCTCCCGCCGGGTATGCTTCACATAGGCGGCGCCCGTATGATCCGGCAACTTTGGAACAATGAACTCCAGAAGCATCTCCCCAGGTTCCAGGAGCGTCTGCCCCGGGCCGATGAAGAAATGCTCGAGGTCCATTGTCCTTTCCCCTTTAGGTCCCCTCAGCCTCACCTGGGCCCCAAGCGTGATCAGAGGAATGGCCCCGTCTGCAGAAGGCACCGCATTGACGACGTTGCCGCCGATGGTCGCCACATTGCGGATCTGAACGGATCCAATATGAGTGACCGCGTCTGTGAGAATGGGGAACTCCTTCCTGATGATCGGAGAGAGTTCCAGCATCCGATGGGTCACGAGCGAGCCGATTCTCAACTCGCCGTTCTGGAATGTGATCCGGTCAAGTCCCTGAATCCTGCGCAAGGAGACCAGGTATTGAGGGCTGATCTTCCCTTCCTTAATCTTGACCATCACATCGGTCCCCCCGGCAATGAATCGCGCCTGCTCGCCGTGGCTCACCAGAAGGGAAATGGCCTCGTCAATGGAACCGGGGGTCAGATATTCAAACTTGTTCACGGTCGTGCTCCTTAAGAAGTGTTCAGGGTTCAGCGTTCGGATCCCCCTCCCCTAACCCCTCCCGCCAAGGGAGGGGAAGTGCCTGGGGGACTCTAGCGCTTCCTCCCCTTGACGGGGGAGGCCAGGTGGGGGTGGAGACACAATCAAAACTCACGGTTGTCGAAAACCCGCCTGCTCTTCCTTTCGGATCTCGGCAGCGTGCCGTAATCCAAAATCTCTACGTTGGCGCTGACCAGGATCTCTTTCTTGATCTGTTCCCCCACCCTTTTTGCAAGCTCGGGGTTGCGGCCGGTCTCAATTCCCTGCCGCCGCTCGACTTTGAGCGTCATGTAATCCTTGCCGTCTTTCTTTCTGTCCAGGATGACCTGGAACTCGCTCCCGATCCCGTCTATGCCTGAAAGCACGTGATCGATCTGCCCGGGATAGATATTGACGGCCCGGAAGATGATCATGTCGTCGGAACGGCCTAGAAGCCTGTCGTGCCGTGGCAAAACCGATCCGCAGGGACATTCGCCCGGGATCAACCTGGTGATGTCCCTTGTCCTATAACGGATCAGCGGCGCCGCTTCCTTGCTGAGCGTGGTGACCACCATCTCGCCCGTCTCCCCCTCGGGAACGGGCTTGAGGGTCTCGGGATCGAGGATTTCCAGAATGTAATAATCGGCCCAATAGTGGATCCCTTTGTGATGAAGGCAGTCCAGGCCCGTTCCCGGACCGTAGAGCTCCGTCATGCCGGGGATGTCGAACATGTGGTCGAGCCCGAGAAGCTCCTTGATTCTGGCCCTCATGGCATCGCTCGACCGCTCGGATCCGAAGATCATCTTCTTCAAACGGATCTTGTCCCGGATTCCCTGCCTGTGCACCTCTTCGGCCATAAGGAGGCCCATGGAGGCGGTGCAGCACATGACCGTCGTCTGCATATCGACCAGGAATTGGCACTGCATCTCTGCATTGCCGGGTCCTGCGGGTATCGCCATGGCCCCGAACTTCTCACACCCCATTTGAAAGCTGATGCCCGCGGTCCAGACCCCGTATCCGACGCAGATCTGCACCCTGTCTTCCCGGCTGAGCCCGGCCATTTCATAGCAGCGGGCAAAGAAATGGGTCCAGTCATCGATGTCTTTCTGGGTATAGCAGAGGACCTTCCTCTTCCCTGTTGTCCCGGACGAGGCATGGATCCTGACCACTTTTTCAAAAGGCACTGAGAGCAGGGGAAAGGGATATCCCTCCTGCAGGTCCTTCGCCGTGGTGAAAGGGAGACGACTGAGATCCGCTAGGTCCCGGATGTCTCCGGGTTTCACGCCGGCTTCATCCAGTCTTTTCTTATAAAGCGGCGAGCCCTCATAGGCATGCCTGACCGTCCATTGGAGGCCCTGGAGCTGGATCTTTCTGATCTCCTCCATGCTCCCGGCCTCAGGCATAAAGCTTTTTGCCATTTTTCGCTTTCCTCCTACGCTTCTGCTCCTACGCGTTGCTACTGCACAAGATCCGACAGAACCAGGACCGTCCAGTAGGGGAACAGCATCAGGATGATGATCGAAATAATGTATGCAGGGATGTAGTACATGCCTCCTTTAAAGACGGTGCCAAGGGGGATGTCCTTGGCCATGCCCGCGACCACATAACAGCAGATGCCGATGGGCGGCATTATGGCCCCCATCGTAGTCACGATACAGACCACCTGCCCGAACCAGACAGGGTCATACCCCATGTGAAGAACGATAGGGAAAAAGATGGGAAGCGATATGAGCAGGAATGCCAGGGCGTCCATCACGCATCCCCCGATGATGTAAAAGATGAGGATGATCCAGAGCAGAACCCAGTTGGGCAAGGCGAGCGTCGTGATCCAGTCTGCAGCCTCAAAGGGGAGCCGGGTGATCGCCAGAAATCGGCCGAAGATCGTGGCCCCCCCCACGATCATGAAAACCAGGCAGGAGATTCGGAGCGTCTCCCCGATGGAGGCGATGAAGCCCTTCCAGCTCAGTTTCCTCCGGATTATGCAGATGAGAAGAGCCAGGGCGCAGCTGGCCGCAGCCGCCTCCGTTGCCGTGACCACACCCGTGAAAAGGGCGAACATGATGATGGCGAAGAGGACGAGAATATCGATGATCTCCGGCAGTGCCCTCATTCTCTCGGACCAGGTGGACTTTGCCGCACTCGGACCCCAGTCCGGGTGGCGCCAGCAGATATAAAAAACCGTTGCGGCAATCAAGGCCGTAAGGACCACGCTTGGAATGACATTGCCGAAGAAGAGCTTTCCTATGGATTGGCCCGTGTAAAGACCATATACCACCAGAACGATGCTGGGAGGGATCAGCACGCCGAGGGTCGCCCCTGCGGCCACGGACCCGGCATTCAGCATCGGGTGGTAGTTGTACTTCTTCATCTCAGGGATTGCCACAGAGCTCATGGTGGCGGCGGTCGCCGTGTTGGAACCGCTGATGGCCGAAAAGGCGGCGCAGGCCATAATGGTGGTGATCGCCAGCCCGCCCCGATAGTGTCCGAACCACCGGTACGTGGCATTGTAAAGCCCGTTGTTGTATCCGGCGAAATGAACGAACTCACCCACCAGGATAAACATGGGGATGACGGTCAGCCCGTAGTTCGAGAAGATGTTCCACATGTCGGGCCCAATCATTCCGAGGGCTGCTTTGAAAGAGGTGACGTAAGTGACCCCCAGGAAGCCCACCAGCATCATGGTGAATGCCGCCGGTATCCTGAAGAGGAAAAGGACTGCAAACATGACAAGGATGCCGATAACCCCTACAATTGGGCCGGACATGGTCTCCTCTACCTCTCTTTCTCAAGCAAGGCGTTCAGAAAATCGATGACGAGCGTCAGGGACAGAAAGCCGAACCCAATGGACACACTGAAAATGAAGGGGTAGTAAATGACCTTGAGCGTTTCCGAGAGTTCCCCGGATTGCGCGATTCTGATCCCCCACCTGAAAATCACCCATGCAATGACCGCGAAGAAGATCATGGTAATGAGGTAGCCGATTGCATCGAGTATTTTTTTCACGCGGTTCGGAAAAGTCTCGGAAAGAATATCAACCACGATGTGGCTTTTTCTCATCTGGGTATACCCAAGAGAGAACGCGATCGTCACTGCCCCGAGGAAAGAGACGATTTCGTAAGCACCCTGAAAGGGGACCTGGACGATCCGCATGCAGACATTCGCGGTAGCCAGAATCATCAGCATCAGCACGGATATGCCGCCCAGTACGACCATGATCCAGTTCACGGCAGTTCTTATCTTGATCAGGAATTCCATGTCCTCCCCCAGCCGGGATTCTCCCGGAGCCGGAGCCCCTGTCCCGGAAAGGGAGACAGGGGCTCGACCTATCCCACTATTTGCTGAACTCCTTCTCGTACTTGTCCTTCAAGGCAAGCGTATCCTTCACAATTTGATCGCCCGGAAGTCCGGCCGCATTGACCTTCTTGATATACGAATCGATCATGGGGGCAAGAGTCTTCGGAATCTGCGCCTTTTCATTCTGAGGAAGCTGATGAATCTGCAGATTGTATTTCTGCTTGGACCATTCAAGCGATTCCAGTACATGATCGTCCACGTACTTGCCGGTCCATAGCGCCTGTTCTCTCCTCATGTCATCGAACACCTTCTTCACATCCTGAGGCAGGGAGGCCCATTTGTCCTTGTTCATGACCACGCCAAAACTCACCACCCACAGGTTGGCAATGGTTGCATTGGGCGTATAGGCCGCATAGTTGAAGTCCTTCAAAACTTCCATTGAGGAGACATGCCCTTTCACAACGCCCTTTTGAAGCGCCTCGGGGGTATCCGATTGAGGCATGGCCACCGGGATCCCGCCGAGCAGCTTGATGATCTCCGATGCGGTACCGGACACCCTGAGCTCCATCCCCTTTAGATCGGCAAGGGATTTCACCGGTGTTTTGGTCATGATATTCGCCGGAGGGCAGGTAAAGAGGGTGAGGATCTTGGTATTCTCGAACTCCTTTGCCTTGTATTTATCGATGAGATCCAAGAGGGTCAAACTCGCAGACCTTGCGCTGGAGAACCCGATCGGCAAATCCACGGCCTCAGAGATGATAAACCTGCCGGGCTGGTAGCTCATGGCGAAATTCCCGATATCTGCGGTTCCGGCCATCACCCCGTCAAAGATGTTCTTCGCCGGTAGGAGGGTACCACCGGGAAAGGTTTGGACCTTCACCTGACCCTTTGTTCTCTTTTCTACCTCTTTAGCCCACCTCTCCATCTGAACGCAGGGGAAAGTGGGTGCAGGCGGGAAGTTGGCATAGGTGAGTTTGATTTCTTTTGCAAAACCGACCTGCGGCGAGGCCGCCAGAAACAGGCTCATCCCGAAAAATGCCGCGATAATAAACGCTGTTTTATTCCTCATCTCTTTGTCCCTCCTTCTGGTTCGATGCGTTATGGATTCCTTGCCTCAGCCGCGCTGTTCACCTCCTTTGGCAGGTTGCTGAAAAACGCCCATCTGCGGCGTTGCCCTCGTCCTTCGTCGTTGCAGCGTACTTACATGTACGCCTCACTCCTCAGGACTTCCGGCGCCTTGCATCTGGACATTTTTGAGCAACCTGCAAGCTTGGACTCCTTCGCTCCCACGCTCCCGAGCGGGAATGCGACATGGGGGCTCTCCATCGTTCAGGATCGGACACCCGCTCCGAGTATGCAGGGTGCTGAAGAATGCCCATGTAGCATTGTCGTCATTCCCCGCACAGGTGTGCGGGGATTCGAAGTTCTTAAAAAATTCCGGACGCCGGCTTTCGCCGGGGTGGCGGAATCAATGACCCTACAGGAACCTGCATTAAAAGATGCTGGGCTCCCGATGCTCCCCAAACACCTGCCTGAAAACTCCCGCCATTTCGCCCACCGTGGCGTATGCCTTGCAACACTCCACGAGAGAGGGCATGACGTTCTTCTTTTCGACGGCAGCCTGCTCAAGGGCTTTGAGGCTGCCGGTCACAGCCTTGTTGTCTCTCGTACGCTTGAGCTCCTTAAGCCGTGAGATCTGCTTCCGAGCCCAGTCCTCGTTGTACTCGTGCAGTTCCACCTCCATGTCGACGCCTTCGGTGTATTTGTTCACGCCGACCTTGATTACCTTGCCCTCCTGGAGTTTCTTCTCGTACTCGTAGGCTTGCCGCGCCACTTCCTTCTGCACATACCCGGAGGCAACGGCGCGCACCATGCCCCCTATTTTTTCCACCTTCTCCATCTCCTCCAGGATCTTCTGCTCCATCTCCTTGGTAAGGGTTTCAACAAAGTATGACCCTGCGAGAGGATCCACCGTATCCCGAAGACCAATCTCATCCATGAGGATTTGAAACGTCCTCAGGGAAAGGAGAGCCGCCCTCTCCGTAGGGATGGTGTACGCCTCGTCAAAAGAGCAGAGGGCCGTTGTCTGGGCTCCCGAGAGTGCGGCCGCGAGCGCATAGTAGGCTCCCCGAACGATATTGTTCTCGGGCTGCTGCTTTGTCATGCCCGAACCGCCCCCTCCGAAAATTCCCCTGAGGAAAAGGGCTTTCTTGTCCTGGACGCCGTACCGCTCCCGCAGCAGCTCGGCCCACATCTTCCTGGCAGCCCTGAACTTGGCGACCGTCTCCCAGAGATTTCCGTAGATATTCAGGTTGAAGGTGAATCCACCCACGAACTGCTCTGCCTTGTAGCCCCTCCTGATCACCTCGTCCAGGTAAGCGAAGGCAATTTCGAATGCATAGGAGATCTCTTGGACAGGCGTGCAGCCGGACTCTCGGATATGATACCCGCAGACTGAAACCGGATTGCACCTGGGAAGCTCTTTCATGGAATACTCGATGGTATCGCCGATGAGACGCACGGCAGGCTCCACCGGATAGATCCACGCGCCCCTTCCCACCATCTCCTTGAGGATATCGTTTTGGGGAGTGGCGGAGATCTCGTTCTTCTTGTACCCGTATTTCTCGGCGACTGCCTGATACATGGCGAGCATGATCGAGGCGACGGCATTGATCGTCAGGCCGGTCCCGATCCGGTTCAGGCGGATATCCTTGAAGGCGACCTCAAAATCCCTAAGGGAGTCCACCGCCATTCCCACCCGGCCCACTTCTCCCTCTGCCATGGGATCATCCGAGTCGTACCCCATCTGGGTTGGAAGATCGAAGGCGACATTCAAGCCTGTCTGTCCATGGGAGATCATCAGCTTGAAGCGCTCATTGCTTTGCTCCGGTGTGCCGAAGCCCGTGTACTGGCGCGTGGTCCAGTTCCTGCTTCTGTACCCCAGGGGGTGGATGCTGCGGGTAAAGGGATACTCGCCCGGTGCCCCCAGGTCCTTGGAATAATCGAACCCCACCTTCTGCAGGTCCTCAGGGGTGTACACCGGCTTGACCTTGATCCCCGACTGGAGGATCACCTCCTTGATGGCATCCTTTTCGTCCTTGTTATAAGTCGCTACTCCCATGACAACCTCGCTTCTGGCATTGATCATTTTTCATTGATCATTAACATCCGGTTTGACCAAAATTCATTTACAGGCCACAAATCCGAATGTCGAAATTCGAAACTCGAAACAAATTCAAAGCACAAATGTTCAAAAATTCTGAAGCCGGCAGCACCTGAACCAGGAACGGGGCAGTCGCTGTTGCGGTCATCTAAATTTTGATCCTTTGACATTGTTTCGGATTTCGCGCTTCGAGTTTCGGATTTTCAGGTTCTCCGCAAAGCAGAGAACTCCGGCTCAATCGACCCTGTGTACATTATCTCTTATGAACCCGACGATCTCCTCGAACCGCGTTCCCCCGGGGAACACCCCTTGCACTCCCATTTCATTGAGAAGCGGGATATCCCGGTTAGGGATCACGCCGCCCACCACGACCAGAACATCTTCGGCTTTTTCTTCTTTCAACATGCCCATCAGCTTTCTGCAAATGGGGAGGTGGGCCCCGGACATGATGGACAACCCGATCACGTCAGCCCCCTCCTGCACCGCCTGCTTCACGATGCCCGGGACGGTCTGGTGAAGTCCTGTATAGATCACTTCCATCCCGGCATCCTTCAGGGCATGGGCCACTACTTTGGCCCCGCGGTCATGTCCATCCAGACCGGGTTTTCCCAGGAGAACCCTTATCCTTTTTTCTGCGGCCATAATCAAATCGGCTCCTTTTATTTGCAGTCCTGTGTCTCCCCCTTCCCTGACCCCTCCCACCGGGGGAGGGGAAACCTTTGGTTTCACACTTTCCTCCCCCTCGATGGGGGAGGCCAGGTGGGGGTGGATGCGACACTAGATCCCCTTTGGTCTTTTCTCCAGCTCCCGCTGAACGATCTCTTTCCCTCGCATAATATGTTCCTGCACCAGAGTCTCGACCCGTTCGATATCGCGTTCGCGAATGGCTTTGAGCATTCTTCGATGGTCCTGGTTGCTGATCCTGGCCATTGGCGCCACATTCAGGATGATTCTTCGAAAGCGATAGATCTGATCCCGGAGGTCGCTGATCATCTTGATCAGTTTGGGGCTTCGGCAGAGTCCGTAGAGGAGGTTGTGAAATGCCGTATTGATTCCGGGAAGGTCATCCATCCTCCCTTCATCCAGACACTTCTGGAACTCCCTGATCTTCTCTTCCAGGGGCTTCAGTTCCTCTTCATTGTGATTGATTGTGGCAAGACGCGCGGCATATCTCTCCAGCACACAGCGGATCCCGAAGGTTTCCTCTATATCGTCCATGGTGAGGCTCAACACCGTAAACCCGCCATGGGGAAGTCTCTTGAGCAGCCCTTCCCGCTCCAGCTTGTGGATGGCCTCCCTTACAGGTGTCCGGCTGATATCCAGGGCGCCGGCGATCCGGCTCTCCACAAGCCTGTCCCCAGGCGCCACATCGCCCCGAATGATGGCCTGTTTCAGATTCTCAAAGACATGCTGGCCCAGCGGCTTCCTGCCGGGAAGTGTCCCCTGGAACGAAGGGCTCCATGTGCGAGATTCCTTATTGCCTTTCATGCTCTTCTAAGGGTCCTTATTTTGCAGGTTGCTCAAAAATGTCCAGATGCAAGTTGCGCCTTTTCAATCCCGCTATTCGCGGGAGCGCCCGCGATCCCGAGGAGTGAGGCGTACTTCCTGTACGCCGCAACGACGCGGGATAAGGGCAACGCCGCTCGAAAATGGGGACCCGCCTCAGTGGGGTGTCCGTGTTTGCACGGACAAGATCCCGTCCCTTCGCGGGGGACATGGGCGTTTTTCAGCAACCTGCTAAAGCCCTACCCAGCGGGCGATATTGGGCAGAAGCACTTCATGCGTTCCGCCGCCGTACAGAAGGAAGCGATTGTCCCTGTAATATCTCTGAGCCGTGTATTCCATGGAGAACCCGTAGGCCCCGAAGATCCGGGTTGCGTAGTCCCCTGCCTTGCATGCGGCTTCGGTGGCAAAATACTTGGCCATGCTCGCCTGAGGGAGGCAGGAGATCTTGTCGTCGATCATGTGAGTAGCCCGGTAGGTCAGCAGCTTGGCGGCCTCCAGGTCCACTGCAAGTTCCGCCACCTTCGCCTGGATGAGTTGATAGGAGCCGATGGGTTTTCCAAAGGCTACTCTCTCGTGGGCATATTGGATGCAGTCATGAAGTGCGGCCCGGACAAGGCCGATTCCCAGAGCGGCGGTCATGGTCCGGATCTCGGAGAGAATACCGAGCAGACTGTCCGTTCCCCGGCCTTCCTCGCAGAGCATGTAGTGAGCAGGAATTCTCACATCCGTCAGGGAGAGCTCGCAAATGGGCGTGGTTCGAGTGCCCAGGAGATCAAAGGGCTTGCTCACTGAAACCCCGGGCGTATCCCTTGGAACGAAGAAGAAATTGAGACCTCTCAGTTTCTTGGCCGGATCGGTCTGACAGAGAACTGTATAGAAGCTGGCCACTGGTCCATCGGTGACCCAGGTCTTGAGTCCGTTTATCACGTAGCCGTCGGAAGTGCGGGTGGCGAGAGTGCTGACGCTTCCCAAGTCACCCCCGGCTTCAGGTTCGGTAAGGCAGAAGCAGGCTATCTTTTCCCCTCTCATGGCCGGGAGGAAAAATTCCCTGTGCATTTCTTCGGTACCGAAATGGAAAAGGAAATTTGTCCCCATGAGACACTGCATGGCCGTGGATGCGGCCGCACTCATGAGCCCCCTTGCCAGTTCTTCGCAGATGATGCAATAGAGAGTGGTATTGCCCCCGGAGCCACCGCGGTTTTTGGGATATCGGATTCCAAAGACCCCCATGCCGGCCATCTCCATGAAGATCTCTCTTGGAAACTCCCCCTTTTGATCGATCTCCTGGGCTTTGGGTATCAGCACCGTGTCCACAAACCTTGCCATGGTCTTCCGCACCAGGTCTTCCGCATTGGACCTCAACATAGCTTCTCTCCTATTCACAAGAGCAACGTGCCGCGGGTGAACACGGACAAAGACTTTCTCTCACAGAGTCCACAGAGACACAGGGATTTTCTTCTATCGGTGTGCTCTGTGAGAGATCGCCTTTTCTTTCATCTTTTTCCTTTCAGTTCCTCGATCATTGCCGGAACAACATCATGAAGATCGCCCACAATACCCCAGTCGGCCACCTGGAAGATGGGCGCCCTGCGGTCCTTGTTGATCGCTATGATGTACCGGGAGTCTGACATCCCTGCCCTGTGTTGAACGGCCCCGGAGATTCCACATGCGATATAGATTTCAGGCCGCACCGATTGCCCGGTCTGACCAATCTGGCGTTCAGCAGGGATCCACCCCTCTTCCACGGCAACTCGAGTCCCTGCCACTTCCCCACCCAGCACGGCTGCAAGCTGTTCCAGAACATGGAACCCTTTGGCATCTCCTACGCCCCGTCCTCCGGCCACGATGACCTTGGCATCCGTGAGGTTGACGCGCTTCTTCTTCTCCTGCACCTGTCCGAGCACCCTGGTGCCGATTTCCTTCTCAGCCACGGCCACCTTGCACTTGATGATCTCGCCCTTTCGCTTCCGTCCGTGCACGGCCTCCATGACGCCTGGGCGGACCGTCGCCATTTGAGGCCTGGAATATCGGTTGGCGATTGTGGCCATGACGTTCCCGCCGAACGCAGGCCTGGTCTGCAGGAGGATCCCCTCCCCTGGATCGATGGAGAGTTCCGTACAGTCCGCGGTCAGACCGACGCCGATCCTCCTGGAGACCCTGGGGGCCAGGTCGCGGCCGATGTGCGTGGCGCCCATGAGAAGGATATTGGGCTTGTGCTCTAATGCGAGTTCCTCAATGACCTTTGTATATGCAGTGGTTCTGTAACTCTCCAGCGCCTTGTGATCTGCCAGGTAGACCCTGTCAGCCCCATGTTCTATGAGCGTTCGGGCAAGGCCTGAAATCTTATACCCGAGGAGAAGGGCGGAGACGTCCTGCTTCAATTCCGCTGCGAGGGATTGCCCCTTGCCCAGAAGCTCAAGGGAGACCCGGACCAGTTTTCCATCCCTCTGCTCTGCAAATACCCACACGCCCCTCCTGTCGCGGAAATCGGGAATCTCCTTCGGCTTTGCATCGGTCTGAATGGCCTTCTGCTTGCAGACCTGAAGGCAGGCCCCGCAGGATGTGCATCGCTCCTGGATATGAGCCTTCCCATCGCTGATTTCAACGGCCCCATAAGGGCAGGCTTTCATGCACCGCTTGCACCCGTTACAAAGATCCACCTCGATCCAGACAGCCATGGCCAAACCCCTCCAAGAAGTCGAACGGCGGAATGCGGAAGGCGGAATCAGCGCTTCGCTTTCTGGCCGATAGTTGTAAAGATCGCAACCAGTTCATCCGCTTCCACGATTAGGTTCTTGATGAAATCCCCTTTACTCAATCCTGATTCCTCTATCAACTCCAGCCAGTATAGGCTTTCATCTGACTCTTGCTCGACAATCCCTATTTTGGAGATGAATTCCGCTTTCGATCTCCCTCTCAGGGCCTCACGGTAGTTTGCTCCGACAGATGTTCCGGCCTTGAGCACCTGTCCTCCCACCACATTCGCTATGCGATTTGAAGGGAGAGAAGCAACCAGACGGATAATTTGCAGTGCAAATCTTTTCGTCCTGTCCTTCAGATCTTTGTCACCCTTCATTTCCGCCTTCCCACTTCCGCCTTCCCACTTCCGCCTTCCCACTTCCGACTTCCTATATCAGTCTCTTCTCCCTGAGCTTCCCCACGAGGCTCTTCACCGCCGCTTTGGCGTCCCCTTCCAGAATTTCTCCCTGCCTCTGGAACTTGGGGGCAAAGGTCTTGATGACATTGGTTAGAGATCCTTCCAGGCCCACCTCTCTCGTCTGGATACCGAGATCAGCCGAATTCCAGGTTTCGATGCGGGCGTTCTCCTTGCAGGCGTCGATGAGCCGGTCGACCCTCGGAAACCTGGGCTTGTTCAGCTCTCCTATGGTTGTGAGCAACGCAGGGAGAGTGCACTGGATTCTCTCAAATCCATCCTCGAGGCGCCTTTTCACCGTTATGCTGCTCTTCTTGATCTCCTCGATATCGAACACATAGGTAACCTGCGGCACACCGAGGTAGTCCGCGACCTGCGGTCCGATCTGCGCCGTGTCCCCGTCGATCGCCTGCCTGCCGCAAAGAACCAGATCGAACCGGCCGATCTTCTCGATTGCTTTCCCCAGTGTTGTCGATGTGGCCCAGGTATCTGCGCCCGCAAAGGCGCGGTCGGTGAGAAGGATTCCCTCATCCGCACCAAGGCCCACGGCCTCGGAAATCGCATCTATCGCCTGTGGCGGTCCCATGGAGACCGCCGTGACCTTCCCCCCGTGCTCCTGCTTTATCCGGACCGCAGCTTCCAGTGCGTGCTTGTCATCGGGGTTGATGATGCTTTCGATTCCCTCCCTGATGAGATTCCCTGTCTTGGGATCCAGTTTGACTTCCATGGTATTGGGGACCTGCTTGACCAGCACAACGATGTCCATGGACTCTTCCTTCCTTTCCCCTGCGCCCGACCGTCAAATCACCTTCTTCTCCTGCAGAGCAGCAAGCTCCGTATGCGAGTACCCAAGCATTTCGCCGTAGACTTTGAGGTTGTGTTCCCCGAATCTCGGAGGGAACGACAACTCACGGCCTGTGGTTTCAAGGTATGGGGTCATTACAGGCGGAGGGGCGAGGGTGAGACTGGTTCCTGTTCTGGAGTCCGTTGAATGGAGGAGCCGTCGCTCCACGAAGGGGTCGGCCACCACTTCAGGAATGGTTTTGATCTTGCTGATCGGAACGGTAATCCTGTTGAAGAGATCGATCAGCTCTTCGCTGGTGTGTCTTTCGGTAATTTTGTTGATCTCCCGGTTCAGGTTTTCCACATCTCTGATCCGGCCCGAATTCTTCTCGTATGCGGGTTTATCCAAAGACGTGAAAATCTCCTCGGAGACCATGGACTTCCACTGCCTGTCATTTCCCACAGCCACGTACACGAACCCGTTACTCGTCCTGTACACGGATACCGGACAGAAAAACTCGTGTGTGTTCCCTCTCCGGCTGATCTTCTTTCCAAAGGCGGTGGAGATGGTAATCGGAACCGTCAGCCAGGAGACGGACGATTCGAACATGGAAATATTGATGCAGGAACCCTGTCCTGTGGCCTGTCGTTGAAAGAGTGCCTTCATCACCGCGCCATAGGCGTGGACACTGCACCCCATGTCGGGCAGCGGTATACCCATGACCTGGGGATCTCCATCGGCTTCGCCTGTAAGTTCCATCAAACCGCTTCTGGCCTGCAGGATGGGATCATAAGCGGCTTCATTGCTTTCCGGCCCGAACCCTGTCATGCCCAGCCAGACAATATCGGGCTTCAGGCTTTTCACTGTCTCATAGTCAATTCCCAGTTTCTTGTAATTCTTTGGAAGTTGATTGGTGGCAAAGATGTCGATCTTTAATCTTACAAGAAGGGATTTGAAGATCTCCCTGCCCTCAGGCGCGGCCAGGTCCAGGGTCAACCCCTTTTTCCCGCTGTTGATACAGAGGAAATAGGAATTCATCCTCTCTTCGCCGAGGACGTTTTCTCCGATCATCCGGTTGGGGTCTCCGTAAACGGGGTGCTCCAACCGATAGATCTGCATTCCGTCCTGTGCGAGACGGAATGTAAGGTAAGGCAAAACAGTCGCCTGTTCGAGGGAGAGAACGGTGAGGTTTCCGAAAAGATCCATTGATCTCCTCCAATGAGGGGGTTGACGGAAGGTACCTCTCACAACGGTTTGGGGGGACAGATCTTCTCTTACGGCGGCAGCTATGATGTAGTGACTGACGATTATTGTATACTGTATACAATCCAGGGAAGTCAAGAAGGTTTTTTGGAAGGCAGGGTTCTTTTTCTTTTCTGATAAGTGGAGACCGCACGATTGTGCTCGGCCAATGTTTTGGAAAAATGGTGAGAACCGTCATTCCTGGAGACAAAATAGAGGTAATCCGTCTTTGCGGGGAACAGTATGGCCTTGATGGAATCGAAGCCGGGGTTGCATATGGGCCCCGGGGTGAGGCCCTGAATCACATAAGTGTTGTACGGGCTCTCCTGAGTCAAATCCCTTTTGCGCAGGTTCCCGTCAAACTCCTCCATCCCATAAATTACGGTTGGGTCACTCTCCAGACGCATTCCCTTCTTTAAACGATTCCTGAAGACCGAAGCAATCAAGGGCCGCTCCTCTCCGAGACCCGTCTCCTTTTCGACTATGGAGGCAAGAATCACCACCTCCTTCATGTCCATCCCCGATTCTTCAGCGGCCTTCCTCAAGGGTGCGGTAAGCTGAACGAACCGTTTCACCATCGTGTCCACAACGGTTTGGACCGACACCCCTTTCCCAAAGTGGTATGTATCCGGGAAGAGATACCCTTCCAGATTTGGGCCCGGGATTTCATATCGCTTCAGGACATCGGGGTCTTGGGTAAGAGACAGGAACTTCTCCCTCTCTATGAGTCCCTTTTCAGAAAGCAGATGAGCGATCTGCTTCCGGGTGAACCCTTCCGGAATCGTGAACGGGTGTGTCAGGATGAGCCCCTTTGTAAGCTTGTCCAGAATGGAAGCAGGAGAATCTCCGGCACCAAGCGAGTATTCTCCGGCCTTAATTTTCTTCCCGAGCCCCAATACCTTGACCCAGAGAAGGAAGAGCCGCCTGCTGGAAATGATGTCTCTTCTCTGCAGGTCTTCGGCAACCTGGGCCGGGGGCGTGCCTTCGGCAACCACGACTACCTGGGGTTCCGCACCCCGCTTTGCCGGGCTGACCCAAAAAAGCGCTATGCTGAGCAGGAAGAAAATCAGCAGAAGGAAGATGACACTAATGGAAAGAAAGAGAGTCCTTTGACGGGACATGTTGCCCTCGTGGCTCGGATTAGGACGGAAGCCGCCCCGGACCACAGACACAGTGTATTTCTAGAGGCGTGTGAAGTCAATGTCTTAGGACTAGTGAAGTCAACATCAGGGGAAAAAGCAATCTCGCCACGAAGACACCAAGAAAGTCATTTGTTTTTTTTCTTTGTGTCTTCGTGCCTTGGTGGCATGACCAGACTAGACTTTATCGAAATGACTGAACTGCATAGTAAAGGTGCCGCGCCCCTGTGAAACGGAACGAAGCGCTGTGGAGTACCCGAACATCCGGGAAAGGGGAACGGTTGCCAGGAGAACCTGGAATGGGCCCCGGCTCGTAATCTGCTCGATTTTTCCCTGTCGGGCATTCAGGTCCCCGATAACTTCTCCCATGAACTCTTCCGGGATCAGGATCTCTGTCTTCATGACCGGTTCCAGAATAAGCGGCTCCGCCAACTGGCATGCGTTTCTAAATGCCATGGAAGCCGCGATCCTGAAGCCCATCTCATTGGAATAGGTCTCGTGAATCTGTGCATCCAGAAGGACGGTCTCCACGTTGATTACCGGATATCCCATCACAACCCCGCTGGTAGCGGATTCCTCTATCCCCTCCCGGATGGCGGAGAGGTATTCAGGGGTGAGGTTCGGGTTATGGCACCGATCCACGAACCGGTTGTCAGCCCCTCGAGGAAGAGGGGAAAGCGCGATTCTGACCCCCGCAAAATGCTGCTGCCCCGCCAGTTCCTTCTGAAAAACCTCCTCGTGCTCCACTTTCTTCTGAATCGTTTCCCGATACACCACCTGGGGCTTTCCCTGGTTCGTCTCGACAAAAAACTCCCTTTTGAGCCTCTCGGCAATGATTTCCAGGTGGAGCTCGCCCATGCCGGAAATCACTGTCTGACCGGTCTCTTCATCGATCTTGAACCGGAAAGTGGGATCCTCCTCCCCCAGCTTTCCAAGAGCATCCATGAGCTTGGAGTCATCCTGGATGCGTTTCGGCTCGATGGCCATGGTGATAACAGGTGTATTGAAAGGTATGGGTTCCAGGAGGATCGGGTGATCTTCGCTGCACAGGGTGTCCCCCGTCGTGGTGAGCTTCAACCCCATGGCCGCCACGATGTCTCCGGAGGTAGCATCATCGATTCTTTCCCGCTTATTGGAGTGCATCCGCAGGAGCCTGGCAAGCTTCTCCTTGACGTTTTTGCCCGGATTGAAAACCGTATCCCCGGCCTTTACCGAGCCCGAGTAGATGCGGAGATAGGTCATCTTCCTGCCCTGGTCCATTATGACTTTAAAGGCCAGAGCGGAGAAGGGGCCCTTCAGTCTGGAGGGTCTCGATTCCTCATTGCCGGTCTCAGGGTTATGTCCTGTGATCGGGGGGACATCCACTGGGGAGGGCAGAAAATCGGCAATGCCGTCCAGGAGCGGCTGAATGCCCTTGTTTCGCAAAGCCGCACCACAGAGAATGGGCACTCCCTTGAGAGCCACGGTTGCCGCCCGGACGGATTGTTTCAGGTCTTGAATTTCGATGGGGGATTCGGAGACGTACTTCTCCATGATGGCATCATCGTGCTCCGCCAGGGATTCGATCAGCGATTCCCTGTAACGGGACGCCTCTTCCATGAGTTCATCGGGAATGGGAAATTCCTGGAACTCAGCCCCGAGGGTCTCCGCCTGCCAGGCAACCGCCCTCATCTTCAGGAGGTCGATCACACCCATGAAGTTGTCTTCCGAACCCCATGGGAGCTGTAGAATCAGGGGATTGGCCCTGAGGCGATCCTTGATCATGTTCACGGCACGATGGAAATCCGCGCCGATGCGATCCATCTTGTTGATATAGGCAATTTTGGGGACCTTGTACCTGTCGGCCTGGTGCCAGACGGTTTCGGACTGAGGCTCCACACCTCCCACCGCGCAGAACACCCCGATAGCCCCGTCGAGAACTCTGAGGGATCTCTCCACTTCGACCGTGAAGTCCACATGTCCGGGCGTATCGATGATGTTGATGGTGTGACCTTTCCAGACAACGGAAGTCACTGCCGAGGTAATGGTGATCCCCCTTTCCCTTTCCTCCTCCATCCAGTCCATGGTGGCTTCGCCGTCGTGGACTTCCCCCATTTTGTGAACGCGCCCCGCGTAATAGAGGATGCGTTCAGTGATGGTGGTTTTCCCCGCGTCGATATGCGCGATGATCCCTATGTTCCGAGTTTTTCCCAGTTTCTGCGGTGAAGACATGGAGGAACGGCCTCGAACCGATTCTTCTTGCATAAAATAAAAAAGCGGGCTGGGACTTTTGAGGTACCTCCCGCCCTGTCGTTTAACTTCCAAACGTAATAAAGTAGAGTATCTTGGCCCGGGTGTCAAGGCAGCGCTCGTATAACTCGCATTTATCATTTACCATTTTTAATCTATCCTTTATCATTTGAAAGGGCCGTCTTCCGCCTGGAGCATTCCTGTTCGAGACCGGACAGATGATACCTTCCGGGCGTGTTGTTCAATGTTTGATGGTGATTGAGAAATGTGAAATGAAAAATGAAATGCCGCACAGCTTGAGCGGTCAGAGACTCATGGAGATGTACGAGCTTCTTTTCGAGCGGTTCGGCCCCCAGCACTGGTGGCCCGGAGAGACGGAGCTGGAGATCGCGATCGGAGCAGTTCTGGCCCAGAACACGAGTTGGAAAAACGTGGAAAAGGCCATCGAAAACCTGAAGCGCAAAGAGTTGCTCTCGGTGCCGGCATTGGAGTCGTGCGATTTTGCGGCCCTGGCGGAAGAGGTAAGGCCTGCGGGGTACTACAACCTGAAGGCGAAAAGGTTGAAAAATCTGATCCACCTGGTCGCGGAGGAATTCCGCGGGGATCTTGGCGTGATGTTCAAGGAAAATCCTCGGGCCATCAGGGAACGGCTCTTGTCCGTAAACGGCATCGGCAGGGAGACGGCGGACAGCATCCTTCTTTATGCAGCCGGGATGCCTTTTTTTGTTGTGGATGGGTACACCCACCGCATTCTCTTTCGGCATGGAATGGTGGAGGAGCAGTGCACTTACGAAGATCTCCAGTCCCTGTTCATGGACAATCTTCCGGAGGATCCCAAACTCTACAATGAGTTCCACGCACTCGTTGTAAGAACAGGGAAGGATCTCTGCCGTAGAATCCCAAAATGTGAAATCTGTCCTCTCAGGGACTGGGGGCCGACCTCGCCTGTCGCGGGGTAACTTCGTTTTCTTCTTGTTGGTAAAACCGTTTATTGAACCGCGAAGGAGAAGTGTTCAGAGTTCAGGAGACCACCCATACGCCGTCCAGCGGGACTCTGACACCCGGCAACTATTTCTGCGCGACGCTTCCCTCCCTGAACACTGAACACTGAACCCCGAACACTGAACACTCCAATGATCAATGCCTGAAGCCGATCAATTCCGCCCACGCCCCTTCAATGTCAGTGCAATCAACGACCCGCCCAGGAGGAGCACCCCTACCGTGACGACACCCAGATTGAAGAGCCCCTCATCGCCCATCACGCCGATGAACATGGGGACAATGCCCCCGCCGAAGAGGAAGGCCAGGGGAATGGTAAAGGAGACCGCCACATTGCGAGACACAGGAAGCCCTGATGACGAGAGCGCAGCCAGTGCCGGAGGAAAGAAGCTCGTAGACAGAGCGGGCTGGAGGAGCACGAGAAGGATCAACCATCTCCCTGCAGATACCCCAAGCAGGAGGGTGATCAACCCTGTGAGCAGGAGAATCCCGAAAAGAGTCCTTTTCGGGCCGATGCGATCGGTGGCAAACCCGGCAACAAACGCGGTTCCAAGACCGGAAATCCTGGACAGAGCGACCAGCGTATTGGCCCACTCTGCATCCGCCCCATGTTCGAACACCAGGTAAAGAGGAAGCATGGCGTATATTCCCAATGAGCCGGCGACCCCAAGGCCGAAGAGGATCATCATGGCCCAGAAAAGGGGCTCTCTGATCAACACGAAAAATGAGGTGAAACTGGGAGCCTCGCCGGCAAAATCCCCGCCGCGCCCAAATCGGGCAAAACCCATTACCAGCAGCAGGGACATCCCTCCCAGAACCACAAGGATGGAGCGCCACGATAACCAGGTCAGCAGTATACTTGCGATGAGAGGGGCGACCACAAAGCCCAGGTTCGGACCCAACTCATGAATGGCCAGTGCCTTGCCCCAGTTCTTCGGATCAACCAGTTGTGTGAGTGTAGCGATGCCGGAGGGGAGATAGAGACCGGCGGACATGCCCAGAAGAAGGAGGGCTGCCCGCATGCCCCACAGGTCTCCACTGAGGGCCATCAACACAAGGGCGACGCCGACGGTGGCAATGGCGACCACGATGGTCCTTCTGTGGGTATATCTGGCGGAAAAAAATCCGGAGCCCATCATCGCGACCAAGTAGCCCGCGGTCATCAGGAAGAAGAAGGATCCTGCCTGCCCATGGGAAAGGGCGAGATCCTTCTCAATGGAAGGGAGAAGAGGAGCAAGGATGATCCGGGAAATGAAGTTCTGGAAAAAGATCGCCGCGAGAAACAGTACGGGTGCCAGATAGGAACGAAAGCCGACCGAATCCTTTTCCATCGAAAACCTTTCCTGAAGCCGATCACATCCCGGACCGTTCCCGCGAAACGCCACACGGGATCCAAGATCGACGAGCCGTCCATATTCAGTAAACGTCCGCGCGCGATCCAATCCGGTGATTCGAGAATGCCTCATTAACAGAGGCGCCGATGAAATGCAAATCCGAAGAAAGGAATCGCGACCGGCCGGTCCTCCGCAGCAGCAACTGCTCAACATCTTATCTTCTCATCTTCTCACACCGTTGAGCAGTGGCTCATTCGTCTTGACAGTCTCCCGCAGGATTTAATATATTGCGCTCGGAGTAGCTGTTTAAGGGGGTGCGTCTCGCTTTGCGGGACTAGGGGGTAAATGGCTCGGAGGAAAGGAGGGCGGGAACGGATGAGTAAAAGTAGGCTCAGGCTGATCGTGGCAGCGGTTTTCACCGGCTTGATCTTTCTAACGGCAGGAGTTCTCACTGCCGCGGATGCCCCGGATGAGATCTCGATCGAGAACAAGGGGTACAAGTCGGACAAGAAAGGGCCTGTCAAGTTTTCCCACAAGAAACATGCAGCGGACTACAAGGTCAAATGTGCTGACTGCCACCACGTGTACAAGGATGGCAAGAACGTGTGGAAGGAAGGCGACCCTGTACAAAAGTGCAGCGAATGCCATAGTCCGGAAGAGAAAAAAGGAAATGCGGACAAGCTTCAGTTGTCCTTTCACAAGAACTGCCAGGGCTGTCACAAGGAGTTGAAGGACAAGGAAGCGCCCTATAAGAAATGCAACGACTGCCATCAGGGCAAGTGATCTCCGGCACAGTCTCATGAATCCAAAGGCCGCTCCTTTGAGCGGCCTTTCTGTTTGGAGCATAGGTCCTGTATGTCTCATAGGACCTATGTTCATCCAATAAAAAACGCCTCTCCACTATGCGCGGAGCGGCGTCTTTCTCGACTGCCGGATAAGATCTATACTAAACCTCTGTGACGGTGATGGCTTCCTGGTCGCAGACTTCCACGCAGCTCTCGCAGCCCAGACACTCTTCCGCATTCACAGGCACGGATTTCCCATCCTGAATCTCATACACATCCACGGGGCAGACCTCTACGCATTCCTCGCAGCCTTCACACTTGTCAGGATCGACGGTTACTTCATAGCCCATCTTCTTGTCCTCCATAATTTATTGATTTCACTGGCCTTAATCCGGTCCCGGATTTTCGGCCGCACTTTCAAGACACCGACTTTTGTGATCTTTAACAAAGGCAAATGGGGGTGTCAAGCTTTTTATACCCCATTTTCTGCGGCTTACAAGGCCGCAATTACTTAATTTTTCTGTTGAGCGAAACGGGCTCACCCCGGAATGGGAGGAGCCCCTTTCACCGGCACTACTCCAGTCCTGCCGCTTCTGTTTTCACGGTGACGGCAATTTTATAGAGCACAGTGAGGACAAAAAATCCTGTGGCCCAAACGCCCATGCTGATCACAATCTCGGGAGTGGTGGGCCAATACTCGAAAACCCTTTCAAACGGGTTGGGGATGAAGCCGCCTATCACAAGACCGAACCCCTTGTCGATCCATGTGGCTATCACGATGCAGATGCAAGCAATGGTCAGGGTTTTCAGGTTCCGCCGCACAGCCGGGATGATCAGCATAACCACGGAGGCGATTCCGAAAAATGCGGCCGTCCACATCCAGGGAACCAGTTTGTCATACCCGTCCAGGCCGGCAAAGAGATAAACGATGGGATGCATGTGGCCCGGAATCTGGCTGTAGAAGGCGGTGAAGATCTCCAGGAGAAAGAAGAACACGTTCAGGATCATGGCATAGGTGACAATCCCTCCGAGGGTCCGGATCTGCACTTCGCCGGGATCGAATTTCGATACCTTCCGGACAATCATGCAGATCAGAATCAGGATGGCAGGCCCTGAGGCAAATGCCGACGAGAGAAAGCGCGCCGCCATGATCGCGGTGAGCCAGTAATGCCTTCCCGGGAGACCGGCATACAGGAAAGCCGTGACCGTATGGATGCTGAACGCCCATGGGATGGAAATATAGATCAAGGTCTTTACCCATTTCGGGTAATGCATCCCTTTTCGCTCTGCGCTCAGTACGTTCCATCCGATGACGATGTTGAGAAGCAGATACATATTGAGCACGATCATGTCCCAGAACAGAATGGATGTGGGATTCGGATAAAGAACGATGTTGAGCATCCTGGGAATGTTGCCGAGGTCCACCATGACGAAAAGGCCGCACATGACGATGGATGCGACGGCCAGAAACTCGCCAAGAATGGTGATCCGGCCGAATGCCTTGAAGTCATGTAGGTAATAGGGCAGAACGACCATCACACCGGAGGCGGCCACCCCAACGAAATAGGTAAGCTGGCCGATATAGAACCCCCACGAGACGTCCCTGCTCATTCCCGTGATTTTCAATCCTTCGGAAAACTGGTAGAGATACGTGACAAAGCCCGCCCCTATGATGATCACGAGGACGAGCAACCACCCCCAGTATGCCTGACTTCCCTTTAGTGCCTTCTCAAGCATAACCACCTCATACGATGTAATAGATATTGGGCCCTGTACCCAGTTCGGATTTTCGGCGAATAGAGTAATGCTCGCGGAGGACCGTTCTGATTTCCGATCCGGCGGCATCCAGATCTCCGAAGATCATGGCGCCTGCCACAACCGCGTTCGCCGCTTCCACGCATGCCGGCAACTGGCCCGCGGCGATCCTCTCTGCGCAAAAATTGCATTTCTCGACCACCCCTTTGGTCCTGGTGGGGTAGTCGGGGTTGGTTGGGAAGTTCGCGTTCAGCTCCTTGGGAGCGAGCCGCGGATCCCCCCAGTTGAAGCTTCTGGCCCCATACGGGCAGGCGGCCATGCAGAATCGGCATCCGATACAGCGGTGCATGTCCATCATCACCACGCCGTCTTCCCGCTTCCAGGTGGCCTTTGTGGGGCAGGCCCTGGCGCAGGGCGGGTTGGTGCAGTGGTTGCAGAGCACCAGGAGATTCCGGCCATGATACTTCTCGGCGGTATACTCATGTTCCTGGCCGGGGAAGGTATGCTCGTAGGTCTCCTTCCAGAGCCACTTGACCTCATCCTTAGGATTGCCGATGTTCGGGACGTTGTGAGTCCGGTGGCAGGCCTCGATGCACTTGTCCATGACGGCATCGTTCAGCTTGCTCACGTTCAAAATCATTCCCCACTTCTTTCCCGCGGTGAGAGGAACGCTTTTGAGTTGGGCCTCCGCCTCACCCGGGGCAAGAAGCTCGAAGGCCCCTTTGCCTCCCAACCCCAGGAGCGCGGCATATCCTGTTAACTTGAGAAATTTTCTTCGATCCATGGCCATCACTTGTTCTCCTTAGGCTCGATGTGGCAATCCCAACAGTATGGAGCTACCCCGAGGTAATTATGACACTGGTCGCAGAATTTGCTCTTGTTGGAATGGCACTCCATGCAGGTCACCTGAAGACTCATGAAATAGGACTTGTTATCCCCGCTTTTGTAATACCGGTTTGCTTCCCGCACGACATCTTCTCTCCAGACATCGAGCATCTTCATATGGTCGGTCCTCATAAACTCCTTCGGCTCGATGCACTGTTTCGCCGCTTTTGCCTTATCCGTAAGCACAGCCTCCGGAGCCTTTTTTGCTTCCCCTTTATTGTAGTAGAAGGGAAACAGAAACAGCCCAAGCCCGATTATAAGGCCGATGATGATCTTGCCGCGGTCATACATCACTCTTCCTCCTCCGCCTCTTCCATTCCCGGAAGCGGTTCACCCCTGAAATTGGTGGTTCTTTCCTTTTCCCCCTCCAGTATCAAGGCATTCCCGACCAGCTCATGTACGCCTGTAACCGCAACCTCCGGCACCCAATATTCCATGAGCGGGGGCAGGACCGCCCTGTCAATGGCGCAAACACAGGCCAGCATGTTTACCCCGTGATTCTCATGGACGAATTTCACGGCATTCGCCCTCGGGAGCCCCCCGCGGAGCCTGAGCTCCATGTCCTCGCCCGCATTCAAACCGGCCCCGCCTCCGCAGCAGAAGGTCTGCTCCCGGATGGTGTTGTCCGGCATCTCGTAGAAATGGTTGCACGTGTTCCTGATGACATACCGCGGCTCGTCGAGAAGCCCCATGCCCCTGGCCGGGTTGCAGGAGTCGTGATAGGTCACCACCAGGTTGTCGTTTCTGCTCGGGTCCAGCTTCAATTTCCCGTTCTTGATCAGGTCGGCCGTGAACTCGGTGATGTGCACCATCTTGGTCTGCGCCGCGTTCTCGAACTTCGTTCCCGTGATGGGGGATACCGGCATTTCCAGATGTTCCGCGGGTCCATTGAAGGTATCCATGTACTGGTTGATGACCCTCCACATGTGGCCGCATTCCCCGCCAAGGATCCACTTCACGCCTAACCGTTTGGCCTCTGCGTACATCTTGGCGTTCAACCTCTTGGCCATCTCGTGGCTGGTGAAGAACCCGAAGTTTCCCCCTTCGGACGCAAAGGTGGACCAGGTGATGTCGAGCCCCATGGACTGCAGATAGTGGAAGAGGGTCAGGTATCCCATGGCGGTGTAGGTGCCGGGATCCGCAAACACGTCCCCGGACGGGGTGATGAACAGGATCTCCGCGCCTTTTCGGTTGAAGGTCGGGTCCATCCTGACGCCGGTGATCTCCTCGAGGTCGTCCAGGAAGAAATCGATCATGTCCTTGTAGGCATGCGGCTGGATCCCAAGGTGGTTGCCGGTCCGGTAGCAATTCGCGACAGGCGCGGAAATCCAGTCAATGTTCAACCCGATGAGATTCAGGAGCTCCCTGCCGATGATGGTGATCTCCGCGGTGTCTATGCCGTAAGGGCAGAAGAGCGAGCAGCGGCGGCATTCCGAGCACTGAAAGAAGTAGTACCACCATTCCTTCAGGACATCCAAGGTCAGTTCCCTGGCGCCCGCAAATGTCCCCATTATCCTGCCTGCTTTTGTGAATTCCTTGCGGTAAACGGATCTCAGAAGCTCGGCCCGCAGAACGGGCATGTTCTTGGGGTCCCCGCCACCGATGAAGAAGTGGCATTTGTCCGCGCAGGCCCCGCATCGCACACAGATGTCCATGAAGATCTTCAGGGACCTGTACTTCTCCAGTCTTTCCCTCAGCCCTTCGAGGATGATCTCCTTCCAGTTGGCAGGAAGTTTCCAATCCTCATCCGTGGGCGACCAATCCCTGGGGTTGGGCAGGCCCACGTATTGAAGGTTCGCGGGCTTTCCCGCATAGAGGTAAATTCCCTGCTTGAGCTCCACAGGGGTTGTATTCATCCAGCCCCGCATGAGGGGCGGGGTATGGCTGAATTTTGAAAGCTCTTCAGGCTTTGGTAACTTGGCCATGGCGACTCCTTTACTGTTCTTTAGGCAGCCTTGTCTGCTTCATTGTCTTCCGGCATCTTGTCCACGGGCAATCCGGCCTCGATCATCTTGTCCCTGAACTCTTCCTCATACTCCTCGTAGGTGTGGACCTTCACAGGGTAGTTCCAGGGATTGACATGTCGTACAAACCGGCTGTTGTTGGAGAGATTTCTCGTGGGGCTCAGGAACACCCCGGCCAGGTGCATCAATTTGCTGAACGGGAAATAGGCCAGGAGCACGCTCACGAGAAAGAGATGGATGTAGAAGAGGACCCCGATTCCTTCCGGCACTGTCGGATGGAAGGTGAAAAGGCTCAGGGTCATTTCCTTCACCTTCACGATATCCACCTTGAGAAGATATCGCATCAGGACCCCTGTGAGCCCGATCGCGGTGATCAGGAAGAGAGGGAAATAATCCGCAGGAAGCGAGATGTATGCCATCTGCGGTACAAAAATTCTCCTCAGAACGAGAAAGGTCGCGGCGCCCAGCAGAACGAAGCCGCTGATCAGCACCACCGGCACCATGAACCCCGGGAAAGGCGCGATACCGGACTGGATGAACCCGTCCAGGTGCTCTATCGTCTTCACGAATCCAGGGATGGGCTCTGTAAAAAACCTCAAGTGCCTCAGCACGACCACCAGAAAGGAATAGTGAAAGGCAAGGGCTGCAACCCAGAGCCACTTCTCCCACTCATATCCGATCTTCGGACCGCTGCTTTTGAACTGGATCTTGGTGTTCCTGAACAGGGAGCGAAAAAGGAGGATATCGAAGATCATCCTGACTACCACGCCGGCAGTGTTCTTGGGGTTGTCAAACCGGCTGTGTTTGATCCATGGCAGGCTCCACTGCTGCCCGCCCGTGGTCGGGATCCGGAACGGCACAGGGGACCGCGCCCAGCCGATCACACGCGCAGTGATCCCCACGAAAAAAGTGGCAAGGGCCAGATACGGGATGACCACCCCGAAGAGCGTGTGCAGATCCAGCGCCCAGACCCCTGCCAGGGGGATCAGGACAAGCACTCCCACTATGATGGAAGAAATGATAATGCTTATGATGAAGTTCATCGACTACCTCTTCCTGTATTGATCACGGTTTATGGATTGGATTGCCGTCTTCATGATTCCGATCCGCTCCCTCCTCGGGGATTTCACATATCAACTCCGCCTTCCGGAGCAGTCGGGAAACATGGTTTTTCGCCTCACTCACTCTGATCTCGAATACCTTTTCTCTGCACTTCATATAAATATCGAAGGCCAGAAGGATCAGATCATCGACTCTGTCTTCCAGCCTGGATAGCTCTTCGTTCAAATCATTTTCACGAATTTCGGATTCGAGCTCCGACCGAATGATGGCTTTGAGCGAAAAAAGAAAACCTACCGCCTCAGACGGCGAAAAATCCTGCACGGCCCTGATTCGGATGATCCTGTCCAGAATGGCGAATGAATTTTTGCGATCCTCGCCGCGGAGAAGCTCCTGATAAAGGCTCTCCATTTCCTTGAAGAGGGTGGTCCCCACCGGGTTGGCGAATCGATCTTTCTGCTTTTTCAGAAATCTTTTCGTGTCGGGCGGGTAGGTGCCTAGAACAGCATCAAACCATTTGTCGAGAACAGAGGAACTCCTCTGAAGTAAAAGGCTCTCCAGCATTGTCGGTGCTCTTGGGGTACTTTAGGATAAAAAGCGAGATATGCTTCAGCACGCCGTTTTATGCGTGAGATAAAGGCTCAACATACAGGCGCCCTGTCCCACATGGTCTGAACGGAATTTCTGTGCTGGAATTGCCGAACAACAAGTCAAGTCGGCTTCTTACGGCGGATCGACTATAAAAAACTGAAAAATGGGTGTCAAGCAAAATGATTCCAGAAGAAACCCTGCACGTGCTCCCATCAGAATCGCACGATGCGGTATGCGTGCCGCATTCCACATGGATTCATTATAATGGGCCAAGCTCGGGGGTCAATGGCTCTTTTCCTGCGCTTATCGAAATCCTTTCAGCCTGCGACAAGTCGGAGACTATGGGCTCAACAGGGTGAAATGGAATGATGGAATAATGGAATTTTTTTCACAACCCATTCTTCCATCATTCTATTATTCCGGCCTCAACGGCTGTGTTTCATGCTGACGCCACTCTTTCTTTTGCCTCGTTCATGCGGCATAATTCTTTTGCAAAGGCAATTTGGATATGTTAAAAAAATCAGGCAATTCGCTGCATCTGCGATCTTTTCCCCGGGTCATGGTCCCTGGTCATGAGCAAATCAAATAAATGGGAGGATCACTACACCCGGCGGGCGAGGCAAGAGAAGTGGCTCGCCAGATCCGTGTACAAGCTCGAAGAGATCGACCGGAAGTACAAGCTGATCCGGCAGGGAGGCCGCATCCTGGATCTGGGTTGCTATCCGGGGTCATGGTCCCAGTACTGCATCAGCAAAGCAGCGCCCGGTGGAGAAGTGGTGGGAGTGGACCTCCGTGAGCCGGAAAACTTGAGATCAGAAGGGTTCCGATTTATAAAGGCGGATGTTTTGAGCCTTGACATTGAATGGCTCTCTGGAGAGATCGGACGCCGGGATGTGGTCCTCAGCGATCTTGCTCCCAGCACAAGCGGAATCGCGGTGGCGGATGTGAGTCGAAGCCTGGAACTGGCCCGGAAGGCGCTGGCGATAGGGCTTTCGGTGTTGCGGAAGAAGGGGCATTTTCTCTGCAAGGTTTTCGAGGGAGAGGGGGCGCAGGATCTCAGAAGGGAGATTTCCTCCCGCTTCAATCAGATGCGAATCGTGCGGCCTTCGGCGGTGCGGAAGGCCAGCCGAGAAATGTATTTCCTGGGGCTTTCAATGGTCGACCCATCCGGGAACAAAGAATGATCATTCCGGCACCGGCCGGAGGGATAACAGGAGGCACTTCACTAATGGAACAGCAAAGACGTCAGGAGGTGATTTATGTCCGGCCATTCTAAATGGGCCTCCATCAAGCACAAGAAGGGGGCCCTGGACGCCAAGAGAGGAAGGATTTTCACGAGACTGATCCGGGAGATCACGGTAGCAGCAAAGCTGGGCGGAGGGGACCCCACAGGAAACGCCAGGCTCAGGTCCGCGATCCAGGCAGCCAAGGCGGAAAACATGCCTAAAGACAACATCGACCGGGCCATCAAGAAGGGTACCGGCGAGCTCGCCGGCGTCTCTTACGAAGAGGTGAGTTATGAGGGGTATGGGCCGGGCGGCGTTGCCCTGCTGCTGGACTGTCTGACCGACAACAAGAACAGGACGGTCGCCGACATCAAATACGTTTTTGACCGGCATGGGGGAAACCTGGGGGAACCGGGCTGCGTATCCTGGATTTTTGAAAAAAAGGGCCTTTTCCTTTTTGACAAGGAGAAGGTGGATGAAGAAAAACTCATCGAGGTGGCTCTCGATGCCGGCGCAGAGGATGTCAGGCAGACCGGCGACGAATTCGAGGCATTCACGACCCCGGGCGAGTTCGAAAAGGTGAAGAGGGCCTTTACGGATGCGGGTCTGGCTTTCACCTTTGCAGAAGTCAGCATGATTCCGCAGAACACGGTCAGGCTCGAGGGCAAGAAGGCGGAGCAGATGCTGAATCTCATGGAAGCCCTTGAGGAAAACGACGACATCAACCACGTATATGCCAACTTCGATATTCCCGACGAGGTCATCGAGGCGAGAGGCTGATGCTGGTTCTGGGGGTCGATCCCGGCTCTAGAGTAACCGGATATGGACTCGTCCGGAAAGAAGGGTGCGGCCTGATCTGCATGCACAGCGGGATCATCGCAATGTCCGGGCAAATGCCTTTCTACGAGCGGATCCACCGAATCTACCATTCCATGATCGAGATCATGAACCGCCACCAGCCTGAAGAGCTGGCTATTGAAGATGTGTTTTTTGCCAAAAACGTGCAGAGCTCCCTCAAAATCGGTCATGCAAGAGGGGCGGTGCTGATCGCGGCGGTTGAATGCGGACTGAGAATCTTCGAGTATTCGCCCATGGAGATCAAGAAGGCGGTGGCCGGATACGGCTCTGCTTCGAAAGAGCAGGTTCGGTCCATGATTCGATGGATGCTGAAACTGCACAACGATCCCCCGCTTGACGCCTCCGACGCCCTTGCAACGGCCATATGTCACCTCAACTGGACAAGGATCAAGATCGCATAAGATATGATCGCTCACCTGAGAGGCACCCTTCTTCGAAAAAGCACCCAGTCGGTCATCCTCGAAACAGGTGGGATCGGGTATGAAGTTCATGTACCCCTTTCGACCTTTTACGCCCTGCCGGAGATGGGGCAGGAAATCGAGCTCCATATCCACACGCATGTACGGGAGGACATCCTGGCCCTGTTCGGTTTCCAGTCCATTCTGGAGAAGAACCTGTTCCTGATGCTCATCTCGGTATCCGGGATCGGGCCGAAGCTGGCGGTGAATATCCTCTCAGGGATCGGGCCCGAGGAATTTCTCGAAGCGGTTGCACGGTCGGATTCTCTGCGTCTCCAGTCCATCCCGGGGGTCGGCAGAAAAACGGCCGAGAGAATGGTCCTCGAACTGAAGGAGAAGGCACAGAAAGCCCTGGCCGACTTCAAAATACCTGAAGCGGCACCTGAAGCCGCTGCTGATAAAAGAATGCTGGAGGACGCCCTTTCGGCCCTGGTGAACCTGGGTTACCAGCCCAGGGTGGCAAAGGCCGCAGTGGAGAAGGCGGGCCGCAAAGGGAAAGAGCAGCGGTTGGAGGAACTGATAAGAGAAGCTTTGCGGCTCCTGGCCTGAGGGAAGGAAGGAGAAGTAAGCAGTAGGCAGTAGGAAGTAAGCAGTAGAGTTCACCCTAATGTTGCATTAAATCGGCCATTGTTTCACTGAAAACGACTTCGCATCAAGGGTACAGCCGGCGCGAGTCGCCTTCTCTGGTTTGAATCATGAATTTAATCCTGACGAACAAAATACGCTGAGCTTAATGGAAGTTAGGGTTCAGTCGGAAAGCAGATTTCAGTGGGCAGGATAGAATGAAGGAAAGCGTCATAGATCCAGAATTGAGAGCCGATGAGATCCCGAGCGAGGTCAGCCTGAGACCGACCTGCCTCAATGACTATGTGGGGCAGGAAGAGATCAAGAAGAATCTGCGGATCTATATCGAAGCAGCGAGAGCGCGCTCCGATGCTCTCGACCATGTCCTTTTCCACGGGAGCCCGGGGCTGGGCAAAACCTCCCTTGCCCATATTATCGCGAATGAGCTCGGTGTGAAGATCAACAGCACCTCCGGGCCTGTCATTGAGAGACCGGGCGATCTTGCGGCCATTCTGACGAGCCTTGGCCCCAGGGACGTGCTCTTTATAGACGAAGTGCACCGTCTGAACCATGTGGTCGAAGAAATCCTCTACCCGGCCATGGAAGACTATCAGTTGGATATCATCATCGGCCAGGGTCCTTCGGCCAGAACCATGAAAATCCCCCTTCCCCCCTTTACCCTGGTCGGCGCCACAACGCGAGCCGGTCTTCTCACTCCCCCTTTGCGGGAGAGGTTCGGGGTGGTTCTTCGCGTCGATTTTTACACTCCTGAAGATCTCCAACAAATCGTCACCCGTTCGGCAGCCCTTCTGGAGATCCCGATCGACCAGGCGGGAGCGTTCGAGATCGCCCGGAGATCCAGGGGCACACCGCGGGTGGCCAACAGGATTTTACGAAGGGTCCGCGATTATGCACAGGTTGAGGCGGATGGGGTGATTACAAAGAAGGTTGCCGGCCAGGGTCTCGAGATGCTCGGTGTGGATGATCAGGGTCTTGACAGGATGGACCGCCACATCATGCTTACCATAATCCGGAAGTTCAATGGAGGCCCTATCGGCCTGGACACGCTCTCTGCCGCGGTCAGCGAGGAAAAGGACACGCTGGAAGATATCTACGAACCTTTCCTCATCCAGATGGGGTACATGAAAAGAACACCTCGGGGAAGGGTGGCTACCCCCCTTGCCTACCAGCATTTCCGCATCCAGATGGACCAACAGTTGCAGAAAAAGCTGTTCTGATACTCCTCCTCTTTTCCCCCAAAACGTTGACAGGTGAGGATGCATTCACTACACTTTCATGAGGAGACGCCTCCCATGTTCGAACCAGAGATCAACCTCTCCAACGTGACCAGGGCAGATCTGATCGTGGCCATTCCCTCCTATAACGAGGCCGAATCCATTGGCTTTCCTACTGCACAGGCCGCCAGAGGCCTTGTGGAATATTTCCCTGAGATGACAAGCGTTATCATCAATTGCGACAACAATTCTCCCGACAACACAAAATCCGTCTTCTTGAACACCTTTACGGGTGTACCAAAGATCTATCTCTCAACCTATCCCGGAGTAACGGGAAAGGGCAACAACCTGAAGCTTCTCTTCCGCAAAGCGGTCGAACTGAACGCGAAGGCGATAATCGTCATCGACGCTGACCTCAAAACCATCAGACCGGAATGGATCAAACATCTCGCTGAGCCTCTTTTCAAGGGCTACTCGTATGTCGCACCGCTATCTGTGAGACTCAAATACGACGATCCTTTGACCAGCGGAATAGCCTATCCCCTGATCCGGGCGTTATACGGAAGACGCGTCCGCCAGCCAATCGGAGGGGAGTTCGGATTCAGCGGCGAGTTGGCGCAGGCTTTCCTTTCCTCTCAAATATGGAACGACTCTGCGGCCAGTTTCGGCATAGATGCCTGGATGACCATCCTTGCGCTCCGCCACGGTGTCCGCTTCTGTCAGTCCTTTCTGGGAAGCCCGAAGGTGCACAACCCAAAGGATCCCTCCGCCTCCATAGGTCCTTTGTTCAAGGAGGTTGTCGGGACAATCTTCTCTCTCATGTCGCCCTTTGAGAAGCATTGGATCAACGTGAAGTACAGCAAGCCGACAGCCATCTATGGTTATAGCCTGGGGGAAGTGGAAAAAGTTCCAAAAGTGGAAGTGGACAACGAGAGACTTATCCGGAGATTCCAGGAAGGGTTCAATCAGTATGGAGCCCTCTGGGAGAAAATCCTCTGCAGGGATATCTTCATGAAACTGGTGGAAATGAGGGGCATGAGAAAGGATATCTTCAGTTTTCCTGCAGACCTCTGGTCCCGTCTTCTCTATGACATGGCTGTTTTCTGCCGCAATGTTCCCGATGAAAAAGAACTGGCCCTTGAATCGCTGATCCCGCTTTATTACGGCCGCACCTTTTCCTATGTGCGGAAGACAAAAGGCATGTCCACACGACAGGCGGAAGAGGCAGTGGAAGAGGATTGCATGGCCTTCGAGATGACCAAGCCCTACCTGGTCAAACGTTGGATGGAGCGATCCTAAGGCCCTTTCAGATGTTCTTCCGCTCCAGACGTTCGGCCGCAGGAAATTGTCTCATCGTACCAGCACAAATCTCACATCCATGACGTTTGTCTTTGTCGGCCCGGTGATCAGGAGATCCCCTGTTTTCTCCAGATAGGGATAGGCATCATTGTTTTCGAGATGCGTTTCGGCTCTGAGCCCCGATTCCTCTCCTCTTCGACATGTCAGGGGGTCTATGATCGCCCCTGCGGCATCCGTTGGCCCGTCATTGCCATCCGTTCCACCGCTCGTGACAATTACCCGCAACGGCTGGTCCCTGATATCAATGGCCGCGGCAAGGCAGAACTCCTGATTTCTCCCTCCCCTTCCTTTCCCGCGTATTGTCACAGTGGTTTCGCCGCCGGAAATCACGCATGCCGGGGCAGGAACCGGCCGGCCCGTTGCCAGGATCTCTTTTGCAATGGCCGTGTGGACAAGCGCAACTTCACGAGTCTCCCCCTCGATCATGGAGGAGAGGATAACGGCATTGTAGCCGAGCTTTCCGGCCTCCCGCTCGGCCGCTTCAAGGGCAAGGATATTGCTTCCAATCACGAAATTCCTGACCTTCTCGAAGACCGGGTCTCCTGCTTTTGGACTCTCTTGCGCCTCTCCCTTCATGCCCTTTTCCAGGTATTCTCTCACTGCGGAGGGGATGCCCTTCAATCGATATTTTTCGATTACGGACCACGCATCTTGAAAAGTGCTTGAATCCGGGACAAAGGGTCCCGATGCGATCACGTCCAATCTGTCTCCCACCACATCCGAGAGCATCAGGTTTATGGTGGTTGCGGGGAATGCGGCCCTTGCCATCTGTCCCCCTTTGGAGGAAGAGATGTGCTTCCTTACGGCATTGATCTCTCCGATTGTAGCCCCGCAATCCAGGAGCATTCTCGTCACCGCCTGTTTTTCGGCAAGCGTAATTCCCCCGGCCGGAAGCGGCAGCAGTGCCGAGCCTCCCCCTGAGATCAAAGAGAGGATAAGGTCTTTTTCTCCTGCTCCCTGCAATATTTCAAGGATTCTCCCAGCCCCTTCCACGCCTTTCCCGTCCGGAAGGGGATGCCCTGCCTCGATGATCTCGAGGAACTTCAAAGGTTCGGTGAAACCGTACTTGACCACGATCAGTCCACCCGAAATTCTCTCCCCCAGAATTTCCTCCAATGCCTTTGCCATTGGAGCGGATGCCTTTCCGCCCCCTATGACGTACACATGCTCGAAAGACTCCAGCGAGAGCGGAGTCTGCTCCGAACCATCCGGATGGAGCGCGAGCCTGCCGCCCGAGAACCGCACAAACCTCTTGACCGCCTCGTAAGGATCTACGCGCTTTACCGCCGCATCGAAAAGCCTTCCTGCATCAGAACGCATCCTTTTCAAGAGCTCCGTTCCTTCGATCGACATGGGTTCTGCTCCTTTCAACATCTGATCTATAGCATGGAGAGCGGAAAACGGGAATAGAGCCAAGGTTTGACAAAGAGCGGCCGCTGACCTATGAATAGTGAATAAGTCCTGCCACTTTCCCGCCCGTACACAGGAGGGGCCTTCTTTGTGCCCTTCGCGCCCTTCGCGGCGAAAACCAGGTTAAATTACGGCAAAAGCTGACTCAGGAGTGGCGGACGACATCTCGCACAGGGGGCCTGACAATTGAAATCGAAAACAAAGGTATCAAAACACAGCATTGCGGTGATCATGGGGGACGGAATCGGCAAGGAGGTTGTGCCGGAAGGAATACGCGTACTGGATGCGGCCGGCCGAAGGTTCGGTTTCACGCTGAAATGGGAGATGTTGCCCTGGGGGTGTGATTATTATCTTAAGACCGGGCAAATGATGCCGCCGGACGGCCTCGAAATACTGAAGACCCATGAAGCCATTTTCCTCGGCGCAATCGGGGATCCCAAGGTGCCGGACCATGTCTCGGTCTGGGGATTGCTCCTTCCCATCAGAAAGGAGTTCCGCCAGTATGTCAATCTGCGTCCGGTCAGGCAAATACGGGGCGTCGAAAGCCCGTTGAAGGCGCGCGAATCGGGCGGAATCGATTTCCTCGTTGTCAGGGAGAATAACGAAGGGGAGTACACGAATGTGGGCGGCGTGGTCTATGGAGGCACCGACCAGGAAATCGCGGTACAGGAATCCGTCTTCACACGCCAGGGTGTCGAAAAGGTCATTCGCTTCGCCTTTGAGCTGGCTGGAAAGAGGGAAAAGAGACACGTCAGTTCCGCCACGAAATCCAACGCCCTCACCTTCACCATGACCTTCTGGGACAGAATTCTGAAAAGGGTCTCAGGCGAATACCCCGATATCCGTGCTGATCAATATCATGTGGATGCCCTTGCCGCCGCGCTTGTCCTCAATCCCGAGCGCTTCGACGTGATCGTTGCGAGCAATCTGTTCGGGGATATCCTCTCGGATCTTGGAGGTGCCATAGCCGGAAGCCTGGGGATTGCTCCCTCGGCCAATGTGAACCCGGAAAGGGAATTCCCCTCCATGTTCGAACCTGTCCATGGATCGGCCCCGGATATCGCCGGCAAGTCTATTGCCAACCCGGTCGGGCAGATTCTCTCCGGGGCCATGATGCTGGATCATCTTGGTCATTCCGAGGCCGCCCGGCTCATCGAGACTGCCGTCGAAAAGGTAATGGGCGATAATATCAAGACTCCTGATCTGGGAGGAAAGGCATCCACCCAGGAAGTTGGAAAGGCGGTTGCAGGATTGATTGCGAAAGATTGATCCGAAAATGAACCGCGAAGGCGCGAAGTACGCCAAGAAGAACGCAAGGGATTGTTTTTTCACCTGCCGGAGTGATTCCGGCAGGTGAAAAAACAAATCGTTTCTTGGCGCACTTTGCGTCTTGGCGGTTTAAGGCTGTTCTTCCTTACTCTTTTCCTGCCGTTTTTTCCCGAAGATCTTTGCTCCCCAGATGCTGATTTCATAGAGAACCATGATCGGACCGGCCATCAGGACCTGGTTGAAGACATCGGGGGTGGGAGTGAGAATCGCGGCAGCGACGAACGCCAGGAGAAAGGCGTACTTTCGCTGCTTCTTCAGAAAGGCGGTTGAGACGACCCCGATTCTGGCAAGCAAGGTGAGCACCAGGGGCAGCTCGAAGATGAGGCCGAACGCGAGTAGAAGCGCGCTTGCCAGGCTCATGTATTCTCTCATGGCCGGCAATGGACGAACCAGTTCGGTTTCGAACCCCACGAGGTACTTGAAGGCGAAAGGGAACACGACAAAGTAGGCGAACAGCACCCCCCCTGCAAAGAAAATGGACGAGAGGATGACCATTGGCGCGGCAAACTTCCTCTCGTGAACGTAGAGTCCGGGCGCTACAAACACCCATGTCTCATAGAGGATTATGGGCATGGCCAGGATAATTCCTGCAATTATCGAGATTTCGAGGTACACGAAAAAGGCTTCAGGCAGACCGGTAAAGACCATTTTCTGCCCCTGGGGAAGAGCATGTACAAGAGGCCTCATGAGAAGATGGAAGAGTCTTTCCTTAAACCCGTAGCATATGAAAGTGCCGATGGCGGCAGCCACCACGCAGATGATCAGACATTTTCTAAGCTCTTCGAGGTGGGCCGTAAAAGGCATTTTGCTGTCATCATTCGCCGACATACCATTTCTCTCCGTGTGTATCCCTTATAGACTGCTTCTATCCCGGTCCGCAACACCTTTGGGGTCTCTGCCGAAAGCCGCCGCTCTTCACTAGAATAATCTTCAATGAGAAGCTGATTCCCGATCAATCTCCCTTTCTTACACCATGCCTTGTATTATGCATTGACTTGGCCCTCAATCTATTGTATTCGGAGCCAGTCTGTTTCAGCCGAGGCTTATCATGAAAGCCGGAACGAAACATGCCTGAGCGTGCCATGAAAAGAAGAGAGTTCCTTGCCAGGAGCGCCGCCGTCCTTGCAGGTACCTTCCTGGGTGTAAACGGGCTCGCAAGTGCATTCGCTTCTGATATGAAAGGCCGTAGTGCCTCCTCCCCCAGTGCACGAATTGCGCTGATCATAGATGATATCGGGTTCAGTATCCCCAGGGCGCGGCAGTTTCTCGATCTGGACGTTCCCATCACCTTTTCCATCCTGCCAAGGCTCCACCACTCCCATGAGCTGGCCGATGAGATACACAGGCAAGGCCATGAGATCATGCTCCACCAGCCAATGGAGCCATACGACCGTTTCCTGAATCCCGGTCCCGGCGCCTTGTTTGTAGGTGATGACGAAGCAAAGATCGCCCGGATAATGACGGAAAATCTGTCTGAACTCCCCCATGCGTACGGAGTGAACAACCACATGGGATCCAGATTCACCGCGTGCCAGAGAGAAACCAGTGACGCATTAGGGGTTCTCAGGGGAAGCGGGCTTTTTTTCGTGGACAGCCTGACTTCCGGCCGTTCCGTGGTGGGCGAGACGGCCCGCAGGCTCAAGGTTCCGGCAGCATCCCGGCACCTCTTCCTTGATCACTATCTGGGTGAGGAACCGACTCTCTTTGCGCTGGATCGGTTGAGGATCTGCGCCTTGAAACGAGGCAGCGCCATTGGAATAGGACATCCCTTTCCTGAGACTGCAAGGGCTATCGGACGTTTCGCGCGCGCGCTGAGAGAGTCGGAAATCTCGCTGGTGTATGTGTCCAGCCTCATCCCGGGTACAGAAGTCTAGCCACTAAAGACACGAAGAGAAAACCTGCTGATTTTTTCTTTGTGCCTTTGTGTCTTAGTGGCAGAATGAATCATGACAGCCTATGGAAACTGTGGATGCTCTCCCGACCAATGAATCCGGGGCAGGCGTAGCCACTCTCCATGACCAGGCGCTCAGGGGCGTGGGTTTCGACCTGATCGAGAGTTTCACTTTCCGGGAAAGGACTGAGCCATGATCGTTTCCGTATCCCAGCCCTATTTCGCCCCTTTTCCCGGCTTCTTCTACAAGGCTCATCTCTCGGATGTCTTTGTCATCCTTGACGAGGTGCAGTTCCCCCGCGGAACGACCTGGATCACGCGCAACCGATTCAAGAACGCTCAGGGCGCTCTCTGGATGACGGTCCCTGTGATGAAAAAAGGTCTGGGCCTTCAGCGCATAAACGAAGTGAGAATCCATACGAAAGGACGATGGAGGGCCAAGCACCTGGAGAGCATCAAGTCAGCTTACGGTCATGCGCCTTACTTAAGAGACCATCTGGATTTTGTGGAGGAGATGTTTTCTGAAAAATACGACAGGCTCATCGATCTGAACGTTTCGATCATCGACTATCTCTGGTTACAGCTCGGAATCAGAACAGAGATGGAGCTTCTCTCTGAACTGGCAATTGGATCTACGGCCACCACCCGTCTTGTAGAGATCTGCAGAACCCTTGGGGCCGACCGCTTCCTGGCCCAGGCTCCCGCCCGGAAATACCTGGACGCATCTTTGTTCGAATCAGCCGGGATATCGCTTGAATTCTTTCAACCCCCTTCTCCCGTCTACCCCCAGCTTTGGGGAGATTTCATCCCGAACCTCTCCGCCTTCGATCTCCTCTTCAACTGCGGCCCCAAGGCCCACGATATCCTGATACGCAACACTTGATCGTTGCTTTCACTGAAGGCGTCTCTCGCGCGCCTGTCCCGCCCGCTGGGCGGGGCTTCGCTAGAGAACCCAGAGTTCACAGAGAGAGCGCTACATTGTCCTGTTTCTTGGGTCAAGAAACAGGACAAGATTCAGCAACTCAAGGCATCCGACGATACGCGCGTATCGATCGCTCAATATGTCACCCCGAATTGCTCTGCGACTCTGTGGACTCTGTGAGAAAAAATCTTTTCTTTTAATGCTCACACAAGATCGTGTTTGTCGATAGGGCGGGAAGCCATGGCGAGGAGAACCGAGCAGACAGCCTCTTTGTGCTCGATCATCAGCAACCGAACGGGACGATTGGGGCCGAAGAGCAACTCACCCAGGGCAGCCGCATCCAGCGCAAGACGAACAGCCAGCACCCTGGGTTCGTGACGGCGAAGCAGCGTCTCCACATGGCGGTAAAAGCGCTCTGCACCATCATCCGCCAGAAGCAGCAGGCGCGAGACACGGGCGCCTCGGACCACATTGGCGCGTTGATCGGCCAGAATGAGCCCACGCTCTTCAGAAGCCAGCTTTTTGTTGGCGCTTTCCAGGCCTCGAACGACCCTGCCGGCATTATGGGCGCTGCGCAGGGCCTCGGCCAGCCCGTGATCGAGTTTGACCAACGGGACCTCGATCTGACCCCCGCTCCACAGAGGCCGGGTGTTCGAGGTCAAAATATGGAGAAGCTCCGTCGCCCGGTGATCTCGCTCGACCAGCTTTGGCAGACGAATCGGCATGCTCTCCGCACCCATTTCCGAGAACGCGACTAACTTTTGCCTTCTTTCTTTGCCTTCTTCTCCGCCTTCTTTTCTTTCAACGTCTTGGTCGGTTTCTTCTTGGTATCCTTTTTTCTCTCTGCAGTCTTAGCCATCTTTCACTCCTTTGGGTAACATTATTTTGTGCACTATATACCCCAAGTTACCGGCAATTCAAAATCGATTTCTTCTCTTGCGCGGTTCCAAGATCGGTCGGCCACCTCTCGACTATTTCCTTTCACTCCTGCTTTCCGGCTCGACTTCTACGACATACATGTTTTCCGCTTCAAAAAAGGTCTGGTTCACCTTGTAATTCTCACTGGGACTGAGGTCCAGCACGATTCTGAATGTTCCTGTTTTGGCATCATGGCGGGTGCGGACCTGCTGAATGAATCGGCCGTTCACAGGGATGGTGGTGAGTCCTTTTTTTACCGAGCTCGTATTCCGGATGTCTATGACAAACCTGGGTTTCTCTCCTTCGAGGGCCATGACGGAGGGGTCGATGAACCGATTTGAAAGAACGAGCACTTTTTCTTTCGCACCCTTTTCTAATCGAAACTGGATGTCTCTGATGATCAGAGGGGGCTTGCCGGCAGCCTGAGGTTGTTCCTTGTCTTGCGCAGCTGCCCCGGATTGTGCAAGAGAATACGACTGTCGCTGTAAATCAGAAGCGCTGGTAAAAGGCGCAAACCATTGCAGGCTTGCGAAGATGAAAAAGCACCAAAAGACAAAATGGATCACACTCGCCCCCTGATTCCGAATAAGGGAGTGTTTGCCGCGGCTCCTTTAGACTCTCCTGACGATTGGGAATCGAAAGTATCCACAAAATCGTGGGGCTGTCAAGAACCTCAACGAGCGATTTCCGCCCTGGTGATGTCCCAATAGCGCCACCCACACCGCGCAAGCGATGGCGATTGCGTGAGTCTCTTCATTTTTCCATGCGTGTTCCCCTTCCGCGTTGCCTTATCTGTGCCGGTTGACTGCCAAAGCGCCATGGTCTATACCTTTTGAACATGGAGATTCGGGGACGATCGGAATTTCTCCTGCAATCAGCCCAAACTTTGGAGGCCACAATGGAAAATAAGAAAATGACTCTTGCGGAACTCAATCAGAAGAAGAGGGCTGGAGAAAAGATCACCATGATGACCGCCTACGATTATCCTACAGCCAGGCTCGTGGACGAGGCAGGCATTGACACCATTTTGGTCGGCGATTCTCTTGCCATGGTCATGCTGGGGCATAGCTCCACCGTGCCTGTCACAGTGGAAGAAATGATCCACCACTGCAAGGCTGTTATGAGGGGCACTCAGTCCGCCTTTGTCATCGGGGATATGCCGTTTCTTTCCTATCAGGTTTCTGTGGAAAAGGCGGTGGAAAACGCCGGCCGGTTCTTCAAAGAGGCCTTATGCGATTCCGTGAAGCTGGAAGGAGGGAGCGAGATGGCGGATGTGGTCAGGGCCATTGTGCGGGCCGGCATCCCCGTCTGCGGGCATATCGGACTGACACCCCAGACCGCTACCATGTTGAGCGGGTTCAAGGTCCAGGGCAAGGATGCGGAAAGCGCTCGGCAGTTGCTGCAGTCGGCCCGCGATCTGGAGGAAGCCGGGGCATTCATGCTGGTCCTGGAAGCCATACCTGACCTTCTGGCAGCAAGAATCACCGAAGAGCTCAAGATCCCCACTATCGGCATCGGTGCTGGGAAGGACTGTGACGGGCAAGTGCTGGTCTATCACGATCTCGTGGGCCTGTTCGAGAGGTTTACGCCAAAATTCGTGAAGCGTTACGTAAATCTCTCCCCCATGATCAGGGAAGCCCTTCTCCAGTACAAGACGGAAGTCAAGAACGGCACCTTCCCCGGGCCGGAGCACTCTTTTGTGATGAAGCCCGAAGAGGCCAAGAAAATCTGAGAAATTCATGGGGGTGGATGATGCGCATTCTTGTCGTTGGCGCAGGGGCCATGGGGTGCCTTTTTGCGGCCCGGCTTCAAAAAGTCGGACATGATGTGACCCTGCTGGAGACTCTCCGTGAACGGGTGGAAGAGATCAACCGCAAGGGGGTCAGGGTCGAGGGGGTGAGCGGTAAGTACAAAGCAGGAGTTCCCGCCTTTTCAACACCCCTTTCCACTCCGCCCGACCTGGTTCTGATCTGCGTCAAAGCCTATGACACGCTTTCCGCAGCAAAGGGTATCCAGGAAACCGTTGGTCCGCAAACCAGGGTTCTTAGCCTCCAGAACGGGTTGGGGAATCTGGAAATCCTCTCAGAAGTGCTCGGTCCGGACAAGGTCCTCGGCGGCGTGACTGCGGAAGGGGCAACGGTATTGGGGCAGGGGAGAATCCGGCATGCCGGACAGGGCGAGACAATCATTCAGGACGGCCCATTTTCGGAATCCATCATCTCCGCATTCACGGATGCCGGATTCCGCTCAAGGGCCGATAAAAACATCGGGATCTATATCTGGGGAAAACTTGTAGTCAATGTGGGGATAAATGCGCTCGCAGCCCTCACAAGGCTGAGAAACGGAAGGTTGCCGGAGAAGGAGGGTTCACGGACGATCATGCGGCAAGCCGTTGCCGAGGCGCTCGAGGTCTGTAATTCCCTGAAGATACCTCTCCCCTACCCGGATCCTCTTGGAAAAGTGATGCAGGTATGCCGGGATACTGCTGACAACGTGGCATCCATGCTGCAGGACGTGCTCAAGAAGAGGCGGACGGAAATTTCCTTTATCAACGGCGCCATTGTTCAGGAGGGAAAGAGACTTGGGATCCCCACGCCTGTCAACGCTGTTCTCACCTCGGTGGTTTCCGTCATAGAAGAGAGCTATTCGGAGAGCCTTTTCTGAACACCGAGAAGTTCAAAGATATTTTTTCTACAGCCTGGAAATCTTCATCTTCCATTCCGGCTTGTCATCGGCGGTTCGGGTCTTGATCTCCTTGATGAGGACCCTGCTGTGTGTTTCGGGAAGAATCATGGTCGCGTAGATGCCTTTGACAGAGGTATACTGGTAAATCGACCCGTAGACCTTGACAAAAGAGCTCCCTTTGTCGGCTTGCGCCCATTCCGCGATGGAGGCGACCTCATCCTCGATGGCCGCGATCTCTCCATCCAGGCGCCGGGGTTCCTGCTGGGATGCGGAGATCTGCTCCGCGATCTTCTCCTGACTCTCGAGAAGGGAGTCCAGCGATTTTTCTCTTTCTCCGATTTCCTGGTCGAGTGTTTCGAGGAGCTTATTCATCGCGTCCATTTGGTCTGCAGCGCCGGTCTTGCGGACTTCATCCAACTTGGCCAGAAGCTTCCTCTTGTTCACCAGCGCGCGGTCCTGTTCCTGCGCCAGAACTCCAATTTGGGACTGGACTCCCTGCGATTCCTTCTCCAGTTCCTGAACACGTTCCTCCAATCCCTTCTTCTCCTGTTTCTTGGCCGTTATTGATCTCTTCAGCCGTTCGATTTCATTCCTGGCCCTTTCGTTGGTGCCCACGATAAGGTGACATTGTCTCGACGAATCGGAACCTACCTGGGCCGCTTCTATCCCTTTTTTTGCCTGGACCTGGCTGGAGAGGATATGTCCCTTCTTTACACTGCAGAGTCCGCTGCTCTCCAATCTCGAATCGATGATCTCCTTCTCCACAACAATGTCGCCGAGGGCTTCAATCTGCGAATCATGAATATATCTCGCCCTCACATGTCCGCCGGCCCGGATCGTTGCCCCGATGATGCCCCCAAATACAGCGACGTCCCCGGCGGTCTCCACCTCCGCCTTCAGGACCTCATTCGCCGTGAGGCTTCCTCCCTTTACCCGGAAACCGCTCTGTACCGCACCGGAAACAACGACGTGTCCCTGGAAATCGACATGTCCCGTCTTCAGGTCCACATTCCCGTCGATCTCCAGATCGCTGAAGACGTACACCCTGCCGTCAGCCCTGAGTTCTGGCCTTCCTGGAATATCCGCATACAGCTTCGTACCGTCTCCAGAGATTTTTGTTCCTTTCCCGGCCCGCAATTTGACGTCCTTGCTTATGGGAGGAGAGACTTCTCTTCCGTAAATATCGAGCCCGGGTATTCCGTCGTCGGGAAAGACCTTTTCCGCAAGGAGGTCGCCCTGCTTGACCTGTGGAACGGGACCCCTCTCCCTGAAATCGATGTTACCCCCCTCCTTGATCTGGCCCACCTTTAAAGGATCGGTATTGAAGAGATGCCGAATAATTACCGCTCCACCCTGTACCGGCGCCGTTCCCTGCGCAATCTTAAACGGACCTTTTCCCTGTTCTCCGTTCAGCACGGATTCTATACTTTGGTCATCCACGACCCCGTGACAGATCCCACGTGCGGCGAGAGCGGCCTTGATGTCATTGAGGCGGGGTCGGACGGGGATTTCCTTCTCCAGGGAAAGAGAGGCGGAGAGCCCATCCTCAGAAACGGTTATTTCGAAGTCCTTGGCTGTGTCTGCGCTCGTATCGGGCCGGCCGGGCTCTCCCGATGGGGACATCTCTGCCAGACGTTTCTGTCTCTCGAGGATTCCCTCTTTTTGCTCCGGGCTCATGGTCCCCGCCTCTACAAGGATATCCCCTATCCGCTTCACGAGCCGCTGTTCTTTAAAAATCCTCTTTTGCACCTCCAGTGCGTTCGCAATGTCCTCATCCCCGGCAAAGCCGTTCTGAACGGCAATGCTCCCGAACCGGACATCGAGCTGGCGCGCATCTACAAGCTGCTGAACGGAAATAACGCACTTGAGCTGATCCGGCGAAATCGTTCCTTTGGAAACGAGAATCTCTCCCAGGGACTTTTCTCTCCCCTGCTGTTTTTCCTTTGCCTGGAAGGCAAGCGCCTCCCTCACCTGGACTTCGTCGGCATAGCAATATTTGACAACCAGTCTGCCAATGACCAGGCAAGGGTCGTCCACCCCTATGGCCTGCGCCTTGTTATCGGCGGCCGGCCGGGCCATGGGTTCTTTAGTTTGATTTTCGGGAAATTCGATGAGCTTGAAGGGGGTGCCGCATTTCTTGCAGGATAGGGTCTTGCCATGAAACCCGGGTGGCACCTTGTATCTGCTGCCACACGAAGGGCAACCGGAGATAATTGCCTTTTCCTCTCCCATGAGTCTGTCCTTCGCCAGATAGGTTTAAAAAGACAACCCGAACCGTTTCTTCAACACGTATATCGATAAAAAAGGATATTTTGTAAAGCATATTTTTATCTTATACTTAAACTGGCTCTCGCGCTTGCCTCCATTTTGCCCCTTGTCCAAGGGACGTCCACGCGAGAGAGCCCTTTCTCCACCTCTTTATGGTAGCGGTCTTTTTTTTGACACACATCTCTTGCTGTGCTAACTACTGCTATCCTTGGGGAATAAATCTATTGCTGCAGGTCGGAGGTTCGTTCCATGTTTGAGATTCTGAAACGACAGGAGATGGCCGACGGCACGGTCGTTCTGAACGAGATCAGTGCCCCTCTCATCGCCAAAAATGCCAAGCCCGGACAATTCGTGATCCTGAAGGCAAACGAGACAGGAGAGAGGATCCCTTTGACAATGGCGGATACGGATCCCAAGAAGGGAACCGTCACGATCATCTATCAGGTAGTTGGAAAATCCACCGCGCTGTTTAAATCGCTCAATGTGGGTGAAAAATACCAGGATGTCATAGGCCCCCTGGGCAAGCCTACGCATGTGGAAAAGCTTGGGACTGTGGTTTGCGTCGGTGGAGGCACCGGGGTGGCTGTCATGCATCCTATCACTCGAGCGTTGAAGGAAGCCGGAAACAGGGTGATCGCCATCATCGGCGCCAGGACCAAGGACCTCCTCATCCTGGAGGACAAGATGAAAGCGGCATCCAACGAATTACACGTCTGCACAGATGACGGATCATACGGACATCATGGTTTCGTGACCGATGTGCTGAAAGAAGCTTTGAACAAGGAAGACGTAAAACTCGTTGTCGGAATAGGGCCTGTCCCGATGATGAAGTTCGTTTCCAAGATGACGGCCGAATACAAAGTCAAGACCCTTGTCAGCCTCAATGCGGTCATGGTTGACGGGACGGGAATGTGCGGCTGCTGCCGTGTGTCGGTGGGCGGGAAAACACAGTTCGCCTGTGTGGACGGTCCCGAGTTTGACGGCCACATGGTTGATTTTGACGAACTGTCGCAGCGCCTCCAGTCTTACAAGGAGGAGGAGGCCCGCGCCTTTGCTTCCTACCTGAAAATGTGCAAGGCCGGTCAATAGAGGGAGGAACCCATGGCAGAGAAAGAGTTGAAAAAAGAAAAGATCGGCAGACAGCCGATGCCCGAGCAGAAGCCTGAGATCAGAAGGAGAAACTTCGACGAAGTCCCACTCGGCTACACGCCCGAGCTGGCCATGAAGGAGGCGGAGAGATGCCTCCAGTGCAAGAAACCCTCCTGCATGGAGGGTTGTCCTGTGTCCGTCGAAATTCCTGCCTTCATACAGCTCGTCAAACAGGGCGAGTTCACAAAAGCGGCGCGCAAGATCTGGGAGCGCAACGCACTGCCGGCCGTTTGCGGCAGGGTCTGTCCGCAGGAAGCCCAGTGTGAAGGACAGTGCATCGTGGGCAAGAAGGACCAGCCCGTGGCAATCGGCAATCTCGAGCGCTTTGTGGCCGACTATGAAAGGGCCAATGGAAAGGGCGAGCTTCCTCCCAAGGCTGCTCCCACCGGGAAAAGAGTGGCCGTGGTAGGCTCCGGACCCTCAGGGCTCACTGTGGCAGGGGATCTGATCCTGAAGGGTCATGATGTGACTATATTTGAGGCCTTTCACAAGCCCGGAGGCGTGCTGGTCTACGGTATCCCCGAGTTCAGACTTCCGAAGGAGATCGTCTACTCCGAGGTCCACTTTCTTGAAAGACTCGGCGCCAAGCTTCAATGCAATACGGTTGTCGGCAAGACCGTCTCCATGGAAGAGCTCTTCAGGCAGGGTTTTGACGCGGTCTATGTCGGGGTTGGCGCAGGCCTCCCCAGCTTCCTCAACATCCCCGGGGAGAATCTCATAGGCATCTATTCGGCCAACGAGTACCTTACGCGATCCAACCTGATGAAGGCCTATCTCTTCCCTGAATATGACACCCCCATTGCTATTGGAAAGGATGTGGTGGTCCTCGGGGCCGGAAATGTCGCCATGGACGCTGCCCGCACCGCGATGAGGCTCGGCGCCGACCGTGTCCGAATCGTCTATCGCCGATCCAAGGACGAGATGCCTGCCCGTGCCGCGGAAATCCACCATGCCGGGGAAGAAGGAATCGAGTTTTTCCTCCTTACCGCCCCAACCCGGTTCATCGGGGATGAGAAGGGAAGGGTCAAGGGGATGGAGTGTTTGAAGATGGAGCTCGGCGAACCGGACGCATCGGGCCGACGCCGCCCCGTGCCTATCGAAGGGTCCAAGTTCCAGATGGATTGCGATCTGGCGGTGATTGCCGTAGGCGCAGGCGCCAACCCGCTGCTGACCGGCTCCACACCGGAATTGAAACTGAACAAGCGGGGATACATCATTGCAGAACCCGCCACGGGAAAAACCGCCATGAAGGGCGTCTGGGCAGGCGGAGACATCGTGACCGGACAGGCCACGGTTATCCTGGCCATGGGGGCGGGAAGAATGGCGTCCGATTCCATCCACCAGTACCTCACCTGGGGATGGTAACAGACAGCGATCAGCGGTCAGCAGTCAGCAAAATCCACTACAGCGCCCCGTAGGAGCGAACTCCTGCTCGCGATTCCTCTCGAAATCCGAAAGAATCGCGACCGGGAGGTTGCTCCTACAAATTTTTTGGGAGCCGCCAACTGAATGATTCGGATACTCGCGGCCGCTGCAGAAGAGTGCTTCATAGGGGCGGTGAACCAGGAGACGGCCGTTTTTCAGCAACCTGCTAGGGAAGGAAGACTTTCTCGCGATAGTACCTCAGCTCCTTTACCGACTCCCTGATATCGCTCATCGCCAGGTGATCCTTCGGTTTATCATACGCGGGAAGGGAGGGATACCACCTCTGAACAAGCTCTTTGATCGAGCTCACATCCACATTCCGGTAGTGCAGAAAACTCTCGAGCTCGGGCATATACTTGATGAGAAATCGCCGGTCCTGCCAAACCGAGTTCCCGCAAAGCGGTGAGTCTCCCTTGCTGCAATGTTGCGACAGGAAGGCGATGGTTTCCTTCTCCGCGCGACCGCAGTCATAGTCAGACTTCTTTGCAAGCGCGAATAACCCCGATTTCCGGTGCTGCTCGTTGCTCCAGGGCTCCATGTTCAGAAGGATTTCATCAGTGTAGTGTATGGGGATATTAGGACCCTCGGCAATGATCTCCAGCGTCCCGTCCGTAATCAGCGTTGCGATCTCCAGAATCACACACCTTTCCGGGTCAAGGCCGGTCATTTCAAGATCTATCCAGATCAAGGGGCTGGTCAAAGTCTCGTCCTCCGAAATATTCCTGTGCATTCTTATATGAGTATCTGATGTGGAGCTGAGAGCTGCTCTCCATCTGCAAGACTCTCGTTCGGATCCTCTCAAGATACTAGCACGGTGTTAAGAAAGTCAATGTTTGCAGGTCGCTCAAAAAACTTCAAATGACCTAAACGGTAACCTATGAGAGGTTTACTCCAGTTTCTCTTTGGAAAAAAGACCCCCATGCCCAAACCCTGCGCCATTTCAAAGAGCTAAAGTGTTACGAATTTGTTTGTTTCGGATTTCGATATTCGATATTCGGATTTTCAAGCGTTCCCCCTCACCTCGGATCGGTAGAACCTCTCCGGGTCATACCCCAGGGGTGGAGCGCCAGCGAGAGCTATGGTGACGATTTTCTTGACACCCGCACGTATGTTAATTATACATAATTGCGTCAAATTGCCTCATAATTATCGGGTTGTCGCCAGCATGGTTCTTTCTTCAATTCCTCCCCGCTCATTTTCGTTGATTTTCCGCATTTGTTCTGTATATGTGGTGTTCCAAAAATGATGGCATACAAGAGGTGGCGCTTTGGATCAACTTTTCAGACCTCTTGAGTAGAAGACAAAGGAGAGGCTCCGGCCATGATCAGTCGCTACACCCGTCCCGAGATGGCTCGAATATGGGATGATCGGAACCGGTTTTCAAAGTGGCTCCAAGTGGAAATTCTCGCCTGCGAAGCCATGGCCGGAGAGGGACTTGTTCCGGGTGATTGTCTCGATACGATCCGTGAGAAAGCGGATTTCTCGGTTGAGCGGATCCTTGAGATCGAGAAGATTACCAAACATGATGTCATTGCCTTTCTTACAAACGTGGAAGAGTACGTGGGGCCTGACTCTCGCTTCATCCACATGGGGCTGACTTCTTCCGATATTTTGGATACGAGTTTCGCCCTGCAGCTCAAAGAGGCCATGGAGCTGATCATCTCCGATGCGAGAGAGCTGATGACCGCGATAAGGGACAGGGCGCATGAGCACAAGCATACGGTCATGATCGGGCGCTCCCATGGGGTGCATGCGGAGCCCATCACCTTCGGGCTGAAGCTTGCCGTCTGGTATTCGGAGATGAAGAGAAACCTTCGGAGGCTTGAGGACGCGCTCGAGGTGATCAGTTACGGGAAACTCTCCGGAGCTGTGGGCACCTTTGCGAACGTTTCACCATCCATCGAGTCCTACGTGTGCGAAAAGCTGGGGTTGAAGCCGGCAGCGGCATCCAGCCAGATCCTTCAAAGGGACCGCCATGCCCAGTACTTCACTTCTCTCGCAATCCTCGCGGGGACCCTTGAGAAGATCGCCATGGAGATCCGCCACCTTCAGAGAACAGAGGTCCGGGAAGCGGAAGAGCCTTTTGCAAAAGGGCAGAAGGGCTCATCCGCAATGCCTCACAAGAAGAACCCCATCGGCTCGGAGAATATAGCAGGGCTTGCCCGGTTGGTGCGTTCCAATGCGCTTGCAGCCATGGAGAACATGGCCCTATGGCATGAGAGGGATATCAGCCATTCTTCCGTGGAGAGAGTGATCGGCCCTGACACCACTATCCTCATCGATTACATGCTCCACCGGCTCACAGGCATTCTGAGGGGACTGGTGGTTTATCCGGAAAGAATGGCTGAAAATTTGTGGAGCATGAAGGGCCTTGTTTTTTCCCAGCAGGTGCTCATGAAGCTCGCCTCCACGTCCGTCCCGCGGCAGAAGGCATACGAAATGGTCCAGAGAAACGCCCTGAAGGTTTGGGAGACGGGCAGAGATCTGAAGTCCCTGATCCTCGAGGATCAGGAGATCGGCACCTATCTTGCACCTGAAGAAATCGAAGAGATCTTCAACCTGGATTATCATCTCAAACATGTGGACGACATCTTCAAGAGGGTCTTTGAGTAGGCCATGTTGCCCCCGGGGCATGTCAAGCGGGATGAGGAGGATCCCTGTAATTCCGAGGAGTGGATAATATGAATTATCGAAGTGCACTCAATTCCTGGCTGGACAGAAGGTCATCTCTTTGCATGACTCTGCGTATCCTTCTCCTGATCATCCTGTGGGCGGCCCTGCCCACGGCAGGTTCTGCCAGTCAAAAGGGGGATCATGACGGCCTCGTTCCGGCCCCATTCCTGAAGTGGCCTGAAAAAGGGTCCGATCATGCAATTCTCGTGGATAAGTCTCAGCAGAAGGTGCTTATTTACAGGAAGGACGCTCCCACCGGACCGGTAAAAACCTATGCCTGCTCCACGGGAGAGAATGACGGCAAGAAATCAAGGCAGAACGACCGGAAAACTCCAGAGGGGATCTATTTTTTTGTCAACGTGTTCGAACAGAAGGATCTGGCGCCAATCTACGGAACCAGGGCATTTCCGCTCGACTACCCGAATCCGGTTGACAGGCGTGAAGGCCGGGACGGGTATGGAATTTGGTTTCATGGCTTGAACAAGCCGCTGAAACCCCGCGACACCAATGGATGCGTTGCCTTGGCAAACCAGGACATAGAGGATCTCTCCTCTTACATCCGGCTGAACGACACGCCTGTCGTGATCAGCTCCAAGGCGGAGTTTATCGAACCGGCGATGCTGAACAAAGAAAGAGAGGAATTGGAGAACCTCATCGAAGAGTGGCGAAAGGCATGGGAAGGAAAACAGGTGGATCGGTACATGTCTTATTACAGCCCCCAATTCACCTCCGGGAAGAAGAATTGGAAAGAGTGGAAGGAATATAAGACCCGGCTTGCCCGTCAGTACAGGGAAATCCGGGTGCAGCTTGACAATCTTGCTCTGTTCAAAAATGACGGCACGGCCATGGCCGTATTCAATCAGCAATACTCCACTTCGGCTTTTGACAGTAAAGGGATCAAGAGGCTCTTTCTCCAGCAGAACAGCAGCCAGTGGAAAATTGTGGGAGAATATTTTGATACCCCCGAAGAACGGCCGGTTATCGCCGTGGTGAAGAAGGCGGTCCAGGAGGAAAAGGCGGCAACCGTCAAAAAACCGGCTTCCACTGCATCCGCCGAGATCAAGTCGTTTATTGAAGCCTGGAGAAAGGCCTGGGAAAAGAAAGATCTCAAAGCGTACATCTCCTGCTACGATGCCGGCTTTTCCTCGAGGGGAATGGACCTCAATGAATGGAGAAAGCATCGGGAAGGTCTAAATCAGCAACATCAAACCCTCGCCATAGAGTTGAAGGATATCAAGATTCGAGAGAGTTCGGGTGATGCGGCAACCGTCACCTTTATCCAGGATTATCGTGCCGACGAATACCGGGACCTGGGCTTTAAAAACATCCTTCTTACCAAACGAGGAGCGCATTGGAAGATCAAAAAGGAGGAGTGGCGAGCCCTGAGGAAGCCTCGCCAGTAGGAGGACCGGTTCGGAAGAGCCGCCTCACGGTCATGATCATGGGGAACGTTGGAAGAGTGTTCTCCTTTCAAATCTCCCCGCGTCTGTTTGTTGGAAGCTTGATCCTTTTCATTGCCTATATCGTCTTCTCCCTCTTCATCGTCAACAGCCACCTCCAGCTTCGCTGGGTCTCCAATCAGGACCGGGAGAAATACTCCCGGCTCGAAGATGAAAATGCGGCCAATAAGAAGATCCTGAACAGGTCCAAGCAGCAAATTACGCTGCTGGAAGAATATATCCGACAAATCGAAGAGGGGGCCGAGGGGTTCGGCATCGGAAGGAAAGAACAGGTTCGCAGCAACGGGGAGAAGACTCCGCTTGAAGCGGTCCTTCCCGAGAAGGTTACAAAAGCACCCGAGGTGGTGGATGTCACGGACATGGTGATCCAAAAAGAAGGCTCGGGAATGAGCATCACCCTGAAGATCGTAAATATTCAGGCCGGTGAAGGACCCGTAGGCGGTTACATCCACCTTATCGCGTCCGACAAGAAATCAGTACCTCCAAAAGAGTGGCCTTACCCTCAGGAGAAGATTGAAAAGAGCATGCCTGTGAACTACCGAAAGGGGCAGATCTTTCTCATCCAGAAATTCAAGCAGATCCGTGCGAGGTTAAACCTGGGCACTCCTTCTGAATCCCCTTCTTCGCTCAAGGTCCTGGTCTACGATCAGTCGGGGGAAATCATCCTTGAAAAAGAGATGGATATCACCCAGGCATCCTAGTGTGGCGTCTCACAAATACCTTGATTACGCCCATTTCGAACGAAGTGAGAAATCTTACATTTCGTGGACTTAAAAGATCTCTCCCGGAGTTTATCCCGCGCGAGTCGCGGGGGCCGAGATGACAGCTTACTTCTGAGAGGCCACACTAGCTGGTCTTTGTCCCATCCCAACCATGGCCTTTTAGCCACCTTCCGGACTCCCAGCATACTCCAGCCTCAGAATGTCCTCCCAGGGATCGACCTTTTTCACTCTCACCACTATTCGCTGTCCCTCCTGCAGATCCTGACCATTCTGTCTTTTCAACTCCGTGATCAGGAGGGAGTCTGTAAGCGCGATTCTGTACTTTGTCTTGGTCGATGACAGAACCAGCGCTTCAACGGTTTTTTTCGACTCGCCGAGCAACCATTTCAAGATCCAGTAGCGGAGGCGGTTTCTTTTTAACCTCTCCAGGTCCCTCAACATGGGCTCAAGGGCCATTCTCTTTTTATCGAGATCATCCGTTGTGCAGGGGGGCGCAACGTCCAGGAGGGAATTGATGATCTGGCGCTGAATGATCAAATCGAAATAGCGCCTTATGGGCGAGCTCACGTTCGTGTAGACGTCGAGCCCGAGACCGGAATGAGCCCGGGGCTTGAAATCGACTTCAAGCGGGCTCAGCTTGCCCCTCTGCTTGAGGAGGGCATAAAGCGGATTCACGCCGTTCAGGTTAACGATCTCGCTCGGAGCGGCCTGACATCTGTAAAGAGCCGGAACGCGATGATCCCTGCAATATCTTGCCGCCATCCAGTTATAGAAGATCATGGACTCCGATACAATGAGCTTGGACGGGCTCTCCTGCGAAACCAGCCTTATGCAGACCTTGCCCTCATTTCCAAGCTCTGCATACACTTCGGGTACGGGCAAGAGCATTGCCCCATTCTCAATCCGCCGCTGCCGCATGATCCCGCTGAGTCGATGCAGTTCCGACAGCCCCTCGTCCGTTTCGTAAAGAGTATCGACCTCATCGTAGTTGAGCTGGCTTTTGACCCTGACCAGGGTGAGCGCGAACCGGGAATCCAGGAGATTCCCCGCCCGGTCGAGTCTGCAGATGAGGGAAATCGCAGGGCGGTCTTCATCCTTCTTCAAGCTGAGCGCATCCTGGGACAGCACTGGCGGCAGCATAGGAATCTGCCGCCTCGTCAGATAGAGCGACGTGCCTCTTTCTTCGGCGACCTGATCCAGCGGACTGTCAACGGGAATCACGGATCCTACATCCGCAATGTGGATCCCGAGTTGGAGCACATCCTCCTGAATATCGAGGCTCAGCGCATCGTCGAAGTCACGGGTGAGCGGTCCGTCAATTGTGAAGACGTGCCACTCTCTCAGATCCTCCCGGTCTGAGTAGACTGCTGGAGACCTGGCGATCTTCTCTGACTCCTCCAGCTGATTCTTCGTAAAGCCGGTCCTCACTTTCAGCCGAAGAAGATCCAGATTCTCATCCTCTTCCCAGATCCCGAGCCTGACCAGAAGACTTCTGACTTCGCTCACGTCATTGATTCCCGATCGTGCAAGGAGTTCCTTCCCGATCTTGTGATCCGGCGCGTCTTCGCGGTAAAGCGCCAGCTCAACGAGGATATCGATGATCCCGTTCTTGCAGGGAGGTTCTTCGGCAGCCTTGCCTTCCAGCACACGTTTCAGCCACCGGCTTCCTTCCTGGAGTGCCTTCTCTCTCTGCTCTGCCTCTTCCTTTTCTCTCAGGACCAGCTCGATCCTGGTTTCCGAATTGGGGAGGAATGCGCCGTCCTTGAGTTTGAAATAAAGTTTGTCTTCAAACACGGCCCTGACGATGGCGGAGACATGATCATCGGTCACGTCTTCCCCGAAACAGAGCTGCGCAAGGTACTTGAAGTCAAACACCTCACGTTCATCCCGAACGAGCTCCCAGATGTCTCTCACGTTAACCTGTTCCCTGAGCCGGCTTCTTCTCTCGATAACGGCTTTCAACCGGCTGAGGAGATCATCACGGCTGGTGTGGGTGTTGAGCGCAGGTCCGGAAATGAGCAGCGCCCTCTTGGGGGAGAGGTTTGCTTCCCTGTTGGAAGGAGTAAGGAGGTGGAGCTTGTTCCCATCTTCGAAGAGACAAACCGTAGTGACGATATTTCCGGCTTCAATGTATTCAACGATCTTTCCCTGGTTCATAGATATACCCGAAATGATTAGTAACAAGCGGTTCCTGGGATGTCAACAGGAAGGGGGGCGGAGCGGGCTCACTTGACTTGTGAAGCCATGTTCATTAAGCTGACATTTCTGTTCCTGCCTCAATAAGGACGTCCGATGAAACCTCTCAGGATTCTCTTGACCGGCCTTTTCCTGTTGGCCGCTTTCTTTTCGAATGGCCCTGCTGCTCGGGGTGATGAAGGGACCATTGCGTCCGCGAACCGGCATGAGACGGTCAAGGAGCGGCCCGGGTTTGCCGAGCGGCTTCTTTCCATTTACCGGGATCATATCTCGGCCGTGGATGGAGATCGCTGCCCCAGCTATCCCACCTGTTCATCCTACAGCGTACAGGCATTTAGAAAACACGGTTTTGTGATGGGCTGGCTCATGACCGTGGACCGGCTCATTCACGAAGGAAGAGAGGAAGCGGCAGTCTCGCCCCGCATTCTTTCCGATGGCAAGGTCAAAATCTATGATCCTGTGGAAAACAACGACTTCTGGTGGCACAGGCCGGAACAGAACCCGCATGAAACGAAATAGATGTTCCGGTTTTCTACTGATTCTCATTCTCCTTTCCCTGGCTGATCCGTGCAGCAGCGACGGCTCGGAAGCAATCATCCGAAGTGATGAGCAACTCCGCCTTGCACAGGAGGCCCTTGAAAAGGGCGAATACCACCGCGCCGTCGTTGAGCTGGAGAGATTCCTTCACTTTTTTCCCGACGACGAGAAGGCGCCGGATGCCAGATACCTCATCGGCCTTTCCTACCTGAAGGCAAAGCAATACGAGAACGCCAGAAACGTTTTTGATGCAGTCATTCAGGATTACCCCGGAACCGCTGTTTCAGGACAGGCTCTCTTCATGATCGCCGAATCCTATTACATGCAGGGACACTTCGAGAAGGCCGAGGTGATCTACACCCGTATTGTTGAAGAGTACCCTGATCCCGAGATCAAGAATCGTGCGGTGTACCGGTTGGGTTGGACACTTATGCACCGGGACCGTTGGAAGGAGGCATCACAGGCATTCCACAATGTGGGTCTGACCAGCCCTCTCTCACAGAGCGCCTGGGATCTCTCCCGCAAGAGTCTTTTGGGAGAAACCCTCCCCTCCAAAGACCCTGTCACCGCCGGTGTTCTTGCCGCCGCACTGCCGGGACTGGGCCATGCCTACACCAATCGCTATAAGGATGGGATTGTGGCTTTCCTCCTGAACGGGCTTTTCATCTGGGCCGCCTACGAATCCTTTCACGAGGATCTGGATGTGCTGGGGTCCATCCTCGCCTTTATGGAACTGGGATGGTACTCCGGAAATATTTACAGCGCCGTGAACAGCGCCCACAAGTACAACAAGGCAGTGAAGAACGATTTTCTCAGAAGCCTGCAAGACAGGCTCGATGTAGGCATGTTTACCACCCGCGAGGGTCACGTGGGCTTGTCCCTCCGCTTTACTTTTTAGAGACATCCTGGGATCTGCCATGAAAAGAGAAATCCTACGAAACCGGATTCGCGCTCTCCGGGAAAAACTCAAGAACCTCAAGCAGGATACTATCTGGGTCCTCCAGCCGGAAAACAGACGATATCTCTCCGGGTTCAAGGCCCAGGACCTCCTGTTCACCGAATCTTCCGGGTCCCTTCTCATTACGGAAAAGTCCGCTCTCCTGCTGACGGACTCCAGGTACACCCTGGAGGCGGAAAGGGAAGCGGTCGATTTCGAGGTGGTTACCCTCAGGAAGGGGCTCATTGAAAGCCTTCCGGGCCTTCTCTCGGATTTGGGAACCCGTCATCTGGGTTTTGAGGAAGGCTATGTGACTTGGGAAGCCCATAAGCGGATTCTTCTTGGCATGAGAAAACTTGCCACCCGGCCCAAGCTCACTCCGCTGAAAGGTTTGATCGAGGATATGCGGGAGATAAAGGATCCGGAGGAAATTCGTTTCCTGGAGGCCTCCTCGGATCTCATGTCCAAAATCCTTGCAGCCGTGATCCCCCGGATCAAACCGGGCCGGGTCGAAAAGGAGATCGCCTGGGAGATAGAGGACCGTGCCCGCGAAGGAGGCGCCGAGGGACTTGCCTTTCCATCGATTGTGGCTTCCGGTCCAAACAGCGCCCTTCCCCACGCGGCCCCCACGACCAGGAAAATTCGCACAGGGGAGCCGATAACGCTTGACGTGGGGGTCCGGGTGGAGGGGTACTGCTGCGATATGACGAGGACCGTTTTCCTGGAAAAGCCGAAGCGCGAAATCGCAAAAATCTACCGAATCGTACGCGAAGCCCAGCTCGCAGCCCTGGAAAAGGTCAAGCCGGGTGTGGAGAGCACGGTTGTGGATGCCACAGCCAGGAACATGATCAAGGATGAAGGCTATGGCGATTATTTCGGGCATTCGCTCGGCCATGGTGTGGGGCTCGAACCGCATGAGCGGCCCAGGCTCGGTCCTCAAAAGCCCGTGCGTCTCAAAGAAGGGATGGTTGTGACAGTGGAGCCGGGCATTTACCTGCCCGGAAAGGGCGGTGTCAGGCTCGAGCACATGGTCCTCATCACCAAGAAGGGGCCGAGAATTCTAACCAGGGATGACCACTTTTACGACTTTTGATGAACGAGAACTCCAAAGATGTTTATGCCGATCAGTTCCTAAACCACCTGCGGGTTGAGCGGGGACTCTCCGGAAACACCATCCTGGCCTACAGCCAGGATCTGGAAAAGTTCTTTGCATTCCTCGAGAAGGAAAATCTGGCTCCTTTGGATGTGACCCGTGAGCACCTTTCCACCTACCTCGACACACTGGACTCCATCCTCTCAAAAAGAAGCGCGGCCAGGAATCTCTCGGCATTGAAACAATTCTTCCGCTTTCTGGTTTCCACGGGCAGCCTCGAGACCAGTCCTGCCAGACTCCTGAACGCCCCCAAGATCCCCCTCAGACTTCCGTCCGTTTTGAGTACTTCCGAGGTCGAGCTTCTTCTTGCACAGCCCGACCCGTCAACCCTGCTCGGGAACCGGGACAGGGCAATGCTCGAGCTTCTCTATGCCACCGGGCTCCGGGTTTCCGAGCTGGTCAGGCTGAAGATCCAGAATATCAACCTGGAGGCCGGGTTTGTGAGAACAATGGGAAAGGGGTCCAAGGAGCGAATGGTCCCCATGGGGGCCAAGGCTGTCGATGCATTGAGGGAATACCTCCTCGACGGGAGACCGGGCCTGCTGAAAAGGCGAACCTCCCCCTATGTCTTCCTGAACCTGAGAGCCGGTCCGATGACACGACAGGGGTTCTGGAAGATCATCAGGCAATATGGCAAACGGGCAGGGATCCTGAAACAGATATCGCCCCATCTGCTGCGCCACTCTTTTGCGAGCCATCTCCTGGAATTCGGGGCGGACTTGAGGGCCGTGCAGGTGATGCTCGGTCATGCAGACATTTCAACCACCCAGATCTATACCCATGTGACTCGCGAGCGGCTCAAGGAAATCCACGCGAAATGCCACCCGAGACCGTGAAAACAAGAGGTCAGAAATCAGAGGACAGAGGTCAGAACCGCAAAGGCGCGAAGAACGCGAGGAAGAAAACAAAGTTGTTTCTTGGCGCACTTAGCGTCTTGGCGGTTTAAGGCTGTTCTTGAGGACTCATGGGCAAAATCATCGAGTTTCATTCGAAGACGAAGGATGGCTTGATCACAGCATCGCCGCTTGAGTTTCGCCGTGCGACCTGGGAATCCGCCTACTTCCTGCAGATGCTCAAGTCCCAATCCGAGAAACTGGAACAGCACAGAAAAGAAGTGCAGGAAAAGGGGGGCGAGGGGGTCTGGCATCTGCCTCCCCACTATGTGCTCAGGGGCGGGCTGGGATGCACCATTGCGGGTCTGTACCGGCACAGGGAAAACGAAGAGAAAATGAGGGATGTCTACTACCTTGCGGGTCTGGTGGACTGCATGGTCAACCAGGTGAATCCCGTGCTCCGGACCGGGCTTATCCACGGGCTCTATCAGAAGGTTATGACCCTCCGGACAATTCTCGGCGTGAACTGGTACGGTCCCATCGATCAGGTGCTCTTCCCTCTGGATATCCAGTTTTACAATGAATTGGAGTACCGGCAGGTTTTGACCGAGACAAAAGAGATGTCTTTGCTCTATCGCGTCATCCGGGAAGGAACCGACGAAATGTTCGACATTCTCTCCCTCGAGTATTGTTTCTATGCGCCCGGCCGGATTTCCCTTTGACTTGGCCAGGACTCGGTGCTATACTCCTTTGATATCGCGGGGTGGAGCAGTCAGGTAGCTCGTCGGGCTCATAACCCGAAGGTCGTTGGTTCGAATCCAGCCCCCGCTACCAAGTAAATCAAAGGGTTACAGCCAATACAGACTGTGACCCTTTTTCATTTCTAACTCATTTCTAACATAGTCGGAAAACCGCTCCCTGAAATTGTTCCGATCTTTTTCCTGATCGTGCCTTATCCATCTCCTCAGCCTGCGCCCCTTTGGGCACTTGAACAGCCCCCGGCTAGAACACAATCCTGTGCTACTCCAGGAGCTATAACGGTTCACTGCTCACGCGCCTTTTTGGCTAAATCTTCTTGTGTTACCTGACCCAGCCTCCTCCATTGCTCATTTGACCTCGATGGGGTCTTTTCGCATGCAAGCCAGACCCATCTATTGATATCCACATTCTTGAGAGGCTTGAGTAGGGAATTGGGCACTGCGATTTTAAAGAGAGTACACCTTTCCGTAAGGTCTGAAATAGGTTGACAAAACTAGTCTGTTATGTAGTCTTAGCGCGAAAATGCCCTATCTTTAACGCTAAGAGCCGTTTATGGCTTCAATCCAATCACTAGCGCCCACTCACGGAGGACGAAGGGTCCCCCTAAATGGTTGACAGAGTTGACAAACAAACACGACACCGGATCATGCGTGCGAATCGTGGGAAGAATACGGGGCCAGAGGTGTCGGTTCGCAAAGCGTTTTACTCCAAGGGGTTTAGATACCGCCTCCATGACCGTAATTTACCAGGAAGGCCGGATATGGTCTTCAAACCACAGAAGGCGGTAGTCTTCGTCCACGGATGCTTTTGGCATGGGCACAGCTGTCGGCGGAAACCGCATGCAAAGAGTAACTGTAGTTACTGGCAACAAAAGATCGAGGCTAATAAGAGGCGCGACCTAGAAACCAGAAACGAACTCTTACAAAAGAACTGGCGGATATTAGTAATTTGGGAATGTGCAGTAAGGCGTCGGAAGCCGCCGTTTGCTGAATCCGCCGATATAGAATTAGCCGTGTCATGGCTACTGGGCAGCGGCAGGCTTGCAATACTTTCTGAGAAAGGATTTGACGAATGCTTGTGAGATCAACAAATTCAATCCGATGAATATGGAATTGGACCCTACCTCATTTGACAGTTTGGCCGTGATTGATTTGTTCAGCGGTGTCGGGGGCTTATCGCTCGGAGCCATAAAAGCTGGGTTTCGTTTACTTGCTGCTGTCGATAACGATGCCCGGACAGCCAAGGTTTTCTGTAAGAACTTTCCTGAATGTAAACACATCCAACAAGATATTGCGCAGCTCGCCGGGGATCGGCTGCTTGAGCTTGCGGGGGTTGGCAAGCGAACGGTGCATGGCCTTATTGGCGGCCCTCCTTGTCAGGGCTTCAGCAGAATCGGACATCGTGCAATCGATGATGCACGGAACACCTTATTTGATCATTTCTTCCGCATTGTTGCAGAGATACGTCCGTGGTTTTACTTGGCTGAGAACGTGCTTGGGATTCTCGATGCGCCTTTTGAAACATTGAGAAAAAATGCACTGGCACGATTAGAGGGCTATCGCCACATCGAGCCGATGATTCTGAAATCCTCAGATTTTGGGGCCGCAACAAGCCGTGAAAGGGTCTTCTTCATCGGCTACATAGGAGAACATTTTAATGAGATGGCGGTCGCCGATTTCCGCCCGCCGGATATCGAACCAATGTCTGTTCAGGAGGCTTTGCTGGATCTGCCGCTAAAAATCGATCCATCATGGCAGAAAGAGTCAGAAGGGTGGAGGCGTCTCAATAGATCTCGAAAAGGGAAGCACCAGAACAGCATTTTTTGCGATTTTACCTCGGGTACTGGAGACCCCGAGGCGTTGAGACGATTAAGAGAGGAGAGGCAAGTCTCTGGATGCCTCGGGACCAAACATACCAAAGCAGTACTTAAAAGGTTTGCGAAACTCAAAGAGGGCTCGGTGGACAGCATTTCACGTGCTGTCCGGCTGGAACGTAAAGGATTCTGTCCGACGTTGAGGGCGGGCACCGGGCCGGATCGAGGTAGTTTTCAGGCGTTACGTCCGATTCATCCCACGCAACCACGCGTTATCACGCCTCGCGAAGCGGCCCGCTTGCAAGGATTCCCGGACTGGTTCCAGTTCGACGCGACCAAGTGGCACAGCTTTCGGCAAATCGGCAATAGCGTGAGCCCCGTGTTGGCAGAGAGCATTATGCGAATCGTCGCCGCGCATGTTCGCAGGGAGGGAAACTGCAATGGCAAATAATATAAGTGGGGCGGTATCTGCCCACCCGGTCAAATCGTTTTTTGTGCACATGCTTACTCGGGATATCGAACTTCGTGATGCTATTCTAGATCTGCTGGATAATTGTGTCGATGGCGTTCAGAGAAATGAGACCGCAAAGAACTTGAAAAAATCTAAGCCATACACTGGTTACTGGGCAAAGATTTATTTATCTAAAGACGAGTTCAAGATCCAGGACAATTGCGGGGGGATTCCTTGGAAATTTCATGACTACGCGTTCCGCTTAGGGCGGCTGAAGAAAGAAATTGTCAAAGGCCGCCGAACGATTGGTACATATGGCATAGGCATGAAGAGGGCGATCTTTAAGATAGGGAGCGACTGCACTATCCGAACTCATGCGGAAGACGCGTCATATCGTATCCACTTCTCGCCCACTTGGATGGCCAACGAATCGGATTGGGATGTACCTGTAAAGGAAATAACACCCGCCAAAGAGCTTGGAACATCCATTTTGGTGCGAGGTTTGCGTGATGGGGTTCGGCAGGAGTTCTCCTCCTCTACTTTCATCGAGGCGTTTCGTGAGGCGTTATCAACCCATTACGCATACATAATCGGCAAGGGCTTTGCAGTTCATCTAAACGATGAGCCCGTACGCCCAAAGCAAATTCGTCTTCTTTTTGCTAAGCCGGGGGATGAATCCTCTAAAATGCACCCGATTGCCCCTTTCATATGGGAAGGCAGGCACAAGGGCGTAGACGTATTTCTAGCTGTTGGATTCACGCGTACCATTCCCAGCAAGGAAGAAGCGGACGAGAGTTTTGAGGATTATAAGGAGCGTTACTCTTCTGCGGATGCTGGTTGGTCAGTCGTGTGCAATGATCGGACTGTTCTTTACTGCGATAAGTCCGCTCTTACCGGATGGGGTGTTTCCGGCGTACCCCAATATCATATGCAATTCATAGCCATCTCTGGAATCGTGGTTTTCACTTCTGAAGACGCGGTACTGTTGCCTACTACTACGACCAAGAGAAACATTGACGCTCAGTCTGAGCTGTACTTGCATGTGAGGGACAAGATGATTGAAGGAATGAAGCTTTTTACGAGCTACACGAACGCTTGGAAAACAAAGGAACAGGTAAGTGCATCGCGCAGTGAATTCCAAAGGACCAGCATCGTAGATCTTGGTGAATTACGCGAACAGTCTCCGAGGTTAAGAATGACGACTACACGCGGGGCAATAGAGGGCAGACAATACAAACCTGTGCTCCCAAGGCCTAAATCGACTCGGGAGGAAGAACGGATTAGCTTCAAGAAACCGACAAAGGACGTCAGGCGGGTATCCAAACATCTTTTCGAAACTCCAGACAAGAAGCCTTCTGAAGTTGGAGAAAGGTGTTTCGATCTCGTGCTTGAGGAGGCGAAGGGATGAGTCGTTTATCCGAAGCGAGGCACCCGGCCTATCATCTTCGACCCAACAAGGCTGTCGATCGATTTATATTTCTTGAAATTCTGCGCACTCTTGAACTGCGGACTCCACTTCACAGGCACGTATATGTTGGATTAGGCGGCCCATTCCTGGAAGATTTTCGCCTTGTATCGCAGCATTTTCCACGGATGAAACTTATGTGCGTTGAGGTGGATCAAGAAACCTGTAAGCGACAGCAGTTCCACATCTGTTCAAGCAAGATGAAATGTTTTCCAATCACGCTTGGGAGTTTCATTGCAACGCGTTTTCCCAGCGACCAACCGGTGATCGTGTGGGCAGATTATACAGATCTAACCCGAGAGTGCCTCGGCGAAGTCGCCGATATTGTTCGAAAGGCTTTACCAGGGAGCTTAATACGTGCAACAGTGCGCGCTGAATCGCCTGTCCCCAGGCGTTTGCATCTTTCAGGATTTAGATATCCACCCAGCGTTCCGCCGAAGAAAAAACCCGATTTCGAAAACATCAGGCATTCTTACTCGACAGATATGGCTATTGATGGGGTTGTGTTCCCTTCAGAGTGGTTTGGTTGGGGAGATTTTTCACTCGATGGGTTCCCTCGCATACTCGCCAGAATGATAAGGGCGGTTTTAGAAGGCTCGTGCACCCATCCAAAGAAATTCCTGCCCCTACATACTGTCAAGTACTCTGACGGTACGATAATGCTAAGCATAACAGGTTTGATTTGTCTGGAGGCTGACTACGACTTGCTCGTGCAGCATTTTCGAGATCACTGCGATTACTTTTCGGAGGATTTTGAGAAGATAAACGAAATTGACGTGCCAAGTCTCACGACAAAAGAAAGACTGCATCTAGACAGGATACTGCCAACCCAATCTTCAGATGGGAAAGCAGCCATAAAGAGGCTTGGGTATCTTATCGAAGGCGATGGATCGAAAGAGGCGAGCAGAAGAAAGATGGAGCAATATGAGAAATTTTACAGACTATATCCCTATTTCGGCAAAGTAGTACCATGAATGAATGCCGGTATGGAAAACGTCCTTTCAGATTCTAGGAATTTTTGCGAATGGTGAAGTTGCTGGGACGGCCGAAGCCCATCTGGTTCAAGGCGGCGGAAAGCATCCTTTGTAAGACGAATTAGGGCGTTCTTCAGATCTGCCGCCAGCCTTTGATCGCGGGACAAACATGCTCTGATCCCCAAATACTAAGCACCGTAATCTTTGTGAGAATTTCGCAAGATTGGCGGAAGCCGCGTGGCACATGAACCGAATAGATTAACCTACGGCGCTCCCTGGATTCGGGAGGAATCTATCCTGGCGTTCGAGCTTTACTGCCGTATTCCTTTCCAACGCACGAAGGCCAACAATCCGGCCGTTCAAGAACTCGCACGCCTTCTCGGAAGAACGCCCGCTTCTGTAGCAAGAAAATTGGGAAATTTTGGGGCGTTCGATCCTGAGCTTTGTCGAAAGGAGATTTCGGGCCTTACCCATACAAGTAAACTGGATCGCCAGGTGTGGGATGAGTTCCATGCAGACTGGAACGGACTTGTCTGGGCGGCCAATGAGATTCGCATGAAGATGCGAAATGCAGTTGGCACGCCCCTTCTTTTTCGGCAACCATCCGGGCCGTCCGAGACTATTCGCTTGACCAAGCAACGCGTGCACCAGAGCTTCTTTCGGGAGGCTATCTTAAGCAGCTATGCGGCGAAATGCTGCATCACTGGGCTTGCGATCCCGGAATGTCTCATCGCTAGCCATATAATCCCGTGGAGCGAAGATGAGCGGTTTCGGACCGACCCGACGAATGGCTTATGCTTCAGTGCTACCTTTGACCGCCTTTTCGAGGCCGGTTTGATGACGGTAACCACCGAACTGATCATTCGCTTTTCATCTAGGATCACCGAATCAAAGAGCCGTGTAGATGAAGAGTTGCTGTGCCGCTACCATAATCAGCCGATCAGGAGACCTCATCGTTTTCTGCCAGCTGGAGAGTACCTTCACTGGCATCACACGAACCGTTTTCAGCAATAATAAAGCGGAGAACAATATGATCGATCAGACTGCATTACTCCAGTCAGCCATATCTGAGTACGATTCCATTGTCAATTCTGCGGCTAGACAGCCTGTGAGAAAAGTTGCTCCTGAACAACTGGCGCGAACAATGTGCAAGGATCATGATTGGACGGACCGTGGTGCTCGCACAATTATCAGTCTCGCTAATGAATACGGCGCTTTCATGCTTCGAAATGCTTTGGCACTGGCCATCGTCCTCGACAAAGAAGATGGTGATCTTGAATTCTAAAAGTGATCTCAACAATTGTGCAAGCTGCTGAGTTGATGATTGCAATGGTAGGGGCGTCGGGACTAGCGATGAGTTCCGCATGTCGCGGGCAATTAAGACCGAATGGGCGCGGCGGGTTCGTGAATTGCGCACGGAGTTCGGCTGGCCGGTAGCGACGAAAACCACCGGGAGGCCGGACCTCTGGATAGGCGTTTACGTTCTGCTTGCTGACCGCCAAAGCCCTGAGCATGACCGCAATATAAAAGACGAGGTGCGCCGGGAAGTACTTCGGAGGGACGGGTATAAGTGCAGAGAGTGCGGCTGGTCACACGAGGAGTGGAACCCGTCGGACCCCCGGCATCTTGAGTTGCATCATATTGTTCATCATGTGAAAGGCGGCAAGAACGTGGAAGCGAACCTGAAGACTCTCTGTACGAGTTGTCATGACAAAACTCATGCTGAAGAGCGGTAGGTGAATGAGAATCGACGATAGGTCAAAAAGATAGATCTTCCTCCAACCTAGCTATTCTTTCTGCCGCTTTCTTAGCGCGCTCCACATCTCTCCCGAATAAACCAGCGGCAAGCAAAGGATGACTTTCACCCTCCTTCATCAGCTGCAATATTAACTGATTGCTCAATGAGGGGCCTCTAATTCCTCCTTTTCGCCACCCAAATCGCCCCCATATAGGGTAGTACCCAGTGTCAACAGCAATAAGACTGATGGTGAACTCAACACTGTCAAACAGATCCTCGAAGGCAACATCTTGGCCGATAACATCTGAGATCATTGGTTGGATTCGGGCTACGATCCAGTCGCTTCCGGGAGTTTTAAAGTTGCTCTTTTCGCCGTGAAGTGATTGCGCTAAATCGCCACTCAGGCAAAAGGAGCTGCCGATCACGGCCACAACTGGGAGAGGTTTGTCAGCAAATCCCGACACCCTTGTATCGACAAGAAGGGCCTTGAAAAATTGGAAACGATTACGGATCATCGCACTAATGCAGCCTGCGTATACGACGAGGGTAGCGGGGTAAAACCGTAGTTCAGACCAACATTTGTAAGATTGGCCCGATCTGAGTTCCGTAGCCGCCAATCTTTCCACACATCTTTTCCAGAGGCTGATCAGCTTGTCTTCTCCCCAGTACACTCCGGCGGCCACCATTGGCACTAATGATGCGCATGCAGTCTCTACCTGGTATACGCGTGCCGAATATGAAATCTTGTCTGGTTTTGGCGAACTGAGAGGCATGGCATCTAAGGCAACCTTCTTCTTCGCTTCTTCCATTTCTTTGACTACGAAATCATGCAGCATGATATGGTATTTCTCTTCCGCGAGATATTTTTTCATCGTTGCCAGAGCGATACGAGGCGAGCGCGGATCACTAATCTTCTGTTTGTCCAAGGCATCGATTCGGTCTTCCATTTCCACGAAGGCGCTATCTGCTGACGAGATCTGGATAGTAATCGCATCGCGGTGCTTTACAAGGTCAACAGCTCTTTGGCTCAGCTCACTGTGGGTCATCCAGAAGGTCGAGAATCGGTGCCGGGTATTTCGCATGATCGCATCGGAAAGCGCTACATCCCAGTCTCCCGACCAGCCGCAAACGATAAGACCATACTCAGAAAAAATCCGATCCAGAAGACTATTGGTCTCCTCGTCATACTTGGCCAGTTCATCTATCGTGTTCTTTATTCGTATGTCTAAATAGTCCCCATGAACCTTGATAATGAGGCATTCCGTATGCTGCAACGGCATCATACCCGCGATTTGATCTGGTGTGTACACTACAGCGGGACTGATGCCTTCTGCCTCCAAGGCCCGCTCCATGAGTCGGTCGAAATTTGTGGTTACGATAACCCTGACATAGCCGCGTCTGACAAGCCGAGCGATGGATAAGTGCGCGTTCGTAGGGATCTTCAAGCCCGACTCTCTATCTTTCTCCGTCGGCTCGAAAAAACCTTTTAAAAGCGATGTGCGTTCTGATTGTGTCGGCGCGAGCGCCTGTAGCAGCTCCGAATAGCTTGGATCTTTCCTGTATTTGCTGCGGTACCACTTCAGGGCTTCCATTCCTGGATCTTGGTTCTCCAGGGCGGCAACACGACGAATTAAGTCGATAACGACTTCCCAGCCGGTTGGTATCCCGGCCGACCGCGAAATGCCCGAGCCAAGAAGCAAAGCGTAAATGCCCCTGTTTGCGTGTACTGCTAGAGCCAGAGCTAACGATGGATCAAGTTTCATTCTTTTTTCCTCAGTCCAATTTCTGGCTTGCCCTCCATCAGTCCTCAAGCAGTGATGAAGTCAACCCTGTTCAGATTACGTTAATACATTCATTTGTCAACTTTTTGCGTTAGATGCCTTGTAAACCGTAACAGTTTGGTGCTGCTCCTTCGAGCACCTAGGGATATGCATTCTCCCCGCGCTCCGCCCCGCTTTTTGTCCTTGCAGGCAGCGAAGCTGTTGTACTAGGATACTTGTGTCTATAAGGACATTTGCATGTAGAGAGGCGCGAGGGATCTGGCCCTGTGACCGTCCGGCAACCTGTTGAGCAAGGTGCCAATGCCAGCCCGCAAGGGAACCATGATGAAAACCATACTTGAGCATGGACCTCGCCTTTGCGCGAGGTTTTCTATTTCCAGCCAAAGGGCTCCTCCTTACCCTTCCTAAATGATCAATCACCGTGGGCTGATTTGGGGATGCTTGCACCCCACGTTAAACAACGTTGCTAAAATGCCCGGCAGGGTAACTGCCGAGACAGGAAGGGAAGAACTATGGATAATCTGCGGTTAGTCTTTAGCGAGGACGAGAAGATTTTCTGCGTCTGTACCGCCCTCGTGATCAAGATGAATTCTCTTAGGGCCAAATTTCAGGGAGGGCCGAAAGCGTTTGCGGAGAAATTCGATGCAGTGTTCAACCGGGATATTGCTGCTGTGTGCAGCATGGACGATCAGGAGACGGATCGTTATGTAAAGGACCTGTTGGACAGCGGCATGGTCTACAAAATCGATTTCGCCCACATTGACGCTTTCTGCCATGGTCTGATCTACAGCATGAATAAAGCTCATTGCCCCCAAGACAATACAGGTGATGCTATCAAGCTGGAAGTTGATTGGCTCATTGGTGGCATGCTGGATGGTGGCCTATGGATTTCGTTGAAACCCAAGAGCGGTCACGCGGGGAAGGGGGCGAGAGGATGAAGACAGACTGGTTCAAAGAACACGAAGAGCGGCTCGCTCAATATGCTAGAGAAGGCAAATGGGGACGATATATCCTTCACATACTGCGTCCTATTGCGTTGTTTCTACTTGTGGTGATTTTGTTCTTAGCTGCGGGAGCTGCGGCAAAACATCTATCGGGCTGGTTCGTCATCCCCGCAATTTTCCTTATAGTCATCGGAAAGGTCGTGATTAGAAAACGAAAACAGCGGTGACATGGGTTAAGACCAAAGGCCCCGTGCTCGGATCGATCGAGCAGGGGCCTTTTGTTCAGTTCATTTGCTAACTGCTGCTCCAACAGCCGAGCAAGAGTCAGCGGATGTATGCCGAACTGTTGCAGCCCTTCAATGCAAGCGTCCACTCGTCATGACGAGTCAGTCTTTCCAGATGACGCTCAGCGGACTTCCCTCTTAAAGGCACTGCCATTGGGTGGATTCGAACTCAGGGACAAAGGCTCAGCCGCCAAGGTTAAGAGTGAGGGGCCAAAGGAAGGAGACGGGTAATGAAGGCGAAATGGACGGTCATGATCTACATGGCTGGGCACAACAATCTCGACTCCGCCGCATTGGATGACATAAGAACGAAAGAATCGCAACCGGGAGGTTGCTCCAGTCTTTCAAGAGGATATGCGAGAAGAGCACCTCCCCCGGGGCGTTCGTGGGGTGCTTCATGCTCCGCCTGAGGAAAAACATCACAACCGCCCGCCTCTGCTACGAGGCCCTCGTTGAGCTGGGCAACCACGTGGACGGCCTGATCTGGGTGAGCGCAGGAGGGTAACCAAATTATTTGCTTCTTCAAGGAATCTTTGGCAAAATTCAATAGAGATGAGCAGACGATAGGAGTCAAGTATGAAGACCATACAAATCGAGTACCCGGAATCCATCCCGGCTGCGCTCAACGTATCGCCTGAGTCCTTTGAAGAGGAGGCAAGGTTAGCCCTGGCCGTCAAACTTTATGAAATTGGACGGCTTTCTTCGGGACAAGCGGCTGTCTTGGCGGGGATGCCTCGGGTCACGTTTCTCTTGAACTGCCACCGATATGGGGCCTCCACCGTGGAGTGGGATCGCGAGGAAATCGAGGCCGAGTTCAAGGACTCGCTGTCATGAAGGGCAAGCTCGTCTCCAATACGGGACCCATTATCGCACTGAGTGCAATCGACCATCTGGAGATCCTCAAGGAGATCTTCGAAGAGGTGATCCTGCCGGAAGATGTGCACAATGAAATCTTAGAGGGTGGAAAAGACTTCACTGGTCTGGTGGCCTACAGGAAAGCCACATGGATCAGGGTGCTGTCTCCCGAAGCCGCGGTTGAGCCTCTTCTCGGGACCCTTCTCGACAAGGGAGAAGCATCCGTCATCCAGCTGGCCCGGGAGAAAGGCGCTGATTTCGTCCTGATCGATGAAAGAAAGGCGAGGAAGATTGCCAGGGAGATTTACGGGGTTCGTGTAGTGGGGTCAGCACGAATCCTTGTCGAGGCCAAGCATCTGGGACTCATTTCCAACGTCCGAGCCGCACTTCAGGGGATGCGGAGCGCCGGCTACTGGATTCACGACGACATTGTAAGAAGCGCTCTCAAACAGGCCGAGGAAGAGTAGATCCTGGGTTTCAGAAGGGTTTTCGTCGATAAACTGATTACCGCTTGACCAAATCCGGCTCCTTGACTGGATTGTCAAGCAGGGGGATTCAGTCAAGCGGGAGGCCCCAGAAACAGGGTGCGTAACCTTCACTTCCAGTTGTTCGTCGCTTTTGTTCCGTCCACAGGCAAAGTGACGATGAAAATCGATCCTTTCCCCGGGATGCTGCTGGCGGTGATCGTCCCCCCGTGGCGCTCGACAATCTTTTTACAGGCAGCAAGACCTATTCCTATTCCGGGGTACTCATTCCTTCCGTGAAGACGCTGAAAGGGCTGAAAGATTTTCTCCAGGTACTTCTCATCGAACCCGATTCCATTATCCTCAACCGAAATCGTGCACATCCCGCCCTGTTCGTCTCCGTGGATTTTGACCAGCGTTTTTACCTCCGAGCGGCAGTATTTGAGTGAATTGGACAAGAGATTCTGAAACAACTGCCGCAACTGGTATGGATCCCCATTTATGATCGGAAGGGGGCCGATTTCCACGTGTGCTCCTATTTTTTTTATGGAGACCTCCAGATCGGAGGCGACCGTCTGGGCGATGTTGTTCAGGTTAACCGGTACAGGATCGCGCCCCTGCGTCTCAACTCGTGAATACCTGAGCAGAGCGTCGATAAGCTCCTTCATGCGGGTGGCCGCCCCGGTCATTCGTGAGATGAAGTCCTTTCCTTCGTCATCGAGCCAATCGGCTTTCTTTGCCATCAGGAGATTCCCGAAGGTCTCAACCTTTCGCAGAGGCTCACTTAGATCGTGGGAGGCAATGTAGGTGAACTCCTGAAGCTCCCGGTTCTTGATCTCCAGCTCGGCGGTGCGCTCCCTGACATGCAGTTCCAGTTCGTCACGTGACCGCCGCAGATCCTCTTCCATTTGCTTGCGCTCAGTGATGTCCTGGACGGTCACCCGGATCCGAGTAACCCTGCCCTCACTGTTCCTCGCAACTCGGTCTTTGATGAGGACGGGAATGGGCGGGCCGTCTTTCCGTTTATAGCTCCTCTCCAACGCATCGCTGGGAAGTTCATAGCCCGAGAGTTTCGCCCTGATTGCCTCCTCGGCCTCACTCTTTTCAACTACGAAGTTCCACATAGGCTCACCAATCATCTCTTCGGCGGCATAGCCCAGCATTTCCTCCATTTTCCTGTTGACCCTGTCAATTCGCCCTTCGCTGTCCAACTCGACGTAGCCCACCGGCGCTTCATCGTAGAGGTTCTTGTATTTTTCCTCGCTTTCACGCAGCGACTCCTCGGCCATGGTGCGTTGCAGGGCAAGCCCGATGTTCTGCGCGAGGGTTTCGTAAAATGCGATCAGCTCGGGAGTAAAGCGACCAGCCCTGCGCCCGTTCAACTGCAAAAGACCGATAATCTCTCTCCCCGATCGCACCGGGAACAGCCCCACGGATTCGTAACCCGCATGAATGCAGCGGTTGCGGGGATTGGTCCGCGGGCCGGCCTCCCGCGGCAGGGCGAGCAGCTCGTGCGACCTATTCGTCCAGAAGCTTCCGCCCTCGGTGAAACACGAAATGCTTGGATCAGCCAGCCCCGAAAGGATCAGGCCACAGGCACATTCGAGCACAGCCCGGCCCTCCGCGTCGTATAGGATCTTCCCGTCCAACCTCTTCACGCAGAGGGAATTCTCCTCCCGCAGAAACTCCTCGGAAAAACCCTTATGTTCGAAATAAGGGCAGTCATCACCCATGCGCAGCCGCAGACCCACCGCGTCAAACCCGGTCGTATCCCGGATCAAGCCGAGCGCCTCGGCTATCCGCAGGTGCAGGTCGCCTCCACGGTTGAGAATTCGCAAGGTGTCTGCCAGCAGTGCTCGGTTGGCTTCCGCCAGTTTTCGTTCGGTAATGTCCTGGACGGTCCCGAACCCGCCAAGCAGCAACCCTTCCTTGTCAAACTCCAATTCGGCCTTTTCGCGCACCCACTTCATCGTATCGCCGACAATTATCCGGTGTTCGATTTCGTAGGGTTTACCACGAAGAGCCGCGGACCATTCCCGGTCAACATACTCCCGATCCTCCGGATGGACGAAATTGAGAAACTTTTCGTATGTGAGCGGCGTACCTTCCGGTATTCCGAAAATCCTGTAGGTCTCCTCAGACCAGGTGAGTTCGTTTCGGCCGACATTCATCCGCCAGCTGCCGGTAAGGGCTACTGCCTGGGCTCGGTTCAGATCCTTCCTGCTTTCCCTGAGGGAGACCATTAAAGCATCTCGCTCAGCCAGGGACTGGGCACGCTTGTAATTGTCGTAACTTGCGTTTGTGATGACGTCAACGATCTTGATGAAAAAGGACATGCCTGCTTCAACCTGGCTTCTCCTCAGCCGAGGAACCGATTCAAGAGCCGCCATGTATCCATTTTCATCAAAGCCGTACTTCCTGGCTTGCGACCTGAAAAGATCATACTCGATTGGCTCATCATCAAAGAAGAATTGTCCTGAAAAGACGTTGCCGACGTGCTTTCCGCAAACGAAAAGTGGTGTCGCAATGTCCCACATATTGTTCAGGCACTTGTACAGCCTGAATTCTCCCTGGGAAATACCTGCGGACAGTCGTATGTCGCTTTCTATGCAGTGTTTACAGGTTTCAGGATGAGCTCTGTGATATCTAACGCAGATATCCTGCCACCCCACGCAGACCAACACCTTCCCTCTGAGGTCAATGATGCTCAGAGGGATACGGGCAACACGATAGAAGTCATCCATCATCGACTGGACGGCTTGCGAGTCGATCATCTCTGCAAGCTCCAGATTTTGTACTAATCTTTTTGGTGAGTGATTATTTTTCATTCCCATTCCTTTTTTTGTGCCCAGGGATGGCATCTTTTCAGTCATGTTCAGGAGATGGCTATGGGAAGTTGTCTCAGGCACTCGTGAAGCGGCATCTATCCGTAACGCCAGATTCTCGTTGAGGTGAGGCGGCTTTCTTGCGTGAGAGTTCGGGGCAGGACACCAATGAAACTTTTTTCTGGAACATAGCTTTTTCACAAGCTGCCAAGGAATGCGAGTGTAATACGGCGCTGTACCGAGACAATGGGGTGGAACCTGTATTTGCGCATACAGCCAAAGAATTGGGCCGCCAGGGAAGGTGAATTAAACATCTATACGGTGAAAATGGACCATTCCTGCAAAGCTAAGCGATCCGTTTAAGGATCCGGCTAAGTGTTGTTCCCAGCTCTTCTCTTGGGTATACTCTTTTTCGCGTGGCTGCCGGGCTCGACCAGCTCAGCAGAATCAGTTTACGTCCCCACATTAGAGCCATGTTTACGAGGCTTCCATGTCATCAAGGCCGACCTACGAAGAATTAGAACAGCAAGTCATGGACTTGCAGGGAGAAGTCAGCAGTTGCAGGCAGGTCGAGGAAGCACTGCGAAAGCGGGCGGAGAAGGCACTCAAAGCAAGTGAAGAAAAATACCGCCACCTTCTCAAACACTCGCCGACCGGCATTTATGAAGTCGATTTTGCAAACAGAAGACTCAAGAGCGTAAACGATGTCATTTGCCGGGTCCTCGGCTACACTGAGGAAGAGCTTCTTTGCATGAACCCGCTCGACCTCCTTGACGAGGATGGGAAGAGGACCCTCATGGAAAGGATCAGGAAGAGCCTGGCGGGGGAGAAAGTGGATGAAACTGCAGAATACAAAATTACCGCTAAAGATGGTCGTAAACTCTGGACTGTCCTGAATAATGCTTTTGTTTACGAAGAGGGGAGGATTACCGGGTCTCTGGTAGTGGCTTATGATATCACCGAACGCAAGCGAGTGGAGGAGGCACTGCGAGAGAGCGAGGAGAAGTTCCGCTCACTCGTTGAAACCACGAGCGACTGGATCTGGGAGGCGGACTCCGACGGCGTTTACACATATGCCAGTCCCCGGGTCCGCGATCTTCTCGGCTACGAACCGGAAGAAGTCCTCGGCCGAAAACCATTCGAGTTCATGCCTCCGGACGAATCCGACCGTCTCAAGGCGCTGTTTTCCGAGATTGTTAAGGGGGCTGAGGGTTGCATCGGCCTCGAGAATGTAAATATCCGGAAGGATGGCCGCAGGGTGGTTCTCGAAACCAGCTGTGTGCCCAGGCTTGATGGACGGGGGAATCTCCTGGGTTACCGCGGAATCGACCGCGACATCACTGATCGAAAACGTGCGGAGGAAGTCCTCCAGAGATCCCATCACGAACTGGAGCTCCGTGTGCAGGAACGAACGGCTGAGCTGGAGCGTAGAAACCAGGAACTGCAGAACTTCACCTTCGCTGCGGCCCATGATCTCCAGGAACCCCTGAGGAAAATCCAGACGTTCAGTGATTTGCTAAGGACCAAATTTTTTGATTCAGTCAATGACCAGGGACGCGGTTATATCGAACGCATGCATGAGACCGCCACGAGGATGCGGGACGTGCTCCAATCCCTGATAAAATACTCCCGGCTGACCTCCAGGACAGGGCCCTTCGGGCGGATCGACTTGAACCGGATTGCGAGAGAAGTGGTTTCAGATTTCGAGCTCCAGGTCAGAGAGACGGGGGCCTTGGTGGAGATCGGGGATTTGCCCGAGATCGAAGCCGACGCCGGACAGATGAAACAGCTCCTCCAACTTCTTCTCGAAAACGCACTCAAGTTCCGCCGGCAGGGCATTCAGCCCATAATTAAGATCCACGCCGACTGCCGCTCGCAAAGCAGGGAATGCGAACTATTCTTCAATGACAATGGGATCGGCTTTGATGAAAAATTCCTGGACCTCATATTCAAACCGTTCCAGCGTCTCCACGGCAATGGCGAATACAATGGAATCGGAATGGGTTTAGCCATTTGCGCAAAGGTGGTCGAGAACCATAAAGGCAGAATCACAGCAAAGAGCACGCCCGGTCAGGGATCGATTTTTGTCGTGAATTTACCTGTGAACCGGGTCAAGGAAAGATCGTAAAATAGCGGCTGGGAACCGACGAAAATCGTCGCTGTCTTCCAGGGCTCACATCTGTTCTCCGGAATTGCTCTCCTCAGGACCCGTTCAGGGTTTGCCGGTCTCAATGATTTACTATGGGTTCCTGCGTTCAGCGTGTTATGCTGAGTAAAACGCCATTTGATGTGAGCCGGCAGACAAGCCGCCGGAGGTTACGACAACCCATGTGAAGGATCAGCGTAGCTGAAAGGGAGGAGAAAGCCATTGGCAGACCGTAGAAAAACAAATTATTTTTGCACCGTTGTATCTGAAGATGTTGAAATTGCCCTGAAGAATAAACCTTCCCTCAGCCTTCAATCAAAGAGCAATCTGTTTGTGCAATGCAATCAGCTTGAATGCCAGTATGTCGACATTAATCGTTCTCCCTGTCCTCTGTGCCTCGATCTCTTTGCTGAAGAGATTGAAAACCGCAAAAAAATGAGAGACAGGAGAATGGAGTAGCACTCCCTGCCTGAGGGGAGCTGTTTCCCGTTCATTCTGATGGGAGAACGGGGGAGATGAAGAGGAGAACCCTTTGCAGGAGGATCCATGCTCATGACACAGCGGGCTGAAACCAGGAACATGGCCCTTTTCTGTGACTTCGAAAACATCGCCTTGGGTGTCCGCGACGCCAACTATGCACAATTCGACATCGGCAAGGTGATCGAGCGTCTTCTTCTCAAAGGGAACATCGTGGTCAAAAAGGCGTACTGCGACTGGGCCCGCTACAAGGAATTCAAGGCGGCAATGCATGAATCCTCCTTCGAGTTGATCGAGATCCCTCATGTGCGCCAGTCGGGCAAGAACTCGGCCGATATCCGTATGGTTGTAGATGCTCTGGACCTTTGCTACACAAAAGGACACGTGGACACCTTCGTCATCATCAGCGGAGACTCCGATTTCTCCCCACTGGTCAGCAAATTGCGTGAAAACGACAAGACGGTCATCGGTGTCGGCGTGAAGAACTCGACGTCGGACCTGTTGATCGCGAACTGCGACGAGTTCATTTTTTACGACGACCTCGTGCGGCCTCAGCCGTCCCCTGCTGCAAAGCCCCGCCGCAAGCCTGCCAGGGGAGTGGACCCAAAGATGCCCAAGCCTCCCGGAGACAAGAAACAGGAGGCACTGGATTTGGTCACCGAGACGTACGACGCATTGGTCGAAGAACGCGGGGAGGGGGAAAAGATCTGGGCCTCCATGATCAAGCAAACCCTGAAGCGCCGCAGGCCGAGCTTCAACGAAAGCTATTACGGCTTTAGATCCTTCGGCCAATTGCTGGAGGAAGCGCAAACTCGCGGCATCCTCGAGCTGGAGCGGGACGAGAAATCGGGAAGTTACATCATCAGGGAGCGCACTCAATGAAACGGCCGTTTCTTCTGATTTCCTTATTTCTCTTCCTTCTCTTTTCAGGATACCTCTGGCTCTCGCCATATTTCACAATGGTCAACATCAGAGATGCCGTATCGGACAAAGACACAGAAAAACTTCGGGCGCACGTTGAGTTTTCAACATTGCGGCAGAATCTGAAAGCTCAACTCAACGGTTCCATCATGAAAGGTGCCGCAACTGAATTGAAGGACAAACCTTTTTCAGCGATTGGAAAGATGTTCGGATCAAAAATAGTGGATTTGATGATGGATGCCATCGTGACCCCCGAAGCAGCCATCGCCTTTATTCATAATTCCGACAAGTTCAATGAGTTCAAAGATGAATCCGCAGGCTTACTGGGAGACGCAATTGTCATATGGCGGGAAGGCCGTTCAAGGTACCACTCTTTGTCGACCTTTTCATATCTGCCGCCGCTCGATGATGCTGAGATTCGCCTCGTGTTTGACCGCTCAGGGCTCGGATGGAAATTGACAAATGTGCTCCTCCCTCCCGATTTTCTCGAACATCTCTTTCAGGGTGAACCAAATAAAAAGAGAAGCGAATCTTAACCCTTTTTTCCACTCAAACCGCGTTTCCCGAGACCGGTTCCGTGATCGACCTCAGACATCCATTGGAAGCGCCGGTTCGAGCCATCAGAAAAACACCGTAGGCAGCCAGGTTGCCATTTGCGGAAAAAGGGTCATGAGTATGACCAGGAGAATCATACACATGAAGAACGGAAAGATTCCCCTGAAGACCGTGAACATGGGCACCCCGGAAGAGGTGGATATGGCAAAGACGTTCACCCCGATGGGCGGGGTGATCTGGCCTGCCTCCATCGTGAGAACGGTCACCACGCCGAACCAGATCGGGTCAAAGCCCAGAGCCGTGATCATCGGGAAAATGGTAGGGAGCACCAGCAGGATCATGGGGATGACGTTCAGCAAACACCCCAGGATGAGGAAGAACCCAATCACGCATGCAAAGACGACATAACGGTTTACCCCCAGCCCGCTGATAGAATCCGCCAGGAAAAAGGGGAGCCTGGTGCCTGCCAGGAAATATCCCAGGATGCCCACGCCCATGAGGATCAGGAGCAGCTTGCAGGTGATGTTGAGGGTGCTCTTGAGAGATGCGAGCAGCATATCCCGGCTCACGCGTCGTTTCCCGAGGGCATAGAGGAAGGCCCCGACCGCACCGACCGCACCGCCCTCAATGGCACTGAAGAGGCCGCTCAAGATCCCCCCGAGGATCACGACGAAGAGAATCAGCATGCCCAGGATCCCTTTGATGGAAATGAGTTTTTCCCTGAAGCTGACGGGATCGCCCTGGGGCGCCAGTTGGGGCCTCAACCGGGCGATGATCGCGATGTAGGCGATGAAGAGAAGCGCCAGCGCGATGCCGGGAATGATGCCTGCGATAAAGAGCTTTCCGATCGATTCCTCGGTCACGATGGCGTAGAAGATGAACCCCACGCTCGGCGGGATCATGATGCCCAGGGTACCCCCGGCGGCCAGGGAGCCGGTCGCCAGGGACATATCGTAATTCTTCTTCTTCATCTCCGGGATGGCGATGGACCCCAGGGTGACGGCCGTGGCCAGGCTGTCGCCGCAGACCGCCGCAAAGCCGGCGCACCCTGCCACCGCAGACATGGCAATGCCGCCCCGCACGCGGCCGAACCACTTGTTGGCCGCCTCGAAAAGATCGTTGCTGATCCCGGAGTGAAAGGCCAGCTCCCCCATGAGGATGAAGAGGGGCACCACCGTGAGCATGTAAGAAGCCCCGGTGTCATAGGGACCGATGCCAAGCATGGCCAGGGAGGGGGGGAGAGACTTGTTGAGCACGATCATGCCGAGGAAACCCGTGATGGCCATGCCGAACCCGATGGGCACTCCCAGGAAGAGGATGGCAAAGAGAAAAGCCATTCCGAGGATTCCGCAGGTGGCCGAGCTGAGCCCGGATGGTCTGAATCCCGCCATGGGACCGAGAACCAGAATGCAGGCCGCCACACCTGTCAGAACAGACCACCCCCACCCACCTTGTCGGGACGCACGCCCGAGGACCTTCAGCAGGTGAACGAGCAGAACCAGGGCCAGCAGAAAGGAGGCCATGGCGGCCAGAAACCAGAACGCCCAGATCGGGAGCTCCAGGGACTTGCTGATTTCGTTGCCCTGGAGTCTCTTGATGCCCTGGCTCACGAGCTGGGAGGAGACGAGCAGCACGATCAGGAAGGAAATGAGATAGACGAAGGTTTCGGCGCCGTTCCGGGCGCGGCCCTTGAGCTTCCCAACCACAAGGTCGATCTGGATGTGTCCCCCTCCCTCCATCTCCACGTAAGCAAGGCCGAAAAACACGAGGATCAGCATCAGGAATTCCTGCAGTTCGATTCCCCCCGGAATGGAATAGGAAAAGGCATATCTGAGGAAGACATCCACAACCACCGGGATGGGCATGATGCAGAGGGCCGCACAGCCAATGTAATTGAAGAATCTGGATGCCTGACCCACCCCCTTTTCCAGAGTTGCCGCTGCCGGGGCGAAAGATCCTTGTTCCAGAGTTGCCGCTGCCGAGGCGAAAGATCCTGAAGACATGGGAAATCCCTCCTGCATTGCCCGTTTCGTACGCTTCTATTTTGCTGTGTAAAAAAGCTTCACGCAATCCCTGCCCGAACTCTTTCCCGCGAGGGACGAAGCCCGGGCAGGGGTGCCGTTCTCTTACTCCGCATAACCGCCTTTTGTCTTTGCACTGTATTCCTTGCCCATGCTGACCGTCGCTTCATGGATTTCCCTGACGTTCTTGTAGCCCTTCTGCTCCATCTTTTTGAGCCACTCTTCGGTGACGGGTTTCAGCTTTTCCTTCCACTTTTCCTTCTCTGCAGGACTCAGGACGTAGAAGCTGTGCTTCTGCTCCTTCATCCATTTGGAATCCTGGATGGCGCCCTCGTCCAGGGTTCTGCCGCTCAGTTGAGCCATCTTGTCGCCGACATTCTCCTCGATGATTTTCTGGAGGTCCGGCGGCAGGCTGTTCCATTTGGCCTGGTTCATCCCTGCCCAGAAACCGCTGGCTGAAAGGTCGATAATGGTGTGGTGCTTGGCGGCATCCGTGATCTTGAATGACCGCATGGGTGCAAGGGGACAGATGACCCCGTCCGCCATGCCCCGCTCCAGGGCCAGATAGGTGTCTGTAGGTTTCCCATCCACCGCGTTCGCACCGAGCAAACGGATCATGTTGTTCATGGGCGCGGTCCACGAAATAATCTTTAGACCCTTGAAATCTTCCAGGGTGCGGACCGGCTTTTTCACGGTGTGAAGCTGGAAGAGCGCGCTCGTCCACTGCCACAGCATTTGGACTTCCCTGGACTCCTCCCTCCACTCGGGGAATCGCTTGTAGAGCTCCCACATGGTGAGGCTTCCGGCCTCCGCTCCATTGAAGAGAAAAGGCAACTCGGTGATCTCAGAGAGGTTGAACTTGCCGGGGTTCCAGATCGTTCCGGAGGCACCGATGTCCACCGCCCCTGCCACAGTGCTTGAATAGGTTTCTTTCGACGGGCAGACGGCATTGGGATTGTAGAACTGGATCTGGAGCCTGCCCTGGCTCAGTTCTCCCATTTTCTTGATCCAGGGAAGAAAGGCGTTTATGGATGTGGGGTGTCTGTCCATATACTCACATGCAAACTTGAGCTCGAACTTGTCCGCAGACCACCCAGGGACCGCGAGGCAAAGAACCGCGATTGCGCCTATGAGAATCATGAAAACCGATTGATGAAAGTGCTTTCTCATTTTGTATCCTCCTATCGATACGTAGTGAACAGGACCTGCCCCTGTGCGCGGGCACAGGGAGACTTCACTTGGGCACGTCGATCTGCACGCACAAGGCCGCATCGCCCTGGTACGGCCGAACCCCTTCCACCGCGGTCACCTGTTTGTGACCGGGCGGCGCGGCGCCGGGAACGCGGAAGGCGGTCACATCGATCGGCCGGATGGGGGTTTGCTTGGGTCGATTCAGCTGGGGCACCCACTCGTAGGGCACACGGTAAGCCCGATAAACCATGTTCATGTGCATCATGGAGCCCCAGTAGGGACTGATGTATTCCCACACGAGCTCATGCCCCGGAGTGACCTCGATGATCCGTCCTCCCGATCCTTCGGTGATCAGAGTGTTGCCGTTGGGCAACCGCTGGGCCGAGCTGATGAAAGGGCTGTAATAACGGTTGCTGTCCGTGGGGTGGACCAGCCCTGCTTCCTTGGGGGTGTGCTGCCAGACGATCTCGAGTGTGACCGGATCGAACTCCAGCACTCGCGAAAAATCCCGCAAGGCGTTCTTGATGCCCATGGCGGAACCGGGGTTGGGCGCGCCGTACCCGGCCCATCCGCCGTTGTCGTAAACCAGGATGTTTCCCTCCCCCGGGAGTCCCCTGGGGATCATGTGCGCATGGTGCTGGCCGATGATCCAGCCGAGCTTCTTGAGGGCCTTGCTGGCGTTGTAATCCGGGCCGACCTTCCAGACGATCTCTCCGGTTTTCTTGCTGACGATACACAGGATGTTGCTCTCCCGGGAATCCCAGATGATGTTGTCGGGGTGAAACCGCTCATCGCCTGCGTCGTACCATCGGTTCGGACCCAGGAGCGACATGGAGTTGACGTGCAGCCAGTCTCCCATGCCGCCTCCGCAGGGCACCATGTTGGGGTTGCGGGCCAGGATGTTTCTGGCCTCCTCGCTGAAACCCAGTTCCTCGAAATGATCGCTGCACGCCCACTCCCAGACCACATCGCCCTCCCAGGTGACCTCGATAATGACGTCGTCGCAGAGGCGCTTGTCGGTAATCTCCTTCCTGAATACGTTCTTGTGACAGAGAATCCAGGTGTTGCCGCGGTCCGCATAGGGGTCCATGCCGGGAACGTAGTAACCCACGGGATTCCCCTGACGCTGGAAATCATGGTGCTGGCGCGCCATCCACTGGGGATCTTCGCCGGGGTCCTCGATGAATTCCCATCGATCGAACTTCCATACGATCTTTCCTTCGAAGTCCACCTGAACGAGGTCGGTCTGGTCCTGAAGGCCGAAGGCATTGGGCCGCTCCCCGGTATGACCCATGACGTAGCCGCCTGGCAGGATCTTGTTCGGAAAGCCGTGCAGTCCCTTCCACAACTTCACTTCGGCTCCATTCATATCGATGAGGAGCGCGCCAACCTCCCTCGCCTGATATATGGTGTAGCCGTTCCAGCACCGATCAGGATCATAGATGGTCGCTCCAGTCGGGTAAACGCTAGGATATGTCATTTCGATTCCCTCCTTCTTCCTTGTGGTGACTATCCCAACCAGAATGTATTCTTACCTTTTTCTTCCCCATCGCCTTAAGATCTACGTGGCCCAGGACTCTTTGCATCAGCTCCATTCCCTCACTCTTCAGAACCGTAGTGAATTTCACTTCAGGAGGCTCACTTGAGAGGTCCATTGCAGCAAGCAGGTTGCGGTAATGAGGCGAGCGGAGGTGTTGATAAAGGCTCTCTTCGTTCTGCCACACCTCTTCGTAGGTAATGAGCTTGTCGTTTCGCGGCTCCGTGTAGATGCGGCAGCTGATGCATTGAAGGTTGCTTTCAGTCGGCCCCTTTACTGAAAACAAAATCGCCAATATTTCCTCTTTCATCTTAGGTCGTACTGCGATCCTGACGGTTGAGATGATCATATCCCGCTCCTGCCCATGAAGATCGACTACGTTTCGTCAGTTGCTCCCAATGCAATGGTTCAACCTTGGAAATAGCGAATTTCATGCCAGTGTTCGGGGGAAAACCGCGGCAGGGCTATCACTCTGTTCTCATGTGGCTTAGTGAAGAGAAACGATTGCGGACCGGGCGAGAAGAAATAGACGAGCGTCGATATTTGGATGGTTAGTCAAGATCTGGATGTTGCCGACGGAGTTCAACACCCAATTTCTTCATCCTGGCGTACAGGGTGCTTGGCTTGAGCCCCAGGATCTCCGCGGCCCCGTTCCTGCCCCTGATCCGCCACCTGGTTTTTTCCAATACTTCCTGAATATGTTTTCGTTCCAATTGTTCCATAGTCAGGTGGTGAGTCACCTTGGCGCTGTGACGCTCCGGCAATTTCACAATAAGGGTTTTGCCTTTGCTCTCGATCATCGCTCGCTCTATGAGGTTCTTGAGCTCTCTGATATTGCCGGGCCAAGGGTAGCTTTTCATTGCATCGAGACTCCTCTTCGGTATGGAGTCGATCTGTTTACCCATGGCATGACTGAATTCTCTGATAAAGGCCCACGTGAGCGGAAGGATGTCCTCCGGACGCTCTCTGAGCGGGGGTATTTGGATCGGAAACACATTCAGGCGATAATAGAGATCTTCCCTGAAACTGACTTCCTCAATCGCCTTTTGAAGGTCTCGATTGGTAGCGGCAATCACCCGCACATCGACGCTCAAAGTCCTGGAGCTTCCCAGTCTCTCGAACTGCCCTCGCTCCAGGACACGAAGGAGTTTGACCTGGAGCTCCATGGGCAGCTCACCGATTTCGTCCAGAAAAATTGTCGAACCATCGGCGATTTCAAACCGGCCTATCTGTTTTGAGAGGGCGCCTGTATAAGCGCCCTTCTCTCGACCGAATAACTCTGCCTCCACCAGAGTGGCGGGCAGGCCGGCGCAGTTCACCGTGACCATGGGATGGTTCTTCCGTGCACTGAACCCATGAATGGCCCGGGCGACCAGCTCTTTGCCGGTCCCTGTCTCGCCCAGGATGAGTACGGTCGTATTGCGTTGCGCCACCTGCTCCACTTTGGCGAGGACCGTCTTGATCACATTGCTTTCGCCGATGATTTCAGGATGTTTCCTGATGGTCTTGATCTCTTTCAGAAGAAAGATATTCTCCTCCTGCAGCCGGTCTTTCAATTCCCGGATCTCGGAAAAGGCCTTCTGTATTTCCTCATCTGCATTCTTCCGCAGAATGGCATTCGAAAAAACCTCTCCAAGACGCCTGAGCCGATGAATCATGTCCTCAGGAAAAGTCCGTCCTGCATGGATAGATCCGAAGGTGACGGTAAACAAAAAAGAACCTTCAATAAAGTAGGGTATGGCTATTCCGGATTTCACCCCTAGTTTTTTAAAAGTCTGTTTGTCCTTCTCCGCCTCCTTGGGCAAATCATCGATGTTCGAAAAGGCCACGGTTTCCTGATGGGACATCGTTTCAGTAACCCAAGGAAAATGCCGCTTCGTGACAAACATGGCGCCTTCAGAGATGTCGAAAAATTCCGGAAGCCCTTCTCCGGCCCAGGAGTGTGTGGCATGAATCTGTCCAAGATCTTTCGAATATTGCATGAATGATCCACGGTCCAGTTCAAACATATCCGCGACTCGCCGGATTACCTCCTTGATTTCGCCATCAACCTCTTTTGCCGGTAAATGCGCGAACATCATGGACACTTCGGAAAGAAGCCTTTCATATTCCATTTCCTGCTCAAGCTCTTTCCAGATTTTGTCCCGAAGCGCTTTTTCGAATTTGACCTGCTTGTCAAGCTGCTTCCGCTGGGATTCATGTGAGGAAGTCAGAGCGCGGATCTCTTCCTGTAACTCCTTTACCTGCAGTTCCAACTTTTCACATTCGGTCTTTTCACTCATCTCTAAGCACCTGAGACTTTTACACACCTGAAAATGAACTCAGGTCGAAGATCGTATGGTCTTTCCATGTTTCAAGTCAAGCCGTAAACGGACGGCCTCACGCGTCCGGTCCCTGTGATTCTTCGGTTGGATTGCATTGGGCGACGCTTTACCAATGCAGGAAAAAGATCTCACCCTTCTCCAGCCATTATTATGGAAGTCGGGAGGAGCGGTAGGCACAGTATGCAAGGAATTTCATCCATGGATACAGGGAACCACCCATGGTCCATGCACTCTCCCCCGGATATATTGCGTATGTGAAACTATTGTTGTCAATCGCCGCCATATCTGTTGTCTACGTTCAGGGTTCAGATCCCGGAGGCTTTGCAGCATTATGATGGAGTCATACTGTTTAAGAATCGGCTGTTTGTTTGGCGAGATCCTGGGGCTCCTGATCGATGCAGTAACTCGGCAAAGGGATTCCAGGAGTGCTTCTGTGGACAGGCCGGTGGGTTTACAGATGCGTTTTGTACCGCGTCATCACTCCCTCCGTCCCGGCGCACCCCGTTTGTCATCCGGGAATCCTGGCAGGTTAAGGAAGGCCCGAGGCAGGAATGCCGGTGTTTCCGGCAAGGTCCTGGAAGGCCGACAATCTATTTCAGGAGCGTAAGCCTTATCTCGCCGCCTTGCTCAGCGATCTCGGATGTCCTGAAAGGGGTTTGGCTCACCAGCTCCGTAACCTGCTCCCGGTGATACTCACGAGGGCGATTGATTCGTGCGAAAAGCTGAAAAAGTTTGAATGTCAGCCTTTCCCGAAGAGAAAGGGAAGCCCTCCACTCCCTCGGGCTTATCTGGGACGAGATCCTTGCAGGGTCATAGATCCACGCCTCTCCTCCGGGCTTGAGCACCCGGTATATCTCCTCGATCACCTTGACCGGATTCCTGAGCATGTGGAGCATGCCCGTGCTTATAACCATGTCAAAAGACCCGTCAGGAAATTCCAGCGATGACGCATTGCCTGTCTGGAAATGAATTCTCTTCTCCAAACCGGCTCTGAGCGCGTTTCTTTTAGCGGCCTCGATCAACTTTGCGCTCAGGTCTATGCCCACTACCACAATCGCTGTGGAGCTTCTAGCTATCTCGATGGGAAGATGACCCGGCCCTGTGCCAAGGTCCAGGATCTTACCCGCCTTCAGCCTGGTAACCACATCTTCCGCCACCTGTTTGTAATATCTCTCCCCCGCCATTACTGCGGCCTTTTCGTAGAGCGGCGCAAAAAGTCGTGGGATTCTTTCTATGAACAACCGTCTTATCCGGTCCTATGGTTTAGGATTTGTTCTACCCGGCTTCCCCGCTTTTCTTTAGACTGCCTACTGCTTACTGTCTACTGCTTACTCTTTCTTATTCCTGCTCCAGCACCATGATGATGGCGCCTTTGGGGCAAAGGTGAGCGCAGAGGCCGCATCCTTTGCAGTACCGGAGGTCGATGACGGGTCGCTGCGTATCAGGATCCTTCGTGATGGCCTGATCCGGGCAGATGAGCCGGCAGACCTCGCAGCCCTCGCATTGATTGAGAGAAAGACAGCGGCGCGCCTCCTCTGCTGCTTCTTCCGGCGTCATCGGCGGGGGCGGCTCATCTCTGCTCAGAGATTCTCTTATCCGGACCGCATCCCTCTGCGGCAAAGGGCAAGGGGGTCGTCTTCTCACGGAAGCACCTCACTGAGAATTCTCCGGGCGCAGGCAATGCCGCCTGCCACCGCCCCCAGGACCGTGGCCGGTCCGGTGAGGATGTCCCCGGCCGCATAGATCCGGTCCGTCAGAAGGCCGCTTTCACAGGGCTTCACCGTCCCGAGCCCAAGCCATTCGGTCCCTCCCTGGAACCCCTCCTCCTGCCTGAGCGACAGGATAACCGTTTCTGCAGGAATGATCTTCTCACTGCCGGCTAGGGGGACAAAGGTGCGCCGCCCATCCTCACCCGGGATGCCGGGCATCGTTTCCTGGATGCGAATCTGCCGCACACCCTTCCGTGGCCCTCCTTCAAGAGCCACCGGCTGTGCCCTGAAAAGAAATTTCAGCCCTTCCGCCATTGCGGCATCCACCTCCTCCGGATAGGCCGTCATCTGCTCGCGATCGCACGGGAAGATCAAGGTGACTGGGGAGGCCATTCGCAAGGCCCATCGCGCAACGTCGATGGCCACGTTCCCTCCGCCGATCACGGCCACCGGTCCCCGTACATGGGGAAGAGGGCCGAGCGCCGCCTGACGCAGGAAATCGAGACCGAGCCACACTCGGGGAAGCCGGGCGCCGGGAAAATCGGCGGTCGTGGGCTGGTTCGCACCGCAGGCGAGGACCACGGCATCGTATTCGGACCGCAGGGACAGGACCTCTTCGGGCGAGAGAGGGGTATTCAGCCTGAGTTCCACTCCGTGCGAGAGGATATGGTCGATGTCCTCCTCCAGCGGTTTTCGAGGCAGTCTGAAGGGAGGGATGGCCCATGCAGGCAATCCGCCGGGGAACGGCAGGGCCTCGTACACGGTGACCCTAACGGACGCGCGGGCCAGTGCCCAGGCAGAAGCGAGTCCCGCAGGGCCGGCGCCCACAATCGCCGCTTTCCCCTTGGGTGATCGTTGCGAAGGTTTTCCTCGCGGACGTTTCGCCATGGAGGCGAACCGCTTGAGCTCCCGTATTGCAGGAGGTCTCTGGACGGGAGCCGAGCTGCAGGCCGCCGCGCATGGGTGATGGCACACATGGCCCAGCACCGCGGGAAAGGGGTTGTCCCGAAGGATCAACTCAAGGGCCGACTCCCGGTCTCCTGCCGCCAGGAACCGCAGATACCCGGGGATATCCTGGCCAAGCGGGCAAGCGGTAACGCAGGAAGGCTGCTCCTCGGGATCCTTGCCGATCCACGGTTTTGAAAGGCGACCGCGGGTGGTGTCCGTTTCCGCTGAAAGATCGAGGAAGACCCGTCCAGGGCAACCGCCCCGGCAGACGGAGCAGGTCCCGCAAAGTTCGGTCCGAAGCTCGGGCTTGTGCGTTCTTCCCTGCAACTAACCCTCCTTCCCTTCACGGCCGAGAAAGAGCCCCCGCTCGAGGGCCCGGAGGTTGAGATCGATGAATCGCTCGGGCACATTCCGCCTGACCGCATTATAAAGCCCCTCTTCGCTGAACCACCCCGTGGCCCCCGCCACCACGCCGACCCAGATTACGTTCGCAGCCTGCTTGTTCTTCAGCTGGTTCACGCTGATGGACGTTACATCGAAACCCTGTTCCTTCCGGTTGCCCTTGAGCCCGGAGACGAGCCCCGGGTCAAAAAAGATTTTGCCTCCTTCGGCGACCTTGCCCTCAAAGGCGTCATATCCTCCCTGGCTCATGGCTACAAAGAGGTTGGCAAGCTCCACGTGGGGATAGTCGATGGGTTCGTTCGAAATCACCACCTCGGCCTTGCAGGCCGATCCCCGCGCCTGCGCGCCATAGGAGTTGGAGCCTGCGGCGAAGAGGCCGTCACACACCGCGGCATGGCCCAGGAGCACCCCCGCAAGGATCACGCCCTGCCCGCCAAAGCCCGCAAGCCTGATCCCGGTAACCTCTTGTATTTCAGTCGTCATGAAACTTCCCCAAGCACCACGCTCCCTTTCGGCAAAGAGTGGGAGGGGTCGATCTCGGTGCGCTCCCTGCAGATACGAGAGAGATGGTCGAACATCATGGCGGGTGTGTCCTGCCGGTTCCTCCTGCCATACTGCGTGGGGCAGGGGCTCAAGACCTCCACAAAGGAAAAGGAAGTCGTTTCCAACGCCTTACTGATGTAGCCGATGAGATCATAGGGACGGACAATCGAGCCCCTCGCCACGTACGCAGCGCCCGCCGCCTTTACCAGCCGGCAAAGATCGAAAGGAGGATAAACGCTCCCCTCCGGCGTGGTGGCGGTCAGGGAGGTTTCGGGAGTGGTCGGCGCCGCCTGCCCGCCCGTCATGCCATAAATCATGTTGTTAGCGCAGATGACCGTCATGTCGATCCCCCTCCTTGCAGCATGAATGAGGTGGTTCCCTCCAATGGAGGCGAGATCGCCATCGCCCGATATGACCACGACCTTGAGTTCAGGGTTTGCCACCTTGGCGCCGGTGGCAAAGGCCACGGCGCGGCCGTGCAGGGTGTGGAGGGTGTCGGCTTTGTAATTCGGGCTGGGGATCCATGCTGCGCACCCTATCCCCGACACGAACAGCAACCGCCGCATGTCCAGGCCAAGGCCGTCTATGGCGCGAAGCATCAGACCAAGCAGGACGCCGTGACCGCACCCGGGGCAGAAAGGTGTGCTTTGCACCTCTTCTCTCAGGTATTTCTCCAGGTCTCGCCCCATTAAAAGGCCTCCTCGATGGCGGCAAGAATGGCGGCCGGCTCAATGGTTTCGCCGTTCACCTGTGTGAGGGAATCGACCCGCCTCCCTCCGGCCGCGGAGCGGACCAGGTCGGCCACCTGTCCCAGGTTCATCTCAGGGACCAGAAAACGGCGCCCCTCCCCTGCATGGCCGGCGAACAAGGCACGATCAAAGGGCCAGATCGTGATGGGACGGAGAAGCCCTGCCGGCAGCCCCTTTGTCCTGGCAATTTTGACGGCTTTCAATGCCGCACGGGCGGTGAAGCCGTAGGCCACCACGATGAGCTCGGCATTTTCCAGGTAGCACGATTCGTACCTGCAGATTCGACCGGCCCGTGAAAGCACCTTTTCATTCAGCCTCCTGACAAGCCTGTCGTGCACCAGCGGATCTTCAACTTTTCGGAAACCCCTGCTGTCGTGAGTCGACCCTGTGACCATGAGGTTTTCCCCCTGGCCGAACCGGGGCATGGAAGGGACCCCGTCTCTTTCCTCTGTTCCGAAGGGCGGCTCGCCCGGCCTGTAGTCGCGGCCATAGAGCTCCACTTGCGCAGGAAGATCGACCCGCTCCCTCAAGTGGCCCGTCGCCTCCTCGGCCAGGACAAAGGCCGGCACCCTGAGCCTCTCGGACCAGTTGAAGGCCTCCACCGTCAAGGTGAACATCTCCTCGACCGACCAGGGAGAAAAGGCGAGCACCTGGTAGTCCCCGTGGGATCCCCACTTTACGGCCATGATATCCCCTGCCCCCACCTTGGTAGCCTGCCCGGTGCACGGACCCGCCCGTTGAACGTCGATGACCACGAGAGGGGTCTCTGTGAACGCGGCGTAGCCCAGACACTCCTGCATGAGGCTCAAACCCGGTCCGCTCGTGGCGGTCATGGATTTCACCCCTGTCCAGGATGCGCCTACGACGGCCGAGATGGAGGCGATCTCATCCTCCATCTGCATGAAATGTCCGCCTGCCCGAGGCAGATCCCTGGCCAGGGCCTCCATGATCTCCGAAGAGGGTGTGATAGGGTAGCCGGCGTAAAAACGGCAGCCGGCTGCCAGTGCCCCTTCTGCAGCGGCCTCGTTGCCGGACAAATACCGTGGGCCGGAGGCTCCGGGAGGAAGAGGGACAATACATTTCGGCATGTTCTGTTCTTCCTGATAGGTTCGATGCAGAAGGGTATTTAAGCCGTTTACGGAAAAAAGATCAAGTCCCATTGATTTTCACATCCAATCCATGGCAGGAATGTATGAGAGACGATTCAACTTGGAGGGGGGTGTTTCCATGCGCATAATCCGTTTCTTGGATGCAGATGATGTGGTCCGCTATGGATATGATTACGCAGACGGTGCTGCGGCGGTCCTGGAGGGGAATCCTTTTGAGGAGATCAAGAAGAGAGGGGACCGGAAAAGGGTCAAAAAGCTCCTGGCCCCCCTGGAGCCGGCGGCCATACTCTGCATCGGCCTGAATTATCACCGGCACGCCCAGGAGACCGGCGCCGTGATCCCCGGCCACCCGGTGCTTTTCATGAAGAACCCGGCCGCACTGAACAACCCTGAAGACCCTATTGTCCTGCCTTCCTCGTGTCTCGACCCCCCACAGGTGGATTACGAAGCCGAGCTTGCCGTGGTCATCGGCAAGGCCGCAAAGAACGTTCCAGCGGCCAGGGCGATGGAGCATGTTTTTGGGTACACCGCAGGGAACGACGTCTCGGCCCGACGTTGGCAGAAACACGCGGGCGGCGGCCAATGGGTCAAAGGGAAGAGCTTTGACAGCTTCTGCCCCCTGGGTCCGGCCCTCGTTACCCCGGACGAAATACCCGACCCTCAGTCTCTCCAGTTGCAATGCATCCTGAATGGGGAGGTCATGCAGGAAACCAATACCTCCGACATGATCTTTTCGGTCGCGGTGCTGATCGAATTTCTCTCCACGGGAATGACGTTGAAACCCGGCACGGTGATCTTGACGGGCACTCCGAGCGGGGTTGGATATGTCCGCAAGCCCCCGGTCTACCTGAAGGCAGGGGACAGGGTGGAGATCAGGATCGAGCGGATCGGATCGCTGATAAACCCCGTTACTGAAGAGGGCCGAGAACAGCGGTAGGGTTCCAGCGGAAAAGCTTTTTCATTGACATGACGTGAAAAAGTAAAATAGAAGGACTTCAGTCGCAGGATTTTATAGAATCTCACATCACTTTAATCTGAACATATCCGAGACAGAGCTGTTTATTCCTGAACTGATCGCGGCAGACGTGAACCACTGCGAGGATCTGCAGATGAATTGCAGCGTCACCCTGTTCAAGGAAAACTTACCGCACCACTCAAACCATATCATTCACGAAAACGCCCCCTTCCTTACCCTGGGTTGTTGCCGGATGGTTCCGCTCGACATCCGTCTTGTCCATACGTAACCCTAACATCCATTCAGGAGGTAAGCGATGAAGAAGAGGTACGGATTGGTTGGACTGATTGCGGCTCTTGTGATCATGCTCTCTGCGCCCCTTGCACAATCTGCCGATCAGCAGTTCCTGCGCATGTTTTCCGGCCCTGAAGGCGGCTCCTGGTACCCTTTGGGCGCTGCAATGATGTCCGTCCTCGAAAAGAAGATCCCGGGCATCAGCACCAGCAACGGCCCCGGCGGGGGAGTAGGGAACATCAAAGCCATTGATGCGAAACGGGCCGATCTGGGCTGGACCTACACCCACACATCCTATGCGGCGATAAAGGGGTTGCACCCCTTTGACAAGAAGTATGAAAACGTCCGCCATCTGATGTCTCTTTATCCGGGGGTGTTTCAGATGGCTGTTCGGCGCGACAGCAGCCTGAAAAGCCCGGCAGACTTCAAGGACAAGAGAATCGTCCCCGGCGTAACCGGATTTACCGGAACCGTCATTGCCGAACAGGTCCTGCAGGCGTACGGCTTGTCCTTTGACAGCATCAAGAAGAGCGGCGGCAGCGTGACCTTTGTGGGCTATGCCGACTCGGCACAGCTTATGAAAGACGGCCACAGCGATGTGTATATGGCCGTGACCAGCCTGCCACAGGCCACGATTCTCGACCTGAATTTCCAGCCCGGCATTCGTCTGGTGGGGTTGGACGAAGCGCACATGAAAAAGCTTCTGGAGATCGAACCCGGTCTGATGGCGTACACTGTCAAGCCCAACACATATGAAGGGTATAACGAGCCGGTCCTGACCCCTGCCACGGTTACACAGATCGTCATAGGCAAGCATGTCCCGGATGAAATGGCCTACAAGATCGTGAAGACCCTTTACGATTCCTGGCCGGAGCTGGCCCAGGTGAAGAAGAAAGATATCGAGGATTCCAAACCCGACCAGGCATTGCTGGGGAATCGCATAGAGGTCCATCCCGGGGCGCTGAAGTATTACAAGGAAAAGGGTTATGTAAAATAGGGTGATGCAGCACCTGAGGAGGAGAACAACGGTGCCAACCGAAGAAAAGCTCGCCTACCAGGAACAGAAGGCCCCAACAGTGTTGGAGTGGCTCCTCAAGCAGCCCGGGAGCCTGTTCCGGTATCCCCTGGAACTTGCGGTCTGCCTGCTTTCGATCAGCCTCAGTCTTTACCACTTCTATGTGGCCTTTGCGGGTGCATTGGAGGCCCACTCCTTCCGCTCCACTCACCTGGCCTTTATCCTGGTGCTCTGTTTTCTGCTCAGACCCCTGGGCCGTAAGGGGTGGAAGGAGCCCAGAAACCGGTGGTTCGGCGTAGACCTCCTGCTTATCGGGCTGGTCATTGCCATTCAGGTGTATGTGATCTGGGACATTGAGAAGTTCATCCTGCGCCAGGGCGACCTGAACTTCTGGGATTACTGGTCGGGCACCCTGTTCATCTTCCTTCTGCTGGAGGCGACCCGCCGATCCGTTGGCTGGGCCATGGTCATCATCTCCGGGTTTTTCCTGCTCCATACCGCCTTTTCCAACTGGTTTCCCGGCCCTTTGTACGGGCCCCCTTCAGACTGGTTTACCATCCTGGATTACCAGTTCATGGCGGAAAATGGAATTTTCGGCATCCCGCTCATGGCCATGGCCACATATATCTTCCTGTTCATCCTCTTCGGGTCGTTTCTGGTCCGCTCAGGGGCGGGCAAGTTTTTCATCAATGTCGCAGTGGCGATCACCGGGGCCAGAGTGGGAGGGCCGGCCAAGGCTGCCGTTGTCAGCTCTTGCCTTATGGGGACGGTCTCCGGCTCTGCGGTAGCCAATGTGGTCACCACCGGCACCTTTACCATTCCCCTGATGAAGAGCATCGGCTACCGCCCGGCCTTTGCCGGGGCCGTGGAGGCATGCGCCTCTTCCGGGGGGCAGATCATGCCCCCCATCATGGGTGCGGCAGCGTTCATCATTGCTGAATTTCTCAGCATACCTTATCTCAGCGTGGCATTGTCCTCCCTCTTTCCCGCCATGATGTATTTCTTCACCATCTACGTGATGGTCCATTTTGAGGCGCGAAAAACCGGCATTCACCGGCTGACCAGGGACCAACTGCCCAACCTCAAGGACGAATTGAGACGAGGGGGACATCTTTTCCTCGCCATTGCCATCATCATCGTACTGATGATCATGGGAAAGAGCCCGATGTTTGCCGCCTTCTGGGCAATCCTCGGAACCATAGCGCTCTCCTTTCTGCGCAAGGAGACGCGCATGAGCGCAATAGACATGCTGGCTGCCCTGGAAGGCGCGGCTCGCGAGGCGGTGAGTGTTTCGGTTGCCTGCGCCTGCGCCGGAATCATCATCGGCTGCGTCTTCGTGTCCGGGCTCGGCCTGAAGCTCACCTCCATCCTGGTCACCGTTTCAGGCGGACATCTCTGGCTCCTCCTGGCGCTCACCGCCATTGTCGCCATGATCCTGGGCATGGGCCTCACCACCACGGCCGTTTACATCACCCTCGAGGCGCTGGTTATCCCGGCTATCGAGAAGATGGGCGTGGAGCCTATCGCCGCCCATCTTTTTGCCTTTTACTTCGGTCTGGTTTCAGCCATCACCCCTCCGGTGGCACTGGCCTCTTTCGCGGCCGCAGGCATCGCGAAATCCAACCCGATGTCCACCGGGTACATTTCCATGCGTCTGGGGATCAGCAAGTACATCCTCCCCTTCTGCTTCGTCTACAATCCCGGCATGCTCTTTGTGGGTTCATGGCCTCAGATTGCGAGCGGGATCCTTTCCGGATTCGGCGGACTGTTCGCCCTGACCATTTTCACGGAAGGATGGCTGCTTGAGAAGGTGGGCTGGCCCGTCCGGCTCGTCTGTGTGGCGGCTGCAGTCTTCATGTTTCACCCCGACATATGGACCGACATCGTAGGCTGGGTGATACTCTTTGCAGCCACATCCCCCCATGTGATCAAGGTGATGAGGCAGAGGAGGGACGGTTCCAATTTGCCGGGGCAGAGGAAGGTGACGATATGAACTGGATCCAGTGGATACCCATGGCGGCCACTCTGGTACTGCTTTACGTGCTTCGGTGGTCGCACATAGGCATTACGAACTTCAAGGTTTTCTTGTTCATTATGATCATCTGGTCCCTGCTCTTGATATGCTTCTACCGTCTTACCCGGGCAGAGCAGCCCAAGCCGGGATCTGGACGGGAGGGGCCAAGATAGTCCAGGGCCGTGTCTCCCCTCTCCCCCTCGTCCCTCCCACCAGTCCGACTTTACACAACTTGAAACATCCGGGGGAGATCGGTATCGGACAATCGAGAGAATGTGATCGCCCCTGTTTTTATGCAACGATGATGTTCATTGAAGTGTGATGGCCTTTTCCGGGCAGACTTCCTGGCAGCAGAAGCAGGTGATACAGGCATCACCATCCACCTGGGGTATATTATCGTGCATTGACAGGGCGGATACCGGGCATTGGTTGACGCAGGTGGAGCAGGCTGTGCAGAGCTGCGGATCCGCCTTGGGCCGCAGGAGCGTTCGCTGCTTCAGAAAAGCCTGAATCATCTCGTTGCCATGAATCGCCTCGCCGCTCAGAGGCGGAAGCTTGAAATTGGGGAGCTTTTTCAATTCACCGACGATTTCAATGTGGTCGAGACAGTAGTCGCCCAGTCCCATTTCCTTGGCTTTGCGGAGGAACTGCAGCCGTTCCGGCGCACAACCCATCATGGTAGCGACTACCCCATCCATGGCCACACCATTGTCAGAGGCAAGGATCAGTCCGATGTCCCTGAGATCCGGGGAAGTCGGGCCGTTTCCCTCCATCCCGACAACCGCATCCATGATAAAGAGATCCGGTACGCGCAGCCGGAACACATCCACAATCATCTCCTGGAACCGTTCCGGGCTTCCTGCGGCCCTGTGGAGTCGTGCTTTCTGCGCACCGGGCAGAAAACCGTAGCAGTTTTTTATGGCACCGGTGACCACCGTCAGGCCATGGGTCTTGAACTTGGGCAGGCTGATGATGACATCGGCCTCCAGCACGATCCTGGAGACGCTCACGGTGGGCATGAAATCAGGATTGAAGACGACCTTCTCCGAGTCGTTTCCGATATTCACATAATGGCCCCTGGCCGCCTCCATCAATCCTGTTCTTCTGAAGCTCTCCTCGTTTGCCCCGTAACTGAGAAGGCCCGGATTGTCACCAACAATGAGAGAGGCGGGATTCATGCTTTCCACCTTCTCTACAACCGCCCGGAGCACGGCCGGGTTGGTAACGATGCCTTCTCTTGCCTCCGAAGAGCGTAACACATTCGGTTTCACCAGGACCTTTTTGCCCTTCAAATCGAGAGGGAACATTTCAAAGACGCGATCGACGGCCTGAGAGACGGTTTCATAGGTTGCCGGATGGATCATGACCTTGAACATTCTACCCTCCAATTTCATCTCGATAGGTGGTTCTACTCATGTACCCCGGATTGTCTGCAATCGTCAAGCGGCAGCCATCAGCGATACTCCCGGGCAAAGGACCCTCTACCTGGAGGTTCAAGGACCCGTTCGGGCTGCAGGACCAACTCACCCCCGCCTGCGGAAAATGAGATGATTGCCCGCAATGCATGAACCGGGAAAGGGGTCGCGCCACGCGGCCCCTTTTATATCAAAATCATTCCTCCATCTTGTAGACGGTCGGATTTCTCATGGAGAATTCGAAAATGTACCTGAATGGAATCCGGGTGTGCCACTCCTTTTCCTCGAACAGCCCCGGAACCACCGTTTCCCCGATGATGATCCCCTCCTCGCCCAAGACTTCCCGCACCAGGCTGAGGGTGTTCTCGAAAGGGACATGAACCAGTCCTGACATGAGAACAAGAACCTTGGACTTCACGGGTTTTTCCCTCTCCGTTGCCACCATGCCCACCCCTTTTACGTACTCGAGCCTTCGAATCTGCTCCAACTTCGCATCTGCCGCAAAATAAAGGCTCAGGTTCAAATCCCTTATCGCGAAGGAGAAGAAGGTTGCCATGGAATAGCAGGGACCCTCGCATCCTGCAAATATGAGGTTCTCCTGCTTCCTGATTCCGGTCTCGATGACAAGACGGCGGAAGCAGGGCAGCATGTTCGTGTGGTCCGCTCCCTCAAAGAGGACTCTCTTTTTCATCTCCTGTTCTCCTCTTCTCCGGTCCGGTTGGACCGCAATTGCAAAGGGTTTCTTTCTTATGGAAGGGTCAGCCATAGCATGCTTTCTGCTCAGGTTCAATCTTCACACCACCTTGTTCATGATTATAGAAATAAGGGAGGATTTTCGATGGAGATCACAAAACTTGTTCCGAAGGAGAAGAAAGGGCTGGTAGTGGTCATCACCGGTCATGGAAAAGGGAAGACGACCACCGCATTCGGCATTGCTGTCAGGGCTTGCGGTCATGACTTGAAGGTCTGCATTCTCCAGTTCATGAAAGGCGATCTCTACTCTGGAGAATGGGACGGAGTGAAGAAGATGGGGTGCGATATCGAACTGACTTCTACCGGCAAAGGATTCTGCGGGATCCAGGGCAACCCCTATCCCTATGAGGAGCACCGCAGGAATGCGCAGGATGCCGTCCGGCTCGCCCATATAAAAATGGAGTCGGGGAAGTTCGATATCCTCATTCTGGACGAGATCAACAACGCACTTCAGCTCAAGCTGGTTGACCTGGACCAGGTGTTGGATATCATCCGGCGAAAGCCCCCGCTCATGCATCTTGTCCTGACCGGAAGGGATGCCCATCCTCAGGTAATCGAGCTCGCCCACACGGTCAGCGAGGTTCGGGAGATCAAACACGCCTTTCGGGAGGGAATCGAGCCGCAGCCCGGGATTGACTACTAGCAATAAAACCCTTGACAGGTTTCTGCTTAATGCCTATAATTCGAAACATGTCGAACAATAAAACAGACGATGCTAAAGTCAAACTGAGTTCGGAAGCTTGTTGTGACGCTATAAGACAGAATCCGCCAAAGCCTGTCGATGTGGAAAGGTACTCCGGAATCTTCAAGGCCCTTTCAAACCCCCACCGGCTGAAGATCTTTCTGCGCCTCGTCTCCTGCTGTGTTCCGGGGACAGTGTGGACGATCGAAGCCCAGGAAAGCACGAGTGTCGGCGACCTGGCCAAGGATCTGGACATTGTCCCCTCGACAGTCTCCCATCATATCAAAGAGCTCCGCCAGGCAGGACTTATCAGGATGAGACGTGCAGGGCAAAAGATCGAGTGCTGGGTGGACTCCGAGATCATTAAAGATTTGGAAGGCTTTTTTAAATCGTAGAGGTGCTCTTTTTTTATCCATATATTTCGATAGTTTTCGAACTATCGCATTAGGGAGGGCGTCATGGAAATGAGAAGTGTCGAAGAGATTCGCAAGGAAGTCAGGGAGAGGTATGCCGGGATAGCGAGGGGATCCGCGAAGGGATGCGGCTGCGGATCAGGATGCTGCGGGAGCGCCGGCAGCACATTAGAGGAAATGGCCGTTGACCTTGGATACTCGAAAGAGGAGTTCGCTCAAGCTCCTGAAGGGGCAAACATGGGACTCGGGTGCGGCAATCCGGTCGCCCTTGCTTCATTGAAACCGGGTGAAACGGTTCTCGATCTCGGGAGCGGCGGAGGATTCGATTGTTTCGTGGCCGCACGGGCGGTTGGCGAAACGGGGAAGGTAATCGGAGTGGACATGACACCGGAGATGGTGAGCAAAGTAAGGGATAGCGCCGGCAAGGAGGGAATCAAAAACGTGGAATTCCGCCTTGGTGAAATCGAACATCTTCCGGTTGCCGACGAGAGTGTCGACGTGATCATATCCAACTGCGTGATCAATCTCTCTCCGGAAAAACAGAAGGTGTTTAAAGAGACATACCGGGTGCTCAAAGGGGGAGGAAGACTCGCCGTATCCGACATCGTGGCCATATCTCCCTTGTCTGACGAGGTCCGAAGGGATCTCTCCCTGATTTCGGCCTGTGTAGGAGGCGCCGAGTCCGCGGAAAGCGTGACGAGGCTGCTGGAGGAAACCGGCTTCATTGATGTGAAGGTCGAGGTTGTGAAAGGAAGTGAAAACTTCATCGGCAAGTGGTTCCCAGGCAAAGGCTTCGAAGGCTCCATTGCCTCTGCAAGAATCGAGGCTCTGAAGCCTCTTCAGACAAGAGAGCTGAAAGAGTACCGGAAGAGCGATGCCGACGCGGGTAAGCAGATCAAAAAGAAAGTCTATGGCCATTACCAGTCGGGGCTTCATTGTGCTGAAGTCATCTCAAAAGCATTATTGGAAACATTCTCAGGGAAAGCCCACCCGGATGTCATCAAAGCAGCCTCCGGGTTCGGAGGAGGCATTGCCGGATCCACCCAGGAGCTCTGCGGCGCATTCACCGGCGGTGTTATGGCTCTGGGTGTGCTTGCGGGCAGAGAAAACCCTGGAGACGATCTGAGGGAATGCGGCGCCCTCGTCAATCAGTTCAAGAGCCGGTTTCTCAGCCAGTTCGGTTCCCTGAAATGCATGGACATCCTCGACAGCTTCGGCGGGGAGAACCCCATGGGCTGCGTCAAGCTCACTGCCGAGGCATCGGTAGTCCTGAACGACCTGCTTCGGGAATTGGAGCATACGAAAGGCGTGAAGATTGACGGGCAATCGCCTCTCCCCAGAGAAAAAGTGGAACTGGGCCGCTGCCCCTTTTCCCCGAAGGGATGTTCTTGCTGAAAACTGAGGTTCCCCTGGGAAGCGACCTGCAAAATGACGCCCGTCACGGTGCTGTTTGAGGCTGATGTTCATGTGCTCCTGCATCGCCTGGCGAGATCAGGCAGTGTTCTGGCGTAGTATTTGCAGTTAAACTCTGGGATTAGGGTAGATCGAACTCCGGCATCTCACCGGAAAGGATTCACACTTCACGAGCCAAGATCAAGAGCGGTGAATGGTTTGAAGGCAGAGCGTGAAAAAAGTTCCATTCAACTGGAAATTGATCCGGAGAAGGCTGAAAAGTACAAGGCAAGACGACAATATCGGCTCCATGTAGTCGAGATTCCTGCACTCCGGTTGCTCGGATTCGGGTTCATATGCTTTTTCGTCTTCCTGCACAATCGATATATCCAGAATCATTTTTCGTGGCAGGACTTCGGATCGCTGCTCATCATCGTCTCTTCCTACACGCTTCTTTCGTGGCTCGCCCTTTTTTGTCTCTTTGAAAAAGTGCGGCGGGTACATCTAGGCGTTTTCTTTCTGGCTGCCGACATCGTTATTTTCGTCCTTTTCATCTATCACACCGGGGGGGAGAAGAGTCTTCTGTTTTTTCTGCTCATGGCCCGAATTGCCGATCAGGCAAACGCTGGTTTCAAGAGGGCGCTCCTTTTGTCTCACCTCTCCGTCATTGGCTACATCCTCCTCATTCTCTATCTGTTCTATTTCGAGGAACGAGCCATTTCTTTTACCACGGAAGCGGCAAAAACCTGCTTCATATACTTTACCAACATCTATCTTTCGTTCACCGCAAGAACGTCCGATCTCATCAAGAGCAAGACCCGAGCGTCATTGGAGTTTGCCAGAAAACTCATTGTCGAGCTCAAGGAGAAATCGCTGCAGCTCGAAAAATCCCGAAAAAAGGCCGAGACGGCCGACAGGGCGAAGAGCCAGTTTCTCGCCAACATGAGCCATGAGCTGCGCACTCCCTTGAACCATATCATAGGCTTCACAGAGCTTGTTGTAGATGGACGGTTCGGGCACCTCACCAAAATCCAGGGGGAATATCTCTCCGATGTCCTCCAAAGCAGCCGTCACCTTCTATCGCTGATCAACGACATCCTGGACCTTTCAAAGGTGGAGGCCGGAAAACTCGACTTGCGGCCTGCCGACGTGGAGATAAAAGATCTCCTGGAGAACTCGCTGGCTATGATCAAGGAAAAGGCAATGAAGCATGGCATACGCATTTTCTTGAATACAGGCAACATTCCGGACAGGATCAGGGCCGACGAGCGCATGCTGAAGCAAATCCTTTACAACCTCCTCTCCAATGCGGCAAAGTTCACAAAGGACGGCGGTTCCATCCAACTCACAGCGCGCCGGGTATCCGAGGGGAACGGTATTCTCCATTCAGAGGACTCCGGGGCTTTCGTAGAAATCACCGTGGCTGACACCGGGATAGGCATACTGGCGAAAGACCTGGATCGGATTTTCGAAACATTCGAGCAGGTGGACAGTTCAGCCGGCAGGGAATACAAAGGAACGGGGTTAGGCCTGTCGTTGACACGGAAACTCGTTGAGCTCCACGGCGGCAGGATCTGGGCCGAAAGCCAGGGGGAAGGCATGGGAAGTACCTTTCGCTTCATTATCCCTGTAACCGCCGCAGAGGTCCTGCCGGAAACTGACGACAGGGCCATTTCCATATAGAACTGAACACGGTTTTGTATTTGGGAGTGAGGTTGTGACGGCGGGAGGCGGAAGGAATGGGCAAGCCCGATTTCTCAAATAGGGAATTGGATCGGCGCCCGGCAAATGGTAATAATGAATGAGAAGGACTTCAAGAGTCCAACCACAAACAGGGTTATGGCGCCATGAACAGGGATAAGCCGCGAAGAAGAGAAATGTTCTATGCCGAGCCGATTTATCGGCCGCCCAGTGAGGCCTACTCTCTGTTGATACAGGCGACAGTGGGGTGCTCCTCTGCGGCCGCGGGAAGGTGTTACTTCTGCACTTCCTACATTTTTGACAGAAAGGTCCCCGAGAAGAGGTTCAGAATACGGCCTACCGAAGAGATCCTCGAAGACATCGAGATCGCGAAAGAGGCCCATGGAGATCGCGTGGACAAGATCTTCCTCCTGGATTCGAACGCGATGATCATCAAGACAGGGGAGCTCCTGAAGATTCTCGAAAAGTGCTACGAGGCTTTCCCGGCTCTCAAACAGGTCTCCTGCTATGCCTGCTGCGGCGATATCCTGAGAAAAAGCGACGCAGAGCTGAGGGAGTTGCGCCAGGCAGGTCTCAAGCTCGTGTTCGTGGGTGTTGAAAGCGGGGACCAGGAGGTCCTGGATCTGATGAACAAGGGCGCGACCGTTCAGGATCAAATCGATTCAGTGAAGAAGGCGAACATGGCAGGGATACAGACCTCGGTCACTGTGATCCTCGGCCTCGGCGGGAGAAGGCTATGGAGGCAGCATGCCACCAGGACCGGGAAGGCTGCGGGTCAGATGAACCCCACCTTTTTCTCTGCTCTCACGCTCATGGTGGTGCCGAATTCGCCGCTTGACGCAATGGTGAAGAAAGGGGAGTTCGAGCTTGTAACAGACCCCGTGGAGGTGCTGAAAGAGCTCCATCTGATGATCCGGAATATCGACGGCCCCGGGCCCATCGTCTTTCGGACAAATCACGCCTCCAACTATCTGCCCCTTCGTGGGACCCTTCCCGGCGACAAGGAGAGTCTGTTGCAGACCATTCAGGCCGCGCTGGACAACCCGGACCTGCTCCGCCCCGAATCCATGCGAGGGTTGTGACGGACCAAATAGAACGGAAGTTCCCGAGGCTCGTCAGCTTCCGCCTCTCTTTTATCCATCCATCGGCCACTCCAATCCACGTGCCGTCAGCCACCCCTCTTCCTGTGAACCCAGGGTATCTCAGGTAGTGAGAACGCGCTTTCCCTGAGACGGTCCAAAACTTTTACGCCTTTTTTTCAGGCGAAATACAGGAAGCACCTGCTTTAATTCCACCACATTCAGTCGTAAAAACCGTGCTATTCATTCGGATGCACCCAGAGGCTTTGCAAAGCGTCGAACCCATTCTATGGTCCAGCAAATCTTTCCGCACAGGAAGGCGGCACTTTCCCGCCCTTTGAAAAGAGGAAACAAAGGCGGGTTCTCATGACACGATCCAGCGGTTTTGCATGATAACACCGTGGAGCACGGAAGGGCGGTGAACTGAAACTCTACAGGGAGGTTGTCCATGGTCCATAAACGGAAAATAGTGATAGCGGAAGACCATAAAATCCTTAGGGAAGGTTTGAAGTCCCTGCTCAGGACCATTGAAGATCTGGAAATAGTCGGCGAGGCGGCGGATGGACTCGAGGCGATCCGGTGCGTCGAGAACTACCATCCGGACATCCTGCTGCTCGACCTCTCTATGCCGAAGATGAACGGAATCTCCGTGATCCGGGATCTCAAGGGCCGCTTCCCCGAGACCAAGATCCTTGTCCTCACCATTCATGAATCCGAGGACTACATCCTGGAATCCTTTCGCTCCGGGTTGGACGGGTACTGTTTAAAGGATGCGAACTGCTCCGAGCTGGTCATTGCGATCAGGAGCGTTCTCGATGGAAAGACTTATCTGAGTCCAAGCATTTCCGAGAAGGTTCTGGCAGGGTTCCTGGACGACCGTAAGACCCTCAAGACGCACTCCTCCTGGGACATGATCACGGAAAGAGAGCGAGAGGTCCTGAAGCTCGTGGGCGAGGGGTACAAGAACAAGGAGATCTCGGATTACCTGTGCATCAGCATGAAAACCGTGGAGAAGCACAGGAGCAACATCATGAGGAAGCTGGACGTTCACACCTCGTCCGCTCTTACGGCTATAGCCTTTGAAAAGGGTCTCGTCACGAGGACGGCGACAAACCCCTAAGTCCCCTGAGACCACCGCCATGTTCATCGACATCGAGGCGATCTCACCTCGATGTCCTCGTTGGTTGCAAGGGACCAGCCTCCCGCTGCCGCCCCTCTCATTTACAAAAATGCTTTGTCGCTTCCCATAAGTCATGAAGCAGCCGATATGAACGATGCAATCCAGTAGAATAGATACAGACTATTCTTCAAAAAGATACAGGATCTCCCTTCTTTTATCTTATCTATAAAATGAAGACACTTCCTGCACTCGCCGTGATTGGCCCTTGTTGATCTGGGTTTATGGATAACGGAGCAGGCTATCGAAGTTCAAAAGGGAGAAAGCTGACTATGGGCACAAGAAGACAGGTGGAAAGCGCAATGTGCATTTTTGAACTCACCATAGGCGAAGTCATCAGACTTCGTGAGAGCATTCGAGCGAAGGTGATGATGCTTTACAGCAGGAGTGACAACAGGAGGGAGTTCAGAATTCTGGAACAGTCACTCCCCGGTGATGTCAAACAGGAGATCATCTCGTGGCTTGAAATGAACACGGAACCGGATGATATTCTTTGGGAGCTGAAGTCAAACAGGATGAATGCCGACCGTTTCAATCATACCGTTCCGGGTTCGCCTGAAAATCTAAGAAATGCGGATCTCTGATCTATTCCGGAAACAGATCACTAGTGTAGTGCCTCACTGATTGCTTGTCATCTCGACCGCAGGGAGAGATCTTTAACTCACATAGAAGCAAGATTTCTCACTCCGTCCGAAATGACATCATGGTAAACCTATTCCTGAGACACTACACTAGCTTTCATTTTCATTGAGTTTTACAATATTATTCCCGATGAACGACAGAACCCAAAAGCTTTTCACCTACCTTCAAGAGTACCTGCAATCCCGCGTACCGGGGAGCAGGCTTGAAAAAACTCAATTGCCACAGGTGCCGGAATTATCGCTTTACCTGATGAACGAGGATTATCCCCGCGACAGCCTGAGCCGGAAGCAGGTGTTGGAGCTGATGGACGATCCCCCTTATTGGTGCTTCTGCTGGGCAAGCGGACAGGTGCTCGGCCGGTATGTGCTGGACAATCCTGATTGGGTAAGAGGCAAGACCGTGGTGGATTTAGGGGCCGGGTCCGGGGTGGTGGGTATGGCCGCCAAGCTGGTTGGTGCAAAACGAGTCATCCTCTGCGATCTGGATGAAAAGGCGCTCCTGGCCGGTGAGCTCAATGGACAAATCAACGGCGTGGGGGTGGGCTTTTCCTCTTCTATCGAAGAGATCCTGGAAGAGAATGTCAATGACTGGATCATTACAGCGGCCGATGTGTTCTATGACCCGGAAAACCTGCCCCTGCTGGAAACAATGCTGGGCACGTTCGGCGCCGTGCTCGTATCCGACTCGCGACTGAAGGGCCAGCCTCTCCAGGGTATGGACATTATAGGCGGCTATGACAGCCACACGGTGCCGGATCTGGATGAATCCCGTGAGTTCAACCGGGTCACCCTCTATCGTTCCCGGCAATAAACCCCATCATGAACGTTCAGGACACCTGGCCTTGGCTGCACAGGCCACGCCGGACTGAGCAAAAAGCACTCCAGCAGCAATCAACGAACATCAACCGCGGCATGGTCGCCTCCGTTCACGTTGACCGCAAATAGAGGTTCGCGGGCGGACTTAACGTGGCGATCGCGGAGGGCTGCTATTCCTGGGTATAATGAGAAAAGAAGCGGGCAATCCTTCCGATCGCCTCTTTCAGGTCCTCTGTGCTCGGCAGAAACACTATTCTGAAGTGATCCGGGTCCGGCCAGTTGAACCCTGTCCCCTGCACCAGCAGAACCTTTTCCTGGAGAAGAAGGTCGAGGATCATCTTCGTGTCATCTTTGACCTTGAATCTCTTTTGATCGATTTTCGGAAAGAGATAGAGCGCTCCTCGCGGCTTCACGCAGGTGATGCCTGGTATTTCCGTAATCATTCTGTAACAGAGGTCCCTTTGTTCGCAGAGTCTGCCGCCGGGCAGGATCAGATCATCGATGTTCTGGCATCCGTTGAGCGCCGTCTGGATGGCAAGCTGGGCCACAACATTGCTGCACAACCGCATGGAAGCGAGTACGTCGAGGCCTTCTATGTATTCTCCGGCTCTCGATCTGTTGCCGCTCAAAACCATCCAGCCGGAACGAAACCCTGCAAGCCGGTATGCCTTTGAGAGGCCATTCAGTGTGATGGAGAAGACATCATCCGAGAGGGATGCGATCGGGACATGCCGGATCCCGTCATAAACGATTTGTTCATAGATTTCGTCCGCAAAGACGAGGAGTGTATGTTGGCGGGCAATCTCGATAATGCTTTCGAGTACATCACGCGAGTACACAGCTCCGGTCGGATTGTTCGGGTTGATGACTACGATTCCCTTTGTGCGGGGTGAGATTTTCTTCCTGATGTCCTGAATGTCCGGCATCCACTCCGACTGCTCGTCGCACATGTAATGGACGGGCTTGCCGCCGGAGAGATTCACTGCGGCGGTCCAGAGAGGATAGTCGGGCGAAGGGATCAGAATTTCGTCACCGTCATTGAGAAGGGCCTGCATGGACATGACGATCAGCTCACTCACGCCGTTCCCGGTGTAGATGTCCGAGACCTGCACGCCCTTGATACCGATCTGATCGCAATAATGCATGATTGCCTTGCGCGCGGCAAAGAGTCCCTTTGAATCGCTGTACCCCTCTGCATCTTTGATGTTGCGAGTGATGTCGCAGATAATCTGATCCGGTGCAAAGAGACCGAAAAGCGCAGGGTTTCCGATATTGAGTTTGATGATCCGGTTCCCTTCCTCTTCGAGGCGTTGAGCATGCCTCATTGCCGGACCGCGGATGTCGTAGCAGACGTCTTTGAGTTTGTCGGCTTGTTTGAAATCCATAAGAACTCCACTTTTGAAGCGATTATCGTACATTAAAGAGATTCGCATCCCCCGTCAAGAGGGATGAGAGGGCGATGGGAGGGGCGCATATGATCCAGGATTGTCTATGCCCGGGCCCACTTTTTTCTTAGAAACCTGGCGATCCAGACAACCGATCCGGTGACGAGCATCGCGCCCAGCAATGAGAGCTCAACCGCTTTTACTTTCCCCAGCAGAACCTCAAAGACGCTGCCGAAGAAATACCCGCCGGTTCCCACGGTAATGGCCCAAATCAATGCGCCGAGCGCGTTGAGAATGGCAAATTTGGTGGCAGGAATTCGGCTCATCCCGATGACAAAGACGAGGACTGCGCGAATTCCATAGAGGAATCGGAAAATGAGAATAAGGGGAGTCCTGAATCTGCGGAACAGTCTTTCTGCCTTGTTCATGCGCGCTTTCCATGAGGGGCGCGCTGCAAGGATCCTGGGGCTGTGCCATCGGCCGAGAAAAAAGTATACCTGGTCCGCCACGAATGTGCCGAAAAAGGCGATGGAGATCACCCATGGCAGGGACAGATATCCTGAATAAGCTGCAAGCCCACCCAGCAGAAGTATGATTTCACCTTCGACCATCGAACCTATGAGAATTGCCAAGTACCCGTAATTATAAATAAATGTTTCCAATCACTCCATCCTTCGTTCAGCTAAAGTGCTGCCTATGGTAGTTTATTTCAGGGTCCCTTTCAAGTATCAGGGCAACAGCAACGGCAGAATATCTCCTGCAGCCGATTAGAAAGAAGGATGTGAGGCGTTAGCTATAGAGGAGCCCCCCTCTCAGATTAAGAGGGGGCCGGGAGGAGTTAAGAAGACGGGAAGGGGTCCCGTGCGCTTGGCGACCGCCGATCGACAGCCCTATTTTTTTGCAGCCCAATATTTAGACCAGCCGTCGGGGCTGATATCCCCTGCCACCACTGCGCATGCTCGAGGCGGAACGAAGTGTGCACAGTTCGAGCACGACTGATCTCCTTTGGGCTTGTCCTGATAGGCAGCCTGTTCCTTGCTCACTTTTGCCTGTGCATGAAGGGTGCTTGCCAGGCCCGATATGGGAATGGCGCAGGCAAGGCAGGAAAGTGTTTTGATGACCCATCTCCGGGACACCATTGTTCGCTCTATTTCCATGTGCGACCTCCTTGAATTGAGGAATTCCGGTTCTTGTGCTAAGGATACCAGTGCCTGCTTCCGGAGAAGATGGGGTGGCACTCCCATTTCGTTTTGACCGTTCAAGTATTTCGTGGTTGCGTGACTGCATTGAAGCTCGCTGCAGCCTCAAGGAGAAATGGATGATGAGCAAAGTCGAAAAGGCGATGGAGAAATTTCTAAAGGGGTACAATTGCGCGCAATCTGTGCTGTATGCCTTCTGTGAGGATCTGAACCTTGAGGAGGAGACCGCTCTCAAAATTGCCGGCGGTTTTGGTGGAGGCATGGCAGGAAAGCAGGAGGTCTGCGGCGCTGTGACAGGCGGGATCATGGTGATCGGTTTGAAATACGGGCAAGGAGCCGACGACAACAAGCGGGCGAAGGAGATCGCCTATAATAAGACCAGGGAGCTCATGGACGGGTTCAGAGAAAGGCATGGCACCTGTCTCTGCCGCGAGTTGATCCGGGACTGCGATCTGATGACCAGGGAAGGGCAAAGATATTTCAAGGAGAAGAATCTGCTCAACAGCGTCTGCACCCCGTGCGTGCAGTCTGCGGTCGCCCTGCTGGAGCAGATCATGAGATAGGCGATCAAACCATCCCGGGGCGCTTCGCCGAAACGTTCTCCGAGAACGTCGAACGGGATCTCACGATCGGCAAAAGCGCCCTGCCTTCAAACCTCCCCCGCTTCTGCCTGAAATTCGTTATTTGATCTTTTTTTTCAGCTGCTCCTTTTGTTCATTGAACTCTTCCAGGATCTCGTCCATCTGTTCGTCGTCCAGGATGCTCTGCGCATCCTTGAAGATCTTGCTCTCCTCCTCCTCCACGTGGTGGTCGACCAGTTCGGCGAAAACCTTCATCTTGGCCAGCCAGCGCTCCTCCGCCTTCCCCATCTTGTCCAATTCCTTGAGCACCATCTCCGTGACATGATGCTCCTCAAAGCCCTCGAGAGCGTTCTCCTTTGACTCCTTCTCCTTGGTGAGGATGGGGTAAAAGGCCTTTTCTTCCGCCTTCATATGCGGCTGGATTTCTTTCTTGAGCTCTAAAAAGAGCTTCTCCCGACTTTTTTCCCCTCCGCTGCTCTTCAGTTTCTCAAGGATGTCTTTCACCTCTTGATGGTCCTTCTTCAGCTCTTCCAGGAATTCATGCATGTTTTGCCTCCTAAAGGTTGGTTGCTTTGTCACAGATTACGAGCGGTTCGGAGGGAAGAAAATACCGTCTGCCCCTAAAACACTTCCAAAGACCCGGTATTCTAAATCGGATTTTGGCGTATTGAAGCTTCCTGCATCAAGCTGCAGGGAAAAAGGCTTCTTGTCTTGACAGGGAGAGGATAATCCCGTAAAGAGGCTGCGTATCCGAGTAGGTAAAGTAAGATCTCCGAAGAGGGGAGGATCTGGTACCTTTGAGCCCTTGCAGGCCATTGTGAGTTCCATGACAAGCCGTGGTATGAAACAGGAAAAGATCAAGCTAAGCCCCAGGCAGTCCTTCAATATCCTGCTTCCGTATGCCAAGAACCGGATCCTGGAGCAGGTCAAGTCCGTCGCTCTCATCATCGTTTACTTGTTTTTCTTCCAGACCGTGGTTTTGCGCATGGAGATCGTCGAGGCCTCGACGATCGCTGCAGGGCTGGCGATTGTCATCGGGGGGTTGGCCTTTTTTATGGAGGGTCTCCTGCTGGGACTTATGCCGCTCGGAGAAGCCATAGGTCTAAAACTCCCTCAAAAAACGAATGCCCTGATGATATCGGCCTTTGCGTTTATTCTGGGGGTAGGGGCCACCTTTGCCGAGCCGGCTATTGGAATCCTCAAGACGGCCGGGGAGACAGTGAGGCCGTGGGAGGCCCCGCTCCTTTTTCTCATGTTGAACAAATACTCCCAACACCTTGTTTATGCAGTCGGCATGGGAGTAGGAATAGCAGTGCTTTTCGGCATGCTGCGATATCTGTACAACTGGTCCTTAAAACCCTTCATTTACATTTTAGTGGGCTCTCTGCTCGTAATGAGCGGGTGGGCAAACTTTGATTCGAATCTGTCAGCCATTATGGGTCTGGCCTGGGATTGCGGCGCGGTTACCACAGGCCCGGTCACCGTGCCCCTGGTGCTTGCATTGGGAATAGGGGTTTGCCGCATGGCGACCAAAGGAGGGGATGAATCATCCGGCTTCGGGGTCGTGACACTCGCTTCCCTTTTTCCGGTCGTCACCGTCTTTGCCCTTGGCGCTGTCCTGCAGCAGGGGATACCTTCGCCGATGACGCAGGAGGAGTTTTACAAATCAGAAAACAGGCAGAAAGTCCTGAGCCTGTTCGACAGCAAAGATGAATTCATCGGATACACCTTCAAACATCTCGGACCGTCACAACAGGTGACCTTGTTCGACGGGAACGTCGAGGAAATGCTCACTCTGTTAAAAAGAATCTCGACCGACAAGGAAAAAAGAAAGGAAGTCTTCGGGTCGGATCTCAAAGCGGTTCATCAATGGGCTTTGACAAAGGGAACCAAAGAACAGCAGGCGGCAGTGTTTGGCACTGGGAAGACAATGGAGAATCCGGGGGGTCATCCCGAAGAAGGGGCAGCGGTCGATTTTCTGGATGTCGGCTTGCGCAACAGCACCCTTGCTCTCCAGGCCATCATTCCGTTGGTGATATTCCTTCTCATAGTGCTGGTTTTTTTTCTAAGAGAAAAACTTCAGCGCGCGGATGAGATCTTTCTGGGAATTTTCTTCGCTCTTCTCGGGATGACGCTTTTCAATGTGGGCATTGAGCTCGGTCTGGCAAAGCTGGGCACCCAGGTGGGCCAGAGACTGCCCTCTTCTTTCAAGGAGGTGGAGCTGCCTGAACAGAAACAGCTCATCCGTAATTTCGATATCGAGATGGTGCAGAAGGCCATCGATGAAAAAGGCAAAGAACACCGCTTCTTCTTTTTCAGGACCGGCAACAGGATTGACGCATTTCCTTACAATGAGAAGGTCTATGATCCCAAGTCGAAGAGTTATGTTCACATTCCCAGGAAGGGGCCGATGTTCGGGGACAGTTATCTGGGTGTGATTCTCATTGTGTTTTTCGCATTTGTCATGGGGTATGGAGCAACCCTGGCAGAACCGGCTCTGAATGCCCTGGGAATTTCGGTCGAAGAGATCACGGTAGGCACATTCAAGAAAACCTTGCTGATGCATTCCGTGGCTGTTGGAGTTGGGACCGGGATTGCGCTGGGGGTGTTGAAGATCGTCTACGGGATTTCCTTGTTCTGGCTTCTTGCTCCACCTTACGTTCTCCTCCTTTTCCTGACATGGTCTTCAACGGAAGAGTTTGTGAGCATAGGATGGGACAGTGCAGGGGTAACCACAGGCCCGGTAACGGTGCCACTGGTTCTGGCAATGGGGCTGGGCATCGGCAACCAGATCGGGGTGGTCGAGGGTTTCGGCATCCTGGCCATGGCTTCTGTTTGTCCCATTCTGTCCGTCCTTTTCATCGGTCTCAGGGTCAAAAAGCAGCAGGAGGTCGGTTTGAAAGAGCCCGGCCCGAGGCTGCAGGACAAAGAGGTTGGGAAGTGATGGAGAGCAGAAGCGTCTCGAACATCACCGTTGTCGTCAAGAGGGGGCTCACCAGACCGCTGTTGACCTCCCTGGCCGCGGCAGGGATTGTCGACTATAACATCGGCCCCGCCCGCATAATCATCCTGCAGGAGAAAAGGAAGGGGTTGGGCCTGGTCCGTCCGTTCATGCTGATGGAAGAGCAGGGGGATATTCTCTCCTTTATGGTGGATCCCCCGCAAGAGGAAGCGGCTCTAAACTCCATTATCCAGCAAGCGGAACTGAACATTCCCGGAAGAGGTTCGGTTTTCAGCGAACAGGCGACCGTTTTTGCGTCGCCGGGTCTGTTTCCAGAGAACCACCTGCCCCTGAGCACCGATCAATCCATCAGAAAACGATCACGACTCACAGGTATCTGCTGCATTGTTCAAAGAGGACAAGCCAACCAGGTGGCCCGGGTAGCCCTGGACACCGGATCCTGCGTGCCTGTCATCTCCTTTGGGATCGGAACCGGGATCAGAGATAAGCTGGGGCTTCTTCGCATTGCCATCCCTGCCGAAAAGGAGATCATCCATCTGGCTGTCAGTACCTTCGATTCTGACACGGTCATGAAGATGATGGTCAATGCCGGAAATCTCGACCGGCCGGGCAAAGGATTTATATTTACCTACCCGATTTCCAGGGGCCTGGTTGACACGAAGATTACCCACGGAATTACCCGACACGTAGCCAGTATAGAGCAGATTATAGCAACCCTGGATGAATTGAAGGGGGATACCGGCTGGCGGAAGCGTTCGGCACAAACCATCATCATGCAGAACGAAAGATATCTGCTGCATGATCTCTCTGACCTGACACTGATCTGCAATGAGGGCAGGGCTCAGGATCTGGTGAAGGCGGCCATGCGTGCCGGCGCCGGGGGGGCGACAATCAGCAGGATGAGATATCAGGGTTCTTCCGATCCTGCGAACAAGTCTATTTCAGCGGCTCGGGAAGCGTGCAACATGGCCGTTGACAAGAGCAAGGTGGATTCCATCCTCAACGCCCTTGAAGATGCAGGGGCTTTCGACGAGAAAACCTGCGGCCGGATTCTCGTTCGTCCCATCCCGAAAGCCTTCACCTATACAAGCAAGTAATCCCTGGGATTCCGCATCAAGTCCGGAATGACGAAGGTATAGATATCTTCTCCTGGTCCCCAAATGATCAATGACAAATGATCCATGTTCAATGAATACCCTTGCCTTCTCAATCAAATTCCTGGCAAACTAAGATATCTGTTATCTAATTCCAGGAAGAACCACAGTTGACTCCCTCGATCAGCGCATGTTTCGAATTCATGGAGATCTACGAGATGCCCGCGCATATCAGGGATCACTCCATCATGGTGGAAAGGATCGCCGCCATTTTAACTGCCGCCCTTCAAGAGGCAGGGGCGACCCTGTCGCTGGAGAAGGTAAGGGCAGGCGCCCTGATGCATGATATAGCAAAATCCCTCTGTTTTGGGTCAGGGGAGGATCATTCTGCGAAAGGCAGAGAGATCTGCATTCGACACGGTCTGGACGAGATAGCGGAGATTGTCGGTGAGCATGTACGGTTAAGGAATCCTCTCCTTGAAGGCCCGGTCACCGAGAAGGAGATCGTGTACTATGCAGACAAGAGAGTGAATCATGATGCCGTTGTCAGCCTCGAAGAGAGACTGGAGTATCTCATCGAACGCTACGGAAAAGGGTTGGAGTCCCTCAGCCGGGCCATTGCCGATAATTTCAGAATCTGCAAGGGAGTGGAGAAGAAGATTTTTTCAACGCTCCGCTTCGAGCCCGAAGACCTTTCTGAGATGGTACGAGGAAAAGGTGAGGTCGCAAAATGAAAAAGACAGCTTTAGTCATCACAATCGGGGTTTTTCTACTCGGTTCGTATTGCCCGTCCCTCAGCCCTCCCGCATTTTGCAGTTGGACCCGGGTTCAGAATGAGGACCCACCGAATGGAAATCCTTCCGGGGACACCTATGAGAATATTGAGAAGAAAGTCAAGGAGCTCATAGACGAGCTCGAAAAGCTACGAAAGGATGCCGGGAAAAAACTCCGAAAGGATATTGTCCCTCGATTGGAACAGGAGCTGGATAGGCTGAAGGAATGGCTCCGCGATTTCAGAATGGATGAGAAGGACCAGCCCGGGACTCGCAAGACGTGAAGTATTTCCGCCACCAAGACACAAAGGCACCAAGGAAGTCATTGCGGTTTTCTTTGTGTCTTAGTGCCTTAGTGGCGATCTTCTGTCCCTTTCCAATACACTGGTAATTGGATCGGACCAGTCAATTTCCAATGTGGAATGCGAAATTTCCAATGACGAAGGAATCTTCTTACTTCCTTGGAAATTCGATATTGGACATTCTGCGGTTCGTTTTTCAAAGTTCCTTGAATCCCCAATAGGGGTAGTCCAGAAGATATTCGGCCACGCGGCCAGGGCTGTTTTCCCTGCTCGCCACCAGCCACAGCGTGCTCTTCCTCGCCTCCTGCAGCCCGGTTTGTTTCTGCGGATCCAATGAAGGGACGAAGATGAGGGCATTGTCCGCGCTGTATTCGATGTCGCCGGATTCCTTGAATGAGCCGAGATCCGGTTTCTGATCATAATGGCCACCTTCTCCCCTGGAGAGCTCGGAAATGACGAGAAAGGAAACATTCTGCTCATCCCGGATGGCCTCCATATTTCGGAGCCACTCGTCTATGCCGGTCCTGCGTTCCGACAAATTCTTGAAGGGAAGTTTGTGGAGGCTGTCCACTACGACCAGTGTGTAATCTCTCCTCGTTTCGTGCTGAAGAAAATCGATCTGCCTCCTCATGATCTCAGGGCTCACTTTCCTGTCCGTGACTACCCTGAAGTATTGGAGCAGTTTCTTGAGGTCGGAACCTGCGCTTTCCAGTCTCTCCCATTCCCCCCGATCCGGTGAAGCTTCCCTCATCTCCCTTTCTGAGAGCCGGCTCAGGCGGCAGAGTGTTCTCGTGTAGATCTTCTCCCGGCCATTCTCGAAATCGTAGTAGATGACCGGGGTCTTTTTTCCGGCCATCGCAGTGGAGACCTGCATAAAGAATGAGGATTTTCCCGCTTTGGGCTGCCCGCCCATGATGTTGATGCCACGTATCCCGTCAAGGGCTTTGTCCAGTTTGTCGAAACCAGTGCTCAGCCCGGCCAGGCCCCGGCCCTTCTTCCTTTCAAGGGTTGTCAGAAAATGGCTGTGCTCCTTCTCGACTGAAGCGAATGGTGAATACGATTTTGAACTTTTGATCATGCCGGCCACAACCGCCCGGAATCCTTTTCCCTCCTGCATGGAAAGCTGAGAGAGACTGGCTCCCCTTTTTGCGCCCTGAGGCCATTGTATGATTCTCGCCCTGTACCCCAACCTGTTCGCGAGAGCGCGGGCCGACAGGTAAGCCTCAGGCGAGTTGTTCATCCATATAAAGATGTTCCTGATTTTCCCGAACCTCTCCGGACCGATGGATTCGAGGTCCGTAAAAGAGGGGACTGCAATCCCCGGGAAACCGAGCTCCCTCAGCGCGAGGAGGCTGTTCTCCCCCTCAGTGACGAGAAGGGAACCATCCCTGCATCTTTCGATCTCCTGGACATTATAAATGCGGAACTGTTCCGAGAAGAAATCCTTGTCGCCATGCCAGAACTGATCCTCCTCGCGGCCGGGCAGAACGCACCTCGCGGCATAGCAGTTCCCATCTTCGAGGAAGTAAGGGTAAACGATGTAACGGCCGTTGTAGCCGATTCTCATTTCCTCGACCGTTGACCTTGAAGCACCCAGTTGACTGAAGTAGGAATATTGTTCGTCGCCCATCAGCGAGACATATTTTTTCATCTCCCCACCGAGATTCCTCGGGGGATAAGCCGTGTCCCTTGCATAGGGCTCGTCTTCCGGATCATGACCGGGGATCTCCTGCGGTTTCACACCCATGATTTGGCCGAAATGGAGGGGAAAGCCGCCGGGAGTGCACCGGTTGAGACAACGGAAGAACCCTAGAAAATAGCTCTCTGGGTCTAGAAAGGCTACCAGCGTTCCTGTGGTCTCTTTCCGGGTGGTCTCACAAAAAGGACACGGCGCCTTCAGGATGTCGGCCTCCACTCTCGCACCGGGCAGATGCTCCAGATAGAACTTTTTGATCTCATCAGCACGATCCACGGGCAATCCTCCTGCAACGGTGGAGGATATATAACACAGGTGTGTGGAAGAGGAAAGAGAAGCAGTGACCCGCAGAATGTCCAATGTCCAATGCAGAATGTCCAGGGAAACTTTAAATAATCAAACCGTAGAATATCGAACATTGACGGTCTCGTAAAAAGTCGTCATTCCGGCCCCGCATCAAGTGCGGGATAAGCTTCAGCCGGAATCCAGATATTCTGCAAAGGCTCGAAAAGACTGGATCCCGGCCTTCGCCGGGATGACGAAAAAAGGGTATTTTCGACTTTTTACGACATCGTCAAACTTGGTATCGGAGATTTTACATTCTTCATTGGAAATTCTCCTGAGCCCCCGGTATTGACACGAAGGAATTCCCTTCTTATCCTACACGAATCTTAAGTGCCTTTTGCAGATGGAAGTGCTACCCAAATGATCAACCGAATTCACCTCGGGCTTGCCCTCGCTCTTGTTTCCATCCTTTTCCCCCTGGCCCATTCTCATGCTGCGACGGTGCAGGTTGAGGTGGTCCATTCTCAAGAGCGGTATGCAGCGGGAAAGGAGTATCCTCTGGCGTTTCGCCTGTCCATTCAGAAACCATGGTTCATCCATGGCAATGAGGCAGGGGAAGAGGAGATCATCCCCACGGCTTTGCGTTTCGAGCGGTCGTCCGGGGTGGTTATCGAGAACATCCATTTTCCCAGACCCGAAAAGATGAAGTTCGATTATGCGCCCGGTTCAGTGGATGTCTTTTCCGGGCAGTTGCTTGCCTCTGCATCTCTCAAGGTCGCGGAAGGGGCGGGAGCAGGGGAACAGATCATCCAGGGAAGACTCTCCTATCAGGCTTGCTCGCCCACCGCCTGTCTTCCGCCCGAGGAGGTTTCCATTCCCGTCCGCGTGACGGTCGCTTCCTCTACAGCAAACCCTGAAAGGATCAATAACGAGGTCTTCGATGCCCTTTCCCTGGAAGATATCCGCGAAAGATCCTCGCAACAGGGCCAGGAGACGGCATTCTGGATTACCCTTCTCGGCCTTTTCATCGGAGGGCTGGCACTCAATCTTACTCCCTGCATCTATCCCCTGATCCCCATCACAGTCTCATTTTTTACCGGCCGTGCGCAGAGGTCTACGCTTACGGTGATCCTTCACGCCTCACTGTACATGCTCGGGCTTGCGATGACCAATGCCGCCCTCGGACTTTTCGCTGCACTTTCAGGATCCATGATCGGATCCGCCCTTCAAAATTCCTGGGTGCTCCTCTTCATCGCGTTGATCCTGATTGTTCTGGCGACAAGCTTCTTCGGCTTCTGGGATTTCCGCCTTCCCCCGGCGCTGACGAGGTTCGCGGCGAAGGACTATGGCGGTTCATTGGGGAGCCTTTTCATGGGTCTTACCCTGGGCATTGTGGCCGCCCCCTGCATAGGTCCTTTCATTCTGGGCCTGCTTACCTACGTTGGGCAGAAAGGAGATCCTTTTCTCGGTTTTCTCTACTTCTTCGTCCTGAGTCTGGGGCTCGGATTGCCTCTAGCCGTGCTGGCGCTGTTTTCGGGCGCTCTTCGAAAATTGCCCCTTTCAGGAGACTGGATGATCTGGGTAAGGAAACTCATGGGATGGGTTTTAGTGGGCATGGCCGCATATATCATCGGCCCTCTGATCCCGTCATCGACAGGCGAGCTCATCCTCATCTCTGCAGTTGCTCTTGCAGCAGCCGTTCACCTTGGCTGGGTAGACCGCAGCGGGATGCGGCAGAAGAGATTCCTGTTGATCAAGAGGATCGCCGGCATAGCCGCTGCAATTGCAGCAATAGCTATGTTTGTTTTCTCCATGTACGGAAAAGAGGGGATCCGATGGGCTCCCTACGATCCGGACCTCCTTTCCCGGGCCTCGGCGGACGGGAAGCCGGTCATGCTGGATTTCTACGCCGACTGGTGCAGCCCCTGCAAGATCCTTGAGAAGTCCGTCTTCAGGGAGCCTGAGGTGGTTGAACTGAGCCGCGGTTTCCTGACAATGCGTGTGGATCTCACGACCCGGGATGAAGGCGAAGACGAGGTCCTTTCCCGCTACAAGATCAGAGGGGTGCCTACGGTTCTGTTTCTGGACAAGGCCGGGAAAGAACAGAGGGATTTGAGGATCGAATCCCTCGTGGACAGGAGTGAGGTTCTGGAAAGGATGAAAAAAGCGCTTGGACCGGAGAAATAATAAGCATGGCCCATAACACAAAGAGCACGGCCAGGAATGCGAACCGCCCCGAGCGAGCAGCTGTGTCCGCGGATTAGCATCTTCTGCGCTTTTCGCAGATCTCGCCCTCGTCCCGCCTGCCGCCTTCGTAGCGGAGGTCGCTAACGGCGGACAGTCATCCTGTGTATTCCTGCAAACAAATCCTTTTTCGCAACACTTTAGCCCTTTGGAACAGAAGGCTGACCCTGCCCCATTTTCAAGGGGCTGAAGTGCTCCCCTTTTTCTTCCTGCCTCACACCCTGCCTGATAATCAGCGTCGAACCCTTCCGGGCGTGGTTTCGGCGGTATTCGTCGAGACGTGTCGTCCGACGATCTCCTTGCAGATGGCCCAGCCGAGGCCTGCTCCAGTAGTGAGTGGCTACGATCCTGTTCTACGTCAAAGGTAGGGATTCCCTGTAGTTCAGGTAAGGCTTTTTGATCCTCAGGTTCTTGGGCTCTGACAATAGATGGGTCTGCAGCTGAGTTCCTCAGAGCGACTATTTCGTTGTTTTTCAAGTCGTTGCATTAACCTCAGCTTAACCCCGGAAAGGGAACAAAGTTCGAGAATGCCTACAGTCTTTTCCCCAGGGCTGAATACAGTTCTTTACCGTCAGGGGAATAGGGTCGCCGGCCCATTCCTAACGACTGATTTTTTTCGCAAGATCGTACACAACAAGTTTTCCATTTCCTCACGAGAGGGTCAGGGTTTTCGCCACCGAGTTGCGGCCGATCGGAGAGGGGAGGGGAAACAAGGAAGAGAGCGGAGTTCGTACCAGCTAATGGCTTACAAAACAAAAAGCCTTGTAACTGACGGGGCGGAGCTGTCTGCAGGGTTCTTCGAAACCATGGATTCGAGGAAGGGAAGGACCGTTGCCGGCCCCGGCCGCACGGTGCCTCCTGGAATGACTTCAGCAGCGCCCGGGATCTCGCGCAGCCCAGAGGGAAAAGAAATGGAAGATTCGACATTGGAAACGACTAAGATCCTCGTGATCGACGATCAGGCCATGATCAGAGAGGGACTCCGGGACATGTTTCTCCGCCAGCGCGGCATACAGGTGATCGGAGAGGAAAGCGATCCGCAAAGGGCGGCGAGATTTGCTGCGGAACTCCAACCCGATGTGGTGATCATGGGCATTTCGGGAACAGACAGAAACGCCATCTCCTCGATTCGAGAGATCGTGGCCGGGGGAAAGACAAGGGTCATTGTCATTCTCAGGAACCTGAATAAGGAATTCGTCGAAGAGATTCTGCGATCCAGGGCCTCCGCTTACCTGGCCAAGGATTCCCCGTTTGACGAGCTCGACCGGGCCGTACAGACGGCGATCAAGGGCCAGACCTATATCACCCCCATGATCGCCGGCGTCGTGATCGACGGGTATATCTCGCAGCAGACCGGAGGCGTCCCGAACAACGGACTCTCCGAGCGCGAGGTCGAGGTGCTGAAGGCGATCTGCGAGGGTGAAAGCACCCGCGATATCGCACTCCGTTTACGGGTGAGCGTGAAAACGATCGAGACTCACCGGCGACGGATGATGGAAAAGCTGCAGATCTTCAACGTGGCCGAGCTCATCAAACACGCCATAAGGATGGGGATTACGTCCGTTTAACCGCAGATGAGCCCCTGAGAGCCCTTCCTGCCGCTCGCATTCCCCCCGCATTTCCCCTCAAGCCTGCATCCAACGGTTCCGGTTCCCTTATCCCCCATCCGGAGAAAGGAAAGGAAGACGGCATGTCCAAAGTGTCAAAAAGCGATTTGCTGCTGATCCTGCGCGACGCATTGAAGCTGGAGCAGGACGGCGCCCGCTTTTTCCGGGACTCCCTGCAGCGTGTGGAAAACACGGATGCCGCGAAGGCCATTTTGCGTCTGATCGACGAAGAGGAAGAGCACATACGGATTATCAGCCGGTCGATCGAAGTCCTGGAGGCCGGGCAGGGAGTGAATCCGAACATCTCCATCGGCAGGGCGCCGGCGGGAGGCGGGTATTTCGACAGACAGGCCCAGAGGGAATTCCTCCGGCAGATCGAGGAAAACCCAACACTGCCCGATCTGGCCGTATTCGAGGCGGCCTGGCGCATGGAAAAAGAGATCATGGATTTCTATGAAGAGGCGGCCGGGCGGGCCGAAGGCCCGGTCCGCAAGGTCCTGATGGTCCTCTATGAGTTCGAGAAGAGGCATGAAACGTTTTTCAGAGCATACCATGGCGATCTCTCCAATCTCTACTCCCGGGTTTATCGCGAGCACCCCTGGGTATGAAGCCCTGCTGCAACCAAGTGCGGATAAACCCTTCAGCCATTTCTCTGCTGGTAACTTCGGAAAACCTTACAAGCGCGCGGCAAAGGGTGAATCAAAAATGGGTGCACGCCGGATTGTCCTTCGACGCCCACCTCCTCATTATCAGATCGAGCATGTGGCTTATCCCTATCTTTATCGTGATCAAAAACATCGGGAAAGGAAAGGAGGTGGCAGAGACGAAAAGGAACGTAGTTTCTGTCCGCAGGGAGATCGAGACAAGTGGCACTTCTGAAATCACGACCATTAAAATCGCAGGAGAATGAAGATGAGACAAAAAAGGTTACCCACGATCTTGAGCCTGGCAGGTGCTCTGGCCGCCCTTTTCTGGGGCGTGGCAGCGGTCCAGGCGCGCCCGGTGACCGTACCGGGCGGGATTCCGGATTATTTCGAAACCCCGAACTGGGCCAACAGCCCCCCTTTGACGAAATTCCTCGACGACTTGGCACCCCTTGGCTGCTCCGAGCTCCCGGGAGGCAAGAACAATCTCGGGCAATGCATTCCCATTGCCATCCCGGAACGTACTAATCCTGCTGATCCCGAATCCGGACCCTATCCGGGATCCGATTACTACGAAATCGAACTGGTGCAGTTTCGCGAACAGATGCACTCCGAGCTTCCCGTGCTCGACAACCTTGACAAGCTGGCTGCCACGAGCGGCGGCACCCTGCTGCGAGGTTATCGGCAGACCAATACAGCCGATGCAAATCTGTTGACCCCCCACTATCTCGGGCCGATCATCATTGCGCAGAAAGACCGCCCGGTGCGCGTCAAGTTCACCAACAGTCTTCCCACAGGGGCGGGCGGGGATCTCTTCGTGCCGGTCGACACCTCTATAATGGGCGCCGGGGATTATGAGATCAACTTCGACCCCGAGACCGGGGTCACCAGGCCCACGACTACGGGTGTGTTCACACAAAACCGGGCAGAGCTCCATCTCCATGGCGGACGCACTCCGTGGATCAGCGACGGCACCCCCCATCAGTGGATAACCCCGGCCGGAGAGGCCACGGACTATCCCAGGGGCGTCAGCGCGAAGAATGTCCCCGACATGCCGGACCCCGGACCGGGCTCGGTCACATATTACTGGACGAATCAGCAGAGCGCCAGGCTGATGTTCTACCACGACCACGCCTGGGGAATCACTCGCCTCAACGTTTATATCGGAGAAGCCGCCGGGTACCTGATTGAGGATCCCGTGGAGAAAGCCATGGTCAGCGGCGGCACCGTGAACGGCCGGGACTATGCCGCAGGAACGATCCCCGCCGCCCAGATCCCCCTCATCATCCAGGACAAGACCTTCGTGGACGCCACAACCATTGCCGGCGTGAACGGCACCGATCCTACCTGGAACTGGGGCTCCACGCCCGGGACGCCTGTGACCGGCGACCTCTGGTGGCCCCACGTGTACATGCCGGCCCAGAACCCCTTTAACCCCGACATGAGCGGCATAAACGCGATGGGCCGGTGGCACTACGGTCCCTGGTTCTTCCCAGCCACTCCGGTGTGCGGATCCGTCCCTGGCGCAATCCCGCCCTTCTGCATCGAACAGGGGCCGGTTCCGAACCCCTACTTCGGACCTGCCAATCCCCTGCAGCCGCCGGAGATTCCGGGCACCCCCAATGTATCCTGGGGCGCGGAAGCCTTCCTGGACACGATGATGGTCAACGGCACCGTGTACCCAAAACTCGATCTCGCGCCACAGCAATACCGCTTCCGGGTCCTGAACGCCTCGCACGACAGGTTCCTTAACCTGCAACTTTACAAAGCCACCCCGATTGTAAGCGCCATCACCGTGACGAACGGGGGCGCCGGCTACACCGGAGCGCCTGCGGTCACCATCACGCCGGACGCGGCCGATGTCAACGCCAAAGGCGCCACTGCAACTGCAACAGTCGAGGGAGGGGTCGTGACCGCCGTCACCCTTAATACTGTCGGCAGCGGTTACAGCAATCCCCCCACAGTCGCCTTCACAGGCGGCGGGGGAGCCGGAGCCGTCGCCACCGCCACTGTATGGACGCAATTGACGGAAGTCGGCATGGTCCCTGCGGCGCCGAACTCGGCCCACCCGGAAACCTGGCCTGCGGACGGCAGGGAAGGCGGGGTGCCCGACCCGGACAACGCGGGTCCCGCTTTTATTCAGATCGGCACCGAAGGCGGCTTCCTGCCTGCGCCGGTGGTATTGCCGAACCAGCCCGTTGCCTGGAATCTTGACCCGACAGCGTTTAATGTGGGGAATGTGCTCCAGCAGAACCAGGGCGGCGGAACGCTGATCCTGGGTCCGGCAGAGCGGGCGGACGTGATCGTGGATTTCACCGATTTTGCCGGACACACCCTGATTCTTTATAACGACGCACCTACTGCGTTCCCGGCACTGGACCCCCACTATGACTATTACACAGGCGCTCCGGATCGAACCGACATGGGCGGTTACATCGCCATTCCCCCGGGTGTCGGTCCGAACATCCGTACGGTCATGCAGATCAATGTGTCCGGGGCGGGCGGAGCAGGAACGGCCGATGATTACGATGCCGGAACCCTTGCCGCGTTGGAGAGCGCCTTTGCCACGGATGGGACTACACCCGGCGCTTTCGAATCGGCTCAGGAGCCCATCGTCGTGGGGCAGAGCGCCTACGATTCCACCTACAACACCACGTTCCCGTCCACATGGCCCTACTGGGGCATTTCGAGGATCTCGGACGGGGCCATCAGCTTCCAGCAGGTCGATGGTACGCTCGTGGACAATTTCGCGATGAAAGCGAAGGCGGTCCATGACGAGATGGGCGAAACATTCGATGACTACGGACGGATGAGCGCCAAGATTGGGCTCGAATTGCCGTTCACCAATGCAGCAATCGCGAACTTCATCCTCCAGAACTACGTGGACCCATCCACCGAGATCGTGAATCCGAACGAGGTCCAGATCTGGAGAATCACCCACAACGGCGTGGACACCCACCCCATCCACTTCCATCTTTTCGATGTGCAGGTGCTGAACCGAGTCGCCTGGGACGGGTTTATGAGATTGCCCGACCCCAACGAGCTGGGCTGGAAGGATACCGTCCGGATGGCCCCGCTGGAGGATACGATCGTTGCGTTGAGACCGGTCGCTCCAGAGATGCCTTTCGGCCAACCCAAAAGCGTCCGGCCTTTGAACCCGTCCCAGCCCATCGGATCCACGGAGGGGTTCTCGCAAATCGACATCACGGATGGAGGCAATTTGGTGCCGCTTCAAACCAATGTGATGACCGACTTCGACAATGAGTATGTCTGGCACTGCCACATCCTCAGCCATGAGGAAAACGACATGATGCGGCCGATCGTATTTAATGCCGAGCGTGTCGCACCCTCGGCGCCCACCGGCCTGGCCGGTGATAAGGCCGGAGACACCGTCAACCTCACCTGGACGGACCCCACGCCTGTGGCGGACCCGGCTACTATAGGCAATCCGGCAAATGAGATCGGGTTCCGGATAGAGCGTGCTACGGGCGCGGGCGCTTTCGCGACCATAGCAACCGCCCTTGCGAACGCGACCGGCTATGCAGATACCACCGCGACGGGCGCGAGTTACCGTTATCAGGTTGTGGCGTTCAACGCGGCAGGCAGCGCCGCATCGGCGCCGATCAATATCGGGGTGCCGGCGACAGACACGGTGACTATTGAACGCGTCACCTATGACGCAGTGCGCAGGAGGCTCACGGTCCTGGCGACATCCTCTGCCCAGCCCGGCGTGACGATGACCGCGTCGGCGGAGAACAGCGGGAACCCGATAAACCTGAATGGCGGGGGCAGTCTCCCGTGGAACAACAATTATAACGGTTACCGAAGAGTGTTCACCAACGTGAATGTCAAACCGACCAGTGTGACGGTGACCAGCAGCGGCGGAGGGACCGCAACCTTCAACCTGGATCCTGCAGACACGGTGACTATTGTGAGCGCCACCTATGACGCAGGGCGCAGGAGGCTCATAGTCCTGGCGACATCCTCTGCCCAGCCCGGCGTGACGATGACCGCGTCGGCGACGATCAACAATAACCCGGTAAACCTGAATGGCGGGGGCAGTCTCCCGTGGAACAACAATTATAACGGTTACCGAAGAGTGTTCACCAACGTGAGAAACAAACCGACCAGTGTAACGGTTACCAGCAGCGGCGGAGGATCTGCAAATTCCGCAGTGAACTGACAGGGCGACTTTGAATCATAACCTTATACACCCGGGCTCCGCGCGAAGCGGAGCCCGGGTTCACAAACCCCTCAACCGCCCCGGCCAGCATACCCCTTCAATGTTCCGGTCGATCGTTAACCAGTAAAGCGAATTTCTGTTGATGTGGAGTTGTCCCGGCCGCACGGCGGCCTGGACATGCAGCGGTGCGGAGTTCTCAAACGCGAATTCCGAGATATGAACCCGAAAAGGAAAAGGAGAAAGAAAATGAAAAGAGTATGGTCAAGCGGATTTCTGGCATGTGTGATTGGAGTTCTCGCGGTTTTCACCATCATTCCCCCCGCAATGTCGGCGGACCATGGCGCCGGCTCCAAGCCTCAACACGAGGGAGTCGCTCTGGGGAACGCGGCGCCCAAAGATGACATCCGGCAGGTCGCGGCATGCCCCTTCTGCGGGATGGACCGGGAGAAATTCGCCCACTCCAGGGTGTTCATTCAATATGACGACGGCTCTGTGCTGGGTACGTGTTCCATCCATTGTGCGGCCGCGGATATTGCCGTGCATCTGGACAAGACCCCCCTGTCGGTCTGGGTGGGGGATTATCACGGCAGGAACCTGATCGACGCGGAAAAGGCATTCTGGGTCCTGGGAGGCAAGAAGATGGGTGTCATGACCAAAAGGGCCAAGTGGGCATTCGCGACAGAGGAAAGCGCCGACCAGTTCACTAAAATAGAGGGAGGGGAAGTAGTTCCTTTTGAAAAGGCCATCCAGGCGGCCTATGCAGACATGTACGAGGACACCAGGATGATCCGCGAAAGACGGAAGGCCAAGAGGATGAGCCATAAAAGTGCGCACTAGGCGGGACGCGCAGCGCAAAGAGCATGTCAGAAGAGACTTTGGAAATCATGAACATTCAGGAAGGTGGTCTTGATCGTCACACTCCGGGCACCGCTCGCCCCGGGATATCGAAGGGCGAGCCGGTCCCCGGCCATCTATCGATGCTTCAGAATGGAGAGCGGCGAGAGAACCTGAGCGCGAACTTCACTGCCCGCCGAGCGCAGCCAAGGTCCTGTGTGCGGTTTCGCGGTACCGCCTACTTCCTGCTGTCGAGCCTGGAGGCAATCATGAGCACGAAAAAGCATATCCGGATTCACATCGTTTCCTGCCTCGCGATCTTTTTCCTTCTGCTGACCCCGGCCCTCTCGTGGGGAGCGGATGTCGGCCCGAGGAAACCCTCCAAACAGGACAAATGCCCTGTCTGCGGCATGTTCGTAAGCAAGTACCCGGACTGGGTGGCCGAGGTTATCTTCAAGGACGGGAAAGCCGTATTCTTCGACGGAGCCAAGGATCTCTTCAAGTACTATTTCAACCTGAAGAAATACGATCCGGGCAGAAACCCCGGCGACGTCGCGGTCATCTATGTGAACGAATACTACGATATGGAATTGATCAAAGCGGAAGAAGCGTTCTTTGTCGTGGGGAGCGATGTGTACGGCCCGATGGGTCGGGAGTTGATCCCCTTCTCATCCAAAGCCGATGCGGAGACCTTCATGGCGGATCACAAGGGGAAAGCCATCTTGAAATTCAAGGATGTGACACGGGAAACGATCGAGAAACTGGATTGAGCGCCAAACATGAGTCCTAAGAGACTGCTGCTTGCGGTAAATGTTCTCCTGGCGTGCCTGATCCTCCGGACGGGTTATACCCTTGTCGTGTCATGGTCGGCGAAGCAAGGGATGGCTGACACGATGGAGGACAGGGATCTCCAGCAGAAGGAAAAAGGGACAAAACCCATGGGGGAGGGAAGGCGCATGAGCGATTATCAGGCCCTGGTCCAGCAGGACATTTTCCGCACCACGAGACAAAGGCCCCAGGCTGAGCCCGCTCCGGCGGTGGAGGAGAAGCCGGTGCAGGTGACCAGGCTCAACCTGAAGCTCAAAGGGGTCGTTATGCGCAGCGGCAACGGATCCTTCGCCGCAATCATGGACGGGGGAACCCGGAAGGAAGACATCTATTTCCTCAATGACACGATCCAGAATGCCAAGGTAGCCAAGATCCTTCGTGATCAGGTCATCCTGGAAGTAAACAATCGGCAGGAGGCGCTCCTTCTCTTTCCCCAGACTGATGTGACCCCACAGGGAGCAGCGGTCAAACAGGCGGAAGCAAGAAAACCTGTCAGACCGGTAGCAGTCGAGGGCCCTCCCCGCCCTGTCCCCGAGCGAAGCGCGCTGGGGTCGGGCGTGGCATCGCGGCTCCCGGCCATGATCAGGCAAAAACGACGATGATCAGGGGGAGGGGAAAGACGGGAATGAGAAAATCGAATGCATTTCTTCTCTGGCTCTCGTGCGGCGTATCTCTTTTCGCGCTTCTCTTTGTCGACGCTCATTTTCGGAGAAATGTGAACCTGCCGCTCATAGACGGCAAGGCCGCCCTGGTGAAGACGCTTCAACTCACCGACCTTTGCCTTTTCACGGAAGCCCGCTACACACGCCACCTTTCGCAAGCGGACCTCCATTCCCCTTTCCAGGACTACCCGATGTCAGCTGAGCACTTCCCGGCAGGCTCCCTGACGCGACCCCCCAAAAGAATGAGGACGAACCATGAGAAAATGGGTTGAGAGACAGAGAAACGTGATCGACTTCACCATTGCCGCCCTGTCGAGAAGAAAGGGAAAGAACCTTGCGCTGATATCCGTTTACACCTTTGTCGTGATGCTCCTGGCATCGGTCGTCTTCTTCACCGGTGCGCTCAAAAAAGAGGCAAGCATGGTCCTTGCGGAGGCCCCTGAGATCGTGGTCCAGAGACAGGTAGTCGGCAGGCACGACTTCATCCCGATCCGGTATGCGGAACGGATCAGGCGCATCAGCGGCGTGGCCTCGGTGAAGGAGCGGCTTTGGGGGTACTACTACATGGCCGGCGCCAACTATACGGTGATGACGCGGGACGACTTCTCTGACGAGGTCGGAACCGTTGTCATCGGACAAGGGGTATCGAGGACCCTCCAGATCCAGGAAGGGGATGCGCTTGCCTTAAGGGGTCACGAGGGCATGTTGTTCAATTTTGATGTCAAGGAGATCCTCCCCGCCGCATCGGAGCTCGTTTCAGCCGACCTGATCATCCTGTCGGAGCAAGACTTCAGGGACTTTTTCGGACTGGAAAAGGGTGTGGCCACCGACCTGACGGTAAGGGTAAGAAATCCTCGAGAGGTGGCGACTGTCGCAGCCAAGGTGGCGGAGATCCTTCCCGACACAAGACCGATCATCCGTGAGGAGATCGCAAGAACCTACGATGCTGTTTTTGACTGGCGCGGGGGTGTGATCATCGTCGTAGTAGCCACTGCGTTGCTCGCCTTCGTCATCTTCTCCTTCGAAAAAGCCTCAGGCCTGAGCGCCGAGGAAAAGAGGGAGATCGGCACACTGAAGGCGATCGGCTGGGAGACCGGCGATGTCATAGCGATGAAGCTGTGGGAAGCCGTTGCCGTGTCTTTGACCGCGTTTCTCCTCGGAATGGTATTCGCATACCTCCATGTCTTCGTCGCTTCCGCGCCCCTCTTCGAACAGGTTTTGAGGGGCTGGTCGATCCTCTATCCCGAATTCCGGCTGACCCCGTTCATCAGCCCTTACGAATTGACGACCCTCTTCTTCCTGACGGTGGTGCCTTACATTGTTGCAACGATCATCCCCTCCTGGCGCGCGTCTATCGTAGATCCTGATTCCATCATGAGGTCCTGACATGCTCGAACTGGTGAATGTGAAAAAGACCTTCAACGGCGGCCGGCCGAACGAATACACGGCCATCGACGGGGTGAGCCTGTCTCTTGGGGAGAACAGGTTGACCGTGCTGAAAGGGCCGAGCGGCTCCGGCAAGACGACTCTCCTCTCCCTCATAGGGTGCATGGCGAGGCCGACATCAGGAAGGATCAGGCTGTGCCTGAGCGAGGGGGTACCGGGGTTTTCCGGGAACGGCGGATCCCCGGAGTTGGAGGTAACGAGCCTGCCCGAGCGCTTCCTGACCGGGATACGAAGAAGGACGTTCGGATTCATCTTTCAGCAGTTTCATCTCATCAGGGGGATCTCGGCGCTGGAAAACGTGATGCTGCCGGCCTATCCGCTGGGAGAGCCCTTCCGGATCATCAGGAAACGGGCCTTGGAGATCATGGAGACCCTCTCCGTGTCTCACCGGGCGTCTGCGCGTGTGGAGTGGCTCTCCGGCGGCGAGGCGCAAAGGGTGGCGATCGCAAGAGCCCTCATCAACGACCCGCCCGTGATCATCGCGGATGAGCCGACGTCTCATCTCGATACGAATCTCTCCCGTGAGTTCATGGCGATTATGGCAAACCTCAAGGAGCAGGGCAAGACGGCGATCCTGTCCAGCCATGACCCCATTGTGTATGATGACCCCGTTGTGGACAACGTCGTCAGCGTCCGGGACGGCAAGGTCGACGGGAGGGCCGCATGATCCTCCACCCGGCCATCGTAGCCCTCCTTCTCGCATCCGGTCTTGTCACTCTTATGGTGCTCTGTGCAGCCGTTTTCGGCTGGAAGATCATCAGGCGCTGGGATGCTGCCACCGGCAGCGAACAGCAGCTGGCGCTTGAACGAAGCACGTATCTCATCTCGACGCTCCTCGCCTGCGCCTTCGCGTTCCAGATCGGTTCCCTTTTCCTCTATATCTATACCGCAGACGATCTCCATACCCGCTTCGTGGGCGCCATGTGCGCGGCCGGCAGTCTCCATGTCAACCCGTATGGCTACCCCGCATTCGTCCTCAAGATCTTCAACTGCATTCTTGCAGGGCTCTGGCTCATTATGAATCATGCGGACGGCCGCGCATATGACTACCCGCTGATCAGAAAAAAGTTCATCCTGCTCCTGGTTATCGTTCCTTTCGTGGTTGCCGAGGCGGTCTTCCAGGCAGGATACTTTGTGAAGCTGAGACCCGACGTGATCACCTCATGCTGCGGCAGCCTCTTCAGTTCCAACCAGGAGTCCCTTCCCGGCCAGCTCGCAGCCATTCCGCCGGGGCTTATGATGATCCCCTTTTACACGAGCGTGATTCTTCTTGCGTCAGCGGGTCTGCATTACCTGTTAAGGGGACTGGGCGGCAGGCTCTTCTCTCTTCTCTCCATTGCCGCGTTTCCGGTTTTCGCCCTCTCCCTGGTCTCCTTTATATCGCTCTATTTTTATGAGCTCCCGACCCACCATTGCCCCTTCTGTATTCTTCAGAGAGAGTACGGCTACATCGGCTATCTGCTCTACGGCAGTCTCCTGTGCGGGGTAGTCTGCGGCGCCGGAGTGGGGCTCCTGCAGCTGTTCCGGCGCATAAAGAGTCTCATGTACATTATCCCGGCCATCAACCGAAAACTTGCCCTCGCCTCGATCGGTTGTTACCTCCTCTTCGCTCTTGTTTCGATCTGGAGGATCGTGACTGCGAATCTTGTGCTCGATCTGATATAGCCCGCGGCGGGTGGCGGGTTGTAGGTTGTGAATGAAAGAACTGACAACCTGCAACTGACGACCTTCAACCCGCCGTCCGAATGAAGGATATAGGTGAAAACCAAAGTGAGCGCCATGAAAAGTTCAATCCAGAACACGAGATCCTCGATATGGTGGAGACTCCCAAGGGATCTATTTCTCCTCATCCTCTTGCTCATGATCCTCGTTCCCATGGCACACGGGAGAGATTTTGTGGTGAAACGGAATCTGCAGGGCTACACGATGGAAGTCTCCATAAACCGGAATCCTCCCATTCTGGGCAAGAACGATATAAAGGTCGAAATCAGGGATTCCCTCGGGAAGCACGTCGTTGACGCCCCGGTAAAGGTCAATTATTTCATGCCGCCCATGCCCGGCATGGCCCCCATGAACTACACGGTAAAAGCCTCCCCCCACGATACCGGATACGGTGCAACCATGGATTTGATCATGAAGGGCCCCTGGAACATCGTCATCAGGGCAGATGTTGCGGGAAAACCGATCCGCATGACGGTTCTTATCGACGTGAGATGACCTCGAACAACAATCCTAATCCAAGATCTCCCACTCCGCCCGAAATGAGATTTTCTCAATCTATTCCTGAAAAACGACAACGAGGTACTGGAATGAAGAAAACATTATCTGCCGGTCTTGTCCTGTCGGTCATGATCCCCGCCGCGTTCCTCCTCCTCTCCATTTATGAGGGTGCCGGCAGGGGGATACCCCGAATGAACGCATCTCCGTCCGCATACGCTTCGGCGGAGACCGCCTCCGGAATCTCGCCGGAGTCTTCTCAAACAGACAGCGGTGAGAAGGAGCAGGACGTAGAGGTTGAAGTCCCTCCGGACAGACAGCGGTTGATGGGAATAAAGACCGTTGCGGCTGCGGTAATCCCTCTGAAGAAGACGGTCAGAACCGTGGGGCGGGTAGAGATCGACGAGACGAGGCTGACTACCGTCAACATCAAGTTGGACGGGTGGGTGGAGAAGCTCTATGCGGACTACACGGGAAAATATGTGGAGAAGGGCACGCCGCTTGCGGAAATTTACAGCCCGGAACTATTGTCCGTTCAGCTCGAGTATCTCAATTTTCTGAAATGGAGACCGAGTCTCGGTATTCGCAGCCAGAGAAACATGGAATTCAGCCTGGGAGACCGAACCGGGATAGTGGGAAGGATCACCATGTATGACATCGATCCCCTTGTCGATGTGATCAAGCAGAAATTGTCGCTGTGGGAAATACCCGAGAAACAGATAAAGGAAATTGAAACGAGCAATAAGCCGATAAAGACACTTACTGTCAGGAGTCCTGTAAGCGGATACGTTTTCCAGAAACCGGTTTTCAACGGGACGCGGGTAGCCCCCGGTGACAAGATATTCGATATTGTCGATCTCTCCGCGGTATGGGTGCTGGCCGATATCTATGAGTACGAAATCCCCTTCGTAAAGGCCGGCCAGAATGCAAAAATCACCCTGAGTTATTATCCCAGCAAAGAATTCCCGGCCAAGGTTGATTTCGTCTACCCCTCCCTGTCGGGCCAGACCAGGACGGCCAAGGTTCGGTTCGTTATCTCCAATCCCGATTTGCTCTTGAAGCCCCAGATGTTCGCCGATGTGGAGATGGATCTCGACCTGGGGGAGCGACTCGCCATTCCTGAATCCGCCATCCTCGACACCGGAAAGAGGCGAATCGTTTATGTCGATGCCGGTGACGGCTTCTTCTCCGCCCGTCAGGTCAGGATCGGCGACAGGGCCGACAGCATGGTCGAGGTTGTGAGCGGGCTCAAGCCCGGAGAGAAGATCGCCTCATCCGCTGTCTTCCTCATCGATTCGGAGGCCAAACTGAGAGGGGTGGTCCAATGATAGCGCGGATCATCGAACTGTGCGGCAGGGAGAGGCTCGCAACCATCCTCTTGGCAGCCATCCTCGCAGGCTGGGGCTACTGGGCAATTCAGCACTCCTCTCTGGACGCGCTTCCCGATCAAAGCGACACCCAGGTGATCGTCTATACGGACTGGCTGGGCAGAAGCCCTGACCTGGTGGAAGATCAGATTACCTACCCGATCAGCTCAACGCTCCTTGCCGCTCCGCAGGTGAAGGCGGTGCGGGGGTTCTCCTTCCTGGGGAGCTCCTTCATCTATGTCATTTTCAATGACGGAACGGATATCTACTGGGCCAGGAGCCGGGTGCTGGAATATCTCCAGGCGGTAAAAGGCAAGATACCGGCGGACGTGAACCCGGTTCTCGGCCCGGACGCATCCGGCGTCGGGTGGGGATTCTGTTATGCCCTGGTGGATGAGAAAGGGGACCGGGATCCTTCCGAGATGCGCTCGCTTCAGGACTACAACGTTAAACTCGCCCTCGAGAGCGTGCCGGGAGTCGCCCAGGTTGCCAGCATCGGCGGCTTTGTCAAACAATACCAGATTGCCGTCGATCCGAACCGGCTTCTGTCGTACGGGATACCGATCAACAAGGTCTTCGAGGCGATCCGAAAGAGCAACAACGACATCGAGGGGCGGGTCATCGAATTCTCCGGTGCGGAGTATGTGGTGCGCGGGCGGGGCTATATCCGGGGGATCAACGACCTCGAGGTCATTCCCGTGGGCGGTGACGGGTCAGGGACACCCGTTTTTCTGAGGGACATCGCCCAGGTTCGCCTGGGGCCCGAGTTTCGCAGAGGAATCGCGGATCTTGACGGCAGAGGGGAAGTGGCCGGAGGTATCGTCGTTGTCCGATACGGTGAGAACGTATTGAACGTCATCGACAGGGTGAAGGAGAGGATCAGGGACAATATAGGGCCAAGCCTTCCCGAGGGCGTAAAGATCGTCACCACGTATGACCGGTCCGATCTCATCCATCAGGCCGTGGACACCCTGCGCAATGAGATCATCCTTCTCTTTGTCGTGGTCAGCATCATCTGCCTGGTTTTCCTTTTTCATCTGCCCAGTGCCCTGGTCGTTATCCTCACGCTGCCCGGCGCGGTGCTGATTTCCTTTATCTTCCTCTATTATCTGAGAGTCACCTCCAACATCATGAGCCTGAGCGGCATTGCGATCTCCATAGGCGTCCTTGTGGATGCCTCCATCATCATGGTGGAAAACGCGCACAAGCGACTGGAAGAGGCGCAGAGCGCCGGACAGTCCACAGTGAGCAGAACAGAGATCGTCATTGGGGCCGCCAAGGAAGTGGGACCTTCTCTTTTCTTTGCCCTCATGGTGATCACCGTGGCATTCCTGCCGATCTTCACCCTTCAGGGACAGGAGGGAAGGCTGTTCAGACCTCTCGCCTATGCCAAGACCTTCGCCATGCTGGCCGCGTCAGGGCTCGCCATTACCCTCACCCCGGCCCTGATGACTCTCTTCATCAGGGGCCGCATACGGCCCGAGCAGGAGAACCCGGTAAACCGGGCCATGCAGAGGGTCTATGATCCGATCGTACGCATCAGCCTGAGGTTCCCCAAGATGGTAGTTGCGGGGGCGGTGGTCCTCATGGCAATCACCGCCTATCCCATTTTCAAGCTGGGCTCCGAATCCATGCCCGCCCTTTACGAAGGGGCACTTTTCTACATGCCGGTCACCGCCCCCGGTGTATCTATTTCAGAAGCCTCTTCCCTGCTTCAGAAGCAGGACAGAATCATAAAGAGTTTCCCGGAAGTTTCCCAGGTATTCGGCAAGGCCGGCCGCGCGGAGACGGCCACTGACCCGGCCCCGCTCGAGATGTTCGAAACCGTCATCAACCTGAAGCCCAAATCCGAGTGGCGGGAAGGGATGACCGTCGAAAAGCTGGTTATGGAGATGAATGACGCCCTTGCACTGACAGGGGTCGTCAACTCTTTCACCTCTCCGATAAAGGCAAGGATCGACATGCTCTCCACGGGCATACGAACGCCCATGGGCATGAAGATCTTTGGGCCCGACATCAAGGAAATTGAAAAGATCGGCATCGAACTGGAACGACGCCTGAAAGAGGTGGTTCATACGAGAAGCGTCTATGCGGAGAGGGTCAATACCGGCTACTTCCTCGATATCGCCATCAAGAGGGAAAAGGCCGCCCGGTACAACCTTACCATCGACGACGTGAACGAAATCATTCAGTCGTCGGTCGGAGGTCTCAACGTCACCACCACCATCGAAGGCAGGGGGCGCTATCCCGTCAATATCCGTTATGCCAGGGAACTGCGCTCCGATGTGGACAGCCTGAAGAGGGTGCTCCTTCCCATCTCCTTTACTGAGGCTCAATCCGACCTTCTCCCTGTAGCCTCCCCCGGCACCGCTCATGTTCCCCTTTCACAACTGGCCGACATCCGGATCGTCAGCGGCGCCACGCAAATCAAGAGCGAGGCCGGGATGCTCACCGGGTACGTATATATCGATTGCGGAGCTACCGATGCAGGAACCTATATCAGAGAGGCGAAAAAGCGTTTGGCCTCGTTCAAGGTCCCTGACGGCTATCGCATCGAATGGAGCGGCGACTACGAGCGCATTCAGTCCATCCGCCGGCACCTCAAGACCGTCATACCCCTGACCATCCTCCTGATTCTGATCCTTATCTATACGAGCACCAGGTCTTACGTGAAGACAGCCGTTGTCCTCCTGTCGTTCCCGTTTGCCCTTGCAGGCGCCTTCTGGCTGCTCTATCTCCTGGGGTACCATATGAGCACCGCGGTGTGGGTCGGCATGATTGCCCTTGCAGGGCTCGACGCGGAGACCGACGTGGTGATGCTCCTCTACCTTGATCTTTCCCATAACAGGTGGAAAGAAGAAGGGAAATTAAACACCCTTTCCGACCTGCAGGATGCCGTGAGGCACGGCGCCGTGAAAAGGGTTCGGCCCAAGATCATGACCCTGGGCACAACCCTGATAGGGCTTGTTCCCATCCTGTTCAGCACCGGGATCGGCTCCGAAATCATGAAGAGCATTGCCGCTCCCATGATCGGGGGTCTGGTGACTTCCACCGTTCTGGAGCTCGCCATCTATCCAGCCATCTACATGCTCTGGAAAAAAAGGAGCATGGCAAAGGACATGGAGTTGTCCCGTCTTTCCGCGCCATGAACCGAAACAGCGAGCGCGTTCTCCGCGCTTCGCTTGGAGTCCCACCCCTTCGGGGCGGTACCCATTTTCTCCGCGCTTCGCTTGGAGTCCCACCCCTTCGGGGCGGTGCCCATTTTCTCCGCGCTTCGCTTGGAGTCCCACCTCTTCGGGGCGGTGCCCGTTTTCCCCGCAGGTTGCTGCGGGGAGCGTCCATCTTCCGGGCGGGTTGCCCGTTGTGGTTTGGGCTTTTGGAGTTCGGTGCACATTCTTTGCCGACCTTTGGCAATTGGCCTTTTTCATTCATTACAAAACAAGAAAGGAGTTGCAGTCATGAATCCATTCAATACTCCGTGTAACCGCCGCTCAAAGGAGGTGCTCGCCGGAGTTGCGCTTCTCCTGCTCGGGCTCTTGTTCACGCCGGTCCCCAACGCAAACGGTGAAGCGTTGCCGGTCTTTCGCCAGGGGAACTGGGTGTTTAACAGGACTATGGCCGGCAGGAGCATGGAGGTAAGGAGATGCACCGATCCAAACGAAAACATATTGCAGAAGGGAGAATGCAAGTTCTCCTCCATCGAGAAATCGGGAAATATCTACAGGTTTACTGCGGATTGCCCGGAGGAAATTCCTTCGAGCCCAAGATTGGGCGGTCGCACGAGCGTGGTCCTGGACGTCAAAAGCGATAGTTTCTACCAGGCGCTGTCGGAAAAAGTGGTCGATGGGCAGACCGTGAAGGAATACCTGGATGCAAGACGCAAGGGTGATTGCAATCCATAACTCACAACCACAAGGCGAAAACGGAGGAGATCCATGGCGCAGAAACCAAAATCGCTTGTCATCGCTATGCTGTCAATGTGTCTGATTCTTTTGGGCCTCACGGCTCAGGGGTATTCGCAGGAAAAATCAGAGACGATTCAGAATCCCGAAACGCAACCGCCTGCCAGGAAGCCCGGGCTGATTAAACGGCCCCCCCGGTATCCGGCAGCGCTTGCCGGACTCGAAGTGGTTGCTGATCTGAGTGTGAGCCCGCCCAACTACACAGGTCAATGTCCTGCGGTTTTCACCTTCAAGGGCAAGATCACCGTCAACCGGCCGGCGACTGTCCAGTACAGGTTTGTCCGGAGCGACAACACGCGGCATTCACTGGGTGTCCTGACCTTTGAAAAGGCAGGGTCGCAGGAAGTAACGGATACCTGGGTCTTTGACGACCCCACCCTCCTTCCCACATTCCGGGGATGGGAAGCCATCCAGGTCAACCTCCCCATGAAAGTCAAATCGAATCTGGCCCATTTCACTGGAACCTGCACCGACTACAAGGGAGGGCCTCCAACCCCTCAATCCCCCAAGATTCAGGAGTCTCCACAGGGACCCGTTCCGAAAAGGCTCCCCGGGTCAAAAGGTCCACAAGCGGACGCGCCGAAGTCCATGCCGTGGCCCCAACAGGACCCGCTTCTTCCGCCGGTGAAAAGGTAGATCCATGAAGACAAGAAAGCATTCTCGCCGGGACAAGCTGTGGGCAATCATTCCACTTCTGCTCCTCTTCCTGACTCTTTGTCCCCCTGCTCAGGGTCAGGAGGCGAGTCCGGATAAAGCCGCCCAGCCCGCCCTGAAAGAGAGCCAGAGCGAAATCCTGAAAAGACTGCGGACTCTGAGGAAAGGGCGGGTAACTCCTCCTGCAACGCAGGCGGAAACCGGCGAGGCGCGGACACAGCCCGGCGTTTCGGAGCCACCGCCGGCAGGGGAACAGCAGGGGTACTCGGAACCGGGGGAAGCCGGGAGACCTCGTCACCATGAACTTCAAGGACGTGGATCTGCACGTGCTGATCAAGTTCATGAGCGATCTGACAGGAAGAAACTTTGTCATCGACCCCAACCTCAAGGGCACCATGACGATTCTTTCCCCGGAAAAGATCACGGCCGAAGAGGCCTATCAGGTGTTCCTGTCGGTCCTGGATGTCCACGGTTTTGCAGCGGTGCCTTCGGGAAAGGTGGTGAAGATCATCCAGGCGGTGGATGCCAAAGCCAAAGGGCTGGATACCCGCGTTCAGGACGGCACCAAGGTCCCGGGTGACGGGACAGTCACAAGGCTTCTGCCGCTGAAACACGGTGAGGCCGCGGATTTCGCCAAGTTCCTGGCGCCCCTGGTCCCGAAGACCGGCTTGCTGGTCCCTTATCCCGAGAGCAACACCCTGATCCTCATCGATACCCATTCCAACATCAACCGGCTCATGCAAATTGTCGAGGAGCTCGACGTTCCCGACAACAAAGGCCGTATCCACCTCTTCGATCTTGCGCACGCCAATGCAGGCAAGCTGGCCACCAAGCTGACCCAGCTGTTCCAGACGAGAAAAAGCGGCGCTGCGACCGGTCAGGAAACCGTGAAGATCATGGCGGACGAGAGAACCAACTCCATGCTGGTCATGGCGTCGGCTGCACAGGTTGCGGAGATCCGCCAGTTGCTGGCCAGACTGGACCAGAAGCTGGAGAAGCGATCGGGCAACGTCCGCATCCTCACCCTTGTGCATGCCGTGGCCGAAGACCTTGTGAAGGTGCTCTCCGAGATCCCCGGAAAAGGGGCTGAGAAGACGGCCGATGACAAGGAAGGCAAAGCAAAGGGCCCGGCGGCCCTCTCCAAGGACGTGAAGATCTATCCGGACAAGGCGACCAATTCCCTGGTCATCATCGCAGAACCGGACGAGTACGAAGTTCTCGAAGATATCATCCGCCAGCTCGACGTGCCCCGCACCATGGTGTTTGTGGAAGCCCTGATCATAGAGGTCTCTGCGGCCAAATCCCTGGACCTGGGGGTGGAGTGGCGGGCGGCCGACAGTTTCCACGGCGGTTTCAGCGAAGGAAGCAAGGGCGGGATTGCCCTCGGCGGCTCCCCGGGGGCTTCGAGCGTGGACGCTCTTGCAAGAGGAAGGCTCCCTGAGGCATTCGCAGTAGGCGTTGTGGGAAAGGCCATCAACTTCGGGGGCGTGGTGTTCCCTTCCTTCGGGGCGTTTATCCGGGCTGTCCAATCGGACAGCAACTTCAATATCATTTCAACGCCCCAGATCCTCACCCTGGACAATGCCGAGGCGATCATCGAGGTGGGGCAGAACATTCCCTTTGTGACTCAGGTGGCCGAAGCGGCCCAGCAAGGCGACCGCCCCATCCAGACCTTCGAGTACAAGGACGTAGGCGTGACCCTGAAGGTGACCCCTCTGATCAGTGAGAACCGTTCGGTGAGACTCAATGTAGAGCAGAGCATCAAGTCCGTCGTGGAGAAAACGGCCTTGAACAATACCGTGCTGGCGCCCACCACCACCTTCCGAAGGGCGAAGACCTCCATTACCGTGAACGACGGGGACACCGCCGTGATCGGCGGGCTCATGGAAAATCGGATGGACAGGGGCAACACACAGACTCCCTGTCTGGGCGGATCTTCAAGAGCACCAATGACCGGGACGAGAAGACGAACCTGCTCGTCTTTCTCTCGCCGCACATTGTGGAGAACAGGGAAGAGGGCCGGAAACTCTACGAAGAAAAGCGGGGGAAGATCGATCTGAGCGTCGAGGAGGCCGTGAAAAAACAGGAATCCGAAAAGCTGAGGAGGATGTTACTTGAATAGGCAGAGGCCCCCATCGAGTATGACTTGGTCTCACTTTCGCCCTGGGACTTCGTTCGATGCTTCGGCTTGACCCGGATATCAGAATGGTAGGGGAGAGATCCGCGACCTGGAGACCTCTGAGATCGCCACACGAGCTTCCCTTACCGCCCACCTCGTGTTCAGCACACTGCACACGAACGATTCGGCCGGCGCCCTCACCCGTCTGGTAGACATGGGAGTGGAGCCTTTCCTCATCGCATCCTCTCTGCCTAGGGTGGTTGCGCAGCGGCCGATCCCCTCACATGCCTACCCCCCTGCTTCAATCGTTACGGTTACCTCATGACGATGGTGAAGCACTCTCCGATTTTTACGCAGGAACCTACCGCGAGCACCCCTGGGTACGAAGAAGTGTCTAACCAAAAGCGAACACTCCTTTCTGGATTTGGAAGGGGGGGTTCTCAAAACCTTACAAAAAAGAAGGCCTCCATCTGATTGTCGGGAACCCGTAATCGTACGTAGGATGAATTCATATTTCATACGTATTTTTCCCTACACGTCTTCCGCAATCCTAACCACATAAGAAGGAGGTAGATCAGATGAGTCAAAGAAGAACACTGATTCCGGTGAAGAGCAACCAGTGCTTCATGTTCGCCCTGGTGCTTCTTTTCGGAATCCTTCTCCACACTCAGGCCCAGGCCCTCACGCTGAGCGTGTTGGATCCGAGCGGCAATCCCATCGGCGTGGGATACCGCTGGCTGGTGGAGGAGGATGCCACCTGGCAGGTGGATCCGGCCGCACCTAATCCGGTGCAGGCGGCCATCGAATTCCACAAAAGCTACATGCCCGTTGTGGCGGAAGGGACATCTAATCAGCGTGCTCGTCTGAGAAAGCTGGATGATACCAAGTATTATTTTGTCTCCGTCCTGCCGGACAGCGGCTATGCCATGGGCGGGGGTCGGGTAAACCCCGGACAGGGATCGCTGACCGTGACTGTGCAGCCAATGCCTATCCCGACTGCGCAGATTTCTTTTTTCGTCTTTGAAGACCTTAACCCCATCAACAACGCACCCGATCTTCCCGCGGAGAAAGGTCTTGCCGGTTTCAAGATCATGCTGGAAGAGGTTGCCGGAAAATTCGGGCAGAACGGCGGGCCGGTCTTCTATGACGCCTACGGGAACTTCATCGGCACGACCTATCTCACCAACCCCGACGGCACCGCCCAGCTCGACCCGGACGGAAACCCCATCGTGGACCAGCAGGGCGAGGGGTATCTGCTCACCGATGCCAACGGGTTCGCCCTGGCCAAGTACCTGGTTCCGGCCAAGTACGGCACCATAATCCAGGGGCCTCCGGGTGAAGAGTGGTACAAGACAACCACCATCGAGGGGACGAGGGTCATCGATGCGTGGGTCAAGGCGAATGAGAACAAGACGATGGTGGAGTTCGGCATTCCCACCACCCACGTGTTCGGCGGTTTTGTCCGGCCCTTCAAGGACAGCACGGTCCTCACCGGAGGGGCGACCGTGAAGGGCCAGGTCGTGCGGTCCCGAATGGAAAGACCGCCGGCATTCGGTCTCAACCCCGGGGCTCCTTTCCCGGATGCCCTGATCGGCCTGAATGCCGGTGCAGGAACAGGGCCGGCGGTCTGGGTCGGAAAAGCCGATCCGGTCACCGGGATGTTCGAAATCCCCGGCGTGCCGCCAGGGAACTGGCAGGTCATGATCTGGGACAAGAACCTCGACATCATCTTCCTCCTTCATACCGCTGTCGTGCCCGATCCCGCCCCCGGCACAGTGGACCTGGGCCAGATCCTGGTGAACGACTGGTTCGCCCACACGCAGGGCCACGTGTTCTACGACACCAACGAGAACGGTTTCATGGACCCGGGCGAGGTGGGCATTCCCGACCAGGTAGTCAACATCCGGTGGAGGGACGGGACCATTTACCAATCCACCACGACCAATACAGAGGGTTTTTGGGAGTTTCACGAGATTTTCCCGTTCTTCGACTGGCTGGTCCTTGAGGTGGATTTTGCGCGGCACAAGGCTACCGGCGCCACCATTGTGGTGGATGGCGCGGGACCTGTAAACCCTGCCGACCCATGGTCCTTCGGCGGCGAGGTGGATCCCCAGCCCCAGCCCGAGAACGGCAACCTGCCCTACCGCGTCGAGACGGGACCTGTGCTCACCCAGGGGTTCCAGGCCTTTGCATCCCTGCACAATATCGTCAACTGGGGAAAGGCCGCCTACGGTCCCAATGAAAACGGCGGGATCTCCGGCGTCGTCTTTTACGACATCACCCGGGCCGAGGACGATCCCAGATATAACACAGGCGAGACCTGGCAGCCCGGCATTCCCAGGATACAGGTAAACCTGTACAGGGACGCCGACAATAATGGACGCCCCGACAATATCAATGGGGTGAAGCGCATTCAACCGGCAGACGTGGACAACCACCCCCTCGGCTGGGCAACCGGGGGGACCATGGGCAGTGAAGACGTGGATCACAACGGGAACGGTGTTTTCGACAAGGGCGATGCCGTTGCCGTGACCTGGACAGACAGCTGGGACGACAACATTCCCGACGGCTGCCCCGGGGATCCGGCGGACCCGTTCTACCTGGACGCCAAATGTTATGACGGGCTTCGCAATTATAACCAGGTGCGCCCGGCGGTGTTTGACGGCGGCTATGCCTTTTCAGACGTGTCAACCGGACGCTACATCGTGGAGGTGGTCGAACCCCTCGGGCCGGACGGGAAAACGACCCTCAAGGTCGTAAAATCCCAGGACAAGAACGTGGATTTCGGGGAGACCTATGTTCCGAGCACGCAACTCCTCCCCCCGGAGTGCGTGGGCGCATCCTACGTGGTGCCCCCGGAACTGACCCTGTTTCCCGGTGTGCCGGCGAACCTGGCCGGTCAGACCCTCAGGAGCTGCAACAAGAAGTTGGTCGAGGTGGTGCCGGGACGGAATGCTGCGGCCGATTTCTTCCTGCACACCAGGGTCCCCATTGCAGCCCACTTCACCGGTCTTGTGAACAACGATCTCGGAAACGAATTCAGTCCAACCAGTCTCAATTTCCAGGAAAAATTCGGGGCTTCCTATGTGCCGGTGGCCCTGCGCGACTGGACCGGAAAAGAAATTACGCGTGTCTACACCGACAGATGGGGCGTCTATAACGGGCTGGTTCCGGGGGTTTTCGCCACGAACGTGGGAAGCCCGAGCGGCATGGGGCCGGCCATGTACACGGTGTGTATCAACGACGCCGGTCCCATGATTGACCCTGTGAGCGGGAATCTGACGCTTGATCCCTATTATCGGAGGGAGTTCAGCCAGTCCTGCTACAACTTCCAGTTCATAACCGGCTCCACCACGTATCTGGACACCCCTATGCTTTCCACCTCTGCCTTTGCAGGACGGGAATCCTTCCCGCTCGACTGCGAGCTTCCCGACGGAACGCCCATCATCTATTCCGTTGAGGGACCCGCAGGCGGCGCGTATGTTGCCGCTGCCGGCGGAAGCCTGACCATCGCCTCCCAGGGGCCGACCACGGTGCAGAACCCGGCCTACGATCCCATCCACGACCCGGGCGGCGCACCTGCAACCATCATCCGGGATTACGGCTTCGGCGCCGACGAGGGGAACGTCACCCTGAACGGCGTTCCCCTTGCCAATATAAGCTGGAACAACAACACCATCACGGGCGATGTGCCCGGCGGAACCGCACCGGGGACCTATCAACTCATGGTCACCCGGGACAACGGCAAGAGTACGGTCATGGGCGTGACCGTTACCGTGGGGCCTGTCGCGGGCAATGTCGTCCACGTGACACCTGTTGTAGGCGGCACTCCCATCCAGAATGCCATCGACGCGGCCTCGGACGGGGATCTTATCCTGCTCCACCCAGGAAGCTATTTCGAGCTGGTCATCATGCACAAGAAGGTCCAGATCCAGGGATCGGGGGCGCCCTCCACGGTCATCAATGCCATGAAGGCGCCGTCCGAGAAACTGGACCAGTGGGAGAACAAGGTGAAGGCCCTGGTGGCGGCCAACAGCATCGACCTGCTCCCGGGCCAGGACACCACGTTCGGTCTGTTCCCCGGAACGGGGCTCTTTGCCAGTGAACTGGGCCCCGGCATCCTGGTGGTGGCCAAGAACGGTACCTTTACCTCAAACAACCCGGCCCGGATCGACGGCATCAGCATCGTCGGCGCGGACAGCGGCGGCGGCATCCTGGTGAACGGTTATGCCGATTACCTGGAGATCGCCAACAACAGGCTGACATCCAACCACAGCACGTTCGGCGGGGGCATCCGAATGGGCCATCCGGTCACGACTTTCGCCTTCACTTCACCGGTGGATTCCGACAACGACCACGTGAAGATCCACCACAACCAGATTAACCTCAACGGCAACACGGGCGGCGCAGCCGGAGGCGGGGTAGCCATCTACACCGGGTGCGACTTCTACGAGGTGACCGACAACTACATCTGCGGCAACTTCACCCTGGGCTCAGGCGGAGGCATAGGCCACATGGGCTTGAGCGACGATGGACTCATCGCCCGCAACGACATTCTCTTCAACCAGAGCTTCCACCAGACCATCGGCCCGGCCTCCGGGGGCGGCATTTCCATCGAGGGGATCCTGCTTGCGGGGCAGCCTACGGCAGGAGCAGGTTCGGTTACCGTCGATGCGAACCTGATCCAGGGCAACTATGCCGGGGCAGGCGACGGCGGCGGGATCCGGCTGGCCTACGTGAACGGCCAGGATGTTCTCGACTTCCCGAACCAGGAGGGCAACTGGCACCTCGTGGACGTGACCAACAACATGATCGTCAACAATGTGACGGCGGTTGCCGGCGCCCTCTCGCTGGTGGACGCGGTCAATGTGAGTATCGTTCACAACACGATTGCCCACAACGACAGCGTGGCAACCGGCGGCGAGGTAGTGGACCCCGGGCTCCAGGTGACCACCCCGCAGCCTTCAGGCATCGTAAGCCGGGCCCACACTGCGGAACTGGCAGGCCCCATGCAGATTCTTGGGAAGCCCGCCTTCTCGGATCCGCAGCTTGTCAATAACATTATCTGGCAGAACCGCTCCTTCTACTACTCCATGGCGGCGAACGGGGGTCTTGGCGGGCTCCTGCCTGACCCGCTCACCCCGGTCTATGACGACCTGGGTGTGCTCGGTGCGGTGGGGGACTTCACCCCGGTCAACTGCATCCTCACCGGAGTAAACGCCGATCCGTCGTTCGTGCAATCCTACTTCAACGGAGCGGACAGTGTCGTGATCACCGGGGACCGGCAGTTTGCAACGGCCGCTGCCCTGGATGAAGGAGGGAATTTCATCGACGTCCGCTACGGACCGATCCAACCCTTCGGGAATTATCACATCAACTCACCTTCCCCTGCCATCGAGGCCGGAGCCGATGTCAATGCTCTGGGAATCCCGGAATTGGCGGCCGACTTCGACGGCCAGGCTCGAGATCTGAATTCGCCGGATATCGGGGCGGACGAGGTGCCTGGAGGCGTGCCTGCCGGGGCGCCTGCCGGTCCCGCCGGTGTGCAGGGCGTATCCGTCGACAATGTGACCATCAAGCGCGTCACCTATGACGCGGTTGCCAAGACCCTGACAGTGATAGCCGCCTCTTCGTTGCAGCCGGACGTCAAACTCAGCGCAGCGGGATTCGGCAGACTCTACTGGAGGGCTGGGAGCGACCGATACAGAAGGACATTTACCGGTGTGGCAGCCAAGCCGGCGAGTGTGACCGTCCAAAGCGACCGCGGCGGTTCGGCCACCCTGACGGTGCCATAATCAAGAGCACCCTGTCCGCCCCCTCCAGCGGGGCGGGCAGGTCAACCTTCGAAAACACGATTTCCTCTAGGAGGGACGATCCATGATACGAAAAACGATCAAGAACAGCCTGTGGCTCCTACCTCTGGTGGTCCTCCTGTTCGGGGCGGTTCAGGCCGGGGCCGCGATTTCCGTCCAGTGTCCTGGCGACGTAAACGGGGATCTGATCCCCGATGCCACCATTCCCGCGGGTTTTCCCAATGCGGGGCAGCCCAACCCGGAATACGACCCCAAAGTGGTCTGCGTGCACATCACGGCGGGAGACGGGTTCAACAAGATGGCGGACGGCTATGACCTCTACACCTTCGGTTTCGGTCTGGTGGGTCCCACCAGCCCGACGACCATTGTTCCGACGGGTCAGGTGGTGCCGGATTTCGCGCTGAAGGCGCTGAATCCGGCCCCTTCCCTTATCCTGGATGAAGGGCAGGAACTCTACCTCACCCTCAGCAACATCGGGCTGCCCATGCGGCCGGACCTGTTCGATTCACACACCGTACACTTCCACGGATTTCCCAATGCCGCGCCCATTTTCGACGGCCTGCCCGAAAATTCACCCTCGCCCAACATGGGGGTCAGCTACACCTACTATTACAAGGCGGCGGTCCCAGGTACCTATTTTTATCACTGCCACGTGGAGGCGGTGGAACACATGCAGATGGGCATGATCGGGAACGCCTGGATACGGCCTTCCCAGAATGGGACGACCTTCACGCTCCAGGACGGAACGGGCCGGCAGTACACCCAGTTCGCGTACAACGACGGGGACGGGTCTACGGGATACGACAAAGAATATCCCGTGCAGATGACCGCATACGACAGCAGTTTTCACGACGCCCACATCAACGTCCAGGCCCTGCCGTTTGCGGCCATGTACGACAATTACCACATGATCAACGGCCGGGGCTACCCCGACACCGTTAATCCGGACCCCATCATGAACAATGCTACTGCCTTCGGTGCGGCCCAGAACTTCGAGGCACAGAACATGAACGGTCTGATCCAGGCCGCGCAGGGCGAGCGGGTGCTGCTTCGGGTCTCCAACGTGTCGACCACCCACCTGTACGCCATCGCCACCACCCTGGGCGTGCCCATGAAGGTAGTGGGCCGGGATGCAAGCCGGCTCAAGGGGCCCACGGGCAAGGATACGGCCATGGATCTGAATGTGCTGGAAGTGGCGGGCGGCCAGGCCTTTGACGTGATCCTGGACACCAGGGACGTTCCGCCGGGGACCTATTTCCTGTATGCCACGGACCTGGCGGCCCTTTCAAACGGGCCGGAAGATCGGGGCGGCATCATGACTGAAATCGTCATCTCGGCGCCATAGGTCCGGGATGAAAGGAGGAAGCGAAATGAAGAGAAGGAAGACTCTGAGACCTATGTGGATCCTGCCGCTTCTGCTGGCCCTGCTCATGGCATGGGCTTTACCGGCCAGGGCGGAGATCGTGGGGATCACCGGCACCAGCTTCAACCTGGAGGCCAAGGCAGACTACATCTCCACATCCGACGGCGGGAGCTATCTGATGTGGGGGTACAGCAATGGGGCGGGGCGCATGCAGTATCCCGGTCCCACCCTGATCGTGAACCAGGGGGAAAAGATCACCGTAAATCTCACCAACGGGCTGAACGTGAGGACCTCCATCGTGTTTCCCGGCCAGCGGGTGACTACCGCGGGAGGCGTGTCAGGTCTCATCACGCGGGAGGCGAAAGCCAACGGGGGAACCGTCACGTACTCCTTCACGGCTTCGGAGCCGGGCACTTACCTCTACAGGAGCGGCACCAATCCGGATCTCCAGGTGGAGATGGGGCTGGTCGGGGCGATCATCGTGCGGCCCAGCGGGTACAACGCCGTGAACAACAAGATCGCTTACAACCATGCTGACTCGGCTTATGACCAGGAGTTTCTTTACATCCTGACCGAGATGGATCCCCTGATCCACAACGCAGTGGCCTTTGGGCTGCCCGTGGACATGACCACCTACTTTCCCACCAACTGGTTCATCAACGGCAGGAACTGGCCGGACGTGCTGACCGAGAACTTCGTGCCCTGGCTGCCCACCCAGCCGTACAATTGCCTTCCCGTCATGCACCCCGGAGACAAGGTTCTCCTCCGGTGCATCGGGGCCGGCCTCGATCCCCACCCCATGCACTTCCACGGCAACAACTTCGACGTGATCGCCGAGGACGGCAGACTCCTTCAGAGCGCAGCGGGCGCAGGGGCCGATCTGGCCTGGAAGGGGGTCACACGCCGCTTTCTTCCGGGCAAGACCACGGATATCGTCTGGACCTGGACCGGCGAGGAACTGGGTTGGGACATCTACGGACACGATCCGGCCCTTACCTATGCGAGGAGCGACATCAACGCAGGGTGGCCCGGCAACATCTGTGAACAGTATGTGCCCGGAAACGCGAGCACGTACTTTGACCCCTACACCAAGGAGTACTGTCCTGACCACGGCGTGCCTTTCCCTGTCACCATCCCCCCGACGACTTCCCTCACGCTGGGGCAGTTGTATAGCGGCAGCCCGTTCCTGGGCGGCGGCGGGGACCTGCCCGTGGGTCACCCCGGCCTGAATGCCGGCGGATCATACTTCTACATGTGGCACTCCCACACGGAAAAGGAACTCACCAGCAACGACATATGGCCCGGGGGCCTGGTCAGCTTTGTGGTCATCATGCACCCCGCCGTGCCATTACCGTAAGGAAAGGAGGACTCGAACATGATGCGAAATACCTTGAGAAGAGCCAAGGGGGTGCTCCTGGCACTGGTCCTCCTGCTGGCAGCCGTGCCCACCGCATCGGCAGTCACGTACGACCTGTGCGCGGCTGAGACCACCCTGACCATGCCTGACGGCCAGGCGGTTACGATGTGGGGCCTGGGTCTGGACACCGGGGGCCAATGCGTTCCCACCATACCGGGACCCACCCTGCGGGTGGGCCCGACAGACCCGTCCCTGACCGTCAACCTGCGAAACACCTTGAGCGAGCCCGTGTCCCTGCACATCCTCGGACAACAGCTCTCCGTCAACCGCCTGCCGGTTTGGGACAACGGCACAGCCGGCAACAGGCCCAACCTCGCGGCCAGGGTGCGGTCCTTCAGCAATGAGGCGGCGCCCAACGGTGGGACTCGCAGGTACCGGTGGGGGACTGACGACAAACCCTTCAAGGCCGGGACCTATCTCCTTCAAAGCGGGACGAACCCGGCCAAACAGGTCCAGATGGGCATTTCTGCACCCGTGATCAAGGATTCGGGCGCGGGTGTGGCCTATGCCGACAACCCCAACATTCCCGGCGACCAGAGCGTTCCCTACACCCGGGAAGTCCTCCTGGTGTTCCAGGAGATCGACGCCGCCATCCATGCGGCGGTGGCAGCCGGTACTTACGGACCCGGAGGGACCATTACCAGCAGCGCCTACCGGGAGCCTAATTATTTCCTCATCAACGGCAAAGCATATCCGGATGCATCGCTGAACCCGCTGAATGCGGCCCAGCCCATCAGCGCGGGCGAAAGGACCCTTTTCCGGTTTATCAACGCAGGGGCGGAGACCCATGTGCCACAGATCCTGAACGGCTACATGAGCCTGGTGGCCGAGGACGGCATTCCACTGAAATACCCCCAGGAGCGCTACGGCCTGGAGCTGAACCCGTCAAAGACCCTGGACGCAGTGTTCACGCCGGACGGACCTGGAAACTTCAAGGTCCTGGACGGCAGGCTCAACCTGAGCAATGCCGGGACCTATCCCGGCGGCATGCTGGCCCTCGTGAACGTGAGTGGGGACGCGGTGAACATCAAGAACGTCACCTATGACGCGGCTGCCCGGACCCTGACCGTGGTTGCCACCTCTTCGTTGCAGCCGGACGTCACACTCAACGCAACGGGATTCGGCAAACTCTTCTGGAGGGAGTCGAGCGGACAATACAGAAGGACATTTACCGGCGTATCGGCCCTGCCGGCGAATGTGACCGTCCAGAGTAGCGGGGGCGGATCGGCCACCTATACGTTCCCAGAAACGGTGACCATCGAGCGCGCCATCTACCACCCGGGTGCCCAGACCCTGACGGTGGTTGCCACCACTTCGTTGCAGCCGGACGTCACTCTCAATGCAAACGGGTTGGGCAAACTCTATTGGAGGGCGTCGAGCAACCAGTACAGAAGGACATTTGCCGGTGTGCCGGCCAAGCCGGCGAATGTGACCGTCCAGAGCAGCGGGGGCGGATCGGCCACCACAGCCGTACAGTAATTGCATCCTTCGGATCACTTCTGACGGATAACCTCTCACATTTCCCGGCTCCCTCCTTCTCGGGGGGAGCCGGCACCTCGGACAAAAAGAAAAACGGCAATAATCAAAAACGGCAAGAAATCAATGAGAGTTGGAAGCATTCAATCGACAGCATGGCGGACGGTGTTCGGTGCGGTCGCGTGTCTGATTCTCCTATCTTGTCCTTTGGTGCCGCTCTATGCCGGGGTCGTGGACCCGAAGCTCGAAAAGCTCCTTGCAGAGTCAGGCTCCCAGGAGAGAATCCCGGTCATCGTCAGCCTCTCGGACAAAGTGAATGTCCATCAGTTCAGGTCGCGGGATAAGAAAGTCAGACGTTCCAGAATGGTCAAGGCCCTCAAGCAGAGACACGAGGAGACGGTTCGCCGTAGCAGTCTCAGGGGTTTTCTCGAAAATCTTGCCCGGACCGAACCCGGAACCATGCGCTTGCGGAACCTGTGGATGATCGGCGGCCTGGCCCTGAAGGCACGTCCCCAGGTGATCCGCACGCTGGCGCAGAAACCGTGGGTGGAGGCGATCCGACTGGACCAGACCATCCAGGCGCCTCCCACGATCACTACCTTGGACGGACCCGCGGAGTGGAACCTGACTGCCATCGGCGCCCAGGACCTCTGGGACCTCGGGTACACGGGCCAGGGCGTTATCGTGGCCAGCGTGGACACGGGGGTGGACGTGAGCCATCCGGATCTCGGCCCGCAATGGCGGGGAGGCGCCAACAGCTGGTTCGATGCCAATGACCCGAACTTCAACCCCCTAGTGGACACGGAGCCTTATGACACGGACGGTCATGGCACCGCCGTGATGGGTATCCTTGTAGGAGGGAACGCCGGGGGTGCTTCCATCGGTGTGGCCCCGGGGGCCAAGTGGATCGCGGCCAAGATTTTCGATGAGAATGGAGCGGCTCTGGAGAGCGAGATCCACGAGGCGTTCCAGTGGCTGCTGGACCCGGATGAAAACCCGGACACGGACGATGCCCCGGACATTGTGAACAACTCCTGGGGCTTCGGACAGAATCCCGACGTCTGCATCGAGGAGGTGGGGTCCGTCTCCTTTCGAAGGGACGTGCAGACCCTCAAGCAGGCGGGGATCGCCGTGGTCTTTTCTGCCGGCAACGGAGGCCCTTCCACCTATACCAGCGTGAGTCCGGCCAATTACCCCGAGAGCTTCTCCGTGGGTGCGGTGGATGAAATGCAGAATGCGGCGAGCTTCAGCGCAAGGGGTCCCTCTGCCTGCGGCGGGGGCGTCTACCCGTCCGTGACCGCGCCCGGGGACAGGGCTGCTTCTCCCTACGGCATCAGGACTGCGGACCTCATGCTGGGTCTTCCAAACCCTTCTTACACCTATGTCAGGGGGACTTCATTTTCCGCGCCCCACGCGAGCGGGGCAATGGCCCTCCTGTTGAGCGCCTATCCTGACCTGGCACCCCATCAACTGGAAACGGCCTTGAAGATGTCGGCCCCGGACCTGGGTGCTGCCGGACCGGACAACGTTTATGGCTACGGGCACGTGGATGCGTCGAGCGCGCATGGCGCGGTCCAGGATTTCGACGTGGTCAGGATCGACGGTGTTTTCTACGACAACGCCGCCCAAACCCTGACCATTGCGGCCGCCTCCACGGACCAACCCAACGTGACACTCAAAGCAGAGGGGTTCGGATCGCTCGACTGGATTTCCTGGAAGAACTGCTACAGTAAAACCTTCTCCGGGGTAACAAGTCCACCAGACGCCCTCACGGTGATCAGTTCCGGAGGTGGATCGGATGCCTGGCCCGATCCGGCAACCGATACGGTGACCGTCAAGCACGCCATCTATGACGACGTTGCCCGGACCCTCACCGTGGTTGCCTCCTCTTCTTTGCAGCCCGACGTCACCCTCGACGCAGCGGGATACGGCAGGCTCTACTGGAGGGAGGCGAGCAGCCAGTATAAAAGGACATTTGCCGGGGTGGCGTCCCCGCCCTCGAGCGTGACCGTCCAGAGCAGCGGCGGCGGTTCGGCCACCTGCACGGTCAAAGATATCGTGAACATCAAGCATGCCATCTATGACGCAGTTGCCCGGACCCTGACCGTGATTGCCGCC
>PHBH01000064.1 GCA_002840535.1 Deltaproteobacteria bacterium HGW-Deltaproteobacteria-15 | reverse complement strand
ACTACGGGTTGCCTTAGACGAAAGCCATAGGAGAGCTCGATCAAGGCGCTGATGGTATCGAGTCCTACTTTGCAGTTTGTGCGGGAAGAAGGACGCTCTTTAACAATTTAATTCAGTGATGTCTACAGGCATGGAGAATCGGTGCAGAGATAGAGAATTATTCACTTGAAGAATAGATATTGAATTCTAAAAGAGCGTCCCGCTACTTCGCGCTACTTCGTTTTTTTACTCCGATCCACTTGATCAAAGTCTTCCTTATGGCTATACTTGGGATATCCAAGGCATGGAGGTGAAGCATGGTCACGAAGATCCAGAAATGGGGAAATAGCCAAGGGCTTCGGCTCCCCAAGCAGGTGCTCGAGGACGCACGAATCGCCGTTGGAGACGATGTGGATGTGACCGCACGTGACGGCATGATAGTGATTGCGCCAGCGAGGCGAGTACGAGGGAAACAGAACTTGAAAGAACTTGTGTCACGGATCCCGGAAAACTACGAGCCTGGGGAAATGGATTGGGGTGGGCCAGTTGGCAAAGAGGTCTGGTAATGAAGCCCTACATTCCCCGAAAAGGTGATTTCGTTGCGGTTACGTTTGACCCCCAATCGGGTCACGAGCAGAAAGGCCGTCGCCCCGCCCTCGTCGTTAGCAATACCCTCTTCAATGAACACACAGGCCTGGCGATCGTTTGCCCTGTCACCAATACAGATCGTGATTTTCCTTTCCATGTACGTGTCGTCGAAGGAACGAAGGTAACTGGATTCATCATGGTTGAGCAGGTCAAGTCGATCGATTTCCGTGCGCGCAACGCCAAACGCATCGGGAGGGCTTCTGATAGTGTTCTTGAGGAAGTCCTTTCCATACTCGACGCCTGCATCTACTAAAGGCCCAACAACAGCGTCAACCGGACTCCACTTCGCTCCGCCGGTTACGCTGGGCCGTTCCAAGGAATGTAAGCCGATGGCGGGAAAATACAAATACGCGGGGAAGGTATCGACAGCAACGCCAGCCTCAGGAAAGAATGGGGTTCTGATCCGGAGCCTCGGTGCTTTCTTCTTTCGTGTTTACCACGCCGACCATACATTTACTGATTATGAGATCAGACACGATGACCTATCTGTAACTATTGATCAGGATTCACTTGCAGCCTTCTACACGGACGGACAGCGTCACGTACTCGATCACGCCCCGGAGGTATTGGGCCTTGAACCAGTCTATGACAGGAGTAGGGACAAGGAAACGGAATAGCCACTTCACTACACTTGACCGCGATTACACCGGGGGTTTATGGGAAGCACGTAGGCGCGGCAAGTGAGTTCAATCGGCTACTGTTTTAAATACACGAAAAGGGATATTGAAAATGACTGGAGAGAAAACGGCCGCTCCCTGATCTACCGAAAAGTCGCCGCTGAAAAGAAGTCAGGCAGGTGCAACTGCGCCACATTAAACCCAAAAGGGAGGTGATGCCTGGCTGATGTCCACCAGGTGGTGGAAGCGCTGAAAGCGAGGAAAGGCAAATAAAGCGACGTGGATAAGCTCCGCGGTTTTGGACAGGTGGTTGGCCACGCGCCTTATTTGCGCCGTTATGCGAGGAGGAAATGAAATTGGAGAAAATCAACCTCTCTGACAAGTTCGAAAAGCTGCCCGTGGGCGACTATGCTGTGGGGCTGATCGCCAAGATGAACGACTACGACTTCAAAATCGTGAAATTCAAAGGGGAATTTGTTTGGCATAGCCACCCTGAAACAGACGAGACATTCATCATCATTGAGGGCACGCTTGTGATGAACTTCAAGGACCGGAAGGTAGAGGTACACGCTGGGGAGATGATAGTCATCCCGAAAGGCGTCGAGCACAAGCCGTCATCCGAGACAGGGTACAAGGCCCTCCTCATTGAGCCAGAGGGAGTGCCAAATACAGGTAACATTCAGAGCGAAATCACAATCGCAAACCCTGAATGGGTGTAAAGCTGATGATGGCATAACAACTCGCCTCACTTGCCCGCGGTTCCGCCGCGGTTTTGGGACGCAAGCAATGTGGCGCGGCAAGTGAGTTGAAGCTCCCCGCAGCAAGCTACGGGGAATCTTCCACCTCACGAGGACTTTCTGTCTGTTTTGGATCGCTCGCTAACCCCCGCAGCAAGCTGCGGGGAAAAAGGGCACCGCCCCGAAGGGGTGGGACTCCAAGCGAAGCGCGGAGAATGCGCTCGCTGTTTCGGTTCAATCGTCATCCGCAAAGGGAAGTGGAAAAAATGGGTGAGTCGGACAAGAGAATGGCTGCTGTGTGCGGCCTTTACTGTGAAGCGTGCTCGTGGTTTATTTCCACCACTGAAGACCTTGAAAGGCTCAAAAGGCTTGCGGCGCACCGAAATTGGTCAGTAGATGAAAGCAAGTGCTTCGGATGTCGGTCGGACAAGAGGTTGCCCTATTGCGAGAAATGCAAGATGTTTGCTTGCGCCGCTGAACGGGGGATCGACTTTTGCAGCGAATGTGAACAGTATCCCTGCGATGATCTGACACAGTTTCAATCTGCAATGCCTCATCGGATCGAGCTTTGGGACAACCTTGAACGAATCAGATCTGTTGGGTATAAGCAATGGCTCGAAGAAATCAGGGAAAATTATACCTGCGCTCGATGCCAGACCCTCAATTCCACCTACGACCTGAAATGTCGAAAGTGCGGTGAGGAGCCGAGTTGCAGTTACGTAGCAAAACACAGGCAGGAGATCGAACAGTATCTAAAGGGTAAGTGACGCATAAAATTGCTGCTCCAGGCTAATCCGGCAGACTGCCGGCACATCGGTGACGATCTGGAGAAAGATGTACATGGCAGCATCTCTGCAGGAATAAAGGGAATATGGCTCAATCGGCGTGGTATGGGTTCTTGTGAGGGGGGAACTCAAGGCTGTTGATAGGAACAATCAAATCCGAGAGGTAAAACAAGATGCCGTTTGATATTGAGAACTTCAAAGCCGCCTATGACAGGTGGGTGGAGGAAAGCCTGCCGGACTACCAGGCGGGCAAAATGGAGGAAATCGTAAAGAAGTATCCTTTCATCGTCCCTGACGACATACCCTGGACTCCCTACAAAGGAGAACCGTCCACGCAGACCTTCGCTCTCGTTACCAGTGGCGGCCTCTATCTCAAGGAAAGCCAGCATCCCTACGACATCGTTTCAATTCACGGGGATACCTCCTTTCGGGAGCTTCCCAAAACGGTGAGGCAGAAAGATCTCGGAATTGCCCATCCGCACTACGATCACAGCCTGGCCGAGCAGGACATCAATATCATTTTCCCCCTCCAGCGCTTCATCGAACTGGAAAATGAAAAAATCATCGGCAGACTCGCGGAAACCAACTACAGCTTCGGCTATGTCAACGATGCGGTAACCCTGGTCAAAAAGACGGTTCCCGAGCTCATTTCGCGGATAAAGGGACAGGCGATCGATGTCCTTTTCCTTGTGCCGGTCTGACCGAAGTGCCATCAGACCGTGGGTCTGATTCAGCGGATGGTCGAGGAAGCGGGAATACCTACCATCTCCATGGGGAACGCGGCCGACCGGATGGCCCGCATCAAACCACCTCGCGCCTTGCTCGTCAAGTTTGCGCGAGGCAGCATGTTCGGTGAGCCCGGCAACGTGAGCCGCCAGAGGCGGATCATTCTGGATGCGCTCGCGGCCCTCAAAACAATGACCGAACCGGGAACCGTCAAGGAGCTTCCCTACCAGTGGAAACGGCCCGATCCAGCATAAGGGCTGAAGGAATCTGCTCCGGCGGAAGGGATGGATAAGTGCGCATGACAACGCATAGTTCGGATTGCCTCCAGCCTTCGGCTTTCGGCCACGCAGTGAGCGGCACCGTAGGGCTCTGATATATACGAATTTCTGTCTGGCAGTTGGTTCCCTGAATCTATAGGAGTCTCCCCCATCCACAATGCCGGTCATCCAGGGCGTGCCCCTGAATCATCTTTTTCTCCACGGCCAGGCGAAGGACTTCAAAGGCTTCCTCATCCATCTGCTCCGGCACATCAATGGGTTCACCAAAACGCACCCGAACCTGGCTGAAGGGCCTGGGAATCAGGAAACGGTCCCAACTGCGGGCGGTCCAAGCGCGATCCACCGAGATATACACCGGGATGATGGCAGCCCGGGATAATTGGGCCAGCCGGATCAACCCCGCCTTGACCACCCCTTTGGGCCCCTGGGGGCCATCGACCACATGGAGAGCGGCCTGGTTTGAGGCCAGGTCCTTCACCATGGCCGCCAAAGCTTCCTTACCCCCCCGAGTACTGGAGCCCCGAACCGGCCGCAGGCCCAGGAATTTCACCACCGGGGCGATCCAGTCCCCATCCCGGCTCATGCTGATCATGATCGACAGGGATAAATGGCGGAACTTGGTCACGTAACCCAGGACCCCCAAAAAGCGCTGATGCCATATTGCCCCAATGCCTTTTCCGCCGCCCTCCAGGAATTGCAAAAGAGCATCCTCATGGAGCGGACGGACCCTCACCGTTGAAAGATACAAGCGAAGCAGGAAATAAGCCAAGGGAGCAACGAAAATTTTCATGAGGGAGATTCGATAGGTGCCGGGCATGATGTAATCTTACCATCCATAAATTCCGGGCCGGTTTGAACGGGGTCATATTATACCTGCTCCTGGGGAAAAACAAGCCGGTGAATCACAAAGGTGGGGGGCGCAGGAGAGGAAATCGAGACCGGAGGTAGATGATTGAGGCGTCGTCGCCCGAGCGATTGAAGGCCCACGAGAGGAAAATCAGAGAAATCAAGCCGGCGACCACAGCGATATGCGTTTTATCGGGAACTCTTCAATGTAATGTATCCCTCATGGGGTTTTTGGGGAGAGTTGCCCTCGTCGGCGGTGATGCACCACCTTCCTCTTTCGGAAGGCCCCCGTAGAAGTTGCCGGCCCGGGAAATCGGATTTAAAATCGGTCTCTGCCGAATGGTCGTTTCTCGCGTGTTGGACGTTTGGCTCCTGAATCCGCAGGAATGACCTTGATGCTCCTCCCATCAACCATTTTCCCGTTCAAACTTTTCATGGCCCTGTCCGCGTCGGAGTTGCTCGCCATTTCCACGAAGCCGAAGCCTTTGGAACGACCGGTTATCCTGTCCGAAATGACCCTGACGCTTTCCAGTTCTCCGAATTCGGCGAACATGGCTCTGAGATTGTCCTCCGTCACACTGTATGGGAGTTGACCTACGTAAATATTCATTGAGACTCCTTTCAATGGTTGATAAAGGGGCAAAAAAGGGCACTCCACCAGATTCGATGGGTGCCCTTTTATCCTCAGGACTACAGCTAAACTAGATGGACATTCGCTGCAGCGGGGCCTTTTTTCCCTTTTTCGACTTCGAAGGTTACTTTATCGCCTTCTTTTAAAGACTTGAAGCCGTTTCCGGCGATCGCTGAATGATGTACAAACACATCAGTACCGCCTTCTTGCTCGATGAAGCCGAAGCCCTTCTGGTCATTGAACCACTTGACTGTTCCATTGGCCATGGTGACACCCTCCTTTCCGATGAATTTTCATGGTTTCAAACTTCGGGTTGCCACTCTTGCCAAATGGATTCCTGTGGAAGGAAACGGCCAGCATTTAGATGCGGACACTCATGATGTATAACAATTATAAGTCTGATCTCAAATTTATTCAATTTAATTTAAAAATAATTAAAAATCATAATCCAGGTCAAGGCATCGTCAACTCCTCAGAGGGGACCTGGAGAGCAGTGACTATGTGATGGCACAGGGTTGGGCGAAGATTCCCGGTGAGAAGAATCCGACTTTTCAGAGCGAAGGGATCGCAACCGGGAGGTTGCTCCTGCAGTGTTTTATTTTTTTTGATTCGGCATTTGGGGGCCGAGGGGCTTACGCGCGGAGCCGGGGCGGAGGTGCTGTCGACAGCAACCCGCAACCATCGACCTTCAACTCAACATGCCCCGCATCGGATGCAATCGCCGGGGTGGCAAGGCTCCGACTCCTCGCCTTTGAGGGCGAGCTTGTATTCCTTGATGAGGTGTTCTTTGCGGATTCCGTGGTCCAGAAAATCCCAGGGGAGCACCTCCTTCAGATCCTTTGGCCTGTAAACAAAAAAGTCGGGGTTGAACTCGGAGAACCGCCGCGCCTTGTTCCAATCCCCCTGATGCTCGTGGACGAGCCTGAGAAGGTGAGCCGCCCTTCTGTCCCCCAGGGAAAAGATGGCTTGCATATTGGCCCACTTTGCCACATCGAAATTGACCTTTATCCCCCCTTCCCTGCTCAAACTCTTCTTGAGCCACTTCTGCTTTTCCTTCAGGGTGTCCAGGCTCTCCATCGGGAACCACTGAAAAGGGGTGAAGGACTTGGGGATGAAGCAGTTGATGCTGAGCCTCAGCTGGCCAATTTTTCCCCTCGTGGCGGACTCCTTGACGAGGCGGTGCTTGATGTGTTTCACGAGATCGAGAATTCCGTTCACATCCTCCCGCGTCTCCGTGGGAAGGCCGATGAGGAAATAGAGTCTGACGGCGAATTGGCCTGCAGAGGCAATCCTCCCAACCGCTTCGATGATCTGCTCTTCGCTCAGATGCTTGTTGATCACTTTTCTGAGCCGGTCGGATCCGGCTTCAGGGGCAATGGTCATGGTCTTCTGGCCGCTCCTCTTCAAGTTCTCGATCATCTCCGGTGTCAGCCCGTCCGCCCTCAAGGAAGAAACGGAGAAAGAGCCTCCCCGGTCGAGGATGAACCCGGTGACCTCGTCTACACCGGGAATGTCGGAGATGGAAGGCGCCATCAGACCGAATTTTTTCTCTTCACTCATCGCTTTCTGGAGGGAAGAGAGTATCTGCGGCAATGGATGACCCCTTGGGGGCCGGTACACGTAACCCGCTGCACAAAAGCGACACGACCTGCCGCACCCCCGCCCGAGCTCGACCAGAATCCTGCCCGCAAACTCCGTGTCCGGTGTTCTGATTGCAGAGATGGCCGGAGCCTCGCACAGGGGATTGAGCCTGGCAACCTCTATTCTCTCGCGAGCCGGACTCTCCAGGGGAATCCTTTCACGGATTGTTCCGTCCCTGTTGTACTCTACACTGTAGAACGAAGGGACATAGACGGAGGGAATTTCCTCTGCCAGTCTCAGAAGGATTTCCTTCCTGGGGCTGCGACTCCGCTTGAGCCCTGAAAGCAGATCGAGAAAGGGATCGAGGACCGGCTCGGCCTCGCCTGTCAGGAAAAAATCAAAAAACGGTGATATGGGTTCCGGGTTGAGAAAGGTGATCACCCCCCCTGCCATGACCAGGGGATGGGCTTCATCTCTTTCTTCAGCCAGGAGGGGGATTCTTCCCAGATCCAGGATTCTCAGGATGTTCGGGAAGTCATTCTCAAAGGAGAGGGAGAATGCGACAACGTCGAATCTCTGAAGGGGGGAAAGGGACTCGAGGGACACGAGCCCTTTCCCCTCCTCCAGACGAAGGGACAGCTCAGGGCCTTCAGGAAGAAAAACGCGTTCTGCAACAACCTCTTCTCTTCTATTCAGGAGGTGGTAAATTGTCTGGAAACCCAGACTCGACATGCCGATCCGATAGGAGTTGGGATAGCAGAGCGCAATGGAAAGCTTGCCGCCCCACTCCTTTCTTATCGTCCCTTTTTCCTTTGAAAGCCTCGCCCGGTAAAGGGAAGCGATCCTGTCCGGCACGGTCGATCACCTCTGGGGTCCCTCTCAGTCCGCCTTTACCCTCAGAAAAGCGGGATAATCGAGGCTCTCTTTGAAAAGACCCCTTCTGAAAATATTCATTCTCTTGCCGTGATGAGGCTGCTGTTCAGTCCTGGAGGACATGACTGCAGGCTCCTCCGTGATCTTCGGGCGCTGGAAGGTCGGGGTATCCAGGATCTCCAGATTTTCCCCGTTCGGCCCCCTCACCAGCCAGGGATCGTGTTCCTCGTCAGGGGTCAGATCCCTGAGCCTTACGACCTTTCCGCAACTCTCCTTGTCGATGCCCGTCGCAATGACCGTGATCTGGACTTCGTCGCCCATGTTCTCGTCGAACACGACGCCCCAGAAGATCTCGGCATCCTTGTCGACCTCGCCCTTGATGTACGTGCAGGCCTGATCGATCTCTTCCATGGTCATGGACGGAGACCCGCAGATATTCATCAGAAGCCCCTTGGCTCCGCTGATGGAGATATCCTCGAGAAGCGGGCTGTTGACGGCCTCCTTCGCGGCCTCCGCTGCGCGGTTTTCGCCGCTCGCCCTTCCCGTACCCATGATCGCGGTACCCATCTGTTCCATGACTTTTTTTACATCTGCAAAATCCAGATTGATGAACCCGCTGCTCACGATCAGGTCGGAGATCCCCCTCACCGCGTTCAGGAGGACCTCATCGGCTCGGGTGATCAGCTCTTTGAAGGAACTGCTCTTGCCGCCCACCGCCTTGAGGCGTTCGTTGGGAATGATGATAAGCGTATCCACTTCCTTTTTCAACCTGTCGATTCCCGCGAGGGCGCGGCTCATCCTCTTGTCGCCCTCAAAGCCGAACGGCTTTGTGACCACGGCAACGGTGAGCGCCCCGCTCTCCTTGCACTCCCGCGCAATCACGGGAGTGGCGCCTGTCCCTGTTCCCCCTCCCATGCCCGACGCGAGAAAGACCATGTCGGCCCCCGCCATGGTCTCCTTGATTTCACCGGCGCTCTCTTCTGCGGACATCCGGCCGATGTCCGGATCCGCGCCGGCGCCCAACCCCCTGGTGATCGATGCCCCGAGCTGGATCTTGGTTGGGCAGATCGACCGCTCCAGGTCCTGGATGTCGGTGTTGGCGGTCACAAATTCGACCCCCTTGAGCTTGGCATTGATCATGTTGTTGATGGCATTTCCGCCCGCACCCCCCACTCCGATGACTTTGATCTTGGCTGTGTACTTGTCCTTGTCCTCTACGAATTCGAATCTCATACATGTCCCTCCCTTCAGGCCCCTTAAGATAAACTCAGATCACATCCTTGAACCATCTCTTCATCCTATCCATGACACGGCCAAAAATATTGGTGTCTCGTATTCTGAACTTCTTGCCCTCCTTCAGCCGCTTGGCCCCATACAGCACCAGCCCGACTGCCGTTGCATACATGGGTTTGTTCACGACCTCGACAAGTCCCGTGATTCCCTGGGGGTACCCGATCCTCGACGGGGCATTGAAAACCTGTTCGGCGGTCTCCGGAATGCCGGAGAGCTCGGCTGAGCCGCCGGTGATCACCACGCCGGAGTTGATGATGTTGTCGTGGCCGGACCGCACAAGCTCGTTGTGAATAAGCGTAAATATCTCCTCGACCCTCGGCTCCAGGATTTCTCCCAGGATATGTCTCGACAACACCCTCGGTTTTCTCCCTCCAACGCCGGGGACTTCGATGGTTTCGTCCTTTCCGATCATCGAGGAGAGGGCGCAGCCATATTTCATCTTGATCTTTTCAGCCTCGTTCTTCGGGGTCCTCAGCCCGATGGAAATATCATAGGTGAGATTGTCTCCCCCGAGCGCGAGCACCGAGGTATGCTTGATCGTTCCCCTCGAGAAGACTGCCAGGTCGGTTGTGCCGCCGCCGAAATCGAGAAGGGCCACGCCAAGGTTGCGCTCTTCTTCGGAGAGCACGGCTTCACTCGAAGCAAGGGATTCCAGCACGATGTCGCACACGTCCAACCCTGCCCTGTTCGCGCACTTGATGATGTTCTGCGCAGAGGTGACGGCCCCGGTCACGATGTGGATCTTGGCTTCCAGCCTGACCCCTGCCATCCCGAGGGGATCGATGATCCCGTCCTGCTCGTCCACGATGAATTCCTGTGTAAGGACGTGAATGACTTCCCGGTCCATGGGAATGGCCACTGCGCTTGCCGCCTCGATGACCCTTTCGATGTCCTTGCGTGTCACCTCCCTCTCCTTGAGGGCGATCACGCCGTGACTGTTAAAGCCCTTGATGTGGCCTCCGGCAATCCCCGCATAGACGGAGCTGATCTCACACCCCGCCATGGTTTCGGCTTCCTCGATAGCTTCCTTGATCGACTCCACGGTCTTTTCGATGTTGATCACCACCCCCTTCCGAAGCCCTTCGGAGGGATGGCTGCCGATACCGATGATTTCAATAGAGTCGGGCCGCACCTCGCCCACGACTGCGCACATCTTTGTTGTTCCGATATCCAGGCCTACGATGATCTCTCCTGTCGCCATTCCTTAGCCTTTCTTGAAAGAAACCACTGCGCCGTCCGCATACTCCAGGTTGATTCCTTTTGCCGTGCGGATGCGGCCGGAACGGTTCAAATGCTCCACCACCTTCTTGAGGTCATCCATCCTGTTCGCCAGTTCGTCCGCCCTGACCTTGATCCCGCAAGGCAGAGAGGGGTAGTACAGGTAGACGCTCCCGTCTCCTCTCACATGGAGTTCGGAAAGGTGCTCCATGGACCAGTTTCCTTTTTCCGCCTCAAGCACCCCGAGCACATGAACCGCCGTATCCACGGGTTTGCCCACATTTTCTCCTGTCACAGGGATGCCGGTCACTACAGGGAAATCGATCGGATCCCCCTCTTCCACTTCCTTGAAGATTCTTCCCCGGCGATTCATGTATCGCAGCTTGTCCCCGGCCACGATGGCCCAGGGTTCTTCTCTTTCCACACGGATAGCCAGCGTGTGGGGAAATTGCTTCTCCAGGCCTACGGATTTGACCCAGGGATGTTTCTCCAGCCTTTCTTTCACTTCATCCATATTGACTGCGAACAGGCTCATTTCGAAGTCCACCTGGGCTATTTCCAGCAGTTCCTCCCTCATGGTCTCATCCACTCCGAGCACAACCACCCTCTCCAGCTTGATGTAAGGCGACCGGAGGAGGTTGTCGTACAGGAAAACAAACAGCGCGCTGATAAGAGCGAGAACGATGACCAGGCAGGAAAATTTAAGGAAGCAGGAGAGTGCGAAATGGACCACTTTCCAGATCTTGGAAAAGATCGGTTCGCCCTCCCGCCGGACGGACTGCCGCTTGAGAATGGCTCTTCTCGTAGCAGGATCGTCGAACAAATCCATTGGCCGCAGGTTTTCCACCTCACCCCACCACCCTGATTTCCGGTTCAAGCTCCACGCGCGTCAGTTCCCAAACCCTCTTTCTCGCCAGTTCCATCAGAGCGAGAACATCTCCCGCGCTTGCCCCCCCCACATTGACGATGAAGTTGGCATGCTTCGGGGATATCATGGCTCCCCCAACCTTTTCTCCCTTCAGCCCGGCTTTCTCGATGAGTCTCCCTGCAAAATCGCCCGGAGGATTCTTGAATACGGAGCCTCCGCTCGGATGATCGAGGGGTTGGCCGGCTTTCCTCCGGGAGAGATATTCCGCCATCCTTGCGGAAACAGCCTGCGGATCATCCCGCACCAGGCCCAGCACCACCCGGACGATCACCGCGCCCTTTGGGATGGAAAGAGACCTGTAGCCGAACCGGAGTTCCGACCGGTCTTTCGAGAGGAGGCCGGTTCCAGGATCCACCATGGAAATTTCCCTGATGACTTGCCCCGTCTCCATCCCCCACGCTCCCGCGTTCATGGCAGCGGCGCCTCCCGCAGTGCCCGGGACCCCGACCAGAAATTCGAGCCCGCTCAAACCCCTTTTCCTGCAATAGGACAGGAGTTCCGAAAGCGGGGCACCCCCCCCCGCCTTGAGGAGAGGGGGATCCGACGCCACTTCCACAATGCCGGCAAGGTCTCCGGCCAACCTGATCGCCATCCCGTCGAACCCGGAGTCCTTGAAGAGAAGGTTGCTTCCTCTGCCGATGACGAGGAAGGGGAGTCTTTCCCTCACACCATACGAAACCACCCATTCGAGCCTGGACATCTCGCGACATGTGCAAAGCGCCTTTGCATTTCCTCCCACCCTGAAGGTGGTGTATCGGCTCATGGGACAGTCGAAGAGAACATCCTCTCCAAAGATCTCCCGGATCTCTCTTCGTTGTCTCTCGTCCATTGCAAACCAGGGTTCGGCGTTCAGTGTTCAGGGTTCACGGTTGAATATTCGATATTCGATATTCTATTCAGTCAGTCTTCTCAGCAGCTCTTCCCCGACATGGTAGATGTCGCCCGCCCCCAGGGTGAAGACAATATCGCCCCTCTTCACCACCTTCTGCAGAGTCTCCAGGATGTGCTCATGGTCTTCACAGAGGACCACCTCTTTGTGGCCGTGCTCCTTGATTCCGCGGCAAAGCCACTCCGCGTTCACCCCTTCCACCGGCGACTCTCCGGCTGAATAGAGCGGCGCCACCACAAGCATGTCGGCATGATTGAAACTGATCACGAAGCGGTCGTAGAGCAACTGTGTCCGGCTGTAGCGATGAGGCTGAAAAGCCACGATGATCCGGCGATCGGGCCAGCATTCTCTTGCTGCTGCCAGTGTCGCCATGATCTCCGTGGGATGATGGCCGTAATCATCCACCACAGTGACCCCGCCCTTCTTCCCCTTTACCTGGAAACGCCTCGCCAGACCGCCCAGGTTCAGAAGCCCCTTCCGGATCCCCTCCAGAGGGACATCCAGCTCGAGTCCCACGGCGATCGCCGCGAGGGCGTTCAGGACATTGTGATCTCCGGGCATCCCAACGGTCACGCGCCCCAGAGACTCTCCGTGGAGAACGACTTCAAAGCTCACCTGGAACATCCCCTTTTCCACGCCTCTGGCCCTGAGGTCTGCCTGAGAACTGAGCCCGTACGTAAAGCACCGTTTCCTCAGGCGGGGGATGATCCCCTGGATCTCTTCATTGTCCAGGCACACCACTGCAAGACCGTAGAAGGGGATCTTGTTGATAAAATCAACGAATGTTTTCCGCAGGGCGTCCATGTCCCCGTAGTAATCCATGTGCTCGCAGTCGATGTTGGTGACAACTGCGATCGTGGGAGAGAGAAGCATGAAGGATCCATCGCTCTCATCGGATTCCGCCACCAGGAGCAACCCCTGCCCGAGTTTGGCATTGGAGCCGCCCCAGATATCCAGCCTTCCCCCGATCACGACTGTCGGATCCAGCCTCCCGCAGGTCAAGATGGAGCCGATCATGGTCGTGGTCGTGGTCTTTCCGTGCGCACCGGCTACGGAGATGCCGTGTTTCAGGCGCATCAGCTCCGCGAGCATTTCCGCCCTGGGGATCACGGGTATGGCTCTCTCCCTGGATTCGACAATCTCCGGATTGTCCCGCGAAACTGCGGAGGAATAGACCACCACATCCGCCCCTTCGATGTTCTCCTTCCTGTGCCCGGTAAAGACTCTGCCCCCCAGACTCACGAGTCTCCTCGTCACGGGCGAATCCTTGAGATCCGAGCCGGTCACTGAATAGCCGAGGTTCAGTAGAAGCTCGGCTATCCCGCTCATTCCGATCCCCCCGATTCCGACAAAATGGATCTGTTTGGCCTTTCCGAAGGGTTTCATGCTCGAATCATCCCGATGAGATTGTCCACTATGACCTCCACGGCATTGGGCCGCCCCAGGATTCCGGCCTGCCGCGCCATCGTCTTGAGCGCTTCAGGATTTTCCATGTACTTCACCAGAACCCCGGCAAGCCTCTCGCCGGTTAACTCCTGTTGCAGGATCATTTCAGCACCGCCCGCCTGTGCCGTGGAGCGGGCATTGAGATCCTGATGGTTATTGGCCGCAAACGGATACGGGATCAGGATCGAAGGCTTCCCAAGGGCCGTCAGTTCAGAGAGGGTAGTCGCCCCTGCCCGGCTTACTACCAGATCTGCCTGTCTGTAGGCATCTCCCATATCCAGTATGAATGGGCTTACATCGCCAATAAGCCCCTTTTCCGTGTACCCCCGGGCCACAAGATCGAAATCCGTTTCACCGGTTTGATGAATCACTCTCAGCGCTTTTCCTTCCCGAACGAGTATCTCCAGCGCAGAGACAAAGGCCTGGTTGATAGCCCTGGCCCCCTGGCTTCCACCGACGACGAGGACGCAGAATCTTCCATCCTTCCTCACGTCAACTTCCGTTTTCTCCAGAAGCTCCTTGCGCACAGGATTGCCCGTCCAAAGGACCGAAGCACAAGGGAGATGGGTCTTACTCTCCTCAAAGGCGATGAACACCCTGTCCACAAGCCGGCAGAGGAGACGATTCGTGAGCCCCGGAAAAGAATTCTGCTCCTGGATGGCGCAAGGGATTCCCTTCCATCTGGCCGCGACACACACAGGCCCGGAAGAATACCCTCCTACTCCCACAACGAGATGCGGAGAAAATCCCTTGATGACGGAAAGCGCCTGATAAAAGCTCCAAGGCAACTTCACGGCAGTTATCGCTCCCCTCCTCCACCCTCTTCCCTTCATTCCCTCGACATCGATGGCTGTCTGCCTGAACCCATAGCGTGCGATCACCTGCGATTCCAGTTTCCGTCTGCCCGTCACAAAGAGGATTTCCGCGCCCCCGGGTCTCGTGGAGAGCTCCTTTGCTATGGCTATGGCCGGAAAGAGATGCCCTCCGGTACCGCCGCCGGCGATGATCGCCCTGATTTTGTCACTTTCACTCGCCACTCAAGTCTCCGGGCCTTCATGACCCAAACATCAGCCGCAAACCACAGATCCTTGAACCGGCCTCTGTCTGCAGAGCCCCGCTCTGCGGGACAGGCGCGCGGCCTCAGGTGACCCCCTGAAAGGGGGTTTTCCAAATAGCCGATGACCACACCGTCTTGCTACCCTCGACCCGCAACCCGCGTTCACCTACGACGTCCTCGATGAAATGTTCAAAAGCATGCCGATTCCCATGAGGCTGATCACCAGCGAAGAGCCTCCATAACTGATCAAAGGCAGGGTCAAACCCTTGGTCGGCAGCAGCCCGAGCACGACACCCATATTGACCAGAACCTGAAGAGCGATGAAGCTCGTGATCCCCAGAGCGAGATAAGTGGAGTAAAGGTCGGGAGCGTCAAGGGATACTCTGATTCCCCTTATGATCAGAATGGCAAAGAGAATGACAATCCCCGCCAGTCCTGCCAATCCGAGCTCCTCGGCAACGATGGAAAGGATGAAATCCGTGTGAGGCTCAGGCAGATAAAAGAGCTTCTGCTTGCTGTTGCCGAGGCCCACACCGAACAACCCTCCCGAACCAAAAGCCAAAAAGGAATGTATGATCTGAAATCCCAAACCCTGAGGATCCTCCCACGGGTTCAGGAACGCCCACCACCTTTTGAGCCGGTAGTCCGCTTTCCAGATGAGCCAGAAAACCACCGGCGTGCACAGAAGAACCAGCCCCGCAAGATGAACGATTCGCACGCCTCCCACGAAAAGAAGAACGATGAGCCAGCAGGCGATGATAATGCAGGTCCCCAAATCGGGTTGGAGGATGATCAGGCCCATAAAAAGTCCGGCGACAAGCAGGTGGGGAACAAAGCCCTTTGTAAACAGCGCCATGTCCGTGGTCTTCTTGGCCATGGAATAGGCGACATACAGGGCGAGCGAGAGTTTTGCCAGCTCGGACGGCTGAAAGGAGAGTCCTCCGACTCGCAGCCAGCGGCTTGCCCCGCCTATCTTCATGCCGACCCCCGGAATCAGAAGACTGACCAGGAGCGCCAGGCTCAACAGGAGGAAGGGATAGACCAGCCGGGTGTAGAAGCCCGTGGGGATGTTCTTGGCCATGATCAGAAAACAGAGCCCCAGAAGGCAGAAGATCCCCTGCCTCTTGAGATAGAAGTAGGAATCCCCATACTTGTGCTCGGCCAAAAATGAGCTGGCGCTGTAAATCGCCACCAGCCCAAACCCCGCGAGCAGGAGAGTGGGGATCAGAATTCCATAGTCATATCCAAACCGCCGATGTTTGCTAGCTTCCGCCACGGAGATCCTCCACAGCCTGTTTGAAGATCCTCCCCCTGTGGGCATAATCCGTGAACATGTCAAAGCTCGAACAGGCCGGCGCCAGCAGCACCACCTCCCCGGCCCCGGCTGCAGAGAAAGCACGGGCAACTGCATCCTTCATGTCCCGTGCGAACTCAAAAGGGATTTCTCCCTCGAAGGAACCGGCAATCAGAGAGCCGGCCTCGCCCAGCAGGACGGCCTTTCTCACACGCCCTTTGGCGCCTCTCACCAGCGGCCCGTAATCCGCTCCTTTGTGGCGTCCTCCTGCAATGAGAACAATCGGGTTCTCGAAGCTCTGCACGGCCCTCAGGGATGCATCCACGTTGGTTGCCTTGGAGTCATCGTAGAAGGAGACGCCCCGGAACCGGCCTGCCAGTTCCATCCGATGGGGAAGACTTCGAAATGAACGAATCGTGTCCTGAATCACATGGGACTCGATCTGCAGGGCCATGCCTGCAAGAACCACCCCCATGAGATTCTCCAGGTTATGCTTCCCTGGAAGGGCGAAGTCCTTCAGGTCGAACGAGACCTCCCCTCCATCCAGGGACCGGGCGCGCAATGTCTTGTTTTCGATCCATGCCTGACGATTTTCCCTCCGCTCCATTCCGTAGCGCAGAACCGAGGGTCCGGCCGGATTAAAACCGGAAAGCCTCTGATCGTCATCGTTCAAAATGGCAAACCCGCCCCGCCCCTGGTTGCGGAAGATACTCAGCTTCGATCGCTCGTAGGCCTCGTAATCCGGGTATCTGTCAAGATGATCCGGTGTGATATTGAGCAGAAGCGCCACATGGGGCGAAAACGTCCCGGCAGTATCGAGTTGGAAACTGCTCACCTCGACCACGGCAAAGTCCGCATTGCGGCCGTCTGCCACGTAATCGATGAGAGGGGTTCCGATATTTCCCCCTACAAAGGTCTCATACCCGGCACTCCTGATGAGCGCACCCAGAAGGGAGGTGACCGTGGATTTACCGTTGGTTCCCGTCACGGCAAGAATGGGGATATCGATTCCTCTCGATGCCAGCTCCAGTTCCCCGAGTATGGGAATCCCTTCCCTTCGAGCGTCCGTCAGTGGGGCAATGTCGAGGGGGACGCCGGGGCTGATGACAATGATATCGGCAAGGAGAAAAGTGTCATGCCGGTGACCGCCGGTCTCAAGCTTTACTCCCAGCCTTGTCAACCCGGCGACCAGGTTCGGATCGAGTTCGCCCGCCTCTTTCATATCGCTGACAGTGACTTCCGCGCCTTGCAGCGCAAGCCATTTCGCAGCCGAAGAGCCGGATTTCCCCAGCCCGATCACCGTCACCTTTTTCCCTTTCACATCCATAACGATCTTGTACGCCCTGTGCTGTGATCCTGTTTGTCTTCCGGTGGTGCAATCATCACTCTGGAACGGATTTTTCCCCTCGAAGGACACGAAGAGCACGAAGGTCAATCCCCACTCTCCGTCCTCTTGACCTCGTGCTTCTAAACTTGGACACCCGAGTTCTCTAAACCGACGGGTTTCCCCCGGCTTACGACCTGCCGGGGTCAACTCCTCCTACCATCCTGATTCCCGCCTTTGCTGACCTCCGACCTCCGATCTCACCTCAACTTCAGTGTGCTCATGGACAAGAGCGCCAGGATAATGGCAATGATCCAAAAACGAACAGTGACCTTGGACTCCGGCCACCCCAAGAGTTCAAAATGATGGTGGATGGGGGCCATTTTAAAAATTCTTTTTCCTCCGGTCGCCCTGAAATAGGTAACCTGGATGATGACGGAAAGGGCCTCCACAACGAATATCCCCCCCACCACAATCAGGACGATTTCCTGTTTGGTCATTACCCCGATGGCCCCAAGGGCAGCCCCAAGCGGCAATGACCCCACATCTCCCATGAACAGCTCGGCAGGGTAGGAGTTGTACCATAAGAACCCGAGACCGGCGCCAAGGACCGCGCCGCAGATGATCGCGATCTCGCCGGTTCCCGACACATAGGGGATCTGAAGGTAATTGGCGATCCTGGAGTGGCCGGCAAGGTAGCTGAACACCAGGTAGCAGGTGAAGGCGATCACGATCGGACCCATGGCCAGGCCGTCCAGCCCGTCGGTCAAATTCACGGCATTGGACGCTCCTACGATCACGAACGCGGCCAGCAGCACATACCCCCAGCCGAGATCAGGTGTGATGGTTTTGAGGAAGGGGACGTTGAGCCTGGAGTCGAACCCGGGAGTGTAATGGAGGATTATCCCCACTGCAACGCCCACCAGAACCTGAAGCCCGAATTTCGATCTTGCCGTGAGCCCCTTGCTGTTCTTCCTGGCCACTTTGAGATAGTCATCGATGAAGCCGATGGCGCCGAAGGAAAAAATGACGAAAACAAGCAGCCACACATAGATATTGCTGATCTCCGCCCACAACAGCGTGGAGGCAATCACCACGGGCAGGACAAGACAGCCTCCCATGGTCGGTGTGCCGGCCTTGCCCTTGTGGCTCGAAGGGCCGTCTTCACGGATGTGCTGCCCCACTTGCATGAGCCTGAGTCTCTGGATCATCCAGTTTCCGAAAACGAAAAGGAGGACCAGAGAGCAAAGCGTGGCAAGGATGGTCCTGAAGGTGATATAGCGGAAGACATTCAGCCAGGACACATCCGCATGAAAATAGTAAATCAGTTTATAGAGCATCCCTGCTGCACCTCGGAGACATCTCCACTCCCATGACCTGCCAATCCGGACAATGCGGAATTCACCACATCCAGAAAGCTGCCGATGCGAAATGGCTTTTGGAGCAGGGTGAACACAGGCTGGAGATCCTTTCCAAGCTCCGAATGCCGGATGGGATCTCCTGTCATAACGATCACCCTTTCGCTGCGACCCTCCTCCTTCATCCTCTTGAGGACCTGCAGCCCGGTCAGTCTCGGCATGCTGACGTCCGTAATGAGCAGGTCGAACCGGCGGTCTCTCATCTGATCCAGTGAGTCGGCCCCATCCTTTGCAAGGGTCACATTGAACCCTCTCGTCGAGAGGACCTGCGAGAGCAGATCCCTCATTCCGAAATCATCATCCGCGACCAGGATTTCCTTCAGGTCGTTCATCGCTTGCCTCCTTCGATCTCTCCGTCCCTCAGAGTTCGCGCAACCCAATCGAGTCCGATTCGGCGGGAGCCCTTGAGGAAGATGAGATCCCCCTTCTTCACTTCGTTTTGAAAGATTTGAACCATCTCCTCGTGAGAACCGGCCTTCGCCGTCTTGTCCTTGGGCAAGCCGTTCAGCACGGCGGACTGGATCATGAGCCCCGCATGATCGCCCATGACAACGAACAGGTACGCGCCCAGCTTTGCGACCTGTGCCCCTGCCTCCAGGTGGGCGGGTTCCGTCTCGGCCCCGAGTTCCAGCATATCGCCCAGACCGATGAGTATTCGGCCTCCTTCCGGAACGAGATTCTTCAGGTGCTCCATTGCAGCACGCAGGCTGGTGGGATTGGAATTGTAGGTATCATCCACAAGCACGGCGCCGGACGGCAGGCTCGTGACCGTGAATCTCCCCTTGACCCCTTCGTACCCTGCCAAACCATCGGAAATGTGTTCGTAGGACTCCCCGAACGAGAGCGCGATGGCGGATGCCGCCAGCGCATTCATCACATTGTGACGACCGGGGATTGAGAGTCGAACCGGGAGCGTATGGCCGTTGTGGCAGAGGTCAAGGGAAAACCCTTCTCTGCCCAGATCCCTCACGTTTCGAGCCTGAACGTCACTCGCGGGAGAGAGCCCGAATGTCATGATCTTTCGCCTATACGGGGAAGCCGTCTTCATCAGGAGCCCGTCGTCGCCGTTCAGGATCGCCGTCGCATCCGGCGACATCTTCTCCAGAAGCTCCGCCTTCGCCCTTGCCACCCCCACGATGTTTCCCAACCCTTCGAGATGAACCCTGGCGACATTGGTGATCAGACCGACATCCGGATCCGCGATCTCCGTGAGTCTTGCAATCTCGCCCCGGCGGTTCATCCCCATCTCCAGGACAACCGCGCGGTGCTCCCGGTCGAGGAGGAAAAGAGTAAGAGGAAGTCCGATCAGGTTGTTGAAGTTTCCCCGGTTGCTCAGCGTCTTCCTGCCTGCAGCTACGATCGCCGCGGCCATTTCCTTGGTGGTCGTTTTTCCCATGCTGCCCGTAATCGCCGCCAGCCTGACGGGATACTGGTGACGCCACCATGCAGCCAAATCGCCGAGCCCCTTCAGGGTGTCCTTCACTGCAATGATCGAGTTCCCGGTCGAGGACTGAACCGCACCGCTTCGATCCTCCTGGATCACCGCCCCCGATGCGCCCAGCCGGATCGCCTCTGCGGCAAAATCATGGCCGTCATGGTTTTCCCCTTTCAGTGCCCAGAAAACCTGGCCTCTGACGATATTGCGTGAATCCGTACCCAGGGATGTAAAAACCGTTTCACCGGGGCCGCTCAGGAGTCTTCCCCCGATGATATGGGCTATTTCGCCGGCCGTGATCTCCCCCCATCGTGCACTCATCTCACGCCGCCGCCTCCAAAGCCGCAAGTGCAGCCTCTTTTCTGTCGTCGAAATGTTTTCTCTCCCGGCCGATGATCTGGTAATCCTCATGTCCCTTGCCTGCAATGAGGACCAAGTCCCTTTTCCGGGCGATGGAAATCGCTCGCCGAATGGCCTCGCGCCGGTTCGGTTCCGTGAAATACCCGGTCTCGATTCCCGCGGGAAGAGGCGACTCCAGTTTTTTCATAGCCGATTGGCGGATTCCCTGTTCGATTTCCGAAACGATTGCCAGGGGGTCTTCACTTCGAGGGTTGTCCGACGTGATGAAAACGACATCGCTCTCCCGGCCGGCAATCAGACCCATCTCCGCCCTCTTGCCCCTGTCTCGATCCCCGCCGCATCCAAACACGGTGATCAGTCTTCCCTGCACAAACGGCTTCAGGCAGAGCAGTGTCTTCAGGAGCGCATCCGGCGTGTGCGCGTAATCTACGACCACGGTCAGATCTTGACAGTTTCTGACCACCTCCATCCTGCCCGGGACAAAGGGAAGGCTCTCGATCCCACCGGCTATGGTATCGAGATCCAGGCCTATGGAAACGGCCGATGAAGAAGCTGCCAGGATGTTGTAGATGTTGAATTCCCCGATGAGAGAAGACCGGATCTCTCTTCTGCCGATGGGGGTGACCAACTCGGCCCGTATGCCTTCCTTGTCCATCCGAATCGAATCCATCCGAATGTCCCACCTGCCACGAATCCCGTAGGTGATGATCTTTGCCTTTGTCATGGCAGCGAGGACCTGGCCGCGAGAATCGTCCATGTTGATCACGGCTGTTGACTCACGTCCAAGTTCCCTGAAGAGGAGACTCTTGGCCATGAAGTACTCTTCCATGTTCCTGTGGTAATCGAGATGGTCTCTCGACAGATTGGTGAAAACGGCCGTCCTGAAGGGGCAATCGGATGTCCTTCCCTGAACCAGGGCATGGGAGGAGACTTCCATGATGATGTGAGTAGTGGACGCGTCCACCATCTCCCTGGCCAGCCCGATAAGATCCATGGACTCCGGGGTAGTGACCGAAGCGGGCCGAGAGAGTTCCGAATAGCGGTAATTGATCGTACCGATGACCCCTGGTCGCTTCCCGGCCTTGAGGAGAATGGATTCCAGGAGAAAACTGGTGGTGGTCTTTCCATTGGTTCCGGTGATCCCGATCAGATCGACCCCGTCGAATGGATGGCCGTAAAATTGGAGGGCGATCAGGGACAGCGCCCTCCTCGAATCGGACACGCGAATAACGGGGACGTCCATTTTCTCATTGGGAACGTCCTCCAGCACGACCGCTGAGGCGCCCCTTTGAACTGCATCACGGATGTAGGCATGTCCGTCCATGGCCACACCCTTGAGAGCGACGAACAGGGTTCCGGGCTGAACCTTTCTGGAATCATAGGCGATGGCCTGGATATCCTTCTCGGGATCCCCGATCAGTTTGTACCCCTTGATTCCGTTCAGCAGTTCAGTCAGTTTCATGTTATCAGCAACCTACATCGAGGGCATGAAGTTGACCCTGACCGAGCTCACCCTTTCAAGGGATGAACCGGCCTCGGGTATCTGCGCCACCGCCAGACCGGTGCCCTCGACCATCACTCTGATCCCGAGGTTCTTCCCTTCTTTGATGACCTGTCTCATGGTCAGTCCCCTGAAATTCGGAAGCAGGCCACCATCATTTTCTGTCGTAATAGCCGGAAGCGATTCCACTCTCATTTGATCCGCGGCTTCCTGTGAGACAACCGGTTCTGCCAGGTTGATTTGCGGGTTGATGCGGAGGTGATTCAGGGTCCATGCCCCTACCTGTTTGAAAATCGGGGCCGCAACCACCCCGCCGTAGGGAATGCCCCCCGGCTCATCCACCACGACAACCATTGCGAGTCTTGGATCGTCGGAAGGCACAAAGCCCACGAACACGGCCATGTGAGCGCGTCTGGAATAAGCCCTGGTACGGGGATCCACCTTCTGAGAAGTACCGGTCTTTCCCGCAACGCGGTAACCTCCTATGGCCGCGAGCTTCGCAGTGCCTTTGTCTGATACGACGGTCTCGAGGATCCGCGCCGCATTCTGTGCGGCCTCCGGGGAAATCACCCTTCGCTCGAGCCGGGGCTTGAACTCCTTCACAACCCGGCCTTGCTGATCTTTAACGGCCTTGACAATGTAGGGCTTCATCAGCAATCCCTGATTAGCGATTGCCGACATGGCCATCACGAGTTGAAGGGAAGTGGTGGTGACCCCCTGCCCAAAGTACGTGGTGGCCTTTTCGATCTCCTTGATGTCCTTGGGGGATCTCACGAATCCCTCGCGCTCCCCGAGGAGATCCAACCCGGTCTTTTCCCCGAATCCAAACTTCTTGAGGTACTCGTGGAACTTCTTGTACCCGAGCTTCTGCCCGACTTTTACCGCGCCGATGTTGCTCGATACCATCACGATATCGGTCAGTGTCATGGAGCCATATTTCTTGGCATCATGCTCGTGTATGGTTGCGCTGCCGATGGTGTATGACCCGTTTTCGCAGAAAAACGCGGTCTCGGGTTTCGCAATGCCGCTGTCGAGGGCCGCAGCCATGAGGAATGCCTTCATGGTCGAACCCGGTTCAAAGCAATCCGTAATCGTCTGGTTTCTCCAATGCGCCGGATTGAACTTGTCAAACGCGTTCGGATTGAAGAGCGGTGCGACGGCCATTCCCAGGATTTCTCCGGTCCTGGGATTCACAATCACGCAATGGCCGCTCTTTGCCCTTGTTTTTTCAACGACCTCTTTGAGTGTCTGCTCGGCCTTGTACTGGATGTCCTTATCGATGGTCAGCACCACATCCCGCATCTCATGACCATTGGACGAGGGCCTGCTGATATAAAACGGTCTTCTCAGGGCATCCCGCATTTGAACAAGGGTGTAATCGGGGCCTTTCAGCAGAGATTCGAATTTTTTCTCCACCCCTTCCAAGCCCTGATTGTCCTCCCCGGCAAAACCGATGAGTTGGGCCGCGATCTCCCTTCCCGGGTAATACCTTCTGCTCTCGGGGGTTGTGCCGACCCCTTCCAGCTTTAAGGAGAGGATCTGTTTTGCCTTTTCCGGGGCGATTTTCCTGGCAATCCACACAAAAGAACGCTTGCTTTCGAGAAGACTCAGCACGGAGCTCTGCTTGAGATTGAGAATGGATGAAAGCTCCCTTGCCGCGAGCTGCTTGTCCGGGATTTGATTGGGGTGAGCATAGATGGAAGCAACTTCAATACTGATCGCCAGCTCGTGTCCTTCCCTGTCGTAAATGGTGCCCCTCTTGGGCGGGAGCTTGATGGTCCCCCTGTACCCGGCGCGAGCGATCGAGGCCAATCTTTCCCTCTCCAATACCTGAAGCTGGTAGGCTCTTGCCAGAATGACCGACATCCCGGCCATAAAAAAGAATGCCACCGTGTAAACCCTGAACCTAATCCATTTCTTCTCCCTGACCTTCATGGCAAAATAATGATCTGTTCAGGCGATGCGGCCTTGAGCCCCATGTTCCGTGTGGCCTCTTCCAGGTACTGGGGTGACTTCAACAGGGCCAGCTCCAGCCTGAGTTTCTGGTTCAATTCTCTCAGCCTCAACTCCTCCTGCTGCAACCTGCTCACATCATAACCGATCTGGGTACCCTCAAAATTGGACCACACATAACCGATCCCGCTTCCCATGAAGAGCAGGAGCATCAGGGATACGAGAAATATCTGGCGGGGGGTCAACGGGGAGCGCTCTCTCTTCCGCCTGGCGTTCCTGACCTTGACCCTGGTCTTTGTATTTCGCTCCGCTTCCACCTCTGAAGCCCTTTTCGGCCTGACCATTTCTCATACCCTTTCTGCCGCCCTGAGGACGGCGCTTCTCGATCTCGGGTTTTGAGCGATCTCCTCTTCGGTGGGCTTGATCCCTTTTTTGTGAAGCCTTCTGAAAAGCGGGTCATTTCCACATGCGCAGCGGGGAAGCTCTCTGGGGCAGGTGCATCCTTTTTCCCAGCGGGCCATGGTCTGCTTGACCATCCTGTCCTCCAGGGAATGGTAGGAAAGGATCGCGACCCGCCCTTCCTTCCTGATCAGGGAAGGCGCGTCTTCCAGGAATCCATCCAGGTTTTCGAGCTCTCGATTGACCGCGATTCTTATGGCCTGAAAGGTTCGAGTGGCCGGATTCTTCGCCCCGGGTCGGTTAGAGCGGGGCACGGCCGATTCCACCAGATGGGCGAGTTGAAGGGAACTCCGAACACCTCCCGAGCCCCTTTCTTTTCCCACAAGGGCGGCTATCCTCTTTGCCCTTCTCTCTTCCCCGTATTTTCTCAGAATGGTTTCAAGCTCCTTGAGAGGAAGCGTATTGACCAGGTCCCCGGCAGTCACACGCTCATCCTGATCCATTCTCATATCCAAGGCCTCATCCCTGCTGAAGCTGAAACCCCTGCCTGAGCGATCGAGCTGAAACGTGGAAAGACCAAGGTCAAGGAGAATGCCGTCCACCTTCTCCTGTCCAAGGTTTTCGAGAATCGTACGAAGATCTGAAAAGTTGCCTTTGAGCACCGTGACCCTCTCACCGAATGCACCCAGTCTTTCCCTGGAAAGCCGGACAGCCTCTGCATCTCGATCCAGACAAATCAAGCGCCCATTCGGACCAAGTCTTTTCGCCAAGGCTTCACTGTGACCGCCGCTTCCTACTGTTCCATCCACGTAAGTGCCCTCTGCATCTGTCAGCAGAATCTGAAGGACCTCGTCCACAAGGACCGGCCGGTGAGGATACTTCGTCTCTCCCGGCTTCAGATTCCCAACTCCGAAAGCGCCTTCCCTGCCTCCGGAAAGCTCATCTTGGCCCTTTCGAATTCTTCCTCCCATTTCTCTCTGTCCCAGATCTCAAAAAGCTTCAGCCCTCCCACAAGGACGACGTCCCTTTTAAGACCGGCAATTTCTCTGAGATCAGGAGGGATGGTGATTCTTCCCTGCTTGATGAGGCACTCTTGTGCGCCGGAGATAAAGTAGCGACGGTACGTATTTACCGCCTGATCAAAAAGAGAGAGATCTGCGGCCTTCTCCTCGATAGCCTTCCAATCGTCACTGGCGAAAGCCCACAAACAATTGAAATGATTGGTTATGACAATGCTGTGGATACCTCTCCCGTTCAAGCCGTCCTTGAACCGCGCAGGGATGGCCAACCTTCCCTTCTCATCCAATGCATGTTTTGAACGGCCCCTGAACATCCACAACACCCCAGTACTTGCCACTTTTTCCCACTTTGTATCACTTTGTGACACCTCTAGGTGAAAAACGGTCCCTTGTCAAGAAAAAAATTACACATCCCTGCCCCTTAGACTCAATGCCAGGGATCGGAAAGTTGAGGATAACGGGGGGTTCTGTTGATGTCATTCCAGAGAAAAATGCCAATGCAGAACAGAGCGCGGACAGGTGAGCAGGAAGGAGATATTCAGTATCAGATCTTGAGTAAACGGGATCCTCGTCTCCCGGTTCGCTGCCGGAAAGACGGAGGAGAGAATGCCGCCCGGTACAAGCCAGAAACAGGATGAGGCCGGAAAAGGCACTGAAACCCTGATGTACGTGATTCAAATCCAAAGAGCAGGAACATGCAGGCAAGACTGAAGCCGGAAAAGCAGCCCCGCGCTGCACCGTGATTTATTCTGAAAATCACCGGCGCATATCCTACCGAAACCCATCCGGATAATCAACTTCTAAAACCAGAAGACGGAAGACAGAAGACAGAAGACGGAAGACAGGAGTCAGGAGCCCCTCCAAATTGCTCGATGCTCATTCGCCTTTCGATTCCTTTCTTGGAAATTGGACATTCTCCCCTCTCACTATCCTCTTGCATCCGGGTATCTTAGTTCATAAAATGGCGATAACAGACAGTGTTCAGAAAATGCAGCTGGAGGTGGGAGATGCCGGGTTTGATTCTTTGGAAAAACGAAGAGATCAACAAGCTGAAGAGGGATATGGACCGACTCCTCAGCAGGATGTGGGACGATTTTGGAATTCGACTTTCGTCTTCCGGTATGGGCGCCTTCTCTAATCTCGACATGTCCGAAACCGAGGACATCCTGGTGATACAGGCGGAGATTCCAGGGGTGCAGGCGGACGATCTCGACATTTCTATCTCAGACAATCTTCTTCTCACCATCAAGTGGAAAAGCAGGGAAGAAATAGATGAGGAAGCCGAAGGATCCTACACCACCGGAAGAAGAATCCGGGTCTTCTCCCGATCGTTTCGACTCCCATGCAAGGTCCTGACCGAAGAGGTGGAAGCCACATACAAAGGCGGTGTGCTAAGCGTGGTTCTGCCCAAATGCAGGACCGAGGCCCCCCGGGAGGTCAAGGTAAAGATTCAGCAGGAGTAACCGGCTATTCATTCTTTTCTACACCTCTCCCCTTCATCTATCCATACGGCCGGCCAGAATCAGTGATTGAATACGAGAATTGAGGAGGTTTTTGATGCCCGAGAAAAGAGGACCCAAAGAGCTTCCGGCCCAGGAACTGAGATGGCGTATCGATCCCGCCACCTTTCCTTTCGAAACAACGGATGAACTCAAACCCTTGAAGGAAATCATAGGCCAGGAAAGAGGCGTCGAGGCCTTTCGTTTCGGAATGGGAATGGACCAGCCTGGGTACAACATCTTCGTCACAGGGATCTCCGGCACCGGCAGATTGTCTACTGTGCGAAGACTGCTCCAGGAAATGACCGCAAAAACCGGACATGTGCCCGATGATTTCTTTTACGTGAACAATTTCAAGAATCCCGATAATCCCATCCTCTTGAAGCTGGCGGCCGGAACGGGGCGCAAGTTCAAGAAGGATGTTCATGATTTTCTGAACACGCTCAAGAAGGAAGTACCCCAGCTCTTTGAAGGCCAGGATTATCTCAATCGCAAGAAAGAGATCGTTATGGCATACGAGAACAAGGGAAAAGACTTCTTCAAGGATCTGGACAAAAAAGTTCGAGAGCAGGGATTCGCCCTCGTGGATGTACAGGTCGGGCAAATCAAGCGCCCTGAGGTCATGCCCCTGGTGGATGGCAATCCTACACACCTGGATCAGATTGAAGCCTTGGTGGAAAAGGGCAGGTTTCCAAAGGAGGAGTACGAGCAACTGAAGGAGAACCAGGCGAAACTGCGTCACCAGGTCGATCAGATATTTCTCGAGTTGCGAGATCTGCAGAAGGAGTTCCAGGAAAACATCGAGCAGATGGACCGCGTCATGTTCGTGAAGATGGCGACCGAGTTTGCCGCTCCCATTCGAGAGAGATATCCGTCAAAGGAGGTTGAGAAATATCTGAAGGATATGCTCGATGATCTCACGGAAAACCTCCAGGTCTTCCAGACCCAGCAGCAACCACAGATCCCGGGCCTGCCGTTCATTGTCCCCGAAGGAGATCCCCTTCTGCCTTACCAGGTGAACCTGCTCGTAGACAACGCCGACCTGAAAGGGCCGCCGGTCATCATCGAGTCCCATCCCACCTACCGGAACCTGTTCGGGATCATCGAGCGGGTCGTGGACAGAAGCGGCGTCTGGAGAACGGATTTCTCCAAGATCAGGGCCGGGTCTCTGGTCAAGGCAAACGGAGGGTACCTCGTTCTCAATCTGCTGGACTCCATTATCGAGCCCGGTGTATGGCCTGCCCTGAAGAGGTCCCTGCGGACCAAGAAGATGGAGATCCAGACCTATGATCCTTTTTATCTCATGACCACCTCCGGGCTGAAGCCTGAGCCGATCGATATGAATGTGAAGGTGGTCATCATCTCCGATGCCAACCTGTACCATCTCCTTCACGCCTATGACGAGGATGTGAAGAAGATCTTCAAAGTGAGGGCGGATTTCGGAACATCCATGGACAAGAACGAGGAGTCCGTTCTCAGGTTTGCGGAGTTCATCAAGACCCAGTCGGAAGAGGACGGCCTGAAGCCCTTTGACAGAACAGGGGTGGCAGCGGTCGTCGAGCAGGCGGTAAGGATGACCGGCAGAAAAGAAAAAATATCCACCAGCTTCTCCATGATCAGCGACATTCTTCGGGAGGCGAACTACTGGGCCGGTGTGCAGGAATCCCCGGTGATAAAGAATTCCCACGTGGAAAAGGCCATCGATGCGAAGATCTTCCGGTCGAACCGCATCGAGGAGCTTATCCAGGAGATGATCGATCGGGGCACCCTCATGATCGATGTGGATGGGAAAGTGGTGGGGCAGGTCAACGGTCTCGCAGTCTTCAGCATGGGCGATCACATGTTCGGCAAACCCACCCGCATCACGGCAACCACCTCCATGGGCCGTTCCGGGATTATCAACATCGAACGGGAGGCGGATCTCTCAGGAAGCACCCATAACAAGGGGGTGCTGATTTTGAGCGGGTATCTCAGAAAAAAATATGCCCAGGAAAAGCCTCTGACCATGAGTGCAAGCCTCGCCTTCGAGCAATCTTACAGCGGTGTGGATGGAGACAGCGCATCCTCGACAGAGATCTATGCGCTGCTTTCCAGCCTTTCCGGGCTCCCCATAAAACAATCCATCGCCGTGACAGGCTCCCTCAATCAGAAAGGCGAAATCCAACCCATCGGCGGGGTCAATGAAAAGATCGAGGGGTTCTTCGACTGCTGCAAGAGGCTGGGTTTTACAGGGAATCAGGGGGTCATGATCCCGGAAAACAACGCCAAGGATCTCATGCTCCGAAAAGACGTGGTCGAGGCGGTTAAGAAAGGGGAGTTTCATGTCTATCCCGTCAGGACCGTGGACGAGGGCATCGAGATCCTCACCGGGAAAGAGGCGGGCCAAATGGACGGCCAGGGCAAGTACCCGAAAGGGACAATCAATGCCATGGTGAATGAAAAGCTCCATCAACTCGCCGTAGGCCTCAAGGAATTCGGGGAAGAGAAAAAGGAGAGTGCGAAAAAACCGAGAGGGACGGCTCGAAAGAAAACCTGAGATGACAATACACCCCATATCGCTCGACAGCCCCATTAAGACCAAGATTGCCTGGGCAAGGGATTGCATGCATGCGCTCGGGGAGTTCCTGGCAGGAGACAAAGTCATCACCTCTCTCTGTCGGGAGCTCGGAGAGGCCATTCGGAATTCTCATGCGGCGATGATCCATTTGGGAATTGTCGAAGAATGCAGGGAATGTGAAGACGTCCGGGGCGGTTCTTGTTGCGGGCTGGGACTTGAAAACTATTACAGCGGGAACCTCCTTCTCATCAACCTGCTGCTTGGGGTCGATGTTCCCCAGGAGAGAATCGATCCCAAAGGATGCTTTTTTCTGGGAGCCAAGGGTTGCCGCCTTGCTGTCCGAGACGTAATCTGCATCAACTATCTGTGCGAGGAAATTACGTCTCGCTTCTCCCCGGAAGGGATTGCCGAGCTCCGGGAACGGGAGGGGATCGAGGTCAGGCTTCTCTTTCAATTGAATGAGAGGATCCTCGGCCTGCTTGCAGAGCAGGAGAAAACACTCAACGAAAGGCGCGCCCGGGCGTGAACCATCCTGCCCCTTGCATCGCGGGTACGGGCATCTTCGAAACCCTTTCCGCAGTATCCTTCTTTTTCGATCAAAGAAAGGTGGGAGATTCGGGGTTCCTCGGTTTCAGGAGATCCACGGATCTGGCGAAGCTCTGCTCGTGCCTTCAAAGGATGATTGAACAGGGATTCCTCATTCCGGGAAACTCGACCTTTCTGGATCTTGGCTGCGGGGACGGGAGGGTGAGCATCCTTTTAAGCTACCTGGTGAGACTCTCCGCAGGGGTGGAGCTGAACGAGTGGATCCTGGAGGAATATGGCCCGCTCAAGTCGGAACTGGAGCGCACCCTTGTGCAAAAACAGCTCCCGCCTCCCCCCGGCAACCTCTTTCTCTTTCATGGCGACTCCATGGACGAAGCCCTGCATCAATCCATCAAAACAAAGACCGGCATCGGTTTCGAAGAGTTCGACCTCTTCTACACCTACTTGATCATGCAGGAGGAGTTCGCGGATCTGATCGCAAAAAAGGCAAAGCCCGGTTCCCTGTTCATGGTGTACGGCCTGGACGCCATCCTTCCGAGGTTCAAGGGATTGAGTCTACTTACGACGGAAAGGGCCATGGAGGGAGTGCTGGCACTGTACAGGAAGGAGTGTTAGCGCCTGGCGCGATCGGCACTTCGGTAAGCACCCTGTAGTTGTTCCGGTAAAAGTAAAGCAAGAATTTGCGGCTGAGCGATGCCGCAAATAAGGCTCTTTGAAATTCGG
>PHBH01000063.1 GCA_002840535.1 Deltaproteobacteria bacterium HGW-Deltaproteobacteria-15 | reverse complement strand
TTGATGCTACGTTCGTGAAGCAGTCCTTGAGAAGACGAGCTGCCGAAGTCGCAGCCCGCCAGGGAAAGCAGTTCATCATCCAACAGACCCAGTGTCCCCAGGAGGTCTCCCTCCGGAGGATTTCGCAGCGCACCAAAGAGAACTACGAATCCAATGCTCTTACCGAACAGGCCTATCTCAACAACAAGCAGAAATTCGAGGCCGTGGATCTGGAGGATCTCAAGAACCAATTTCCGAATCTTTCAATCCTCCATCTTCTGGTGGATACGACCTCAGACAAGGAAGACGAATGGTTCGTCATCGGCAAGACCCTTCGATAGCTCCTCCTTAGTAAGTTGCAGATAATCTGACTTCCCGTGAAAAAGGCGGCTCACTTCCGGAATGGCTAGCAACAACTATTTTTAACTGTTAACAATTAACGATCTCCTCACCGACGGCGGCCATGAAAAGCAAAGTCAATATCCTGAGAGAAAGGATTCGCGCGGCAAGAGGGGAGATCCCTCCAGATCTCGTACTGAAGTCGGGAAAGGTCGTGGATGTCTTCTGTGGCGAGATTCGGGAAGGCGATGTCGCCGTACACCAGGGCGGGATAGTCGGTGTAGGACCCGGGTACAGCGGCAGGAAGGAGGTTGATTGCCGGGGGAGATGGATTGTCCCGGGATTTATCGACGGTCATCTCCATATAGAGAGCAGTATGGTTCTGCCTTCAGGACTTGCCGCCGCACTGGCTCCATGGGGGACTGCCGCCATTGTTGCCGACCCTCACGAGATCGCCAATGTCATGGGTTTGGACGGGGTCCGTCTCATGCTGGAGGACAGCAGGTCCACTCCTGTGGATGTCTTTTTCATGGCCCCTTCCTGTGTGCCGGCAACTCACCTGGAGAGTTCCGGAGCCGGACTTCCGGCCTCCGAGCTGAAGAGTCTCATGAAACAGCCAAGAATCCTGGGACTTGCGGAAATGATGAACTACCCAGGCGTGCTCGCAGGGGCCGATGAGGTCCTGGAGAAGATCGTCCTTTTCCGTGACAAGGTGATCGACGGTCATGCGCCGGGTCTTGGCGGCCGCGACCTGCAGGCCTATCTCACTGCTGGGATCCGTTCCGACCATGAAACAACGGACCGCAAGTCGGGGATGGAAAAGGTGAGCCAGGGGATGATGCTCATGATCCGCGAAGGCACCTCGGCCCGGAACCTCGAAGAGCTTGTACCCCTTGTATCCGATCGGAACTTTTGGCGCTTCTGTTTTGTCTCGGACGATCTCCATCCGCGAGACATCCTGGAGAGAGGGCATCTGAATTTCATGGTTCGCAAGGCGGTTCAACTGGGCCTGGACCCGGTCACAGCCGTTCGTCTCGCCACAATCTCCCCTGCAACGTATTTCGGGCTGCGCGACAGGGGCGCCGTCGCACCAGGATACAAAGCGGACATTGTTGTACTGGAAGATCTCGAGAGGTTTTATGTCCACAGGGTCTACAAAAACGGCATGCTGGTGGCAGAGGACGGAAACCTGTGCGTGGGAGTGTCGAGGAAGAGAAAGCCCAGTGAAGCCGAGCCGCTGAAAGTTGCAGGGCTCTCTCTTGAGAGCTTTCGGATTCCCGGGTGCGCTGGAAATGGACGAATCATCGAGTTGATACCGCACCAGATCGTGACCCGGACCCGATACGAGCCTGTGAAATGCGAAAATGGGTTTGTACAGGCTGATGTGGCATCGGATATTCTCAGGCTGGCGGTCGTGGAACGTCACCATGGCACCGGGAGAATCGGTCTGGGACTGGTCAAGGGATTCGGGCTCAAGACCGGCGCTCTCGCCTCTTCAGTGGCCCATGATTCGCATAATATCATTGCTGTCGGTGTGGGGGAGGAAGATCTCCTGCTGGCTGTCCGGGAAGTAGTCAATATGGGAGGGGGGATTTCCGTTGCCTCTGGGAATCGAGTTCTCTCCAGCATGCCTCTTGAGATCGGCGGATTGATGACAGCGACCCCCATCCGGGAGGTTGCAGTCCGGATGGAGGAGCTTCTGCGGGCCGCGGCGTCATTGGGGTGCACCGTTCCGGAGCCGTTCATGATTCTTTCTTTTCTGGCACTGCCCGTAATTCCGGAATCGAGACTCACTGACCTGGGACTGGTTGATGTGAACAGGTTCGAGGTGGTGCCGCTGTTTGCATAATCCGATCCATGATGCAAGATATAGGATGCAGGTGCATGAAAGCGTTAGTTCCGACTTTTTGATCAGGAGAACCCGTGAAACCATCCGGACACAGCATACGTTCTGTCGGCATCGTCTACAAGCACCGCTTTGACCCGGCCAGGCTCGCGGCCGACCGGCTCAAGAAATGGCTCAACAGAAGGTCCATCTCCGCTTACCTGGAGGAGATGAATACAAGGGACGGGTCGGATCGTTCCGGAGAAACCACCTCTGTCATTCCGAGAAACGTCCATTTTATCGTTGTGCTCGGGGGCGACGGCACACTGCTGGGGGCTGCCCGTCGGGTAGCGAAGTATGGGATCCCCATTCTGGGGGTCAATCTGGGCGGGTTGGGATTCTTGACCGAGATCCCTCTGAAACGTCTCTATGCCGTCCTGGAATTGATGATAGACGGCCGGCTCGAGATCGAAACCAGGGTGATGCTCGAAACCACGGTCATACGCGCCAACGAAGAGGTATCTCGATTCCGGGTCCTCAATGATGTGGTGATCAGCAAGGGCGCGCCGGCGCGGATCATCGATCTGGACGTGCACATCAATCAGGAGCTTCTGACTACATTCAGGGCGGACGGACTGATCATCTCCACCCCGACCGGCTCCACCGCATACAACCTCTCTGCAGGAGGGCCAATCATCTATCCGACGCTTACCAGCATCATCCTTACACCGATCTGCCCTTTTACGTTGTCCAACAGGCCGATCATTCTCTCCGACTCCCATCAGGTGCAGGTCACCCTTGCCAAAAATGTGGATCAGGGGGTGAGTCTGACCTGTGACGGGCAGATCGGCTTCGACCTAATCTTCGGAGACAAGGTGGTCATTCGAAAGTCGAAGGAGACGCTCCGGCTGATCAAGTCGCCGGATCAAACCTATTTCGAAATTTTGAGAACAAAGCTGAACTGGGGCGGGGCAACATACAAAAGAGATGGAGACTCTTAAGATTCTCTATAGAATACCGTCGCAGTATATAGCATACTTGAAAACGACGATCGAATCCTACGACGGCATGGCCGTTGTGACAACGGTCGATCCACAGGCTGCGCTTGTCGAACTGAAGGTTTCGCCGGGATGTGAAACCCTTATCCATGAACTTCTGGATCACCTCACCATTTATGAGAACATTCCGCTCACCCGGATTGTCCGCCCCGGGCCGAACCAGCCTTAAAACCCGATGTGAGGAAAACCCGGCGGGTCCCAATTTCCCTTGTGGCGAAAACAGGAGGAACCTGTCCACTTGAACCACCACTTTCACATCATTACCATGGGGTGCCAGATGAACGAGTACGACTCCGATCTGGTGGCCCAGCTTCTGCTGAGCATGGGTTATCTCCCTACATCAGACCCCCTGGAAGCGGACCTCATCCTGATCAACACCTGTGCGGTAAGGGCCCGTGCCGAGCAGAAGGCCGTCAGCATACTGGGTCGGGTCCTGAAGCAGAAGCGGAGAACGCCGGATCTGAAGGTAGGGCTCATGGGATGCGTTGCGCAGCAGCGCGGCGGGGATTTATTCAAGAGATTTCCCGAACTGGACCTGGTGCTTGGCACACGCGAGGTTTCCAGGATCAGAGAGCATATCCACAGCTCGGAGAGCCGGTCGAGGGTACTCGCCACTGAGCTGAACCTGCAGCCTCCTGCCTCGCCGAACGCATCGGGTTATTTCCGCAGCCGCTTCACCGCTTTCATTTCCATTATGGAGGGATGCAATAACTTCTGCACCTATTGTGTCGTTCCTTTTACGCGCGGAAGAGAAGCGAGCCGCTCGCCCGACGATATTGTTGAAGAGGCGAAGCATCTCGTCACGGAAGGAGTGAGGGAGATTACTCTTCTCGGGCAGAATGTGAATTCCTATTCTTACGGCAAAGAGGAGGGGCAATGCCGTTTTCCTCTGCTGCTCCGAAAGCTGAGCAGTCTGAAAGAGCTCTTGAGGCTGCGCTTCACGACGTCCCACCCAAAGGACCTTTCAGATGATCTGATTCGCTGCTTCGTGGAAATCCCCAACCTCTGCCGTCATATTCATTTGCCCTTTCAATCCGGATCGAATCGGATACTGAAGCGGATGAACAGGGGCTACACGCGGGAGCAGTATATCGATCGGGTCAGGGATCTGCGGCAGGCTGTTCCGTCTATCGCCATAACCAGCGATGTCATGGTCGGATTTCCGGGAGAAACGGAAGATGAGTTCATGGAAACTCTGGATCTCATCCGGCAGATTGAATTTGACAATCTGTACTCTTTCAAGTACAGCGATAGAAATAAAACCCGCTCCTCCACCATGAGCGGAAAGATTGATGAGTGGGAGAAGTCAAGGAGACTAGGGTTGCTGCAGAAGACCCAAAAAGAGATTACCATCCGTAAAAACAAGAGCTTCAAAGGCGCAGTTGTAGAAGTTCTTGCGGAAGGTCTCAGCAGAAAGGGAGATCAGCTTACCGGCAAAACCGAAGGAAGCAAAATTGTAAATTTCAAGTCTGATTCCCAGCTATTGGGACATATTGTTAAAGTATTGATCAAAGAATCCTCTGCCAATTCCCTTCGAGGAGAGTGTTTGGACTCGGCAGGGGGCGATCAAATCTATTAACCCCTCGTCGGCCCTTCAAAATGTCAGTCGATCTGAAACTCGATTGCAGCAGCGAATCCGTCCTTGTTGTAGATGACGATGATCTCCTCAGGGCAACCCTCGAGCAGCTCTTGGCAGCGTTGCATTTTTCCACGGCCTCTGCCTCCAGCGGCCCGGCCGCCCTGGAGATGCTGGCTGAGCGTGAATTCACCTTCATGCTCACAGACATGAAAATGCCTGAAATGGACGGCTTCGAGCTCATTAAGAAGACCTCCGAGGCATACCCGAAAATTAGCATCATCGCCATGACGGGTTACTCCCAGGGGTACAAGTATGTGGATGTGATCAATGCCGGCGCCAACGACTTCATCAAAAAGCCTTTCGACCTTGAAGAACTGGAAGCGAAAATCGCCAGAATCATCACCGAACGAACCCTCAGGGAGGAACTCAGCAGGCTTTCCATCACCGACTCTCTGACCGGTCTTTTCAATCAGAGGCATTTTTACTCGAGACTCAGGGACGAGGTTCTCCGGTCCAAGAGGCAAAGACATCGTCTGGCGCTCATCCTGTTCGATCTGGACAATTTCAAAATATATAACGACACCAATGGTCATCTGGCAGGAGACGAAGTGCTTCGGACGGTCGGACGGTTGATCAACAAATGTATCCGCGTGGGAGTGGATTCGGGTTATCGTTACGGCGGCGATGAGTTTGGCGTTATCCTGATTGACTCGGATCTGTCGGTCGCCGAGGAGATTGGAAAGCGTATCCGGGAAGCGCTCAAAGAGAACGGCGGTTTGAACGTAAGTCTCGGCTGTGCCATGTACAGCGAAGGGATGTCTGCAGAGGACCTGATTGCTGCCGCTGACAAAAGATTGTACGCAATGAAATCACAGAGCCGGCTGGACCGCGTTCCTTAACTTCTGATAATATATATTATGTAAACTAACTTTTGCGCCTTCCAAGGATGTTCCTTGGATAAGAAGCAAATCGCGGAAGTCCGGAGAAGAGCACCCACATGCGCGGCGGTCAGCGCCGTTCGTAACGACCAAATTCGGAGACCCCCCTTTTTATTATTATCCCTTATCTGAAATAACTATTGACACCTTATCCGCAATCCGTGTAAGAATATTGAATTCACCTCTTGGGAGGCTCAACTGAATGGGTAGTGTCGTAAAGAAACGGCGAAAGAAGATCAGGAAGCACAAGTACCGTAAGATGCTGAAGAAGATGCGGCATAAGAACAGATAGTTCCCGACCATTATCTTCTTTTTCGACCGAGCTCAAATGAAAATGAAGAAGGCAGTTCCCGAACGAGAGCTGCCTTCTTTTTGTTCCTGTTTGTCCGCTACGGGTAAAGGAAGGGTCTACTTGCTGTAGTCGTACCAGCCCGCTCCGGTCTTCCTGCCAAGCCGGTTAGCCCCTAGCACGGATTTCAGCAGAGTCGGGGCTGACCACTTGGACTCCTTGTTCATTTCCCTGTAAAAATACTCGGTCACGAAATAGGCGATGTCGATGGTATACTTCTACACCGATTCGACGCGGCTCACATCCGGAACATTCAGCTTCAGGATCTTTTCTATGCCCATCTTCAGGGTCATCTGCGACATGGGGCAGCCGCCGCAGGCGCCGGTCAGTTTCACCTTGACCACTCCGTCTGCACCCACCTCAACGAGCTGCACGTCTCCTCCGTCGGCCTGCAAAGAGGGTCTCACCTTTTCAAGCGCCTCTTCCACTCTCTTTCTAAGCATAATTTTGTACCTCCTTCGGGCGCAAGCAAATCAGCCCTTTTACAGAATGTCTAGCATTTGCCACTACCCCGATCAAGAGCTATGATGCAAATCTTCCCTGCTCTCCGTAATAACTCCCTTACTTGAGAGGGGGAAAGATTGAGGCCACATTTCCAGAGACCTGCACACGTTCGGCTCCTATCGCGAGCTGGAGCTCGCTCCAGGATTCCTCTTTCGGGATTTACTTGGAAATTGCATATTGGACATTGGTCATTCTCTGTTCGGTTCTTCATCCGAAGAACCGCCTCGCCCTGTCATCCAGGAACCGGCTCAATCCATCCGAATCCTCCGGCGTCCATCCCAGGGTTTCCTGCCAGATATCCGGGCTCTCCATGCAGAGGTAGAGACCCGCATCCCTGTGCCATTGGACCAGCATTTCGGCCATATAAGCATACATCTCGATTCGGACCGGTTTGAAAAGGCGCATCTTCCCGTCCAATCCGGGGATGAATTCGCCGTTGAGCACCATGCTCTTGGGGTGCCGCCTTCTTATAATGGATTTGAGCTCCGGCAGATATCGCATGCATCCCATGCTGATCCAGATAACGTTTTCAGGAACCAGGTGCTCTGCCATCAGATCGACGGTTTTGCGGTATTCCTCCTTCCATCCCGGATGAGGCACCAGGGGGTCGAAATGGAAGCCCACGACAAACCCCTCCTGCTGGCATCTTCTTGCCGCTTCGAGTCTTTGCCGGATGGAAGGGGCTCCGTGTTCTTCCCGGGATACCACATAGGGGCTGTTCAAGGACCAGGAAACCACGATCCTCTTCCTGCATGAGGAGTCGAGGAGTCTTTCTGTGTGAACGGACTTCGTTTTCAGTTCGAGGAGGGCGTTCCTCCGCTTTTCAAAGAATGGCAGCAGGAGGTCCGTCCACCCCGTGACGGGATCGAGCGCAAGGCTGTCCGTGAATTCGCCGGTCCCTATCCTGAAGAGGAACTCAGGATGAGCATCCAGGTGCGCCGCAAGTTCAGCGAGTTTTTCCTCGAGATTTGTGAACACCCGCAGGTATGGTTGATTCAGGTAGGCCTGGAGGATGCAGTAGCTGCAGTCCATGGGGCAGTTGGTGCCGATGTGGAGGATCTGGTAACCGCAGCAGAGATAGCCCTTTGTTCCGGGGCACTTCTTCAGGGTCTGCCCGGGAAACGACCCAAGTTGAAGCGTCTGCTTTTCAACGGAAGCGCCGTTGCCCTGTCTTGGATGCGAGATGAATTCGACATCCGCTCCGGGAAGCCTCTCCAGAATCCTCGACCCGAATGAGGTGGACTCTGCCCCTTGCTCCAGCAAAACCCTTTTGATTCCGAGAAGCATGGCTATTCCTTCCAGGGATCCTCGACCCGTTCCAGACCTCGGATGGAGGCGAGCTCGGTAACTCTCCTGCGCAGTGTCTTGCCGTCCCTGAAGCGGATCTCAAGCCGGTATTCCGGGGATTCGAAAAACGGCGAATGATGCACCCTTACCCCCTCGGGCAGCTTGAGGTCCCTGACCCTCTTCTGGAATTCCTTCTCGGCTGCGACCAGTCCTGGAAGCCTCATTGCCCTAAGGGTATCGATGACGTATTTCACCTTCTGCGGACCGTTCAGGCTATTGTCTTCAAGAATTGCCCGAAAACCATCTGCGGAGAGAACCCGTTCTGGTGCAACGTTCGAGATGGAGGACACTTCCATTACAAGTTCAACGAAGCGAGACTGTTGATTGAAGTTGAACTGGAGCGTCCCGAACCACTCTGAAAAGGCAGCGGCTGCCTCGGGATCCATATCGAGCAGAGAGCGAACGGTCTGAAAGGAAAGGCTCCCGGCTGCAAAGGAGATTCTTGTTTTCTCCTCCAGTTGCCCAATCCGAAGATAGCTCGCCAGAACCGGCCGGTGTGCAGGAAGGCCGAGCAACGGCATATAGTGTTCGACGACCTCCTGTTCGGGAAAATGAACAGTGAGCCGTTCCAGGGCCATCCCTTTTTCCGTCCCGTTCAAGTTTCTTGTCGCCAGGTTTTCATGAAGATTGAGAAGGAGTCTGTCGGAAACCGAAAGCCCGGAACCCGAAAGATCGAAGCACACGGTCTCTTCCCGCTGTAGGGCCTTGAGCGCGAGGACCCGCCGGTACCCGGCTACAATACGCGCCCTGCCCTCTTCATCCCGGTCCACAAAGGGCGGGTTCAGGACCCCTGCCCTGCGAATCGATTCGATCATCGGGCTCAGGTCGAAACCGAAGCTCATCGTATATGGCCCGGGATCCTCGTCGAACATGCTCAGAGGTATAAGAATGCGCTCACCCTGCATATGGAAGAAATCCTATCTCTCAGTAGAGTACACAGCAATTGCATGAATCAAAATTCTGTTTCTCGCAGAGATCGCAGAGTCATACAGCGGGAGTTTTTGTTTTGCCGATGTTTTGTGACATCGGCAAGACAAAATATTCTCTCTGCGCGCTCGAGCGACTCTGAGCGCAGCGAGGAGAAGCGGGCGAGAGACTCAAAGCAGTATTCCGACTGCCGCGCCGGTCATGCACGTGGCGATGGTCCCGGCTGCGATCGATTTCAATCCCATTGACACGATCTCGCCTCTTCTCTCGGGGGCCATGGCACCCATGCCCCCGATCATGATACCCAAAGAACCGAGGTTCGCAAACCCGCACATCCCATAAACAAGGATCACCCTGCTCCTTTCACTGAGCACCCCTTCCGGCAGTCGGCTCAGATCTGCATAGGCCAGGAGTTCATTCAGGACCGTTTTGATTCCCATGAGCTTGCCCGCCGCCATGGTTTCGGACCAGGGAATTCCCATGAGCCATGTGACGGGCGCCATCACCCAGCCGAGCAGCCACTGAAGAGTGACGGCTTCCCCCGAAGGGAGATGCGGAACAAGGGAGAGAACCAGGTTCACGAGATGAACCAGGGCAATCAGAACCACCAGCATGGCAAAGATATTGATCAGCAGCTTCGCTCCATCCACTGTGCCGGCCGTGATGGCATCCATGGCGCCCGCCGCACTGCTTTCCAGGGGGACGTCAGCGGCCGATGAGAGGCCGGTCTCCGGTATCATGAGCTTCGAGACGCAGACGGCGGCAGGGGCGCTGATCAGAGATGCGATCAGAAGATGCCCCATCGCGTTAGGGATACTTTCAGACAAAAAGGAGGCGTAGAGGACCATGACGGTCCCTGCAATGCTGGCCATGCCTCCGACCATGATGGTAAAGAGCTCACTCCTGGAGACCTTGTTAAGGTAAGGCCTCACCAGCAAGGGGGCTTCCACCATTCCCACAAAGACATTTGCCGCGGTCGAAAGCCCTTCGACCCCTCCCAGCCCCATGGTTCGGCGAAGGACCCACGAAAAGCCTCTGACCACCAGAGGCAGGATCCGCCAGTGAAACAGAAGCGAGGAAAGAGCGCTCATCACGAGGACCAGCGGCAGGCCTCGGAAACCAAAGACATAGCTCATGCCGGGAGATTTCTCATCGAATGGAAGCGGTGCACCCCCCAGGTACCCGAACACGAAACTGGTGCCCGCCCTGGTGGATTCCTCCAGTGCCTCAACGGCACGGTTCAGCCACAGAAAAAAGACCTGTACGCCGGGCGCCTTCAGAAGAATGAATGCGATGAGCACCTGAAGGATCAACCCGGAAGCCACGGTCTTGAGATTCACGTTCCGTCGTTTCTCCGACAGGAACCAGGCAATGAGCACGAATGCCAGAAAGCCGATCAGACTTTGAATCCGTTCCAAGTGTGCTCCCACAATCGATGGGTTTCGTTTCGCTCTACCCATCCTACAGAGTGAAGAAAAGTCTCACGCAAAGCTTGCCGCGGACATGATCCGGGGGCTCAAAGCCGCTTACTATGAGTTGCCGCACCAAAAGAGACGGCGAAAAGGGGGCATGCGGATGCTATACTATATTAGCAGAGCCCTTGTGTCGCTCGCCCTGGGAACTGCTCCCGCACGGGCGGGCTTTTTCGCGCCGCCATTTCTACTTTTTTACGCCCTTGCATCTTTGCGGCTTCCGCCTTCGTGACGCGCCATAGCGTCACTTCGGAGCGACGGCGGATGCGTGAGAATGCCTTTTCGTATTTGCTCTACGCTTTGCGCACATGTAAATACCAGAAATTGTGCTTGACATGAAGCGAAACCGGAGACAATCTACTATATTAAATTACTAGATAAACTGTTGACACCTGCGACGCAAATGTGGCATTCTTCCGCTTCATTGCAGCGGTCGTGAGAGCCCACCTGCGTTATGAAGATGGCCTTTCTCATAAATTAATCCAAATCTGCATCTTGACCGTCAGCTCTAGGTGAGGAGTGCATGAGCCTATGAATCAGAATTTGCCCAAAGGATCGGTCCTTGTCATCGGTGCCGGGATTACCGGCATGCAGTCTTCCCTGGATCTCGCAGATTCAGGGTACTTCGTCTACCTGGTGGAAAAGTCCCCGGCAATAGGCGGAGTCATGTCCCAACTGGACAAGACATTCCCCACCAACGACTGCGCAATGTGAATTATCTCCCCGAAACTGGTCGAGGTCGGCCGGCACATGAATATCGAGCTCTTGACCCTGTCCGAGGTGAAAGGGATCGAGGGAGAGGAAGGGGATTTCACGGTCACGATCAGGAAATCCCCCCGTTTTGTGGATATGGAGAAGTGCATCGCCTGCGGAACCTGTGCGGAGAAATGCCCTGCCAAAACGGATGACGAATACAACCAGGGGATTTCCAAGAGAAAGGCAATCTACGTCCCCTACCCACAGGCCGTTCCGCTCAAGTACGCGATTGACAGGGAGCGGTGCATCTATTTTCAAAAAGGCAAGTGCAAAGCCTGTGAAAAGTTTTGCCCCACCGGTGCGATCCGGTTCGACGACAAGGAGCAGGAGATCGAGATCCATGTCGGATCCGTGGTCTTCACCTCAGGGCTGCAGCCTTTTGATCCTGCCCGGTATGAGCCTTACGGGTATGGGAAATACCCGAACGTCGTCACGAGTCTCGAGTTCGAACGGATCCTCTCAGCCGGCGGTCCTTCCGGCGGGCACGTGCTCAGACCTTCGGACGGCTGCGCTCCATCCAAGATCGCATGGATTCAGTGCGTAGGGTCCCGGGACCAGAACCAATGCGATCATCCTTATTGCTCATCGGTCTGCTGCATGTATGCGATCAAGGAGGCCCAGCTCGCCAGGGAGCATATCGGGAGCGGATTAGAGCCTGCCATCTTCTTCATGGACATGCGGACCCACGGCAAGGATTTCGAGAAGTACTATGACCGCGCAAAGTCCGGTGGAGTGCGCTTTATCCGATCCAGGATCCACACCATTTCCGAGGCGGATGAAACGGGCACCCTGCTGCTCCGGTACGCTTCGGAATCCGGCGACGTCGTGGAAGAGCCGTTCGATATGGTTGTGCTCTCGGTGGGCATGGAGCCTGCCGACTCGGCATTGAAAACCGCTGAGACGCTCGGCCTCCGGCTCAATTCCGATCGGTTTGTGGAAACCCCCGATCTGGATCCCGTTGCCACCTCGAAGCGAGGCATCTATGTGGCCGGGGTGATTCAGGGCTGCAAAGACATTCCCCAGTCGGTCATGGACGCGAGCGCCGCCGCCTGTGCGTCATCCATCTCGCTCTCGCCTTCCCGCGGAACACTGGTGAAAAAAAAGGAGTTCCCCGGTGAAAGACCCGTGCTCGGTGAAGAGCCCCGTATCGGGGTCTTCGTTTGCCGCTGCGGCACCAACATCGGCGGCATCGCGGATGTGCCGGCCATTGCCGAGTACGCCAGGAGTCTACCTAATGTGGTCTCCGTGGAGGAGAACCTTTTCACCTGCAGCCAGGACACCCAGCACAAGATGATCGCGCTGATCAAAGAGCACGGGTTGAACAGGATCGTGGTCGCTGCATGCACGCCGAGAACCCATGAGCCCCTGTTCCAGGAAACGGTTCGCAATGCGGGGTTGAACCCGTACCTCTTTGAAATGGCCAATATCAGAAATCAGTGCACCTGGGTCCACTCCGGGGACAAGGAAGCTGCCACGGACAAGGCCAAGGATCTGGTCCGGATGGCGGTTGCCCGCGTCTCTCTCCTGGAGCCCATCCCCGAGCTGACCGTGGAGGTGAACAAGTCGGGTCTGGTAATCGGGGGCGGCGTGGCAGGCATGACCGCAGCCCTCGGTCTGGCTGATCAGGGATTCGAAGCGGTCATCGTGGAAAAGAGTTCCGAGTTGGGAGGCTCTGCCAGGGATATCTCCAGGACATGGAAAGGCACGGATGTGCCGAACGCTCTCGACGAAATGATCGGCAAGGTGAAGAGCCATCCCTCCGTTCGAGTGATGCTGAACGCGGAAATCGCCGAGGCTTCAGGGTTCGTCGGCAATTTCGACACCACGATCTCTGCCGGCGGAAAAACGGAGACGGTCCGCCACGGGGCTTTGGTCGTGGCTACCGGAGGACAGGCGTCCACCACCGACGAATACCTCTATGGGAAGAGTTCCCGGGTCTCCCGCTGGCATGAGCTGGAGGAGAATATCCGGAAGTTCAAGAACCCCAAGGCAGTGGTCTTCATCCAGTGCGTTGGATCGAGGGATGAGAAGAGGCCCTACTGCTCCAGGATCTGCTGCACGAACTCGGTACAGCAGGCCGTTGCAATCAAGGAAGAGAACCCGGATGCGGATGTCTACATCCTCTACAGGGACATGAGAACCTTCGGAGAGAGGGAGAGGCTTTACAGGAAGGCAAGAGAAAAAGGGGTGATCTTCATCCGGTACTCCCGAGAGCGAAAACCCCGGGTAACGGAGACGAAGGACGGCTTGGAGATCCTGGTCTTCGATCCGGTTCTTCAAAGGGAGATTGTGCTGAAAGCCGATCTGCTCAATCTCGCCACGGCCATCGTGCCCCGGGAGAATGAGAAGATCGCGGCCCTTTACAAATTGCCCGTCAACCAGGAGAAGTTCTTCATGGAGGCCCATGCGAAACTCCGGCCCGTGGATTTCGCCTCTGACGGCATCTTCGTTTGCGGTCTGGCCCATTATCCGAAACCCCTCGACGAAAGCATTTCCCAGGCCATGGCGGCTGTGGGACGTGCGGTGACCGTTCTTTCCCGACAGACGATCGCCGTATCTCCCCTGGTTTCGAATGTCGCTGTCGAGAAATGCATCGGGTGCGGCTTGTGCACGGAGGTCTGCAGCTTCGGAGCCATTGTCCTTGAGGAGGTCGCGGGAAAGGGTCACAGGGCCGTAAACATTCCTGCTTCCTGCAAAGGCTGCGGGCTTTGCGCCGCTTCATGCCCCCGGCATGCCATTGACATGCTCCATTTCAGAGACAGTCAGATCAAGGCATCCCTTGCCGCGGCAGGGTAAAACCCGGAGGCGGCTCCTGGCATGATAAACCCCGGTTTTCACCGGGGTGACGACTTTTTGCGAGGTTGTCAAACTTCTCAACCACGGATCTTCTTCTTAACAAGGAGGGGTTGGGACGGAGATTTACTCAAATACAGAGGTGATGAGAGATGGCGGATTTTGAACCCAGAGTTGTTGCTTTCCTGTGTAACTGGTGCGCTTATGCCGGGGCGGACCTGGCCGGCGTCTCCCGCCTTCAGTACCCCGCAAATCTGAGAACGGTCCGGGTCATGTGCTCGGGCCGGGTGGACCCCGCATTCATTATCGATGCCTTTGCCCAGGGCAGCGACGGCGTGCTGGTCGGAGGGTGACACATCGGGGATTGCCATTACCTGGAAGGTAATGTTCAAGCGGAAAAGAAGATGCGGATGGTCCGAAGGCTGCTCGATCTTGCCGGAGTCGGCGGGGAAAGAGTCCACCTGCAGTGGGTGTCCTCTGCCGAGGCGCAGCGCTTCGCGGATATCGCCAGAAATGCCGTTGAATCCGTCAGGGAGCTCGGGCCTCTGGATCGGAGCGGGCTGCAGATGGAAATCGAAGCCTGCGCCATGACCCTGAACGGCGAGACCCTGCGCTGGCTGGTGGGCAAGGAGGTCAGGATCACGTCCAAGGGCGATGTCTACGGCCGTCTCTGGGCCGTCGAGAAATATGAGTCTGTGCTGAACAACATGCTGGAGAGGGAATATCAGAAGAATCTGATCTACCTGGCCGTCAAGGAAGGCCGGTCTTCGGTTCGGGACATCAGCAACAGAACCGGACTGGGTCTCAAGAGGGTCTCCTATCTTCTTGCCGATCTGGAGAAGACCAAGAGGGTCGAGTTCAAGGGCATGAAAGATAGAAAACCCATGTTCGCAGCTTTGTAAGGAGCCTCTATGAAGAACAAGGAAAAGAGCGGATCCGTCATGGTCGTGGGCGCCGGGATAGCCGGGATGCAGGCGGCGCTGGATCTTGCGAGTTCGAACTACTACGTGTACCTGGTGGAGAAGTCCCCCACCATCGGCGGCCTGATGGCCCGCTTGGACAAGACCTTTCCGACCAACGACTGTACCATGTGAATTATCTCACCCAAACTGGTCGAGGTCGGCCGGAATATCAATATCAAGCTCATTACGAACAGCGAGGTCAAGGGGATCGCGGGCGAGCCTGGAAATTTCAAGGTGACCCTGACGAATCGTCCGCGGTTCATCGATCCCAAGAAGTGCACCGGCTGCGGGGACTGCAGCAGGAACTGCCCGGTTGCGGCGGTCAATGAGATCAACAAGGGAATGGACGACCGGAGGGCGACCTATATCGAATACGCCCAGGCCGTTCCTCTGGCCTATGCCATCGACACGGATGCATGCGTGGGGTGCGGGCTTTGCGAGAAGGTCTGTCTTGCAAAGGCCATCAAGTACGACGATGTGGAAAAGGAAACCGAGGTGAAGGTCGGATCACTGATTCTCTCCCCGGGCACGAAGGGGTACGATCCATCCAAACTCGAGTTTTACGGATACGGGAAATTCCCCAATGTGGTCACGAGCGAGGGTTTCGAGAGAATACTCGCTGCAGGGGGTCCCTATTACGGACATGTGATGAGACCTCTCGACCGCGAAGAACCCCGAAGCATCGCCTGGATCCAATGCGTCGGTTCGAGGGACCAAAATCGTTCCGGCAACGGGTACTGCTCCTCCGTCTGCTGCATGTATGCGGTGAAAGAGGCCATGATCGCGAAGGAGCACATCCACGGCGGGGTGGATGCCACCATCTTCTACATGGATATGCGGACCTTCGGGAAAGATTACGAGAAATACCTTCTCAGAGGCAGGGACAAGGAAGGCATACGATTCGTCAGGGCCAGGATTCACTCGGTCCAGGAGATGCCTGAGACGGGCGACATCAAGGTGGCCTATGCGAACGAGTCCGGGGAGATCCGCGAGGAGGTCTACTCCATGGTCGTCCTTTCCGTAGGATTGACCATACCGGACTCCGCGGTTCAGCTTGCGAAACGGCTCGACATCGACCTGAACAAATACAACTTTGCTGTGACCGACCCCTTTGCCCCTGTATCCACTTCCCGCCCCGGGATCTATACCTGCGGTGTGTTTCAGGGGCCCAAGGATATTCCCGGCTCCGTCACGGAGGCCAGTGCCGCGGCATGCCTTGCCGGCGCCGATCTCTTTGAAGCCAGGGGTAAGGATACCATCCGTATCGAACTTCCCGAGGAAAGGGACGTCGCTGCCGAAGAGCCTCGGGTAGGCGTGTTCATCTGCAATTGCGGGATCAATATCGGCGGCATCGTGGATGTGGCGTCGGTTCAGAAGTACGCGGGAAAGCTCCCCCACGTGGCGTACACGGACCAGAACCTCTTCACCTGCAGCCAGGACACGCAGGAAAAGATCAAGGAGAAAATTCAAGAGCATAAGCTCAATCGTGTGGTGGTGGCCTCCTGCAGCCCCAAGACGCATGAGCCCATGTTCCGCGAAACCCTGGAGGCGTGCGGCCTGAACAAGTACCTCTTTGAAATGGCCAACATCCGCAACCAGAACTCCTGGGTCCACTCGAAATCCCCGGAGCTTGCCACGAGGAAGGCCAAGGACCTCATCCGCATGGCCGTTGCCAGGGCGGCAAGCCTCAAGCCGCTGAGTGAAAGGATCATCACTGTCATCCAGAGGGCGCTCGTCATCGGCGGAGGCGTCGCCGGGATGAATGCCGGGCTGAGTCTTGCCAGGCAGGGTTTCGACGTCACCCTGGTCGAGAAGGAGCAGGAGCTGGGCGGCTTCTCGAGGAATCTCCACCATACCATCGAAGGAAGCGATATTCACGGTTACCTCCGGAAATTGACGGCCGAGGTCATGGGCGAGAAGAAGATCGAGGTCCTCACCGGCGCAAAGATTGCGGGCTTCGGCGGGTACAAGGGAAATTTCAAAACCAGGATCCTGGTGGGTCCCGACCGCGAAGAGCGCACCGTGGACCACGGCGTCATCGTCGTGGCGACAGGCGCCACGGAGTACCGGCCCAAGGAATTCCTCTATGGAGAGGATGAGAGGGTTGTGACACAGGTGGAGCTTGCGGACCTTCTCGAGAAGAAGGGCGCGGCGAAACTCTCCAGTGTCGCCATGATCCAGTGTGTCGGCTCCCGCAATGACGAGAATCCGGAGTGTTCGCGCATCTGCTGCCAGAACGCGGTCAAGAATGCGCTTCACGTCAAGAAGCTCAATCCCGATGCCCAGGTGGTTGTCCTGTACAGGGACATCCGGACCTATGGTCTGCTGGAAGAGTATTACAGGACGGCCAGGGAAAAAGGGGTCATCTTCATCCGATTCGATCGTGAGTCGCCTCCGGACGTCAAAAAGGACACGAACGGCCTGACCGTTACGGTGAAGGATCATGTGCTGGGAAGGGATATTCAGATCAGGGCCGACCTTCTGGCGCTCAGCGCCGGCATGCGCGCTGAGGATACCGCGGAGCTGAGCAATATCCTGAAGCTCAACCGCAATCCGGAAGGGTATTTCATGGAGGCCCATGTGAAACTTCGGCCGGTGGACATGCCCGGGGACGGCATTTTTCTCTGCGGCACGGCCCATGCGCCCAAGCTGATCTCCGAGACGATATCCCAGGCCCACGCAGCGGCATCGCGTGCGACTTCCTTCCTCGCCCTCGGCAAGATCAGGCTTTCCGCGATTACCGCCCAGGTGGATACGGATCATTGCGTGAGGTGTCTCACCTGCGTCCGTTCCTGCCCGTTCGGGGTCCCGGTTTTCAATGAGAAGGAACATGTCATTGTCATCGACGAGGCCATGTGTCATGGCTGCGGCGTATGCGCCAGCATCTGCCCCAGAAAAGCAATCCGGTTGAACTTCTATGAGGACGACCAGATTCTGTGTAAAATCGACTCCTTGCTCGCGGAGGGAATGTAATGGCGGACTTTGAACCCGTTATCGTTGCATTTTGTTGTGAATACTGAGGATATTCGGCTGCGGACCTGGCAGGTTCCATGAGGCTCGATTATCCGTCCAATATCAAGATCATCAAGGTCCCCTGCACCGGAAAGGTGGATGTGCTTCATCTCCTCAGGGCCATCCAGAAGGGCGCGGACGGCGCCTATGTCGTGGGATGTCTCGAAGGGGCCTGCCACTACAATGAGGGAAACCTCAGGGCAAGGGAGAGAGTGAATCATGTGCGCATGCTGCTCGAGGAAGTTGGTATAGAAGGGGACAGGGTCAGGATGTATAATCTTTCTTCAGGGGAAGGACCCACCTTTGCCGCCTACGCTAAGGAGATGACGGAAAACATCAGAAAACTCGGACCCAATCCGCTCAACCGCGCGGACCGGAAGCCCAAGGGATAACCCTTCACCCGGTGATTCCCGCCCTCCCCTACCCTTCGGAGAGAGGCACAGGATACGGATTTTCAGGGGTGAACCAGGAGGAAAGAACATGATCGTTGCCAAGAGAAAACCCTTTGAAGAAATCAAAGAGATGCTGAAGGGCTACAAAAAGGTTCTCACCGTCGGGTGCGGGACCTGCGTTGCCGTCTGCCTGGCGGGCGGGGAAAAAGAAGTGGATGTGCTGAATGCTGAGCTGGATATGGCGATGAAGCTCGAGGGAAATCCGGTCGACTTGGGCGCCGCAACCCTGGAGCGTCAATGCGACCGGGAGTACCTGGAGGCATTGGACGAAACCGTGAAGAATTACGATGCGATTCTGTCCATGGCGTGCGGGGCCGGCATCCAGTTCCTGGCAGAACGCTATCCTGAAAAGCCGGTCTTCCCGGCGGTGGATACGACCTTCATCGGCGTCAACCAGGACGTGGGTTGGTATGAAGAGCGATGCCGCTCCTGCAGCAGTTGCGTGCTGGGATTTACAGGGGGCGTCTGCCCGGTGACCATGTGTGCAAAAGGGCTTTTCAACGGCCCCTGCGGCGGAACCAACAAAGGCAAGTGCGAGGTGAGCAAGGATCAGCCCTGCGCCTGGCAGATGATCTATGAGCGGCTCAAGAAGCAGGGTAGGCTGGACTGCATCCTGAAGATCCATCCCTCGCCGGATTGGCAGAACCAGACGCCGCGCACCGTCATTCAGCCGGGATACAAGAAAACCGAAGGACACGCAGAAGAGAAAAAGGCATAAAGACACGCCACAAAGACACTAAGACACAAAGAAAAAAACTTCGTGTCTTGGTGTCTTTGTGGCGGAACTTCGTCTTCAACCAGGGGATATGATCATGGGAGAGCAGAAGGAAATGAAGGCAGGCAGCAATCTGGAGAAGGTACTCAGGGCAGGGCATTTTGCTTTTACCGGCGAGCTTGGCCCCCCCAGGGGCGCCAACGTGGAGCACGTGAAGAAAAAGGCCGCCTTCCTGAAGGGGAATGTGGATTCCGTCAATATCACAGACAACCAGACGGCCATGGTCCGGATGTCGAGTTGGGCGGCGAGCCTCCTTCTCATTCAGGAGGGGCTCGAGCCGAATTTCCAGATGGTCTGCCGCGACCGCAATCGTCTTGCCATGCAGAGCGACGTGCTCGGGGCTTATGCCCTTGGCATCCGGAACATGCTTTGCCTCTCAGGCGACCATCCCAAATTCGGCGATCATCCCACTTCCAAGGGAGTGTTTGATATCGATTCCATCCAGTTGATCGACATGGTCAAACGCATGAGGGACGATGGAAAGTTCCTCAGTGGCGGCGACTTGGATATTTCGCCGAAGATGTTCATCGGCGCTGCGGCCAACCCCTTTGCCGAGCCCCATGAGTGGCGCGTCTTCCGCCTCGCCAAGAAGATCAAGGCGGGCGCGGATTTCATCCAGACGCAGTGCATCTACAATATGGATCGATTCCGTGAATTCATGAAGAAGGCTGTGGACATGGGCCTTCACGAGCAGTGCTACATCCTGGCAGGCGTCACGCCCATGAAGAGCGTCGGTATGGCGCAGTACATGGCCAAATCCGTCCCCGGCATGGATGTGCCCGAAGCGCTCATCAAGCGGTTGCGTGATGCCGGCAAGGGAAAGGCTGCCGAGGAAGGGATCAAAATCGCCGTGGAGCAAATCCAGGAGTTCAAAGAGATGAAGGGCGTTGCGGGCGTCCACCTGATGGCAATCGAATGGGAACACATGGTCCCGGAGATTGCCGAAAAAGCTGGCGTGCTGCCGAGGCCGAAGGTGTAAGACGGGTCGACTGGGAATCCCGTCGCGAGAATCCCAAGAGAGCGGTCATCCGTCATTTATCCTTTGTCATTTGTCCTTTGTCTAAGACTCGAAAAAGTTGATGTGCTTGGCGTCACCCCGAGCCGGATTCCATTTCAAAAAGGAATGGATCCGGCTTTGCATTTCGACGAACTCGATTAAGCCCGGAATGACGAGGAAGCGAGCCGCTGCCGGATGGACAGGGACCGCTTGCTCAATGGTCTCTACTGAACCAACAAAGGACAAGGGACAATTGATCAAGGACGACCGGCCGCTTCTTTTTTGCTTGAATTCCCCGCACAAAATCCTTTAATATCCTACTTGAACAGAGTGAATTACCTCCTTCTGAAATCACCTCTCAGAAGCTTTCATCAGATTCCGTGTAGTCAGCCTTTTTTCGATTGCCGGGTAGCTTGGTCCCGGTTGGAAAAAACTCGTTCCCGGATGGATGCCGGTCAGTGATCATCACGACGAGAGACGGGAAAACGATTGATACGGAAAAGGACCTCACTGCCGTCGAAAGACACATCCTCCAGAAGTTGTTTCTGTGGAAATCCATGGCAAACAGCCTCGACCAATTCAGAGAAAAAAGGGCGCAGGCCCTCCTGAAGGGCTGGAACAATTCAGGCCCGATCAGCGAGAGTCAGAATCTGAGGACCATTATCATGGACCTGGAGGAAAGTGTGGTCGCTCGTCTGAAGGAAGAGCATGCGGGAAAACCGTAGCTGCTGGTTGTGGGTTGCTGGTTGCAGGTCGACCTTGCAGATCGATGGGTTTTCCTTCGCTCAACCCATCCTGCCAGTCTTCCTGTCCCCGACTCACAACCCGCCACAGGCAACCCGCAGGGTTGATGCCGTAGGAAGGTCATGTTGAGAAAAGGACTCATCGACTCAATCCCGATTCGAAGGGGAAAACAGGCGGATCTCCCTCTCAATGTGGCGATCATTGGCGGCGGAATGGCCTGCTTCGATCTGTTGCAGCTTCTGGATCGGGAGAAGCGGACAAGACTGAGGATGGAGATCCTCGGGGTGGCGGATGCCAACGGGGAAGCGCCGGGGCTCAGATATGCCAGGGAACTCGGCCTTTATACAACCACCCGAAGCGAGGATCTCTTCGGATTGGAAGGGCTCAACCTGATCATAGAGCTCACCGGATCCCCACAGGTGCTGGACGCGATCTATCGCAATAAGCCTTCCTCCGCATCTGTCCTCGACCACAGGGCTGCGAGACTTCTCTGGGACCTTATCCAGACTGAGAACGAGAATGCGCAACTGGAGCGTGAGCGCCAAAGTTATATCGGCAACATGAAAAGGCACACCCAGGTGGTCCTCGACTCGCTTCCCTACAGGATCATGGTCATAGGAAGGGACATGGCGATTGAGACGGTAAACCGAACCTTCTTGAGAGAGCAGGGGTTCAGTGACGAAGATGTGATCGGAAGATACTGCTATCAGGTCCGATACGGCCTGGACAAGCCTTGCTCCGAATATGGAAGAGTCTGCTACATTACCCATCGCCTCGAAGAGCTCAAGGAAAAGGGTCTTCTGAGCAATTATCAGGAGTACCTGGACGAGAACGGCGAAGTGCGATTCGACGTGGTGACCATTTCCCCCATCTACGGCGAGGATGGTGAAATCGACGGCATCGTGGAGGCGTCGCGCGATGTCACTGCGAGGATAAAACTCGAGCGGGAATACCAGAAGTCGAGCATCTTCCTGGAAAAGGTGATCCAAAGCACGGTGGACGGCATCGTCGTGGTGGATACCAAGGGGAAGGTACTCATCTTCAACAAAGGCATGGAACAACTCACCGGATATTCCGCTGAGGAAATCATCAGCAAGGGCCACTTGAGCAATTTCTACAACATCGACGTGGCAAAGGAAAACATGAAAAAGATGCGGAGCGACCACTTCGGTCCTCCCGGAAAGCTGAACCCCACCAGCATGACCGTCACTACCAAGGAGGGCCGGGAGATTCCGGTCACGCTGAGCGCATCGATCATTACCCTCGACAACAAGGAAGTGGGCAGCGTAGGCATTTTCACGGACATGAGGGGTGTTCTGAAGATGAGAAAGGAACTGGAGGATGCGAACATCCAGCTCATCCAGTCCCAAAAGATTGCATCCATCGGCCGCATGGCAGCCGGGGTGGCCCATGAAATCAACAACCCCCTTTCGGCCATTCTCCTGTATGCCGAACTGCTCAAGGAGGCCTTTGAGGAGCGAAAGGGAGATCTCAAAGATGTGCAGGAAATCATCGCCCAGACACTGAGGTGCAAGAAGATCGTTTCCGATCTGCTCGAGTTCAGCCGCAAATCTGCGGGAATGACCTCTTCCTTCAGTCTCGGGCAACTTCTCCAGAAGTGTCTTGAACTGCTGATTCACAAGGCGGCCTTCCAGAACATCCGTGTCGAGACGTTCATGGAAGAAGGAATGCCGAACATCGTGGGAGACATGAGCCAGCTCCAGCAGGTCTTCACGAATCTCTTTATCAATGCGGCCGATGCAATGGAAGGGAAAGGAAAACTCGAGATCCGGGCGGACTTCCTGTCTGAGACAAACATGTTTCTCATCAAGGTGACGGACACCGGACCGGGGATTCCGGAGGATATCCGCGACAAGGTCTTTGATATCTTCTTCACCACCAAACCGGTCGGCAAAGGGACCGGACTGGGCCTGAGCATCTCACAGAACATCATCAAGATTCACGGCGGAAGCCTTACCTTCCATTGCCCGGACGAAGGAGGTACGACCTTCCTCATTGAACTCCCGGCAACCTATGCCGGCGCCATGGAGGAAGAAAGGGCATTTATAGGGGAAGAGCCCGTATTTTTGGGGCTGGAGGAATCATGAGCGAAGAAAAGATCAGGATTCTTGTGGCTGACGATGAGAAGGCGATCCGGGACGGATGCCAGCGGGTGTTGAGTTCCCGCGGGTATGAGATACGACTTGCCGAGAACGGCAGCGCAGCCGTGGACGTGCTTGCGTCCGAGAGGATCGATATTCTCCTGCTGGATCTGAAAATGCCTTTGATGGGCGGTGAGGAAGTGCTGGAGATCGTACGTGAGCGCTACCCGGAGATGCCCGTCATCATCATCACGGGACACGGCACCGTGGATACGGCCGTGGAGTGTATGAAAAAAGGGGCCTATGATTTCATCACAAAGCCTTTTCAGGTGGACCCCTTCCTGATCACCGTCCGAAGGGCCGCAGACAAGAGAAGACTTGAGGATCAGGCGCGGCGATTTAAGGAGGAGAGCGAGAAGAATCTCTACGACCTGCGATTGGAGAAGAGCCGGCTTCGCACAATCGTTCAGTGCATGGGAAATGGCGTGATGGTCTGCAACCGGAAGTTGGAAATGGTTCTTCATAATCCCGCTCTCATGCAGTTGATGGAAATCCAGGGAGAAATGCAGGACCCCTGCTCGATACGGGAGATCATTGGCGACGGAACTCTTTGCGAGACGCTTCAGAAAATGCTAAATACCCCGGGAGCGGATGAAGTGGTGATCCAGGAGACCGCTGCGGGCAAGAAGGTGCTCAGAGCCATTTCGGCGCCCCTTCTCGGACCTGAGCGAAGCGTGGTGGGGGCAGTGACAGTGCTGGAGGATATCACTCCTTTCAAGCAACTGGACCAGATGAAGAACGACTTCGTTCATATGGTGGCCCACGAACTCAGAAGCCCCCTCGTCTCCATCCGTCAGCTGAACAGTGTCATCCTGCAGGGACTGGCAGGTCCCATCGGTGAAAAGCAGGGGGACTTCATCAACAGGGGAAACAAGAAAATCGACGGTCTTTTGACCCTGATCAACGAACTGCTCGATGTGGCAAAGATCGAGGCAGGCCAGTATGTCCAGCGCAAAGTTCCTATCCGGATCGAAAAAGTCCTGGGGGAAATCTTCGCTCTCATAGAGCCCCGCGCCAAGGAGCATCACATCGATCTTTCCTGTTCCTTCAAGGACATGATTCCTATCTACGCCGATCCCAAGAGTCTGGAAGAGATCCTGAATAATCTGATCACCAATGCCATCAACTATTCGCCGGATGGAGGCAGGGTCAGGGTCACGGCCGCAGGACTCGGCGAATACGTCCAAATCCTGGTTGAGGATACCGGCGTAGGCATTGCTCCCGAGGAGCTTCCGAAGATCTTCGATAAATTTTACCGGGTGAAACACCCCAAAACGAGACAGGTGGCAGGAAGCGGGCTTGGTCTCGCTATCGTGAAAGGAGCGGTGGAGGCCCATCATGGGTCCATCGATGTGGAAAGCGCTCTGGACAAGGGGACCACTTTCCGAATCCTTTTGCCGGCGGCCCGGGGGGACATTGATCAGATGACAGATGCTAAATGACAATGGCCGATCCTATCAAAATCATGCTTGTGGACGACGAAAAGGCCTTTAGGGAAACCTCCAGGAGGCTATTCAAGGGGAGAGGTTTTGACATGGTAGCGGCCGAAAACGGCCAGGCGGCCCTGGACAGCCTGCACCGGGGCCCGGTGGATCTCATTGTGCTGGATTTGAAGATGCCGGTCATGAGTGGAGAAGAATTTCTCAAAAGGGCTCATCCCCTTTACCCGGATATCCCGATCATCGTACTCACCGGACACGGCACGCTGGACGTTGCCGTCGAATGCATGAAACAGGGGGCTTATGACTTCCTTACCAAGCCCATTGATTTCGACCGCCTTTTTCTTACAATGGAAAGGGCTCTGGAGAAGAGGAGACTCGAAGACAAGGCAAAACGTTTCCAGGACGACATCGTCCGGAGCTATCTCGATCTCAATACGGAGAAAAAGCGGCTGGAGACCATCATCAACTGCATGGCAAACGGGGTCATGGTGACCGACAGGGAACTCCATATCGTGCTTCACAACCCTGCCCTTCTCCGCATGGCCGGCATGACTGCGCCTGTGGAAAACCCGCTGCCCGTTTCAAGAGTTCTCAACGATTCTTCGCTGCTGGAGACACTCCGCAAAATTCAAAGTCGGGAGATCGGGGGAAAGGATTTCATCTCCCAGGAAATCCTCCTCGGCAAGAAGGTGCTGCGTGCGATCTCGGCTCCCACGCTGGGTCCGGACAGGAACGTTTTCTGGACGGTGACAGGCGCGGTGACGGTGCTGGAGGACATCACCGCTTTCAAGGAACTCGACAGGATGAAGACGGACTTCGTGAACATGGTTGCGCATGAACTCCGCAGTCCCCTGGTTTCCGTCAGACAGTTGCAGACGGTGCTTCTGGAGGGCATGGCCGGACCGCTGCAGGAAAAACAGGACGAATTCGTGCGGCGCGGCGTGAAGAAAATCGACAATCTGCTGGAACTGATCAATGATCTTTTGAATGTCGCCAGGCTCGAAGGCGGAAGGCTCGTACAGCAGTCTGTCCGGATCGACGTCTCGGAAATGATCGCCGAAATCGTCACCCTTTTCGACCAGCGGGCCAGACAACAGGGGGTCACCCTCACCTGCTCCTGCGAGTGTTCCCTGCCCATTTATGCAGATCCCGGCAATATCGAAAAGGTCCTCAATAATCTGATCAGCAATGCCATCAACTACTCTCCCGGTGGAGGCAGGGTTTCGGTCAGCGCCAGGCCGGTCGAGGGTTTCGCGGAGATCAGGGTGAGCGATACGGGGGTCGGCATCCCCCCTGAGGAGTTACCCAAGATATTCGACAAATTCTACAGGGTCAAGCATCCAAAGACCAGGCATGTCACTGGAACAGGGCTCGGATTATCCCTGGTCAAGGGTATTGTGGACGGCTGTTGCGGGAAGATCGATGTGACAAGCGTCCCTGATCAGGGAACCTCGTTCAGGGTGCTCCTCCCCTTGATGGAGGCGGAACAGAAATGAGTCTGCCGCGGATCTTCACGGATATATACTTGTCGAATCCATTTTCGAAAACAAGGAGCAGAGGTCATTTCGGTTCCGATTCATATGACAGGTTTTGCTGGAAATGTAATCCGCGTCAATCCGCGTTCATCCGCGGCAAAGTAAAGCGTACATCTGTGGCTTTTTTCAACTACTCCGGAGGAATGGGAAATGTCATTACAGGATAGGATTCGAGCCGGGAAATTCGTTTTGTTGGGTGAGTTTGAACCTCCGAAAGGGGCCGATTTCTCAGGTCTTCTGAAAAACGCGTTACTGACCAAAGGACGGTTGGACGCCGTGGTGGTGCCTGAGATGGCAAACGCGGTTCTGAAGGCGAGTTCATTGGGAGGCTGCGCCTTTTTTCAAAAAGAAGGGATTGAAACCGTGTTCCAAGTCTGCTGCAGGGACAGAAACCGATTGGCCCTTCAGGCGGATATCCTTGCCGCGTCGGCTCTTGGAATAAAAAACATCATGGCCGTGCCCGGAGACGATATCCGGTTCGGAGACCACCCTCAGGCAAGAACGGTAAACGATCTGGATCTGATCGGGCTTCTGGAGACGATCCATAGATTGCATGAGGGAAGGGATCTGTCGGGTATTGAACTGAGGGGAGCGCCGTCATTCTGTCTCGGATCCACCATGGATGCCGGAGCACCGGGTGGATTGCTCACCATTGAAATGGAGAACCTCAAGAGGAAAGTGGATCTTGGGATCGAATTCGCCATTACCAACCCCATATTCGACCTGCGCCGTTTCGACCAATTCATCAAACGACTGGAAGTAAAGATCTCGGTAATGCCGACGGTGTTGCTTCTGAAATCAGCGGGCATGGCCCGGTACATCGACCGCAACGTAAAGGGAATCAGCATCCCTCAGGAAACCATCACCCGTATCCAGAAGGCTTCGGACAAGGTGAAGGAGTGTGTGTTGATCGCAGCCGAGACCATCGCTCGAATCAAAGACATGGGAATGGCCGGCGTCCTGATATCCACCGTCGGCTGGGAGGACAAGCTTCCATGGGTGCTGGACGAAGCGAAGGTGTGATGCGGATGCAAGATGCAGGATCCAAGATCCAGGATACAGGATGCAGGGGGTAAAGCCGGAGGTCTAGAGGTCGGAGATCAGAGATCAGCAAGTAGAAGGACGGGCTCGTCGGGATGAGCGTCAAGATTAATCGACCAGAAAACCAATGAACATCGAACATTGAACGTCTAACGTCAGATGGGAAAAGATAGATTAAGATCGAAAGAGACAGATGAGGCGCACTTGCGTCTGGTAATTGGGTATTTGACTCTCTTCATTCGATGTTGGACGTTCATCTTTCTTGCGTGGATCCTGAATCCTGGATCCTGCATCCTTACTTTCAAAAGAAAGGACCATGCACATGACAGCGCAGCTTGATCGGGTATCCGGTGCCGTAATGGTGGTCGGCGGAGGCATTGCAGGAATGCAGTCCGCGCTGGACCTCGCAGATTCGGGATATTTCGTCTATCTGGTGGAAAGATCCCCATCCATCGGCGGGGTCATGTCCCAACTGGACAAGACATTCCCCACCAATGATTGCGCCATGTGAATCATCTCTCCCAAACTGGTCGAGGTCGGCCGGCATCTGAATATCGAGATCCTTACGCTCTCTGAAGTCGTGGACATCCGCGGTGAAAAAGGAAATTTCGAAGTCGAGCTTCACCGTTATCCCCGGTACGTGGACGTCAAGAAATGCATCGCCTGCGGCACCTGCGCTGAAAAGTGCCCCAGGAAGGTGGACAGTGAATACAACGAAGGCCTTTCCAAGCGGAAGGCGATCTATGTGCCCTATTCCCAGGCAGTCCCCCTGAAATATGTCATCGACAAGAACAATTGCATCTATTTTGAAAAGGGGAAATGCAGGGCGTGTGAAAAACTCTGCCCGGCAGGCGCAGTGAATTTCGAGGATAAGGAAGAGAACCTGACCGTCAAAGTCGGCTCGGTGCTTCTGGCGCCGGGTTTCACTGCTTTCGATCCCTCCCGCTACGAAACCTACCGCTATGGCAACTCCCCGAATGTGGTCACAAGCCTGGAGTTCGAGAGGATCCTGAGCCCCACAGGCCCCTATGGAGGGCATGTGAAGAGACCTTCCGACGGAAACCCGCCGAAAAAGATCGCGTGGCTTCAGTGCGTCGGCTCCAGGGATGTCCACAAATGCGATAACGGGTACTGCTCCGCAGTGTGCTGCATGTATGCCATAAAAGAAGCGGCCATTGCCAAAGAGCATGCAAAAGGAGATCTGGATTGCGCCATCTTCTTCATGGACATGCGGACCCATGGAAAGGATTTCGAGAAGTTCTACGACGATGCCCGGGAAAAAAGAGGGGTTCGCTTCATACGCTCCAGGATCCACACGATCGATCCCATCGAAGGCACCGGAGACCTTCTTCTCAAGTATGCAGATGAGACAGGTCAATACAGAGAAGAAGTCTTCTGCATGGTCGTGCTGTCGGTCGGAATGGAAACTTCTCCGGAGGTGATCAGGCTGGCTGAGAAGCTTGGGGTCGAGCTCTCCGATGAGCGGTTTTGCAGGACCGATCCGTTTCATCCTGTTCATACCACCAGAGAGGGCATCTATGTTTGCGGCGCGTTCCAGGGGCCCAAGGACATCCCGCAATGCGTAATGGAGGCGAGCGCCGGGGCCTGTGCGGCCGGGATCGATCTGAATACGGCAAGAGGGACGCAGGCGAGGAGAAGGGAGCCTGTCGAGGAAATCCCTGTTTCCGGTCTCGAGCCGCGGATCGGGGTTTTCGTCTGCAATTGCGGCACCAATATCGGCGGCGTCGTGGATGTGCCGTCCCTTGTCGAGTACGCTTCCGGACTGCCCCGCGTGGTCTACGTGGAACAGAACCTTTTCACCTGCGCCCAGGACACCCAGGACCGCATGAAGGGGCTCATTCGGGAGAAAGGATTGAACAGGGTCGTGGTGGCGGCGTGCTCCCCCCGGACCCACGAGCCTCTCTTTCAGGAAACCCTGCAAAACTGCGGGCTCAACAAGTACCTCTTCGAGATGGCCAATATCCGAAATCAGAATTCCTGGGTCCACAATACCGATCCCTCCTCTGCAACGGAGAAGGCAAAAGATCTGGTGAGAATGGCGGTTGCCAGGGCCGCGCTTCTCACCCCGCTGAATGCCAAGCGCATTTCGGTCAAGGAGCGCGCGCTGGTCATAGGAGGCGGGATTGCCGGAATGACCGCAGCGCTCAGCCTGGCGGACCAGGGATTTGAAACAGTGATCGTTGAAAAGGAAGCCCACCTCGGGGGTCTCGGCAGGGATCTGACTCGTACCATCGAGGGCTCATCGATTTCCGAGCTTATCCTCGATCTCACGGACAGGGTCACCCGGCATGAGAAAATCCAGGTGATCACCGAATCCCTGATCGTGGGATTCGGCGGATTCAAGGGGAACTTCACGACCGAGGTGATGGTCGGACCGGGAATGTATGAGAGAAAGATCGATCACGGTGTGCTGATTCTCGCCACCGGTGCGAATGAGTATACGCCACGGGAATACCTTTACGGCGAGGACAGCCGGGTGCTCACTCAGATCCAGCTTGGAAAACGTCTCGAGGATAGAGGCGCGGATGATCTGCATCAGGTGGTCATGATCCAGTGCGTGGGTTCGAGGAACCCGGAACATCCGAATTGCTCTCGAGTCTGCTGTCAGAATGCAGTGAAGAACGCGCTTCATGTCAAGGAGCTCAACCCTGATGCAGAGGTATATGTTCTATACCGGGACATCAGAACCTACGGCGTGCTCGAGCGTTACTACAGGGATGCAAGAAAGGCCGGTGTGCATTTTTTCCGGTTCGACAAGAACGCCCCCCCTCGAGTGGAAGCGGCCAAGGACGGGCTTCGAGTTACTTTCCGGGATCTCGTTTTACAGAGAGAACTGACGATACCGTCCGATCTTTTAGCGCTCAGTGCGGGCATGAGGGCCACGGACACCGAGGAATTGGCGTCCATCCTGAAGGTCGCCCGAAATCAGGACGGACATTTCCAGGAGGCCCATGTGAAGCTGAGGCCCGTGGACATGGCCAACGACGCCGTTTATGTGTGCGGCACCGCGCATGGTCCCAAATTGATCTCCGAGACCATCGCACAGGCCATGGCCGCAGCGGCGAGGGCCGCCACTTTTCTTTCTCAGCCCGAGATCACCCTCTCCGTCGTAACTGCAAAGGTGGATCAGGAAAGGTGTGCGTCCTGCCTGGTATGCGTCCGGGCCTGTCCTTATGGTGTGCCCCGGATCAACCGGGAGGGAGTCAGTGAAATCGATCAGGCCCTTTGCCGGGGCTGCGGTATCTGTGCGGCCGAGTGCCCGGCCAAGGCCATAGAGCTCAACTGGTATGAGGACCAACAGGTCATGAGCAAAGTCGAAGCCCTATTGAAAGGAGTAATAGGATGAGCGATTTCCAGCCGATCATCGTCGCTTTCTGCTGCCAGTTCTGAGGGTATTCCGCTGCGGACCTGGCAGGTACGATGAGACTTCAGTATCCAAGTTCCATTCGGATCATCTCCCTCCCCTGTACGGGGAAGGTGGATCTTATTCATCTTCTAAAGGCCTTTGAGAAGGGCGCCGACGGAGTGTATGTGGCAGGCTGCCTGGAAGGGGCGTGCCAGTACACCTCGGGAAACATCCGGGCACGCAAGAGGGTGGAGCAGGCCAAGGAGATTCTCGATAAAATCGGCGTCGGCGGAGCAAGGGTGGAGATGTACAATCTCTCCTCCAGCGAAGCCCCTCGTTTCGCGGAGATCGCTGAAGAGATGACGGAAAGGATCAGAGCGCTCGGCCCGAATCCCGTGAAGATCGCAGGAAAAAGGATGGCCGCTTGAACCCGGAACCGGAAACATATGACCCTGTTGACCCAGATATAAAGACTTCCGGATTCGAGCGATCAGTGGTCACGTGTCAGGTGTCAGGTGTCAGAATGAATTAAACCGACACCTGAAACCTCAATCCAGAAAATGCCCATTTCCGGATGGACACTAGGAACCGGAAACATATGACCCTGTTGACCC
>PHBH01000094.1 GCA_002840535.1 Deltaproteobacteria bacterium HGW-Deltaproteobacteria-15 | reverse complement strand
AAGTTCAAGGGCTATTCCACCTGAATGCATTTTAATTGTTTTATGCTTCATCTCGTGGCTACCGGATTGCACTTAACGGGCTGCTCAGTGGCGGCACGTCGTTTTGTGACGTCCACTGAAGCAGCAATGTTAGCTAGAAATCAACACCAATGGTTTTCAATAACATTATGGAACCGCAGGACGCCAGGAACCAGACGAAGATCCTTTTCCAAGCGGGTACGTAGAATTCTTTGAAATCCTTAGTCTTGACCCAAGGCCCAAAGAAAGACCGGCCATTCTTCATCTCTTGCCGGATATACTCGAAGTCTCCTGTTGATACCAACAGAGGCAATCCAAACCCGAGAAGAAACCACACTACCAAAGCAAGCTGCCCCGCCGATCGGTGCTCAAGGAACCTCAAGACAACAACGAAGACGGGCATGCCGATCGCGCCAGTTATAATTGCTGCCCAGTATGAAGGTACTTTCATCATAGGGTCATTGAGCTAACGGTGCAAATAAGGCGCGTGGGCAACCACTTGTCCAAAACCGCAGAGCCTATTCCACGTCGCCTTAATTTGCGTGTTATATTTCTTACCACCCGAGCAGCTTGAATGCGAACCAGCAGGCACCAATGATAGCGCCTGCGAAGAGGAGCAAGCAGATCAAATGGAAAGACCTCTTATGTAATGGGTGTGAAACATCATCCTTTGAACTGATCCACTCTGAACACGTCTCGCCAAGGAGATAGAATACTGCGACCAAGACTAGTCCTCCGAAGCTCCATGATAATGATTTTGCATTTCTAAGGATATAGAACCCGCTAAAAGCATCAATCATGAAGCCCAGTGCCAAAAGCACGACCAAGAGGATGGCCGAGAATCGTAGAATCGACTTTACACTTACCTGCAAACTAACACCTTCGCCCTTCAGAAATATAACGAAAAAGCTCAGCGGCCGACCGCTTTTGGACGGTCCGCTGCAGCGCGGGGTTGGGCAAAAGGCCGAGGTTCTGTTCTCTCGATACCTTCACGTACGATTTCTTCTATGGCCTTGCTGCGTTGAGCCTCACTCCCGCGGATTCTTTTCCCACCGTGCCTTTCTAAAAGCTCGGCTGCTTCGGTGTGCTTCTCAGACACCGAAACTTCCAAGGGAGAATCACCCATGCGATCAACAGCATTCACACTTGCCCCTTTGGAGATCAAGTAGTCAATTATGGCTGTTTGTCCTTGCACGGCGGCAGCATGGAGTCCACTTTGTCCGCTGCGATTCCGAGTATCTACAGATATTCCATGTTCAAGGAGTGCCTTGACGGTTACGATATCGCCAGCAGCTGCTGCGTGGGAAAGAAACTCAGCCGCATGGGGGCCACTAGCCAAACGACCTGCAAACATTCTTTGCCAAAAGCCGTAAGGCAGCCAAAGAATAAACAGCAGCACGGCAGAAGTGCATACTGCAATTAAACCGATTTTTGTCACCCTGCGTTTTTTCGCCAATGCCAAAAGGGTGACAACAATGTAGATAGTAAGCCATACAAAGAGCATAGGAGGGAACAAGATCAGGACTGCTCCACCCCCATGCATCAGGGAGAAGCCGACCATCTGTGGACCGCGTTCCCAGGACCACACTGTCTGTTCCCAAACAAGACGTGTAGCCAGCAGGCCTGATCCAAGTATTAAAATAAGGCCGAAGCAAAAAAGCCATCGGGAGGGACGTTTAGAAAACAACCGTTTATTCGACTGCAAGGCCTATTCACTCCTCGAAGTGTTCATTTCTGACCTGATCGGGTAGGTCAGGGGCCTCTCGACCCCATTCCCCCCTTGGAACCGTGCATGAGACTTTCACCTCACACGGCTCGAGCATCTCAATAGACGGCCCTTGTGGAGCCGCCCGGCTGTGTTCCCTCCTAAACCAATGCCATGGCCCTGTACTCCCGGGCCGACATTGCAAGCAGCAGCTGGCTTTCCTTTTTATGCCTTCGACGCCAGAAATACCAGGCGTATTCAGGCAGGTAAGGATTCGCGTCCGCTTTGATCTTCACATATCTCCGGCACCCCGGGTCGGACCAAGATAAGTTCCTGATTATTTGTCATTAACATCCCAAACATAGGTGTTTTCAAGGCCTATATCGTCTTTTTCGGCCCCGAAAACAGCCTTATACTGGCCAGCGCAATCTCTGAGCTGATACCCTTCTCCGTCTCCTATGACATCTCTTCCCTTGGCCTTGAAGCCCAAGAGCGCTCTCACCTTCTCGATGAAGGATCTGCTCCCTACCGCAATACTCCCCGTCCATTCGTCTTGGCGGTTTTTCGCTCCGTCTCCCAGGTATTCGTCTATCCATCCCTTATGGCTGCTCTTAAGCTCCTTATACGATTGGGCTCCAATCAACCTTTGCAGCCGCTCGTAATCGATCAGTATGTTCTTCCTTCGCGGCTCCTGGATCTCATTGTAACCGCAGAATGGCCACATCGATGGGTGGCCGGTCACACCGGCACGCACCATGTTCGTGTCAATATAAACCATGCATCGCGCAAGGTGCTCGCCGCTTTCTACCGCGGTGGCATGGTAACGATCTTCCCAGTAGGCTCCTTTTCGATTCTTTCTCTGATTGTATTCCTGTCCCGTTCGTCCAGCCACCAGTTGCATTGAGTTTGGAATGACCTCTTTGTCTCCATCATCGACAACGAGTAAGTGGATGTGGTTTGATGTGACCATGTAATTCAAAATTGTCAGACCGTACCGCTTCCTAGCCTGGTACAGCCACTGCAGATACCGATGCCGATCCCTCGAGAACCTGAGGAGGAATTCTCTCTTATGGCACCGGTGGGTAATGTGCCAGGTGTAGCCCGGAATATAGTGTCGATTTGCTCTGGCCATTGTTGGAGAATAACCGCTTTTTTGTCATTCAAAAACGCGTTATAGGCCTCTTTTATAAGGCGGTTTTCGCATTATCCCGTTATCTATCAAGTATTTCTCTTGGTCCGACCCCAGGACACACTACCGCGGTGGCATGGTAACGCATCAAACCGTGCGCTGACGTTGAGGTAGATGACCTCTCTTCAATGTATTTCGAGAGATCTCTTCCAGGCAGTATCTCATACGACAACGTCCCTTCGGCAGATCGACTCGTCATCAACATAAATATGAATGAACTGATGTACTTCTCAGCAAGTGCCTTTGATTCCCACTGATAGATTCCCTGGAAGAAACCCGACGTTTCATCGATTGTCCAATACTTTTCACGAAAGCCTTTCATTCCTATGAGAAAAGGAGCTGGTATCATGGAAAGGCGCTTATTGATCGACGGCCCGAAGCTCTTGAATTGAAATCGCACCTTGAACACAGTATAGTCGTCAGCCTTACCGGTTGTTCCGCTAATATGTAGTCTTCGGAACACGACGAACTTCTTGCCATCTTCCATTGCCAAATTCCGACCGATACGTTCTTCAGGGAAGTGGACCCTGCCACTGAAGACATTGACAATGAATGTCTTGGAAAACAGGAATAACAAGATCAGCAGAACCGCCAATGCCGACAGTAGAATGGAGGTCCTCTTTTTCACCTATCGATCCTCTCCATGGGCAATCTGACTGATTTCGATTTGCGTCCCTCTTGAGCGACTTGTCATGGGTTTCTTATTGTAATATCCAGTTCTCATAATTCCTTGGAGTTGATGTCGTAACGCCCCTGCCATCCGGCCCTTCTTTTGGGGATAACTTACCGGCCTGCCCTGAGCACCATCCGGATGGCATTTGACGCACAGGTCGAGACACACAAACCGCATCCATAGCATTTATCCTGATGGAACACCACCGCTCCCGATTCCTCGCTACGAGCGCCAAACACACACCGTTCCGTACATGCACCGCACTGCACGCATGCGTCCGTGTCCACCACGGCGACATAATCAGCATGAGCCACAAGATCGGGCCGCCCGAGCTTCTTCATGAACTCAATATCATGACAACAGCACTCGCAGCAGCTGCAGAGCGCATACACATGCTGCTCAGGGTTGTAGATGGTCAGGTGGACCAGCCCATGCTCATTCGCCAGTTTCAACGTCTCTGCCGCCTCCTGCAGACTGACGCGGCGGGCCGCGCCCTGCTCAACCTTTTTGTCCGCCACATCGTTCGTATAAAAACAGACCTCCAGCGGATTGTCGCACCGCTTGTGCTTTGTCCTGCACAAACAGTCTGCCAGCGCGAACGATCGCGAATTCCGCAGGATCTCAAGCACCTGCTGCGTCGGCAATACCCACTGCAAAAACTCGAGCGACTGCTTCACTGGAATAACCTTCGATGAGTACGGAATTTTCCCCTCCTTTACCCATCCGTCAACCATATGCATCCGTTTCTGAAGCTCTTCATCCCGTTCTTCTCTTTTCATACACCATCCCCATGTGGTTTATCCCGGCAGACAGCGCACCGAGTGATTGGTTCCTCACAGCGGCACCCAAGCTTACCAAAGCCGCCGAGCTATAAACCGTCGCCTTTATCATCGTGTTGGGAAAATCCGCCAGTTAATTGCTCTTACACCGAGAAAATACGGGACATCAAAACATAACTGAGCTACTCTTCCAGTGAGTAACTGTGTTCTCTTGTGAGGTCTTCTCCCTTTTTGACTGCAATACTAATAGCAGGCTGAGTAAGGCCAAAGGTCCCCGCCAACTGGGACTGCTTCATCCCTATCTCCGCCGTCGCCCAGAAGCATAGAAGGTTGCGAGCGTTTAGCCTGACACG
>PHBH01000062.1 GCA_002840535.1 Deltaproteobacteria bacterium HGW-Deltaproteobacteria-15 | reverse complement strand
ACCTCCTTGTTGTCGATGACGGAGATCGGGATGTGATCCCCAACTCCATAAAACTGGTGGCTGGGAGAACCGGGCAGGAGTTGAAGGTCCCTGCTGCAAACTGCAGGGAATCTTCGACCTCACGAGGACTTCTGAGCTTTCTTGGACTCGCTCGCTAACCCTGCGGCAAGTTACGGGGTTTGCACTCGCTGTATCGGTTCAACCAGAGAAAAGATCGAAAGGGTGCGTACTGGGAAGACCGTCATCATGCGACGGCCGTGGAATACGGCGATCATCTGGCACCTTGTATGGTTTATATCGATACCAACATGGTGCGCGCGGGTGTGATCAGTCAAGCCGAAACGGGCGATATAGGGCACGAGAACACCCATCTCTGGGACACAAATTCCAAGTAATCAAGAGATTAGCGTGGGCCCCGGGCAGCCCGGGACTCGGTAATCCGCGGCGGTACTGGAAAGCACGGTGGCAGAGCGGCTTGGCTCTACGTTGTGCCACAAGGACCAATAGAGCGGAAGGAAACCCGTCAATGTTGAGCAGCTCGAGCAAGTTCCTCGCGGATTACTTTACGAATTGCCGCTTCATCGAGTGGCTTTTCGCATTTCGCAAGATACTCTCTAAGAGCTTCGTTGATCATTGTCTGGTAACCGTAACCCGCCTTATCGGCTCGTTCACGGAAATCATCGAGGATGTCCGTGTCAAGGTACATTGTCACTCTGGTTTTACCCTTGGTGGGTACAACCTGACCTCTTTTGGCTTTTTCAAAATCATGTTCCTTTTTCATATTGTTTCCTTTGCGATGGCGTCGCCTTTTTGGCTGAAATCAAGCGGATGGTATCGGCACGATACGAATAAACAACCACCACTATTCTCCCAACGGCATCGGTACCAACGGTCACAAAACGCTGTTCACCTTCACGGACTTGCTCTTCAAGAGTCATGGCAAATGGATCGTAAAGCACTAATTCGGCATCGGAGAAGCGTACCCTATGCTTTTTGAAGTTGAGTTCAGCCTTATTTGGGTCCCATATTATCTGCATGGCAGATAGATACATATATTATATGTATATGTCAATAGGTTTTTGGGGTTGCATTCAAGTGTTTTGAAAACCCAACACATTCGCACAACACACGTTAGTAAAGCCGACCCTGCAACCCGCAGCGGTTACTCCAGAGCTTCTCGGTTGGGCGGCTTACCATTTCGTTCGGCTGATAGGACAATGGAAGAATGAAAGGAAGGTTCTGCTATGGATATGAAGTTCAAAGAGCAGTTTCTTGGATCGTGGCGGAAATATTTCGGCACGGCGGATCTCCCCATATGCTTCTACTACACCAATGAGACCGGCCGCGGCGAGCTGGTCAAGCCTCCGACCGTGCAGCACCAGTGCATCCTCGGTGTGCTTTCAAAGGTGAGAGGCGGAAAATCGCTCTCCTTTGAGGCCGATTCCATCGGGTGCGGAGGGAGAAAGAGGTATCTGGGGTTCAGCCAGCAGATGAGGCCCAATTTCGAGTACTTTCTCTCCTGCGGCATCCCCGGGGAGATGGAAGGGGAGCGGTACAAGAGAACACCGGAAATGGTGCGGGAAATCATGAAGAACATGCCGGTGTTTAAAGCGCCCGCCAGGTACATTGTGTTCAAGCGATTTGACGCGCTCGAGGAAGCCGACCGGCCCGATGTGGTGATCTTCTATGCAAAGCCTGATGTGCTTGCCGGGCTCTTCACGCTTTCGAGTTTCGACGAAGTGGACCCGAACGGCGTATTCGCCCCCTTCTCTGCCGGGTGCGGTTCCATCGTGCTCCATCCCTATCTCGAGAAGGATGCCGAAAAACCGAGGTGCGTCATCGGCATGTTCGATGTCTCCGCCCGGCCGTATGTACAGAAGGATGATCTGACCTTTGCCATGCCCATGTCCAAGTTTCGCCGCATGGTCGAAAACATGGATGAGAGCTTTCTCATTACCTCTTCCTGGGAAAAGGTGAGGAAGAGAATAGAAATCAGCAAGCAGTAAGCGGCAGCTCAGACCGAATGAAACGAAACCGGCCCGTCCCCCGCAGGAACAAATGCTCCGGAGGATGGGCCGGCTGCTTCTGCAGATTCTTCGAAACACTGCAGCGGTGATGTTCTCGCGTTCGGCCGCCTCTACTTCACGGCGAATCCCTTCGGCGCAGGGTTCAGCAAGGGTGAAGCGGCCTTCTCGACCGGCTGCTCGAAATTGTATGCGTTGATCCTGGTCTTCGGCTGGAGATGGCCGGTGGTATGCTCCAATGAAAACCTGGTGAAAGCGGAATAGAACGGTATGACGGCCGCCTTTGCCTTGCCGAGACACCTTTCCCGGAGAGGCAGAACGCTCAGGACCTCCTTCTTGAGATCCCGCGCCCAATCCTTTACCTGCTGCGACGGTCCATTGCGAATGACGGTCCCGAACAGAGGCAGGGCCCTGGCGATCAATGTTCTGAAAACCTTGCTCCTGGCAATATGGATGGGCTTGTCGCTCCCGGCGAAATGGCGGTAACCGTTCAGGGCCTTTTCCACATACCTCATGACCGACGGGCCGAGCTCATGGAACTCCTTCTGAAAGGCCTTCTCCTGTGTCTGCTCGATTTCGTCCGCGCTGAAGTTCTCGTGCCTGAATAACAGGTGGAACCCATCCCGTTTTTCAAGAGGATAGTCCTTGATCAGGCGACCTTCTCCTTCCAACCTCTTCCAAAGCGGCGTGGTCGGGCAAGGGCTGTAGATCAGGAACTGGCTCAACGACGGTTTGAGGGCGATGAAAGAATCGATGTCCTCCCAGATGTTTTCGGGAAAATGCTGGTCGATGCCGAGGATCATGGAGGCGAGCGTGTTGATGCCCACCCGGTGAAGGGAATCGAAAAGTTCCTGCTTGTTGCAGTCTCTCACTTTCTGGTGCTGGTAGAGATTGGATTCCACTCCGATCCAGACCGAATCGAGGCCAAGCTCCACCAGCCATTCCGGATCATACTGCCTTATGCTCTTGGCGCTGGCAAAGCAGGAAAACGAGCGGGGCCTTTCGAGGTCTCTGGACGTGTACTCATAGAGCTCTTCAATCCTCTTCTTATCCTTCAGGAAGTCCTCGTCTATAATTGAGTAGGTCCCTTCCTGCAGCACGCCGTCATAGGCTCTCATGGCCTGATAAATCTCTTTCCCCGTTCGCAGGAGGGGGATATGTTTCATCTTGAAGAAATGGCTGGTGCAGCAGAAATCGCATCCGTTTGGACATCCCAGGCCTGCAAAGAGAACGCCCGTCTTTCCTATCGGAAGCGATATGCATTTCATCTTGTTGACTACGATGGGGGGTTTGTATTTTTTGACCGGTTTCTCCCCGAGCAGCCGCTGCATGAACTCGAGTCCTTCTCCCCTGCACACGTGGTCTGCGTAAGCGTCCACTTCGGAAAGGACCGTGCCATAGCCGCCCAGAATGATCTCGGTCCCGGGCGACTCCTTCCTGACAAGCTCGATAAGTCTCTTCGCCTTGTGCCAGGTGACAAGAACGAAGTTGATTCCTACGTAGTCATAGCCGTTTTTCAGTTCGCGCAAGAATTCCTTTTCTGTCGGATAGTGCAGGACCTTGGTTGGAGATTTCAGGTTGTTTGCAATGAACTCAAGACCCCATCCGGAATAGACGGACCTGAAGGAGAAGATTCCCTGCGACCTGGTCACCTGACCATGAAACAACTCCGCAAGGACATGTTCGTTCTCTATTCCAAATGGTTTCTGAACCGTGGTGAGCAAAACCTTTTTCATGTGCTTCCTTTCGAATCGAGTTGATGGACAAATCTGCAAAGGGCCTGTCTATCGGGAGAGGCGCTAGCGCACAAAACCGATTTGTTTCTCTGATCCTTCGGCGTGATACCGGGAGATAGATATCGGAGGGTTATTTGCCGTTGAATTGATGGCGGTATGCTAATAGAATAAAATGAGGAATGAAAGGCGGTCCGACGTGTTTTACAAAAGTTTTACAAATCAGGGCTTTTGCCCGGACATTCGCCTATGATCTCATCAAAGTGGTTCATTCATCCCATTCTGATCTTCATCTTCTCGATCGTGGCGGTTACCACGTCCCTTGCCCTCTATATCTACTGGTATGTGGAGGTCAGTGCAGGGCTGAAGTCCGTTATTCAAAAGGCCAACGTCGAACCGGGGCAGGCCCTTGCATCGCAGACGTGGGTGGTGATTCTGGTCCTTTCGATTCTGGTCGGCCTCATTCTGATGAGCATCTTCATCATCTTCGTTTACAACCAGAAGACCTTCCAGCTCTACCGGCTCCAGCGCAACTTCATCGACAACTTCACCCATGAGCTGAAAACCCCGGTTACCTCGTTGAAGCTCTATCTGGAGACGTTTCGAAAACACACCCTTTCCCGGGAGGATCAGATCAAGTATCTCGATTACATGATTCAGGATGCGGAGAGGCTCTCCGACAACATCAATCGCATTCTGAATCTCGCCAAGATCGAAAGCAAGGCATACAAGGGCGAATTCGTCACCAGGGGCCTCGTTTCAACGCTGCAGGAATTTTCGGAAAGAAACAGACATCTTTTCAAAGGGTGTGAAATCCGGATTCACAATCCATCGGGCGAGCCCTATGCCCATCGAGTGGATCTCTCCCTGTTTGAAATGCTGTTGATGAACCTGCTGACCAATGCGGTCAGATATAACCATTCGAATGCGCCCAGGGTGGACATCACCTTTGAGCAAAGGGGCAGGGAGTTGCACATTCGTTTTGAGGACAACGGCATCGGCCTGCCGCGATCGGAAACCAAAAGGATTTTCCGGAAGTTTTATCAGGTCCCTCCTTTGGAGAACACTTCGGCCAAAGGAAGCGGTGTGGGCCTTTTTCTTGTGGACTCCATTGCCCGCCTTCACAAGGGCCGGATCATGGCCGAAAGCAAAGGAAGCGGAAAGGGGTCGGTCTTTTCCGTGATCCTCCCTTTGAACACTCCGGCATCGATCCAGGAGGCGGAAGCATGAACCGGCCCGAGGAAAGACGCATTCTCATCATTGAAGATGAAATACATATTGCGGAAGGACTGAAGCTGAACCTCGGGCTCAAAGGACACGTTGTGCGAATTGCCATGGACGGGGTTGCGGGCCTCAGGGAGTGGAAGGAATGGCAGCCGGATCTGATCGTGCTTGATGTCATGCTCCCGTCCATCGACGGCTTCTCCGTACTCCGCAACATCCGGTTGGAAGATGAAAGGGTCCCCATTCTGATTCTCTCAGCCAAGGGGGATGCGGAGGACAAGGTGAAGGGCTTCTCCTGCGGTGTGGACGACTATCTCTCCAAGCCTTTTCATCTTGAAGAGTTCCTGATGCGGGTGGAGCGGCTTCTGATCAGGACGGGCCGCCAAGGCGGCGCCGGTGAAACTGCCGGGAACTCTTCGCAGCCCGGGGTCTACACCTTCGGCGGGAATCGCATTGACTTTGAGACCCTCAGTGCCTACGGTCAATGCGGGACGATTCGGCTGACCGGCCAGGAAGCCAAGCTTTTGAAGCATCTTGTTGCAAACCGCGGAAAGCCCGTTTCCCGTAAACGCCTTCTGGAGATCTGCTGGGGTTATGGCCGCGGCACGCAAACAAGAACCATTGATAACTTCATCGTGCGGTTTCGCAGATATTTTGAAAAGGATCCCAGGAAACCCGCTTACTTCAAGAGCCTTCGTTCGGTGGGATATGTTTTCGAAGATCCAACCGCCGAGACGGTTGCAGGCCGGGAAGAGGATTAAGACGGTCCACAGATTTCACAGATTACACAGATTCGTGGATTTCAAACAGTAAGCTCTATCCGTGTCCATCTGCGTAATCTGTGGATAAGTAGTTGCTGTCGTTGTGAATGGATGCAGGAGTCCGAGGGCTTGGGATGCCGGGGAAGAGCCCCCGTCCATCAAGAGGCGCCCGAATGACTGACCGTCCGAAAATCATTGGCATCGATGCCGGCTCAATTGCCATAGCCGTGGCAGAGGTAACCCTCCAGGGAGAGATCCTCGGAACAGGCTATGAATTTCACCATGGAGAAATCCGGGCAACCCTCAAGAGAATCCTCGACAGGTTGGACATTCGGGGAACCTTCGGCCTTGCCGTCACATCATCAACCCCTCCCGTTCTGAAGACAACAGCTCAGTACGACGCCAGAATCGCAGCCATCGATGCCGCCCGTCATTTTTATCGGAAGGTCGGATCGATTCTCCTGGTGGGGGGCGAAAAGTTCGGCTTGATCCGCTTTGATGAAGAGTCCAATTACGCGGGGTTCAAGGCCAACACCTCCTGTGCCGCAGGAACCGGCAGCTTCCTGGATCAGCAGGCCCGGCGGCTGGGCCTGACAGGAATCGAGGAACTGAGCGATGTCGCCTTCAGAAACCGCGGCGCAATTCCGAAAATCGCATCCAGATGCGCCGTCTTTGCAAAGACCGATCTGATCCACGCCCAGCAGGAGGGCTACACCCTCGAGGAAATCTGTGACGGTTTGTGTCACGGCCTGGCCAGGAACATTGCAGATACCCTCTTTGCAGGAGAACGACCGCGCGGGCCTATTATTTGTGCAGGAGGAGTATCCAAGAACCGGGCCGTGGTCCGGCACATCCGCTCGATGATCGGTGAAGACCTGGTGGTCCACGAACAATCCCATCTCTTCGGCGCAATAGGCGCGGCGCTGAATCTGCTGAAGGAGCGGCGGCCGGCCGCGGGGCTGAATCTCAAATCGAGCGATGACGCACTGACCGGCGAAACCCGTATAAGAAGCTGCTTCTACACCCCTCTGGAATTGCGTCTTTCCGATTATCCGGAATTCACGGGGACCGAAAGATCCCTCTATCAATCAGAAGACGCACGCTCCTTTCATGACGTGGAAGTGGATCTTTATGAAGCCCTGAGGCCCGGCTCCTGTTACCGGGTTTTTCTTGGGGTCGATATCGGCTCCACCAGCACCAAAGCAGTCCTGATGGACACGGAGCGACTCGTCCTGGCCGGGTTCTACACCACGACGGCCGGGAGACCCCTCCTCGCGCTGCAATCCCTTTTGGCAGCGGTGAACGACTTGGTTGTGAGAAAGGGACTCGAAGTGGAGATTGCCGGCGCCGGGACAACCGGCTCCGGCCGCAAGTTCGTCGGCCGAGTCATGGGGGCGGATCTTGTCATCGATGAAATCACCGCCCATGCCCGGGCAGCCTGCGAGATCAACCCCGAAGTCGATACCATTATCGAGATCGGAGGTCAGGATTCCAAGTTTACCACCTTGAAAAATGGGGCGGTGACCTTCTCGGTCATGAACACGGTTTGCGCCGCCGGAACCGGCAGTTTTATCGAGGAGCAGGCCAGAAAACTGGGCTGCTCTTTGTCCGATTATTCCGGACGCGTCGAGCACCGGGCATCACCCATGGCCAGCGACCGGTGCACGGTCTTCATGGAACGGGATATCAACCATTTTCTGAGCGAAGGATATGCGGTCGATGAGGCGCTCGCCGCAGTCCTTCACTCAGTTCGGGAAAACTATCTTACCAAGGTTGCTGTGGAAGGAAGGATAGGCAAGACCATTTCCTTTCAAGGGGCAACGGCAAAGAACCGAGCCCTTGTCGCCGCATTCGAACAGCGGCTCGGCAAACCCATCCATGTTTCCAGGTATTGTCATCTTACCGGCGCTCTGGGTGTGGCCCTTATCCTTGCCGACGAGCCCGTCCGGAAGACGTCGTTTCGCGGGATCGATCTTTTTCGAAAGAAAATTCCCCTTCGTTCTGAAGTCTGCGATATCTGCACCAACCACTGCAAACTCACACTCGCGTCCATCGAGGGAGAGAATGTTGCGTACGGGTTTCTCTGTGGAAGGGATTACGAGACCAAAAGACATGTGCGCAACAACCCTTCCGGGTTCGATCTGATCCGGGAAAGAAAGAGAGCATTTGAATTCGAACCTTCACGGGGGCGCAAGGACGAACCCCTGGATCATCCAGTGATCGGCCTTCCCGCTGCCCTTCATCTCTACGAGGATCTCCCCTTCTGGAGGGTTTTCTTCGACGGACTCGGGTTCGAAACCGTGACGAGCGAGGAATACAGGGAGGCCGTCCGGGAAGGGAAGCATGCGGCGGGAGCGGAATTCTGCGCGCCTATCGCGGCTCTCCACGGACATGTCCGATACCTGATGGAAAAATGCGATTACCTCTTCCTGCCTTTCTATCTGGAGAAGAGATCGGAGAGGGAAGAGGGGAGGCGCCAATACTGCTATTACACGCAGTTCGCCCCGGCACTTGCATCGGGTATATTGGGTGAAGATCGCACCCGCTGCCTGGCGCCCCTTGTTCATTATCTCTACAGTTCTTTCCACACAAGAGCCGAGCTCTACAGGGTACTCAGATCTATTGCGCCCGGCAGGGCCGGCTTTGCAGCCGTTTCATCCGCCTACAGCCGGGCCCTGGAATTCAAGAGAACTGTCACGGGGAAACTCCGAGAGGAATTCAAGGCGCTCACTCAGGACGTCGAGGATATCTATGTGGTGCTCCTGGGGAGACCCTACACGGTTCTTTCAAGATCCATGAACAAAGGGATTCCGGATATCTTCGGTTCGCTCGGCATCAAAACGTTTTTTCAGGACATGCTTTCCTGCGGCCGGGAAGAGGTTCGGACCATCGAGCCCCTGCTGAGAGAAATGCACTGGCATTTCGCGTCCGGGATTCTGGAATCTGCCGAGGTCGTAGCTCGAAAGCCGGGCGCTTATCCGGTGCTGGTCTCTTCTTTCAAATGCTCGCCGGACTCCTTCCTGATCGACTATTTCAAAAGAATCATGGAGTCGAAAGGAAAACCTTACCTCGTGCTTCAACTGGATGAGCATGACTCAAGAGTAGGGTATGAGACGAGGATCGAGGCCGCGATCCGTTCTTTCCGGAATCACCATGCAGCAGAAAAGAACCGGAGAACAGCGAAAGGCTCCCCAAAGATTTCAATACCCGCGATTCAGAAGAGAAAGTCCCTGACCGGAAAAATCCTCCTCATCCCCAACTGGGACAATCTCAGCCTCCGGCTTGTTGCTGCGGCCCTGGCGCGGGAGGGCGTCGACGCCCGCCTCCTGGAGGAGAACACGGCAAGCGTTCAAAAGGGGTTGCGCCACAATACCGGGCAATGTATCCCCCTGAACATCATTGCCCAGGATTTCATGGACTACATAGAGAAGTATCATCTGGATCCTTCCAGAACGGTGCTGTGGATGGGCGCATCCGAAATTGCATGCAATATCCATCTCTATCCCCTGCACATCCGGTCCATCCTGGCCGCTCGCGGACGGGCCATGGAGAAGACCGATATCCACGTGGGACCCCTGTCCATGCAGGATTTGTCGCTCAGGATGGTCCCGGATGTCTATTTCGCCTATCTGTTTGGCGGAACCCTTCGCAAGATAGGATGCAGGCTGCGTCCGTATGAAAATGTGAAGGGCGAGACGGACAAGGCGATTGAAAGGAGTATGACTGTTCTGACTCAGGCCTTTGGAGGAGAGCGCTCTAAAGATGAGGCGCTGGCCGAAGCCCTGGCACTCTTCGACGATATCGCAGTGACCTGGGGGAAGAGGCCGAAGGTTGCCGTGTTCGGTGATTTGTACGCGCGGGACAACGGCATCGTCAATCAGGATCTCATCCCCTTCATCGAAGCCAACGGCGGGGAAGTGATCACCACACCCTACAGCACCTATCTGAAAATGATTGCAAAACCTTACTTGCGCAAGTGGTTCGTCGAAGGCCATTATCTGGAAGCGCTCACTTCCGGTCTGCTGATAGCGGGGTTGAAGCTTCAGGAGAAGACCTATGGCAGGATCTTCGACAGAATTCCGGGCGGATCCGAGCCGGAGTTCGACGATCCCCCTGCGAAAATTCTCGCTGCATACAATGTTCGGATCGAGAATACCGGCGAATCCATGGATAATCTCTTGAAGATCCATCACATCATGAAATGTCATCCGGACCTCGCCTTGTTTGTTCAAGCCAGTCCGGCCTTTTGCTGTCCTGCCCTCGTGACGGAGGCCATGGCCCGCAGGATCGAAAAGCAGACGGGGGTTCCGATCGTATCCGTCACATATGATGGAACCGGGGGAAACAAGAACGAGGTGATCATTCCCTATCTCAAGTATCCGCGCATCAACAAGAATCAGGAACAGAAATCCGAATATCGAATACCGAAATTCGAAACAAACCCCAAAATCCGAATTCTCAATGATCTAAACCCCACCAGCCGTCCTTGATACAGTTCATTTTGGCATCTCGATTTCCAGCGGCAACAGAGGTAGAGCAGGGGAAAGCAAGGGGCCTGCCGCATTGCGGCAAGCCCCTTGAGAGTATAGTTGTCCTGCGATTATGCCCTGCAGTTAAGCTGTTTGCTTGGCGAGAACCTGTTGCTGGACGAGGCTCTGTTTGGCCAACCGCGCTTTCAGAATAAAGGTGAGAACCGCGCCGATGATAAGCAGTATTGCCGCGGTCACGAACGACGAAGTGAACCTGCCGGTGCTCGCGTAGAGCATCTGGGAAAGCCTGCTGAGGATGAATCCGCCCACGCCCCAGGCTGAAAACACAAGGCCGTAGTTGATGCCGAAGTTCTTCAATCCCCATAGATCCTTGGTGTACGAGGGAAAGAGAGAAAGGTTGGTCCCGTAGTTGAAGCCGAGGAACGTTGCTATGACAACTACCAGGAAACCACTGGCTTTTTCAGCTCCCACCACAGGGATGGCGATGACCATCAGCAGGGCCTGGAATAAGAGCATGATGATCAGCGTGTTGCTGCGGCCGATTTTGTCGGAAATCATTCCGGCAATGATGCGCCCGGCCGCATTTCCTATGGCCATAATGGCCACGGCAAGAAAGGCCATGCTGCCCATACTCTTCTGTGCCATACCGGCAGCGCTTCCAATCACCATAAGTCCGGCGCCGGCGCCGATGACAAAGATGATCCAGAGAAGATAGAAGTCGGGCAATTTCATGACCTCGGACGGCCGAAAATCCTTTTTGGCGGCCGCGGGCTTCGGAGCCGCCTGTCCTGGAGCCGGAGCAGGCGCCTTCTTTACGGGCGAATACCCGGGAGGGGGATTCACGAGAAACATGGAAAGCCCGCACACAACAACCAGAAACGCAATCCCGAAGAACAGCATAGAGCTCTGAAGGCCCCAGATTCGTACCAGGTATGTCCCAAGAGGCGCGATATAGACGGAAGCCAGGCCGAACCCGGAGACCACGAGTCCTGCAATCAGCCCGGTTTTCTCCGGGGGGAACCACTTGAGCGCAGGAGGGGTGGCAGCCGAATATCCGAATCCGATGCCCGTTCCTGCCAGCAGGCCGAATCCGATGATCCAGATTGCATAACTTGTAGTTTGAGAGATCCAGATGAAACCGATCCCAACGAGAACTCCACCAATACAGGCCGTGAGCCTGGGGCCCCACTTGTCCTGAATTCGACCCGCCAGGATCATGGCAAAGGCAAAGACAATGCAGCAAACGGCATAGGGGTCGTTGAGAGATGCCGAATCCCAGTTGAACGATCCGGGACCACCCTTATCGATGGATGTCTTGATAGCCCCCTTGAAGATGGACCAGGTGTATAGAATGCCCAGGGCGAGGTTGATACCGGTTCCGCTGAAGGTTACTGCCCACCCTTTATTTTTGGAAGCTTCAACCATTTTAGTCTCCTTCGCCTATGCTGGCGCGCGAATGGGACCCAGAAACAGGCGGGGGGCCTTTCCCCGGATAAATCCGGGGAAAGGCCCTTCAAAAGGAGGTGAATAATTGGCCGACAGGACTGGCATGGGGTTACCTGCGGCACGTGAAAAGATCTTGGTCACCTGCCCCGTGTGCAGGGCAGAGGTTATAGAGGCTACTGGCGCCCGTCTACAAGCTTGCCGACCACATCGGGATCGGCCAGTGTGGACGTGTCTCCGAGCTCCCCGATGGCGCCTTCCGCGATCTTCCTGAGGATTCTCCGCATGATCTTGCCGCTTCGTGTCTTCGGAAGCGCATCCGCGAAGTGGAGCTTGTCGGGGCTCGCGATCGGGCCGATCTCCTTTCGGATATGGTTGACCAGTTGCTTTTTCAGATCGTCTGTTGCCTGGATTCCCTGTTTCAGGGTCACGAAGGCGTAAATCCCCTGACCTTTGATATCGTGAGGATACCCGACCACAGCGGATTCGGCCACGGCCGGATGGGAAACAAGAGCGCTTTCGATCTCGGCGGTTCCCAGCCGATGTCCCGAGACATTGATGACGTCATCCACTCGGCCCATGAGCCAGTAGAATCCGTCTTCATCCTTTCTGGCGCCGTCACCGGAAAAGTAGAGTCCCGGATGCTGGATAAAATACTGCTCCTTGAAGCGGCCGGGGTCGCCGTAGACTGTCCGCATAAACCCGGGCCATGGCTTCCTGATGCAAAGATGTCCGCCCTCGTTTACCGCCGCTTCCGATTCATCCTGTCGGATGACGACCGGGTCCACACCGAAGAAGGGCATTGCGGCGGAACCGGGTTTCATCGACATTGCACCGGGGATTCCTGCGATCAGGTGGCCTCCGGTCTCGGTCTGCCACCAGGTGTCGGTGATGGGGCAGCGTTCTTTTCCGATCACCTTGTAGTACCAAATCCATGCTTCGGGATTGATGGGCTCTCCCACGGTGCCGAGAAGCCTGAGGCTGCTCAGGTTCCTGCGATTCGGCCAGTCTTCCCCGTTCTTCATGATTGCCCGGATGGCGGTGGGCGCCGTATAGAAAATATTGACGCCGTATCTTTCCACCACTTCCCAGAAGCGGTCCGGCTCGGGATAGTTGGGCACGCTTTCAAAGACGATGGATGTGGCCCCAACCCCCAGCGGTCCGTAAACGATATAGCTGTGTCCTGTGACCCATCCGATGTCGGCCGTGCACCAGTAAACGTCCTCGTCCCGGATATCGAAGACATACTTCATGGTGGCCATGCAATAGAGGAGGTATCCTGCCGTGGTGTGGAGTACCCCTTTGGGTTTTCCGGTGCTTCCACTGGTATAGAGGATGAACAGGGGGTCTTCGGCATCCATCCATTCGGGCTCGCATACCGGGGAGGCGTCTTTCATCAGCTCGTGAAACCAGAAATCGCGGCCTTCCTTCATTTCCGTTTCTTTCTCGATCCGGTTTACCACCACGCATCTCTTGATGCTGGGGCATTGGGCCATGGCCGCATCTGCGTTCGCCTTGCTGCTCAGGACCTTGCCGGAACGATAGCCCCAGTTGCAGGTGACCAGGGTCTCTGCCTTGCAGTCCTGAATCCTGTCCCTCAGGGCCTCGGCGCTGAATCCGCCGAAGACGATACTGTGAATGGCGCCGATCCTTGCGCACGCAAGCATCGCAATGGGGAGCTCCATGATCATGGGCAGGTAAATGGCGACACGGTCTCCCTTTTTCACCCCGAACTTCTTCAGCACGTTGGCGAACTTGCAGACCTCCCGATGAAGCTGCTGGTAGGTAAGGACCTTGGACTCCTCCAGAGGCTCGCCTTGAAAGATGAGAGCCGCCTTGTTTTTCCTCCATGTCTTGAGGTGACGGTCCAGGCAGTTGTAAGTTACATTGAGTTTTCCTCCTACAAAGTAGCGGAGAAAGATGTTGTCCTTGAAACTGTATTCCTCGACGGGTCCATCCCATGGTTTGAACCAGTCGATCATTTCTTTCGCCATGTCGCCCCAGAAGCCGGTCGGATCCTTGATGGACCTTTCCCACATCTTCTTGTACTCAGCGAAGTTTTTTATCGCAGCCTTATCGACAAATTCTTTGGGTGGGTCGAACACCCTTTTTTCCATGTAAACCGACTCAACGCTTGCCTTTTTCTCCGTTGCCATTCGAAACCTCCTTGCTCTCCCTTGAAGTATTCAAATTAGACCCCCATTCCAGGGGGCGGATCAGCAATAGAGAGCGGCTGCCTGCCGCTCGATCATTCGGAAATCGTTGGAGCCGGGATGCCGATAAGTCACTCGTCGGTCTTCTCCCGTCTGACTGAGAAGTAATTATTATTCAGCTACAATATAATCACACACTTTTCATAGGTCTTCAAGATGCGTGCCATAGATGCCGTGAATCGTTCTCATGCAACCTTTAGAAATTGTTTAGTCTATTCCAGAGGGAGAGGGAGAGAAGGAATGGATGTCAACAGGAAGATGACAGGTAATGTTCATTGCGAAGTTACAGCTCAGATGCCGGAGAAGGATTTCCAGTGCTTCTTGTGCACTTCGAGCACCTTTCTCAGGAAGGACAACCCTTGTGCACCCCCCGTACTTCCTACGATCCTGTCGATCACCTTCGCTTTGATCAGGGGCAGTCCGCAGAGGGTCTGCATGACGGCAAGCCCGCATTCCCGAATCCCTCTGAGACTGTAGCCACCCTCCATGATAAAGGCAATACGGCCGTTGCAGGTTCTCTCTGCAATTTCAGTGAGAAAAAACGTGATCAGGCCGTATCCTTCAGGGGTAACCGCCATGCCCCCGAGGCGATCACGGTTGTACAGATCGAAGCCGCAGGATACAAGAATGATCTCGGGCTGGTACATTTGAGCGAGAGGGTTGATGAGAAAATAGATGATCCTTGCGAAATCCCTGTCCCCGACCCCCTTGGAGAGAGGGATATTCACCGTATACCCCTCACCCTTTCCCTTGCCGATCTCTCCGTAGTTCCCGGTTCCCGGATAGCCGGGGAACTGGTGGGTGGAGACAAAGAGAACCTTGTCCGTTTCATAAAATGCGGCCTGTGTACCGTTCCCGTGATGGACATCGATGTCTATTATCATGATTCTCTGAGCCGAGTACTGCTCCATGAGATAGCGCGCTCCCAGGGCCACATTATTGAAAAGGCAGAAACCCATGGCTTTACCCGGTTCTGCATGATGCCCGGGGGGTCTCACACAGGCAAAACCCCTTTTCCCTCTTCCATTCCATATTTCATCCAGAAGGGAAAAAACCCCTCCCGCAGCCAGCCTGGCAACATCATAGGAATTCTCCGTCGCCTGTGTATCCAGGTCGAAGGAGGTAAAGGGCCTCGTTGCGCTTCCGGCCACTCGCTGGATATGTTCTCGGGTGTGAACCCATGCCAGTTCCTCAGTCGTGGCGATTCGGGGGGAAATTTCCTGCGTCCTTCCGGACAGAGAGGGATCGGACAGTATCTCTTCGAAGGCCCTTAAGCGCTTGGGCGTTTCGAGGTGAGGCATGTTCTCAAGATGGAGGGAAAAACGGCTATCCCTGATGAGAAGCACCGGCTGTGTGGACATGATTTTTCACTCGATTCGCTTTTAGTTCGGATGCATATCGGAGCAGATCTTCGGACTCCATGATCTTTCTGCTGTACTTGAGAAGCCCCTGTATCGCAGCGTCCATGAATTCATGCCTTGAGTCGGGCATCAGACATTCCCGAACACATTCGATCATGGCCTTTCTCTCGGAAAGGTCCTTTTCAGTGGATGGTTTCTTCCGGAGTCCTTTGACATGTCTCCTGATGATTCGCGCGATTTCTTCTACTGCGCTTTGTCGGAGATCCGGACTGTTCCGGGCCATGCCCAGAAGGGCCTGAAGGAGGTACGGCCTGGGTTTTCCAAGGACAAACCCTGAAAATCCCCTTGACTCGAATCCTATGGTTTCGTAGAAACCCCTCGCCCCGACCTCAGCATCCAGCACAATATCAGCGCGGTTCTGCATTTCGTTCCTGGCCAGCATCCAGACACCCGCAACCAGAAAGGTGCCCACTCCCCTGGGCGGTCCGGAAGACGAATCCGCCGCAACCTCCGCTTTGCCGCGCTGGGTTGCTATGTACTTGATCTCCAGACTCCTTCTCAGAAATTGCTCCTTCAGGGACAAGAAAACCAGTCCGACGATCCTGTCCTGAACGACACAAGCCTGGAGATTTCTCTCCACCCCCCGCAAAAGACAGTTGAGGACGAAGCGGACGCTGAAAAATTCCAGGTTCAAATCGGCGACCTGCATGAGGCTGCCCATGCAAAAGGGAAAACACATGAAAAATGCAGCCGATCCGGACAAAACGCCCTTGTACAGAAAGGACGGATCCAGGGAGGTCTCCTGAATGGAAAGAGCAGTATCCTCGCTCTGGATACGCTTGATCGTATCTATCAACGATTGATCCCGTCCCTTCACGGACCCGTTGTCCGGTTTTTGTCCTTTCTCGATCCGTTCGATCGCATAATCGATTTCATGGAGGACCGCCATCCTGAGACCGGCATCATGAATCTCCTTCAAGGCAGCGGGATAATCGGGAGACCCTCCTCTTTCCTGTATCTCCTGCCGCTTTACAAGTTCACCATAGTTGATCAGGAGACCTTGCTCTATGGGGGCGGTGCCTTCCTGAAAGAAAAGGACCCTGTTCACCAGAACCCTTCGGCCTTCGAAGAAAAAATGGTAACCCTCATCTCCAGCGGGATCTATCTCCCCGGATGCGATATTGATGAGGCCCATGCCCAGCATTTCATCGAGGGAATACCCGATTTCCTTATTCCTCATCGATATGGCATCGATGGCCTGCTTGATGTGTTCGCGCTTGATCATAAGATAGTGCAAGTGTTCAGGGGCTCAGTGTTCAGCGTTCAGGGAACAAACACCAGGTGGATCACCTGTCTTCCCTCCTGGGCTTCGAACCCTGAACACTGAACTGCTATGTCTTAGCAGGCTCAAACCGCGAAGGGAGTTCCACCTTGAAGACAGCGCCTTTGCCGGGGTCGCTCTGAGCAGAGATGCGGCCCCCTATCTTGCGGAGAATACTGGCGCCTATGGAGAGCCCGAGACCTGTTCCGTCTGCCTGGGCTGCATAGAGGGGATCGAAAATCCTCTTCTTCATCTCCGACGCGATCCCGGGGCCCGTGTCCGCTACCAGCACCGTCACTCCCTCATTCTCACCTCGGCTTGTGATGGTAATTGTCCCTTCCCTTCGGATGGCCTTGATTGCATTGAGAACGATGTTCTGGAAGACCTGGCGAAGGAGGGAAGGGTCGCTCCGGATCAGCGGGAGGGAGTCCTGAAAATCACGGTTCACCTCGATCTTGTTGAATCGGATTTCCCTCTCCAGGAGCTCGATGATCTCATCGAGCAGGTCATTTACATTGACGTCCTTGATCACGGGCAGATTTCGCCGGGTTGCCCGCACGAACTTCTCGGTGGTTTTTCTGGCACGGGATACTTCCTGTTTGATCTGTACCAGGCTTTCCCTCATCTCCAGGAGATTCTCCTCCTTTGTGAGATTCCTATGGCTGAGATCCTGGATCCAGCTGGAGACCAGATCAATATTGGACAGGGTATCGTTCATCTCCTGGACGATCCCGGATGCCAGGTGCACGGAGGAGGAAATCCTGTCCGAATGCTGCAGTTGCTGATCCAGAACCCGGATGGACTGCCGTTTTCTCTCCAGCCGCATGATGAGATAGTTGGTCGTAAGAAGCACCGTGCCCACAATGATCATGCCGCCGAGGAGAAAGGCATAGACAGCAAAGTATTTGGCATTGCGCAGGGAGCGGTAGATCTCCTTTGAATCGAATTCGGCTACGATTGCCCATGGAACACGTTGAAGCCACGCCATGGCAAGAATCTGCTTCCCCCTTTCCTCCAGCCGAACACTTGAGTCGGACTGAAGCGTTGTCAGGTCCGGCTGTGTAATACGCCCGCCCCCGGCAGCCGGCTTAGTCTGCAAAACACCCTCCCTGTTCACCAGAAAAGCGTTTCCACTCCGATGGCCGCGGACTTCGGCCACCAGCCGGTCGAAGTATGCCGCATCCATGGTCGCCCTGATGATCCAGAAACCTTCGCGTTCGGCACGCTTCACTGCAATGATGAAATGGGGCTCCTTACGAAATCCGGTGAACACATCGCTGATATGGACTTCTTTCTCCTGGATAGATCTGAACCACTCTGCATCCCGGTAGTTTCTGGTGAGAAGGTCATAAGGGCCCACATAGGCAAGGTGGTTCCCTTTGTCATCGATGATGCCCAGATCGGTAAAACAGGGAAGTTGCTCCTGAAGGGACTTAAAAACCTTTTCCAATGCGCCGGGGGAGGTGAGGTGCTCCAGCCCCAGGTTGGACGCAAGGAACCTGAGATCCATGCTCCTTCCAGCCAGGAATTCATCGATCGCCTCCCTGTGCGCATTCACTTCATGCTGCAGGGCTTCCAGAGTCTTTTCCCTGATGATCGCGACCGCGTAGTAGTACAAACCTCCTCCGATCAGGAGCATAGGGATAAAAGAGGCAGCCAGAAGCGCTACCACGATGCTTTTCCACAATCGCCGGAAATAGGGAAAATCCCTTTCCTGCATCTGGTCCAAACCCACCGCCCTTGGTTCCTCGCGTGATGCTTCCATGGTGTCCTCTATTCGATTTCATGTTCCAGGTAACGAAAAACATCCTGAAGCCTGACCACGCCGAGAACCTTGCCGCCTTTGAGGACCGGCATTGACCGCGCCCGGAGCGCAATCATCTGGTTTGCCGCGTCGGTAAGAAAAACGTTCCCCTTGGTGGCTGCAGGATCGGGCTTCATGATTTCCCTGATAGGAGTATCGGGCAGTGATCCCGGTTTTTCAAGAAGCCTGCTCCAGTCCAGGTTCTCTTCAGGATGGGTCTTTCGGGCAAGGTCCACCAGGTCTCTCTTGGTGACCACTCCGGCCAGACCGCCCTGCTCGTTCAGAATGAAGAGTTCTTCGACCGCCTCCTCAGCCGTTTCCCTGCGCATTGCCTCGAGCGCCTTGAAAACACCATCGTCAGGCTGAAGAGGGAGGATTGGATGAAGGGCAATCTCGCTCACCAGTTTCCGCGGCCAGAGGACAGGGTTTTTCCGGATGTTCTCAGCCTCATTGGCCTCCCGGATCTTCTCGATCAGGTCTTCGGGGTCGCAAGGTTTCATCAGGTAATCATAGGCCCCTTTTCTCAGAGCCTGTGCGCCGGAGGAAAGGCTCGCGTGACCCGTGAGCATGATCACCTCGGTATCCGGCGCGAGCTTCTTAATTACACCCAGGGTCTCTATCCCGTCCATGCCGGGCATCTTGATGTCCAGGACCACCACATCGAAACCTCCCTGTTTGACCGCGTCCACCGCCTCCTTTCCGTTGAGCGCGGTGGATACCTCGATTCCTCTGAACTTCAGAAGACGGGCCATGCCTCTTACAAAAGCTTCTTCATCATCGACAAGAAGGACGCGAATTTTCGTGTTCATGGCGGGCATCTCTCTCATGCATGTTCATGTTCCACCCACCCTCACCTGTCCTCTCCCGTTAAAGGGGAGGGGCTTATGGATTGCCTGGTATTCCCCTTCCCTCGGGAGGGCGGGGAAAGGCGAGGGCGGTACAGGTGTTCCCCTCCCTTCGATGGGAGGGGTCAGGGGAGGGTGGATTCTGTTCCTCTTCTTATTACTTCCAGGACGGCATCGGTATTCCTGAGCACGTCATTGTTCCAGAACCTCAAGATATGTTTATATATCCTTCTCGCCCTACCCCTTACCATCCACGGCGGGAGGAGACAGAATTGTCCCGAACAGGGGGAGAACACGTTCACTATCAGTGAGGTTCTTGCGTAGAGAACGGGGTTGCCTTTCAGATCCGCTCTATAGAAGAGCATGACAGAACCCCTCTACTCTTGTTCAAAGGGGTGATTCATCGATCTACGTTCTCTCCCTTTTGAGAAGGAGCCGCCTTGGGATGCTGCCCCTGCAGGTTACGTCCTCCCCTTCTCCTTTTCATCACCCTAACATGCCGGTCCCGCACTTTCAACAACACGGCCTATTCCCTCAGTATCTCCGGAAGACGAACCTTCCGATTCCCTCCCTGCCATCAGGACCAGAAAGGGGGATCTTTGAAAGATCCCCCTCTCGTCGCCTGTCTCCCTATCTGTCTTCAGTTCTTATGCCGTTACAGTCGATGCACTCGGTCGAGCGGTTCGACGCAAATAGATCTTCACGAGCTCGGCTGCCACAGGAGCCATCAGCACAAAGGGAATCATTTCCACCCAGTCAAGAAGGGTAATAGCCTCGGTGCCGAAGAACGGCTGCAGGAATGGAACATACACGGTCACAAGTACAAGCAGGAGTGAAAACAGTACGGCGGCGACCATGTAGCGGTTCGAGAAAAAGCCGATCGTAAAGATACTGTAGTGCTCCGATCTTGCCGTAAAGGCCCTCAGGAGCTCCGACAGGCAAAGACCGGTAAAAGCCATGGTCTGGGCGTGTGCAAGGCTGTCCGGATATCGGGAGAGCCCGATCGCGAAGATGCTCAGGATGGCGATTGTATCGACGATAGGAACCACGATGAGACCCACGCCCATTTCCCGGTTGATGACCGGTTCCTTCGTGGGCCTGGGCGGCCTGTTCATGATATCCGGCTCCGCCTTCTCCATGCCCAGCGCCAATGCCGGCGCGCCGTCGGTTACCAGGTTCAGCCAAAGGAGCTGAATCGGTCTGAAAGGTACAGGCATGCCGAGGAGCACGGAGAGAAAGACGATCAGGATCTCCCCCACATTGCAAACGAGCAGGAAGTATACGAATTTCCGGATATTGGAATAGATGGTGCGACCCTCTTCGATCGCCGACACAATGCTCGCAAAGTTGTCATCCGTGAGCACCATGTCCGCAGTCTCCTTGGTCACGTCCGTCCCCGTGATGCCCATGGCAACGCCGATATTGGCCCGCTTGAGGGCAGGGGCGTCATTCACCCCATCCCCGGTCATGGCCACTACGTGGTCCTTTGCCTTGAAAGCATCCACGATCTGGGTCTTGTTCTTCGGCGAGACCCGGCAACATACATCCACATTGTTGATCACCTTGGCCAGATCCTCGGTGCTCATTTTGTCCAGTTCCGCGCCGCTGAAGACCTTGCCGTTGGGTGTGAGAAGGCCGATATCCCTGGCCACGGCCTCTGCGGTATCCTTGTAATCCCCGGTGACCATCACGCTTTTCAGCCCTGCTCTCTGGGCGACCTTTACGGCCGCCTTGACCTCCGGCCTCGGGGGATCGATCATCCCAAGGAGACCTACGAAGGTGAGCTTTTTTTCCACATGATCGGAATCACAGGAATCGGGAATATCGTCCATCGGTCTGTAGGCGATGCCCAGCACCCTCAAAGCCTGCTGGGCCATATCCTTGTTCGCCTTCAGCACTGCCGTTTTTTCCTCTTCGCCGGCAGGGACAACCTTTCCGTCCTTGAGGATGCCGTCGCAGAGATTGAGCACGATGTCGGGCGCACCCTTCACAAAGGCCAACACCGGAGGAAGATCGAATCCCGGGCCGTGCTCACCTTTTCCCTGCGTCCGGTGGATAGTGGTCATCCTTTTGCGATCGGAATCAAAGGGGATCTCCATGACCCTGGGGAGCATCTTTTCTAAATCGTCGCGAAAAAGTCCCCCCTTAGCGCCTGCCACCACCATCGCCCCTTCGGTGGGATCCCCGATCATGCGCCAACCCTTTTCACCCTTCTCTCCTGCGGTTTCCTCGAGCTTTGCATCATTGCAGAGCACCGCTCCGTGGAGCAGAAGCGAAGCCGTCCGGTCCTGAATCGGATCAAAAGGCTGGTTGTTCAGGAAAAACTGCCCGACGGGGTTGTATCCCTCGCCGGAGAGTTTGATGCTCTTTCCTCCGGCCCACCCTTGCACAACCGTCATTTCATTCTGCGTAAGAGTCCCGGTTTTGTCCGAGCAGATCACGGTTGCGCAACCAAGGGTTTCCACAGCAGGGAGTTTCCGGATCAAGGCGTGACGGCGGATCATCCGCTGCATCCCCAGGGCCAGGCAAATCGTGACCACTGCAGGCAAGCCTTCCGGCACGGCCGCAATGGCAAGGCTCACGGCGGTCATGAAGAGGTTGATGATATCGTGCTTTTCGGCCGCGAAATATCCGAGGAGCCCTATGTCGAAGATGTTCATGACATGCGTGTCCCTGATGAGGCCCCAGATGAAGATGATCCCGCAGACGGTCAAGCACCCGATTCCCAGCATCTTCGCCAGCTGATTGAGCTTGATCTGCAGAGGTGTAGCCTCATCTTCATAGGACTGAAGCATCTCGGCGATCATGCCGATCTGGGTATGCATACCGGTGCCCGTGACAATCCCTTTGCCCCGGCCATAGGTCACGGTGGTGCTCATGAAAGCGGAATTCTTACGATCCCCCAGAGGGATCTCCTTGTCGAGAACGACGCCCGCCTGCTTTTCTACAGGCACCGATTCACCGGTGAGCGATGCCTCCTCCACCTTGAGATTGACGCTCTCGATCAGGCGAATGTCCGCCGGGACATAGTTCCCTGCTTCGATCAGGACGATGTCCCCCGGCACCAGTTCCCTCGAAGGGATGGTGACCTGGTGGCCGTTCCGGATCACTTGGGCATTGGGGGCAGCCATCTTCTTCAAAGCGGCAAGGGCCTGCTCCGCCTTTGATTCCTGGACAACGCCGACGACCGCGTTGAGAACGACGATCACCATGATGGCGATGGCGTCCACATACTCGCCCAGCAACAGAGAGACAACGGCCGCAACGATCAGGATGATGACGAGAAAATTATTGAACTGATCCAGAAGCATCTTGAGGAAACCGGGGCGCGGTTTCTCCGCCAGCTCATTGAACCCCTTTTCCCTCTGCCTCTTTTCAACCTCTTCCGTGCTCAATCCGCATTCAAGTTGAGTTTCAAGTTGGCTTGCCGCCTGGTCGACGGGAACGCAATGGTACACGTGGTCTGTCATGGTTTGATCCCCCGGAACTAGAAGTATCCACTATTGGATAAGAGCCTTATGTACAATTGGTCAATCACCGGGCCGATGCCCGGTTAACCAGCCACGTCTGCCGTCCCGGCCCTTCTTCCGAATTCCATCTCAGGGCGCAGGAACAATCCCGGCAGAGTTTTCTCGATTTACTTCTGTGGGAATATGGTAGCAGAGGGGCGTCCCCGTGTTCTCCTCAAGAGAGGAAAAGCACGATCCCACAGAATACCGCCGCAATGACCCAGATGGTATGGCTGGCGGTTCCTTTCTGTACCGGATGAAAGTGGGCGTCCGGCCTCTTGTGTCCCTTCTCGCACACATATTGCGGGACCGATTGGCCGGTCTTCTTCTGAATGACCTTCCTCCGTTCCACCCTGGCGCCGCAAGGCAGACCCTCTTCGTCGGCTTTGTTGCATGTAAGACGAGCGCCTGCAAAGTAACTGACGAGATTGAAAATCCAGTTCCATGCAACGGCAATGATCAGGATAGAAAGGAAGAAGAGTGCGGAATGGGTTCTGGTGACCCCCATGCCCGCCAGGGATTCCCCCATCCTTGCAGGATTAAGCGGCCCGTCCACTGTACCGAAAAGTCCTGCATGGTACAGGGGAAGGCACAGGATGAAGACGATCATGGACAAACAGAATCGGATCAGCCTCTTCTGAATATATGTCCTGGTGTTCCACCACCTGCGGATAGGATTTTCCTGATTGTACTCAACTTGTGACACGCGTGCTACCATAGCAGCAAATGTTCCTTTCTTGAACTACTTTTTTGGAGTGGGCCCCGGCCGTTCAGGGGGCCCACCCAAAGCTATCAGCGGTGAACAGGAGCAAAACGGCCCAGCAGGAGATACCGGTCAGCTAACTTAAGAGTCTCTTCTGTACATCCGGCCAGATCTTGTAAAAGGTGTAGGCGGCAAGGAAACAACAGTAAATGGGTACCACCCACCTCCAGAACTTCTCGGGTAGCACCCGGGTCGTGTAAGGCGCCCCCACTGCTGCGACCACTGTTCCGATCACAAAGCTCGGCAGCAGCAGGTAATCGATGACCGTCCCCGTCGAGAGGAGCACGAACCAGGTGATCACTGCCGCGAGAGAGGTGAAACCCTCCGCATAAGAGGTGACCGCCACCATGCTCTTCACCGGCACGCCCGAGAGCAGTCCGCCCACCGTGATCACGGGCCCGTAACCGCCGCCGCCCACGCCCTTGTTAAAGCCTCCTACAGCCGCGAAGATCCACATGAGGCCCGGTCTGTACTTCAAATAGGTCTTTGCGGTCATCACCGAGCAGACCGCCATGACGATCAGAAGGATGGCAACATAGAATTTCACCCAGAATTTGTGGAGTTGGAGGACCTTATAAACAGCGGTGACAGAAATGGCGCTTGCCAGCATGCCCGTGATGGCCACCACCACGACCAGCCTGGTGGTTTCGTTCATCGGCCACCACTTCCATTCCACGTTTTCGAATTCTCCATGGATAAATCCTGAAATCAACCCTGTGAAGGTCTCGGTGATCATGATGAGAGGAACGACCTGCGTGGGATCGAACCCCGCCACCATGAGAAGAGGGCTGAGGGCCGTCCCATAGCCCATGCCGCCTGCCGAATCCATGTATTCGAAAAAGGCGCACATAAGGACCACCCACCAGACGATGGTCCAGCTGTCGGTCCCGACCAGGCCTGCCTTTTTGACATACTCGGAAGGGATCCTCTGCGTGAATTCAAAGGGGTTCCCTGCAAGCCAGCAGGCGATGATGAAAAGAACTCCGAATATGACGATGTACTTGATGAATGATCTGAGCTGTTCGCCCGATACCTTGGCCCGTTCACCAATTGTTGGTTGCGCTGCTTCCACTTCGCGGGCCACTTCCCACCCCATCTTCTTTCCGACTTGTTCAGCCATATAGTAACCTCCTTATGAGTATGGCTTCATGCCCGAAGCCTGTTCCGCCATCTGTAAGGGACTTAGTTCGGGACTTTCGCAATCGACAGTTTCAAGATACATGCCATGAGGTCACTATGAGCTGTGGTCTGATCAAGTGGCTGCAATCAAACGCGAAAAATATGGCCCATGATCGCTGTCACCGGCATGCCGAAGAGTGGAAGAGAGGAATCTGTAAACTGCCCGATTACAGCGCTGAGCCTTGGGGATGGACAACAGGAAGAAGGGTTGCGGGTACCGGACAGGATCCCAGGACCTTCCGGACGGCAGGCTGAGCAGGCTCAAAAACCTGGGTTCCCCGCCGCAGTTTATCCCGCACTTGATGCGGGGCGGGAACGACGAAAAAGCCCCGGTGTGTCATTCCCGCGCAGGCGGGAATCCACAATTCCTTTGATCAGGCGTGCAGTTTGAGTCGGACATTTCATCTGAGAACCGGGAAGCCTGAGTACCTAAGGGGCAACCTGCGCCCACGCAATCAGAGGGGGTAGTCTCACTGCCTGCGCCTGGGAAACGCTTCAGCGCATAGGCATGAGGAGCACGAAGGCTGAAGAACACGGAGATGCCATAGTCGAAAACAGGGAGTAGACACCGGGGGTTTCCAGATGTCCACCCGATGAGGACAACAGATCTCTCCGGAAATCGGAGGAAGAGCTCGGTTATCAAACAATATCAAGTATCAATGGGTATTTACACATACGGAAAATGATGGCACCCCTTTTGCAAAATCGGTGCTTGAGCGATCCGAACGCCGGCTCACAAAGCCGGACAAGAATCATACCTTGTTGGAAGCAGTTTCCTGCCATGAAGCGTAAGCGAGTCTCAGATATTCTTCTCCCGTACAACGAGGTAGTGCCGTTGGAGCCGTCGGTCGGTCCGGACGAGAAAATCGTTCATGCCATAGAGCTGATGGTAACCAAGAATCTCAAGTGTGTGGCCGTGGTGAGCAATCAACGGCCCATAGGGATGGTAAGACTCGAGGATGCCTTTGAGAAGCTGGGGCTCAGATCATGGAAGGGCAAACATGCCCCCATGCTGAAGCCGCTGGAGTAAAGTTCTACGTTCCCTCCTTGTCCCTGAACTGCTCTGCCTCTATGCCCGCTTCTTTCATCAGACGATGGAGATACTGCCGTTGTATCCCCGCCATTTCAGCGGCTTTGCTGATGTTGCCCCCGCTCTCCCGCAGAAGGGACATGATGTAGAGATTATGAAAACGGCTGATCATCCTGTCCTTGGCATCCTTGAAGGAAAGTTTGCCCATTTCGGCGCCGACTTCGGGATAAAAGGCCGGCTCTTCGGTGTCTAATTGCAGATCCTTTACATTCAGTGTGCCCGATGTGCAGAAAATGACCCCCCGTTCAATGATGTTTTCGAGCTCTCTGACATTGCCAGGGTATTCCCTTGACATGAGGAGGTGAATGGCCTCAGGCGAGATCTCCTGAACGTCTTTATGATTCATTTGCGCGTACTTTTTCAGGAAATGATGGCTCAGCAGGGGGATGTCCTTCTTCCTCTCCCTGAGAGGAGGGAGTTCCACGTGAATGACATTGAGCCGGTAATAGAGGTCTTCTCTGAATCGTTTCTCATTGATGTCGGACTTCAGGTTGTGATTGGTGGCGGCAATGAAGCGGATATCCGCCTTTCTGGTCACCACGCTTCCCACAGGCTTGTACTCCCCTTCCTGCAGGAGCCGCAGCAGCTTGGTCTGCATATTGGGGTTCAGATCCCCGATCTCGTCCAGGAAGAGAGTGCCTTCGTGCGCCTCTTCCACCAGCCCCCTCTTGTCTTTCCATGCACCGGTGAAGGCCCCTTTCAAGTGGCCGAAGAGCTCGCTTTCGATCACCTGTTCCGGAATGGCCGTGCAGTTCACGGTCACGAATTTTTTTGTGCTTCTGAGGCTGTTCTGGTGCACGGCACTGGCTACCAGTTCTTTCCCTGTACCGCTTGCGCCCGTGATCAGCACAGTGGCCATGGTGGGAGCAACCTGCCTCACCCTTTCCATCAGATCCTTCATCACCGGCGTGGAGCCAAGCAAATGGGGGTTGCTCTCCTTTGCTTCCAATGCCTGGCGCAAGGACTTGTTTTCGCGCACCAGTTCCTGCCACTGCATTGCCTTTGTCACTGTCAGGAGTATGCGCTCCCGCCTGAATGGTTTTGTGATGTAGTCGAAGGCGCCCTTCTGGATAGCCTCAACCGCGGTCTCGATTGTGGCATACGCCGTGAGAATGATCACCGAGACATCCGAATTCGCCTTCCGCACATCCTCCAGGAGCCGGATGCCGTCCATCTTCGGCATCTTCAAATCCGTAATCACGAGATCGAACGGATTTTCCCTGAACAGCTGAAGCGCGCGCTGGGGATTGGACTCCGTGACCACCTGATGTTCGCTTTCTTCAGAGATGATCCTCTGCAGAAGGACAAGCATGTCCTTTTCATCGTCCACTATTAGGATTCTACCCGCCATATCTTCCTCCGGCGGATTGCTGAAAAACGCCCATCTGCGGCGTTGCCCTCATTCCGCGTCGTTGCGGCGTACTAATCTGTACACCTCACTCCTCGGCATTTCGGGCGCCTTGCATCTAGGCATTTTTGAGCAATCCGCACGAAAAGGGTGTTTAGGAATCATAAAAATTCGTACAAGATTGCCATTTCGACCCCCCGCCCGCGGGCGGGAGGGAGAAATCTTATGCCTCCGTCAGCAACTTTATTGTAAAAGTGGTCCCTCGCGGCTTCAACGCCGATCGATGGCTTACAAAATCGATGGCGCCCCCATATTTGGTAATGATCCCATAGCTCACAAAAAGCCCCAGGCCGGTGCCCTCCCCCTCGGGCTTGGTGGTGAAAAACGGCTCAAAGATGCGGTCCTTGTCCTCCTCCAGGATTCCGACGCCGTCGTCCTGAATCTGAATCACCGCCCTCCGGGTGTGCCTTTCCAGAAAGGTCCTGATCTTCAGGGAGCCCCCCTCCGGCATGGCTGACACGGCATTATTGATGAGGTTCAGAAATACCTGCTGGAGCTGTCTCGCATCCCCCTTCACAGAAGGGAGATCCTCTGCGAGCGAGAGGACCAGTTCGATATCGTGCATATCCAGGGTGTGCTTGACCACCTTGATGATATCCTGAACGCACTCATTCAGATCGGCCGCATCGGAATCGCCTTCACCGAGCCGGGCAAAACTCAGCAGGTTTTCCACCACCTGTTTGCAGTGAAGTCCTTGTCTTTCTATGGTCTTCAAGTCCTCGTAGTCCTGAGATTTCTTGTCCGTCTTTCGTAAAAGGAGATCGCAAAAACCCAGGATCACCCCGAGCGGGTTGTTGACTTCGTGGGCAACCCCGGCTGCAAGAGTCCCCATGGAGGCGAGCTTTTCGGTATTGATGAGCTGTCTTTCCAGGTTCTTGTTTTCCGTAATGTCCCTCGCAATGCAGAGCACTGAAGTGACACCGCCGTCTTCATCTTTCAGGGGCATGAAATTGGCGCTCAACCAGATTTTGTGATCCCCGATGTCCACCTCCAATTCGTTCCGGACGCTCTTTCCCACGGCATGGACCTGCCTTACCGCTTCGGATTGTTTTCCGGCGAGTTCTTCGGAAAAAAGGGCTGAAAGCTTTTTTCCAATGAATTCTTCCGGACGGCCGCCAAAGAAGTTCGCGGTAAAGCTGTTCATGGACTGGAAGACTCCATCGGAATCCACGGTGAAAATGAAGTCCTCCGCACTTTCGACCAGCGACCGGTATTTCTCTTCCGATTTCTTGAGATCCTCCGTTCTCTGGTCGACCCTCCTCTCCAAAGACCGGGACCACTTCATTTCGAAAAAGAGCACGGCGGCGGCGCTGACCAGAATCACCATGATCACCAGCCCCTGAAGGAAAAAGAGTCTGAGATAGCCCCGGTGGACCGAATCCTCTATCTCGGAAGTAGGCGCCACTACGGCCACGGACCATTTCTTCGGCTGGGATACGGGGAGAATGAGAGGGCAGTAGGCGATCAGTTTCTTGATGTTCCCTGTGATCCCCCTGTGCCACCCCGAGTAATAGTAACCGGACCCGGTTTCACCTTCTATCATCCTCTCCTTCTGGATAAACTGGATGATCCCGAAGCTTGAGCCCGGAAATTTTTCCTCCCGCACGGTGAATGCGCTTTTCCCTACGAACTCCGTGTTGGGGTGGTAGAGAAATCTCCCCTGATCGTCTATAAGCCATGCATACCCGGTTCTTCCTGAACGGATTTCACTGAGAAACGGGGTGAGAAACCAGGAGATATTCACGTTGAACAGCAGCAGCCGCGGGGATTCTCCGGGAAGAGAGGCAGCGAGGACGATACCGATTCCGAACGGCCTGGATTCTGCCTCGGAAATCCAGATATCCTGATCGTTCATTTCTCCGGGATCGGGAAGAGCCAGCAGCCTGGCCTCATCCACCTCTTTTGCGGACGGGCGTTGGAAGGGGGTGAATACGTAGTTCTTGCGGGTAACATTTTCAACGAGCTCTATTCTCCAGACCCCGCTCTCCAGCACCCTCTGAAAGGTATTCTGAACGATTTCCTGTAAAGCGTCGGGGTGCATGAGGTGCGAAGCGGATCGTTCGCGGAGGTAAAGGATTTCCCTTTTCAGGAAGACCATCTGTCTTTCAATAAGGTTCGCAACGTGTCGGGCGACGGCAAGTTGCTGCTGATTGAACTGATCCGCCACCGTCTCTCTCAGCTCCCTGGCAGACCAGAGACCCAGAGCGGCGCCTGCCAGCATAAAGATGAGTGCTATGCCGGAGACGAAGAAAAGCACATTTCTGTTGATCCTGGGACGATGTTCGGCGTTCATACGCGATAGATCCGGATCCGCTCCTTTTAGCGCGGCCGGAAACGGGCATTATCATTTTCTTTTTCTTGGATTTTTGCAACTTTAAACTGGGGTGAAAGAAGGGTCCCGCTCGCCTATGCTCTGAAGAGCCCAAATATGGAAGACAGGAAGGAATAGAGGAGGATGATCACGAGAATGGAGCCTGCAACGACGCCCACGGCCTGGCCGCGGCTCAAACCGAAACCTCGTACCAGGCCGATGCCTATGAGTATCCATTTCCAAGGCTCCCCGATCCATGTGGCGAGGGGGAGCCAGGAAATGAGATAGGTAATTCCCGAAGCATAGGCATAGAGGGCAAGCATCCTTGGCCAGGACAGCTTTCTCTTCATCGCGACAAATATGATCCCGTACCCGATCACAGCGCTGACGACCGGCATTGCCAATCCATTGATCAGAATAATGAGGGCCATAGGGATGGACCCTCCGGGCACAAAAGGGGTCCTCAATGCTGCGAGAATAAAGCCGGAGGTGAGAAGGAAAAGAAAAGGTTTCCTGAAGCCGGGGGATTCCGGGATTTCCGCGAAGAAATCCCCAGGCTTCATGACGAGCGTCTTGACCGCCCCCATGTAAAAGGATCGTGAGAAATTGCCTCCTCGAGGAAGATCTTCGTTCATAACTTTCTTTACCCGAAAAGACCCAGCCGCTCCAGAATGAAATAGCAAACGACCAGAATGGTCAGGATGAAAAAAACCCCCTTCTCGGTTTTCCTGTCGAAGTAGGTCTTTCCATCCATATGGTAAAACCACTTCCTTTTTTGGTCGCCTTCTTTTATGGAATGATCTCCGTTTACAGTGTGCCTCGCTTCCGGTCCCCAAATTGGGAAAGCACACTTTCATGTCATTTCAATTTGTTCCGGTCATCCTTAAAAATCGGGAAGGGCGCCGAATCCCCTCAGACTCCAGTAAGCCCCGGCAAGCAGGCCGACGACCAGGAGCGCCGCTACCCACAGAATGGCTCCTACTCTCAGGAAGTCCTTCGCATCCAGGTACCCGCTCGCATAGACAATGGCATTCGGAGGGGTCCCGATAATGAGACAGAACGCAAAGGATGCGGACATGGCCGTGGCCATGGCCATAAAGGGAACAAAGCTGGTTCCCGGGTGGGCCAGACCGGCCAGGCTCATGGTCACCGGTCCGACTGCGGCCGCGGCAGGACCGTCCGCCATGAGATTGGTGATCAGCGCCGTGATGGTGCTGCCCGTCATCATAAGCGGGAGGCCTTGGCTCAGCCCCAGGGGGGTCAGGCCGTCCACTATGCTCCTTGCCAGCCAATATGCGGCGCCTGTGCTGTCCAGGGTCCTGCCGAAGATGATGGCCCCGGCATAGAGCCAGACAACGCCCCAGTCGATCTCCTGGTAGCTCCTCCAGTTCACCACGCCGGCCAGAAGGAATGCAACCCCTCCGCCTACCGCCAGTATACCCACCCCAAGGCGGAAGGGAATGATCCCGGCATCGTAGAGGTCTTTTTCCGTGAGCCAGCCGATCAGCATGATCGAGAAGATGATGATCGCCATTACCTGTTTCCGGTTCCACCCGCCCATCCTTTCCACCTGTGCCTGGAGGTATTTCATGGCAGGGGCCACGCTCGTTATTCTTGGTTTGAATCGCCAGTTGATCAGGAGCCAGGCAAGAGGGATCATGATGAAAACAAAGGGGTAGCAGTAGGTCATCCACTGGAAGAAGCCGATGTCGATTCCGAACATGTCGTTCAGGTACCCCATCATGATCACGTTTCTCGCTCCGCCCGAGGGGGCCCCGGGTCCGCCCACATTGGCTGCCATGGCAATACTGATCATCAGCATCTTGGCCAGTTCCTTGTCTTCAGGAATCTCCTTGGTCAGGCTGTTCTGATAGAGCAGTATCCCCACCGGAAGGAACATGGCGGCCAGGGCATGGTCGCTTACAAAAGAGGAAAGCGGGGCGATGACGATGAAAAGCACCAGGGTGATCATCTTCACATTGGGGGCTGCAAGCTTCCTGAACATCATGAGACAGATGCGTTTGTCCACCCCTGTTTTCACGAAGGCCGCGGAGAACATGAGGCTCCCCATGATGAACCAGACCGAGTCGCTCCAGTAGAGAGCAGGGGCATCCTCCCTCCCCAGAACACCTGTGAAGACCAGGATGAGCCCCATGAGGAAGGAGACGGTGGGGAGAGGGACGCACTCCGTGATGAAGCAGAATACCACGATGACGATCATCCCAACGGCCACCTTGATGTTCCATGCCCCTTTTTCCGCGACTCTCCTGTCAGCGGGACTTAAGTTCTCGTAGACGAGATCCGTTTGCCTCAACTTGAGCGCCCTCTTCATGGTTTCATGAAAGGTTTCGTCGCTCATGGTCTGAACGAAATCCCGCATCCTTTTGAAATTTACACTGTCGGCAGAAATGGAGTATTTCTGCGCCCATCGGATATCTTTTTTCAGGAAGGCCCCCTTGGTCAGGGTTCCCATCCTCATGTTTCTTTCCATCATCTGGGCCGTGAGAAGCTGCCACTGTTCAACCTCGCTGCTGCTCTTCTCAAACAGCCATTGGGTGATGGAGTCCGCCACCGCCTTGGGCCCAACCTTCACTTCAGTGCCAACATCCTTCATTCCATAAGGAGTGGGGATTGCTAGAATAATGAAGAACGCAATAACGGGGATAAAAAACAGCTTCCAGTTTACATACTTGTCATATCCGGTTGTCTTGTGCTCCTCCGCCATTTTGACCCTCGCTGTGAAAGAGAGATTTCATCGATTCAGAACTCCACCTTGCAGTTAGGATTCGCTTCCAGAGACGATCCTCGCAATTTCGAAAAACAGCTCCTGTTCCCGGACCACCCCGATCACCTTTCCTTTTCGGGTGACGGCGACCCGCCTGGCTTTTTCCGTAACCATCATCTCGGCGATCTCCATCAGGTTTGCGTCCTCTTCTATGGTAAGGGGCGGTTCGGACATGATGTCGCTCACCTTCTTGTTCACAAGCCCCTTTGCCTGGGACGTGAAAAGACCGCTCCAGAACATGGTGGAATACCGAAGGGCATCCGCCATGGACGGCTTGGGAGCGGTCAGGTAGGCCGGGCGCAATGCCTTGATCAGGTCCAGAATGCTCAGGATCCCGGACAGCCTTCCCCTGGTGTCAAACACCAGGATGGAACGATGCCCGTATTCCATGACCTTTCCCGAGGAGAGAAAGGACTCATAGGATCTCTTGAGGGCGCCTATTGCATCTTTTACCGTGCTGTCCGCGCTGATGCTGGTGTACTCCTCCAGAGGGATCATGATATCTGAGGCCTTTTTCTCCTCTTTTTCCTTGAAGCCCCCTTTGCCGAATTCGTACGCATCGTTGATCTTCGATGCCAGCAGATCGATATCGCACGGTTTGCTGAGGTAATCAAAAGCGCCGCGTTTCAGAGACATCTTCGCGGAGTCCAGGGTGCCGTGCCCTGTGAGCATGATGACAGGCAGATCGGGATCGATCTTTCTGAGTTCCGCAAGGGTTTGGTTCCCGTCCATCCCGGGCATCTTCATGTCCAGAATCACGACATCCTGCTTGGATTTTTTGAGAGCTTCGATGGCCTCTTCCCCGCTGGCGGCCATGGTGGTCTCGTAACCTTTTCTGGTGAGAATCTTGGAAGTGGTAGAGCGAAACTGCTCTTCATCGTCGACCATCAATACCTTGATCTTCCCTGCCATAGGCACCCCCAAATCAAATGAAGGATGAACGCCCAACATCGAACATCGAACGTCCAACATCGAATGAAACATTCGATCAAACCGGCCGCTCCGGCGGGCGGCTTAACTGACTCCTTGTATGAAACTTCGTCTAGTTAGAGGTTTCAGGTTTCAGTGTTCAGGTGTCAGGAAAACCGGGCTGACACCCGAAAC
>PHBH01000061.1 GCA_002840535.1 Deltaproteobacteria bacterium HGW-Deltaproteobacteria-15 | reverse complement strand
AAGAATCGCGGAGATGAACCGCAGAATCCTGGAAGCGAAAAGTATATGGGAGCAGTGCGCTCCCTGGGACACATGAGTCGTTCTCGGTGTGAACTCCCTTTGCCCCGTGGCAGGGGAGTTCACGCTCTTTAATTAGGCTTTCGGTCAAACGAAAACCACACGCCGGCTCGGGGGTCAGAGCCCCCCTTCGCCGGCGCTTTCCTCGTTCCACTACTGCAGGAAGTTCTCATTCACCGTAGGTAATTTGGGACACAGCTAACTCTGGAGGCCAGTTCGGTCCCTGCACTATGGTTCTAAAGAAAGCATTAAGGCCGGGAACCACTCTTATCTCAAGAAGGAGGGATCCGTGAAATTGTTCTGCCCTATATTTGGCCAGAACAATTTCCGAGAGTTGAAGGCCTCCCGGAGGGAAAGGCCAATCGAAAGAGACGCGAGGTGAAACAAATGACGCGACCAGTGAAGAGTATAAAGTATGGTGCCGTCGAGGCGGCGATCTTCGAGAACCAGACATCGAAGGGTCCTATGAAGAAGGTGGTCCTCAGCAAGCGCTACAGAACCGCTCAGGGTGAATGGGCGTCCACCAGCAGCCTGGATTTGAACGACCTACCGAAGGCTTCTCTGGCCTTGGAAAAAGCTTTCGAGTTCCTGCTGGTGGGCAATGGCCCAGACTCGGGCGAAGCCGGGGGTGAGGAGTAAGTGCGGAGTAAGAGGTGCCCGGGAGCAACCGGGCACCTTCTTACCACCTCATCACCTTCTTCTAAACTGCCGATCTGGTACCAACCCAATGCAGGAGATCTGCATTTTCAGCTTCGCCCACCCAAGACCCGCCTTCCGCAGGGATATCCCGCCACGCTAGACTCATCAGGGAACTATGCTACATTCACGTGACAAGCGCAATGCATACAAGCCTGATCAATGCGAGTGACCTCTTCCTTTCTTGAGAAGAGGTCACCTTGAATGTGGCCGGAGGTGGTTGTAATCGCACGAAGCATAAAGACCTTGATCCTTGAGATTGTGACTGGAAGCGGCACAAGTCACCTGAGAGAAATCTATCTCAGGGTAGTCGAGTTCAGGCCTGAAGTGCCTCAGCACACGGTGAGAGCAAGGCTGTCTGATATGTCCAGGAGCGAAAGCCTGGAAGAGAAACTCAACTCATTCGGAAACGGATTCTACGGGCCGTACGAGGAAAACAGGGAACTGTGCAGTGTTGTCTCTTATCCGGACCGGGGGCCATGGGGGGATGGCAGCTATCGCGGAAACTGTTCAGGCTATTTGGTTAAGGTTCTCATTTTGAGATTCAACTGCCAGAGCGTCTTCGACCCGACTGAAGGTGGAGGCACAGTTAAGGATGTGGTGGCGGGTATAAATCACTTCCCTAGAAAAGATATCGATTACGAAGGCAGGGACCTGAGACTTGGTTGGGACATCCTGACCGGTCGCCTGCCCGAAAGGCAGTTCGATCTTGTCTGGTATCATCCGCCTTATTGGGACATCGTCACCTATTCCGACGACCCTAACGACTTGAGCAACTGCCGGAGCCTGGAGGAATTCGAGTTGAAGCTGAACCGCTCCGTGGAAAGGCTGTTTCAGTCAGTCAAGCCCGGAGGAGTCATGGCTGTCCTGATCGGCGATAAGAGAAAGGACGGCAGATACTACTCTCTATTCAGGTCGCTCCTTTCTAATCCCAACAGTGGAGAACTGAAAGCCCTCATCATCAAGCTCCAGCACAAATGCAGGAGCGACTCGGTTGGGTATCATTCTCGGAATCCGTTCCTGATACCCATAAAGCATGAATACTGTCTGGTGTTTCGAAAATGACGTCTCAACAGAGGCTCACGGGCTTTTCGGAGAAAACGCTCTCCATGGATGATTCAACCTCTGACTTTCGTCCTTGGAACCGGATCATTCTTGACTGGGAGATCGACTATCAGGGATATCAGAGAGAATGGGAAGGGGAAGAGGGCTATTTGGACGTCCATGTGACAGTAGTGATCAAGGAAGCTCCAGTTCGCATAAGTGACCCTCAGAGCCGGAAGAAGAGGGAGCAACCCGGGTATATCCTGACTGTCTGCCAGAGCATGGCATTCAACGGAGACGAGCCTGCTTGTCAGTTAATCTCTGAAGAATGCTTCCGGACGGATGAACTGAAAAAAGCCTTTGATGTGTTCCAGCGCGAGGTTCTCAATGTCCAGAACTGGGCTGAGATTGCAGAATCAAGAGTCCGGCTGATGCCGAACCAGAACGACATCTTTGAATGTCTCCACTGCGGCTGGGTGACTGACATCTGGAGCGATGACATCACTTGCCAGGGTTGCGGCAAGAGGTACTGGTCGGAGAGAATGTGGGGCAGGAACGGCAGGGGTGCCGACGAGCATATTGACTCCCTGCGGAGTGATTGAGCATCCCTGTTATTCACAGTTGCAGTGTCTGCATGTGATTCCAAAAGCTCGCGCCTTGATAAGAAAACCTACCACGAGGAAATGCCCGAATTCCATAGGTGCTGTCTTCTCCAGCCTGGCTTTGCCCCCATCCTCTTCTGATTGCCTCGGATTTTAGAGCGGAAAGCACGACATGGCTATCCTTAGTCCAGACGGGAGATTTCTCCTTGGCAGAAAGGGAAATCTCCCGGAGGTGGAATAATGGCAAATGGAAAGGTCAAAGAGGCACTTGATGCGATACTGGAGTGCTTTGAGTCAGGGCGGATCCCTGAGGCAGTAGCCTACAGCGTCTTCCCAGTCCCGGACCTGCCGTCGTCGAAGTGGTCGTTCCTGAACAGGATTAACATCTTCATCGCAGGGACCGCCGATGCCAGAGGCTTCAGGCAGTGGAAGGAAGTCGGAAGGCACGTGAAGAAAGGATCCAAAGCAATTTACATCCTTGTCCCGAGGATAATCAAGCGCGAAAACTTGAACGAGAAAGGAGAAAAGGAGGAGGGGGTGACGCTGGCAGGGTTCATGGCGAGGCCGGTCTTCAGAATGGAGGACACGGAAGGCGAACCGCTGGATTACCAGCAAATCCAACTGCCCCCGTTGCCGCTGATCGAGAAGGCAAAAAAATGGGGAATATGCGTCAAAGCCATCCCTGGCGACCATCGTTACTATGGTTACTTCTGCCAGTCCAAGCAGGAAATCGGGCTTGCGACGAAGGAAGAATCTGTATTCTTTCATGAGCTTGCCCACGCCTCTCATCAACGTTTGGCAGTGGAATTTGAAAAGCTCCCCTCATGGGAAAAAGAGGTTGTGGCCGAGCTTTCGGCCGCCGCTCTCTGCAGAATCGTCGGGAAGAGCACCGAACACCTGGGGAACAGCTATCGATACATCAGGCACTATGCCGCGGAAGCAAAATCAAGCCCAGTATCCGCCTGTCTCCAGGTGCTCAGCCAGGTCGAGGAGGTTCTGAACTTGATCCTCGCAGATGCCAAATTGCCCCTTGATGAAGTATTAGATCTTCTGCCAGCGACTGAGATCGCCTGTCTGAATCAGGCAGCGCCTGGGGGTGCCAGGGATCAGTGGCAGAGATCCAGGTGCCCTCACGATCACCTGCACGGGATACCCTCAATGATTCTCGTCCGCCAATCTTGAGGTCCGCCCCAGAATGTCCATTGCGATAATTTTCACTCCGGCTTATTTTAGCAGCACGGCCGGAAGGCTTTCCACCAAGTCCTTGATCTCATCCCGCACGCGGCGGTAGTGACTCATGGCCTCCTCCTCATCCCTGGCGCCTGCAGCCAGCTTCGGCGGATCATCGAACCCGCGGTGCATGACCCTCGTCCTGGCCGGGAAATAAGGGCATGCTTCTTTCGCATTGTCGCAAAGGGTGATCACGAAGTCGAAATCATGTCCGAGAAGTTCCCTCGAATCCTTCGATCTCTGAGCCGAGATGTCTATCCCCACCTCGGCCATGGCCTTGATCGCCTTGGGGTCCACTCCCTTTGGGGACACCCCTGCGGAGTAGGCCTCAAACTCATGCCCCTTGAGCGAATTTGTAAATGCCTCTGCCATCTGGCTTCTGCACGAATTCCCAGTGCAAAGATACAGAATCCTGACTTTTTCAGCCATGTCATCACCTCTCGAGCGTCTTTCAATCCTGGTTTGCTCAGTATAGGAGATTTTTTTCAACAGTTCAAAATTCAGCTTGACCTTCCCCCTACGTGGAATGTTTATCTTCTCTGGGAAAGGATGGACGATGCAGATTGGGAAGTTGGCAAAGAAGGTAGGGGTGAGCACTCGGGTTATCCGATACTACGAGCGTATCGGGCTGCTGGGGAAGACCCATCGAAGCGCCTCGGGTTACATGAAGAGTCTGTAGCATTCTTACAGTTTGTCAAAAGAGCACAGAAGGCCGGCTTTACCCTTCAGGAGATCAAGACCATTTGGGAAATCAGAACCAATGGAAAGAAACTAAGGCCTTCGAAAGATCCTGGTCAACGTTCAGAAAGAGTGGAAGGCTCTCGAACCCTTAGCGGATGAGAGCCCGCATATGTCCTCTGATTGAGAGCATAAAAACACAGTGATTTTCCTGGGAGGTGCGACTATGGAAAAGAAACGAAGAATCGAGGTCTTCACAGCAGGCTGTCCGGTTTGTGAGGGAGTGGTAGACATGGTGAAGGAGCTTTCCTGCCAGCACTGTGAATTGACCTTCTACGACCTTCATAACCATGAAGGAATGGATCAGGCCAAGACTTATGGTGTAACTGCCGTCCCGGCGGTGGCTGTCAATGGCAACCTGCTCGAATGCTGTAGACATAGACCCATAACTAGGGAAGATCTCAAATCCGCAGGACTTGGCGAACCGCTCTGATTATCCAGACTGATCATTCGGCTCCGCATGAGCACAGCCTCATTTTGTCTAGGGGACGGCGTTCTCTCTTGAACCTGGAGTTTGTACAGCCGAAAAAGACATTTATAAACTAAGCCATGAAGAAGGCAATCTCTGAAACAGTCCTCTTAACCAAGGCCAACCTTTCTGATCTGGTTCTTGTGGTTCTTGCCCGCTTTTCTCTTCACCGCTTTTCGGCCGAATTGGCCAAGGTGGAAGCGGTGTAGAAACAGCGGCAAAGACATTCGAAGCGGATGGCAAACCCCTCCCACTGGGACAAGAGCAGGTGCAGAATGAACAGCAAGATGGAGATGGACACAGCCCCCCTATGGCCTGACCAAAAGCCGGCACGCACAAGGGGTAGGAGGAACAACATCCGGTAGGCTGGGTTACGAACAACATCTTCGTAGCTCCTGAAGATCGCCTTTGGCCCTTCCGCGGATCATCGGTACTTACTGGAACTCCTGCGAGGCTTCCACGGAGAGGCCAAAAACAAACAAAGGTCAAATTCATAGTTTTCGTGTAGGGATTAGAGCATGCGCATTCTCGCACTTTCAATGAGGGGGAACCCATATTTAGCCTCCCGCGAGAGTCGTATGCTGAAGTGGAACCCTACTCACCGGATAAAGGATTCTGTTTATTAAATTCCCCAGCTTCACCAAAGATTCACATTGTTTCCCTGTAAATTAGCCCTTTCGGCATGTTATCCTATATTCGAACGGTATTGGACCACGAAAGAAGAATGTGAGTATTCGATTTCTGCAGCTCGTCCATCATGGGGTCTTGTGCGAAGCCCGCTTCTGAACCTCCGAATCGTCCTGTTCTCCAAAGAGAAGTTTTTCGCGGTTTTCTTGCATCTGCAGTTCTAGATCCAATTCTACTACAAGGTTATCCGGTCACCGCTGATGGGTGACCTTGGACATTACATGGAAGATCAACCCAAAAACACTCTCGAGATCGGAACCGTCCTTCACGAGAAGTGGGTCATACTCGAGTTCATAGGTAGCGGAGGCATGGGCGAGATCTATCGGGCGCACCAGATTCAGCTGAAGCGTGACGAGGCCCTGAAGCTTTTCTCCCGGGAATTGCTTTTCAGAAATTTCGGCGACGGCAACAATGAAAAGGAACTCGAAACCTTGCTGGAAAGGTTCCGGATCGAAGTCCAGACCATGGCTCAGATCCGCCATCCCAATGTGGTTCAGATCTATGATTCCGGCAGTTGTACTGTTCAACAGGATAGCGAATCTCTGTCTGTTCAGTATATCGCCATGGAATTTGTACCCGGCGGAACTCTGCGTTCCACAATGTCCGAAGAGGGCTTCTATCCTGAGGAGGAACTCGCAAAGGAATGGCTAAAGGACTATTACCTTCCTATCCTTGAAGGTCTCCGAACCCTTCATGATTCCGGCATAGTGCACCGGGATCTCAAACCCGAGAATATTCTTCTCGACGGTGGGGTACCCAAAATTGCCGATTTCGGGATATGCAGGTCATATCACTCCAAACCCGTAACGAATTCCTTGGATATGAAGGGCACTCTAGCATACATGCCGCCCGAGCAGTTTTATGATTTCAAGCGGGCGGATCAGCGTGCCGACATCTACTCGCTAGGGAAAATCCTTTTTGAGGCCTTGGAAGGAAGGAAAGGCGGCAAGATCATTCCATTTAGGAGGGTAGGCCTCAAAGACCCTGCAGGTCCTTTTTTCAAGGACCTTGATAGAATCATCCAGTGGTGCACTTCCGAAGAGAAAAAGGAACGTCCCAAATCCGTGGATGAACTTCAGAACGCCCTGGTGGAAGTGGTGAATCGAACCGCTACCACCCGTGTCAATACCGCTCAACGGGTAATTCGCCCCAAATTCGTGGTGCCTGCCATGATCCTGATTGTGATAACGGTCCTCGTTGGATTATGGCAGGGCCTGGACGGTGAATGGATATACCGCCTCCGTTCCGATCACGCACACGACATCTCTGTTCCATCCAAACAGGGCCAGTCCGGCTCGTTGCAGGTTCAGGACGGCTCCATTCTTCATTTGATCCAGGGTGGAGAATTGGTTCTACCAACATCCATCACCAACGAAGCTGAAAAGAAAATAGAGATTGATCCATTTTACATGACTGAGACACAGATCACAAACCACCAGTATGTAGACTTCTTAAATGGCGAGCTGCACAGGATCAAAGTGGAAGGAAGTGTGGTGAAGGGGAACGGTCAGATCTGGCTGCTTCTTGGTGAAGTGATCAAAGGCTATGAACCCATCGTGTTTCGAGACGGTAAATTCCACGTCAATAAGCCGCCCCATGCTGCCTGTCCGGTTCTAAGGGTCACCGGCCATGGAGCCGCGTCTTACGCCCGCTTCCATGGCATGCGTCTGCCCACTAAAGGAGAATGGTTTCTCGCCGCCACAATGGGCGCAGTGGAAAGCCCTTTTGCCGGCGGAGCGGCAAAACCCGAGGGCCAATCCGAAGAAACCAAAGATCTTTTTTCGTTGCCATTGATGTTTTTGAAGCCTAATGCCTTGGGATTGAAAGGGCTGAATGAGGACATAGCGGAATGGGCGACTCAGGAAACGGGATCTGAAAAAGGGAAAGGGACGGAATACGTAGTCATGGGTGAAAAGACCAAAGGACAAGAGAAGGAGATTCCTTCCGCCTTGGTTCGCCAGCCGTGGGAAGCCATTGAAAGGGTCGGCTTCCGATGTGTGTTGGACATCCCAAAAGTCACTGAGAATCGTACTCAGAACGACGTCTCCTGAGAGGGAGGAAATGAAATGATCCTTCTTGTGGGTGGATGCAGGTGCTTCTGTGTCAGAAGAACTCTTCTTGGAATATAACGGCTCACCCTTCGTAAGGGTTTCAGAGCCCATAGGGGGAGCAACCCTTTTTAAGTTAGAAGCCGATAAACGGGTAAAGATCGAAGACCCTTTTAGGGCGGCTCATATCTTTCTTAACTCCTCAGCCGTCTCCCGAGAAAAGGCTATAGGCTTGGCAACGAAGCTTTCTGCTCAAGGTCTTTCACCCCACAGGGTGAATGGCAAATAGGGGGAAGGCTTTATATAAGAGGCAGGGTGGAACGGGCGCGGCTCATGATATCAGTTCTCTGGCATCGTATGCCTCATCGGTTCCCAGGGATGCTGATCCAAAAGAGGCTTCCTCCGGAAGAAAGGCATCCCTCCCTGTCCCGTACGAAAGGACACTGCGATATCTTTCCGGGGCAAAGATCGCTATCCTCCGGTATGAATTTGCAGCGGGTGCTTTCAAATCCGATCGTGAATCGGTGCCTCTCTGAGAACACCTTCATCCGGAGAAGATCCGTTCCTGTGCCGCCTGCGTTGAAATCGTATGGCCTCTTTGTCGAGTAATGGGAGGTTTCCTGAGTATGAAAGAATCCGCAGAAGATCACCTTCTGGTCCAGGGGATGTATGCCTATCCCGTAATCACGGACATCTATCCTCGTTCCGTCATTTTCCGATCGTGCCCTGATCTCAACCCTTCCTTCGTCCGGGGTATTCTCGATAGCATTTTTGACAAGCCCACTGCAAACCTTCCTGATGATCTCCGTGGGCATCTGAACGATCAATCCCTCCTCGAAATCCTCCGCGATCTCTACCTTCCGCGTTCCCATCGCCTTCATTGCATCCCGGCAGATCCCATGCAGAAACGAACCGAGGCGGATTTCTTCCGGCCGGTTATCCTCGACGGGATTTATGTCCCTGAGTCTTTGGGCGATCTTATCTAATACCAGCCGGTCCCGTTCATCGATTTCGTTTTCTCGGGCCTCCTCAACCAAGTTGAGGGCATTTTCCATCAAATCGAGAAGCCTCTGTTCGTTGGATACGGATCTGCCCTGGACGATGTCGTCGATCTTCGATCTGAGATCAACCAATCGGCGGATGCTACGATTTCCCCTCTGGATAGTCTGTATCAAGGTTGAGATGTTTTCGGCTTCGAGTACCTTTGAGACCTTGGCAAGCGCTCCGGATAGAATGGCGAGAGGGGTGCCGAGCTCATGCGACAAATGGTTCACCACCCTTTCTCTGGCCATTGCGGTCGCCTTCAGCTTCTCATAAGCGGTTTCAAGCTCCTTGTAGATGACGGCGTTTTCAATGGCGCCCCCTGCCTGTCGGCCTAGCGCCTGCAGGACCTTCAGATCGCGGGCCGTAAACCTTCCCTCCTTCTTGTTGATGATCTCAATCACCCCAAGGATCTTCCCATGGAACTTGATAGGAACGCACATCAGGGATCTGGTCTTGAACCCTGTCTTGAGATCGTAGGACGGGCACCACCAGGGATCGTTTGAGACGTCGTCCACAAGCACCGCTTCACCGGTGAGCGCCACATTGCCGGCAATCCCCTGTCCCAGGGGCAGGGTCATTTTCCGCTCAAAGAGCTCGGAACGACCGCCTCTGGATACCTCCCAGTAAAGCTCCCGCTTGTCGCGGTCAAGAAGCATGACTGCCGATACTTCATTATGGAAGATGTCCTCGCAAAGGCTCATCAGCGTGTGGAGCAGGGTGTTCAGGCTGAGGTTAGCGGAAATCGTCAGCCCTGCATCGCACAGGGTGTCGAAGATCGAACCCAGCTCGAGCTCGCCCTCGATGTCTTCCACGAGGAACCGCAAGGTGCGTTCGTCGAAATCACTCGGAAGTCCCCAAAAAACTAACTCTCCGACCCCGATCGGTATGGTTGTTAGGGCTGCAGGATTTTCGATAAGGCTTGGTGATGCATCGTCGGATTTCGCGATCAGGCGATTGAGTTCCTCAGGGTAGGCATAGCGCCTATTTCCGCCGACAATAGCCACTCCTTTGCACCCGATGAACCGAACCAGCGAGAGCAGTTTGTCCTGGATCCTTATGAGGGAGAAGTGTTCGTCCATGATGTTCCCCTCCTTTCATTCGGGCAAAGCAACGAGATTTTACCGGCGCACCCACGGCAAAATTTCCGGTGATAGGGTGGGGGTGATGATCGAGTGGAAGAATTCGGACTGTGAGCCGAGCTTCAGATACTAAAAAAAGTATATCATGCGGTTAGGAAAAAGGAATCATTCACTCGGGCAAATTCACGGAAGTTCCGAGGAGGTTCATAAGAAATTCACAATGTTTCCATACTACTTATACAATCTGCATGCTATTCTCCATTGTAGCTATGGGGACTACGAGAATGAGGTGAGTATTTGACTCTATCTAAACCTGTTTTGGGCTTTCCCGGAAGTCACTGAATCGAGCAAGAAGATAGTCCGGCTTCGACTTGATTTTCGGCTTACGCCATTTATATTGACCTTAAATAAGAGACTGGTCTCTGAGGCCCTAGAAATGTTGAACACCTTTCCAGCCGTTGCACGAGGCCTAAGCGTTTCTGCTCGGAGCTTGACCCGGGGAGGAAAGATCAAGCTCTTTATAATTTGTTTCCTCATAGCCCTCTTGCTCACTCTCCATTATTCAACTGGCCATGCCTTTCACCTTCAACACGAGGTTTATCGGCTGTTTTTCTACATCCCGCTCATTCTCGCAACTTTCTGGTTCGGGTTCTGGGGCGCCGTCTCCACATCAATAATCATTTTTCTCCTCTACCTCCCCCATGGAATCGATCAATGGGAAGGTTTTTCCCAGAGCTATCACCAGCTCCTGGAGGGAGGCCTCTTTTTCCTGATTGCCTTCATCCTCGGGTACCTTGCTGAATCTAAGGTGCGGGAACAGCGGGCAAGACTCAGATCCGAGAGACTGGCGGCGGTTGGGATGGCGGTTTCCGAGATCTCCCACGATATGAAGTCGCCCCTCATTGCGATCGGAGGTCTTGCAGCCCAGGTGCGCAGAAAAATGGACGAGGACAACCCGGACAGAGCGAAGATCGATATGGTGATCAGAGAGACTGCGCGGTTGGAGGGCATGGTCAAGGACATGCTGAACTTCAGCCGTCCTCTCCATTTGAAGGCTTCATCCTGCAACCTGACCCAAATTGCAGGAGAATGCATCGAAGTGATGAGGTGCGCGGACGGCGAGTGCAAAACTGCGCTGGAGAACGAGCTCGATCCCGTGATCCCGAATTGCATGATGGACAAGGACAGTATCAAGCAGGTGATCATCAATCTCATCGCGAACGCAGTTCAGGCCTCTCCCCCAGGCGAGATCGTGACCGTGAGGACGCTTCGCCATGGGAGCCGGGCGGTCTTGGAGGTCTCTGATCGCGGCCATGGCATCCTGGAAGAGGACCGGAAAAGAGTCTTTTACCCCTTCTTCTCCAAGAAGAAGGGAGGAACCGGTCTTGGACTTACCATTGCCAAGAAGATCGTGATTGCTCACGGCGGGAACATCTCCTTTTATCCGAATAACGATAAGGGCGTCACCTTCCGAGTGACACTGCCTTTGAAGAACAAGCACCGTCTTCAGAATGTCGATTTCTGAGGGGAAATCATGAAAAGGATCCTGCAGATATTCTCTATTCTGCTTCTTCTCCTTACACTTTCCGGCTGCCCGATCATGATGGTGCCCATGATGGGGCCGATGATGAAGGACAAGTGGAATTCCGGAGATCCAAAGGTCGAAGCGGTCGTGCAGGATCTGGCTCGAGAAGGGAGCGCCGCTCTGGCTGAAAATCAGGGACCCTACGACACCATTGTACTGGATAACGCAAAGGTCAGCGGGAAGTTCATTCGGGAGGGCAGATTTCGATCCCTCCTGCTCGAAGCGCTTCGCTCAGGGGGTAAATGGAAAGTGCTCGACGGGGAAGAATCTTTAAGTCAGGCACATGGCGCTTCTCCCGTCTTCCTGAACGCGGAACTCTATGAAGGAGAGGCGATGTTTCACCTCAGTTTGGAAACGGGAGATTCCCGCACGAAGAAGGCCCCTTGGAAAAGAACCTTTTCCAGGCCCGTGCCGGAATCCCCCAGCTCACACTCTCATTGATGCCCACAGGCGTTAAGGCCTTTACACACGCCCCTACATCCGACCTTTCATCCCCTCCAGACGTCTTTGCATTTGGCTAAGCCGCTCGCTGTGCTGCTGTTCCATCTGAGGATTGTGGGGACCGCTCATCTGTTGCATCATCTGGCCCATCTGGTTCATCATTTCCATCATTTGCTGCTGATGCTCCGGGCTCATTTGCCCCTGGTTCATCATCTGGTGCATGTCATTCATCATCTGAGACATCATCCCCATGTTATCGGACATGCCTTGTCCCATCATCGGTTGCTGTCCGACGGCGCCGCCACGCTCCATGTCGCCATGCATTCCGCCGCCCTGCATTCCTCGCATACCGCCCTGCATGCCACCGCTGCCCATACCTCCGCCTTGCTGGGCAATAGCAGAACCGGCAAACACCATAAAGACTGCGGCCAGAAAAACCGCCGCCAGGTTTCTGAAATGCTTTTTCATGTGTATAGCCTCCTTGATCAGATTCTGGTGAAAACAGTGAGTCTCCCAACAACGTTTGTCAAGGATGAGAAAGGTCTCGAGTCTCTCGATACACCTGTTCCATACCGATTATACGAGCCACCCCGCACACCTTCATGATGCGGCCCCGGACTTCGTTTTGCTGACGATCTCAAGGGATCCCCGCTGTTTATCGACGAGAAGTTCAAAGACCCATTGACCATCTTTGCTGAGAGCCTTGGCGGTGTAATATCTCCCCTTGTTGACGACTTCGACAAGGTCGTAGTTTTCCAATAGTTCTTTCCGCAGCTTGCGATCGATTGCCATCTTGGCGGTAAATGTTCCCATGCCGTCCATGCCCGGCCCGAAGATCAACTCTCCTTCGCCCTCAGATCTCTCAGAGGCCGTGACAGTCCTTTCTTCTTCCTGATCCTTGTTCATGACTTTGCCTCCTAAAAACTTGATCCATCTCCCGATGTTTCTTGTAATACGTTAACGGGAGGATGGTGCAATATCAACCGAGAGGGGGATATAAAGTGAAGACCAGGTTCACACCTGACCCCCTAAAAACCACGAAAGTCTTAAACCTCTGAAAGACATTTACAGAAGAGAAGCTTTTGTGTGATTCGGACGGAAAATAGACCTGTGACGGGTAACTGGAAAAGAGGAGATAGACCTATGCCGAATAGGGTCGGCATGGCGTGCAGGTATGTCCACCGAGAGAGAATATGCACGGAGACGTATTCCACTGTGGCTGAAGTGACGAGGCCGATCAGAAGAAAAAGGCAGATGGGGGTTCTTCGCAAATCTCTAAGCCACAGGATATCTCTCAAGAGGAGTGAGACCAAGAGATAAACACTGATGATCAGAATGCCGTCCAATGTGGAGACATAGACGACCATTGGAACATAAATTCGGGCATTGAGGTCGTGTCCTTGATACAGGTACACGGCGTGCACGGATTCCCATACGAAGTTGAATACAAAGGAGAATCCATAAAGGGAAAGGATCAATCCGGCCCGCCGACTCCGTTTCGACAACCGAGACACCACTGTGTTCCGATGGCATCGCTAAAAGGTCAGGGATCTCTGGAAGCCGACAACCACCCTGAAATCCGGGGAGTCGTCCCCAATGCCGGTGCCCACCCCAAAGGTAAAGACGGTGAGAGGGTTGCACTGGTAGCGGATTCCCGCCTCTAAGAGATTGTAGGTCTGATCTTTTTCTTTCTGCTGCTCCCGCACCAGATCCAGGATCAGAAAGGCGTCTGCCGTGATGGCACGGTCGTAGCCGATGATTGCGGAATAATAGTCGTCCCGCTCGTCAGGGAGCGCATCGGTGTTGTGGTTCCAGACTACGTTCAGGTGGAGCCTATGAAACAGCGCACTCCTGCAGATCGACTTTGTCGCGATAAACTTGGCCCTGGTGTCCACCCCCTCCCCTTCATCGCTCGTGGGGAATATGGCCGCTCCCGAGATGGCCAGTGCGGGGTAGAGGAGAGTCTCCTGGTTGAAATTATAAAGCGCGGAGACCTCCACATCGCCTATCCCCTTGTCATCGACCGCGGACCCATAGTTGAACGGGACCGCGACCTCCGCCTCCAGGTTTCGCCAGAGCCCTATCTCGAATCGCGGCTCCAGTCGCAACCGCTCCTCCCCCTCTTTGGTGTGGTCCCAGCGGATCAGCCCCTGCACCTCCCGGTTGCGATAGGCGGTCGGTAGAGCGTCCTCCACCTGAACGGGCAATCCCTCCTCCAGGTTATAGTGATCCGCAGCGTACGATGGGGACACGCCCGGGCCGAAGAGACCCGCGACCGCCACGATGAGGAAGATCCCCAGGACAACCATCCATTTTTCTACACAGTTCGGTCTCATCTCTTTTTCCTCCATGAAAACCTGGTTCACGGCCTGGTCACATCCTGTACGCTCATGGGCTTCACCGCGCCTGCAGGGAGGGCGGGCGGGGTGGGTTCGCTCGCCATGGTGATAGGGGCGACATCCGGCATATTGCCGTATTTCTCATTCCAGCCCTTTAGCATGGCCTCGATCATCTTTGTGGGCGGTACACCTGGGTTCATGGACTCCGGGTCCATTTTCATGTCAGGCATGAGCTGCTTCATCGCATCGTGAATACTGCCCGGGATCTCCCCCTCCTGCATGCCTGGGGCAAGCTTCTTATGGAACTGATCCATCATCTTTTTCTTCATCTCGTCAGACATCCCGCCCGGCATCATCACCGGCATCATCTCCATCATCATCTCCTCCATGATCCGGTTCATGTCTCCCTGGACCCCCTGGATCCAGTCCGAATAGACCCTCGGGTCCATGTCGGGGTGAGGGAGAGAGAACTTCCTGGCGAGTTTCTCGTCCCCCGGCTGGTAGCTCATGGCCTCGATCACCCGGTAGAGCTCTTTTCGCTTCTCCTCCGGCGTCCACTTGTCGTAGGCGATTATGTCGTAGGCGATACCGTGGAGCATGTGCAGGTTATCGAAGATGTTGGCGGATTCCGGCGAAAGCCGGGAGTAGCGGGGCATGATCTCCCTGCTGAGAAGCATCCTCAGGGGCCGGTTCTGGATGACCTGGGAGTAATAGGTGGAATCTGTCTCCTTCACCATCTTCTCCTGCTCCTCGTCGTTCCCCCCGAGCATCATGGCCTCGTAAATCACGGGGTGCCACCAGTGGGCCGCATAGAAGAAGTTGTTGGAGCGTGGATAGTAGTTGCGGAAAAGCGTCGTGTAGGGCTTCATCATCACCCCCGCGCGGCGCATGGTCACGTCGAGCGGCGCCGGGCTCCTGGGGACGTCCAGTTTTTCCAGGTAGTAACGCACCGATCGATCCGTCCAATTTCCCTTATCGGACCAGGGAATGGACTTCTCTGAAAGCACGTCATAGGTCTGCTCGTGGTGCATGTGGGTCCAGTCAATGGCCCTGTAGAGATTGAAGGCGAAACGTGCCGTGTATGGGCCGAAGTACTCCATGGTCGGTTCGGTGCGGGGAGGGTTGTAGAGACACGCGAGGTACTCGGCATCGGTCTCGATATCTGCCTCCTCGTGTCTACTGAGCGGGGTCAGCTGCAGGATGTCGTGCTGCTTGGCATGGGCAAAGTGTATTGCGGCCGAGATCCGGAAGGCCTGATTGTGCCGATGGAAGAACGCGATGTTGTACGGACCCCTCAAATAGGAGACTTCGTCCCTCTGCTCGATGGCGGCGACCGGCCCTGCGGCCGCAGAAACAAGCAGGAGTGCTGTGGCAGTGATGCGGATCACCCTCTTTGTCCCCCATGTTTTCATACTCATTCTCCTTTCGGTCACGGATGAACTGCCTTCGAATCAGTACTCTTGCTTCGGGAGTGGAGCAGCTCCGGTTTAAGGCTGCTGGTGAAAGGAAGCGATTGACCATGAATATGTACTTTGATTTTGGGGAGACGTTATTGTGGAACTATGTACCCGTGCAATAAGCTGTTACCTGTAATTGCCCAGCAGAGGGATAGTAGCCAGACGTACCCTTCGAAGATCCGCATACAGGCTAACCGGCCTCATGTCTGTTGGGAGAAAGACCCCGTGACCATCTACCTAGTTCTGCCTCCCAGGTGAGATCTTGTTCAGGGGAAGACCCACACAGTGCACCTCGCAGGGAATCTCCTTCCCCATGAGCATCTCCAGTTCCGCCAGCCTCTGGGCCTGGTCCGCAAGCGCCCGCAGAAACGAGAGCTCCAGTTCCAACAGGGTCTGTTCCGCGTCGATCAGGTCCAGCGAGCTTCGGATTCCGGCCTGGAATGCCTCGAGAGTGACCCCCAGGGCTTCATCGGCCTTTGGGATAAGCGCATGTCGATAAAGATCGATCTTTCTCTGAGCGTCACGAAATTTAAAGAGCGCAAGCTCCACGTCGGAAAAAAGATTGTTCTTCAAGGACTCCGCGCCTTTTCTGGTTGCCGCGAGCGCTTCCCGGCTTTCCCGGACGGCGGCCCTTCTCTTTTCCCACCAGAAGGGGATGTTGATGGTCACGGATCCTATGACCGCATCCTGACCGCTGTCGGGCGTCGCGGGAAGAACCGCAGACCCTGTGACCACATCCTCCATGCCGAAGGTGATCTCGGGATAGTATTCTTTCCGGGCCAGCTCGACGGCCGCCTCATCCCTGGCCTCGAGGTAATCGTACCTCTGAAGTTGCGGATTCAATTTCTGGAGTACCTGGAGGATTTCCTGGTCGGCCATGCTGATCCGCATCAGGGGGACCGCAGGAGGCCACGGGAGCTTTGTGTCCACGGGCAAGTTCATAGCCGCCGCAAGCTTGGCCACGGTCGGTCTTCGCATGTCGATCAGACTCCTCAACCGGTCCTCGAGCAGTCCGAGTTGAACCTGGGTTTTTACGACATCGGAGTAAGGGGTTGCACCCACACTGTAGCGCGACCTGGCCACGCTCTCCAGGAAACGAAGGAGTTCTACATTCTCGCGCGTGATCTCGACGGCCCGGGCCAGATAGGCATATTCGTAGAAATTGTTCTTCACATCGTAGAAGATCTTGAGCTTGAGCGTATCGTACTCGCTTTTGGCTGCATTGGCACCGCTCATGGCCGCTTCTCCCCGGAGGTCCAGGGTCCCGAACCACGGGAAGGTCTGAAACAGGGCGAGTCTTGCCCGCTGTGGTCCCACCCTGGTCTCTACGGATTCGAAGAAGTAGGCAAATGTAAACCTTGGGTCGGGAAGGGCCGTTACCTGGGGAATCCTCTCAAGGGCCGCTTTCCAGCGCTTGAACGCCGACTCCAATTCCGGATTGTTCAAGGCCGCCGTTTTCAGGTACCCGGAAAGCATCTCCACGGACTTTAGGGCCGCCTCTTCCGATACATCAGGCAAAGACGACTCCGTTCGGGTCGGGCTCTGTTCCCCACTTTCAGCCCCAACCGACAGACCGGATGTGAATAGCCAGATCGCGGCCACCCCGATGATCCATTTTAGAAGCGGAGTTCGCATTTTCATGGTGTCCCCCCGTGGGAAGAATCATGGCAGGCTCCATTAGAGCCATTCTCCAAGGAGATACACATTTGGCTCTCTTGTAAATACAGGAAAGCCCCTATTTCAAGGAGGGGGTATTTATCTGTATTTGTCTATACAGGGGATTACGTATCTTTAAAGCGAACGGGAGCCTGAGGTCAGCATGAAGAGATACATCGCGGTTCTGGTGCTCGCATGGGGGGTTCTCTTCCCGGTGCTAAGATGGTTCACATCCGACCTTGCAGATGCCCAACATGTGCACCCCGGAACCCAAACCGACTCTGCAGCCAAGCAGGAAAGTCCGGCAGCTACCAACGGCGGCCTACGGGCAATCCAGCTTTCCCCTTATGAAGTGCGCGTTGCGGAGATCGAGGTCACCCCGGTCCTGCGGCGATTCGTGAGCGGCGAAGTTCCCATGGTCGGAAAGATCGAATATGACGAGACGCGGGTTTTCAACATAACGGCCTGGGTTCCCGGTCGAATCGATCGCCTGTATGTGGATTTCACGGGCACGGTCGTACGAAAGGGCGACCCCATCATTTCTCTCTACAGTCCCGAACTCCTCACCGCGCAGGCGGAGCTGCTGCAGGCTGTTCAGGCGGGGAAAAGAATGGAAAGCGGGCGCCTTCCCCTCATCAAGAAATCGACCGAAGCCACGGTGGAAGCCGCACGGAAGAAGCTCCAGTTATGGGGACTCTCAAAGCAGAAGATCGATGAGATCATTAAACGAGGGGAGCCCACCGACCATATTACCATCACAGCCCCGATCGGGGGCACGGTGGTCCACAAGAACGCCCAGGAAGGGATGTATGTCCAGACCGGAACCCGCATCTATACCATTGCCGATCTTTCCAAGGTCTGGGTGAAGATGGAGGCGTATGAAACCGATCTGGTCTGGATCCGGAAGGGTCAGGAAGTGGAATTCGCCACTGAAGCCTATACCGGTGAAGTCTTCAAGGGAAAGGTCGAATTCATCGATCCTTTTCTCGACGAGAAGACCCGCACGGTCGACGTCCGCATCACCACCCCGAATCCTGACGGGAGACTGAAACCGGGTATGCTCGTCCACGGATCGGCGCGGGCAACCATCGGTGCCGATGGAAAAGTGACCCTGGATCAGGACAAGGCGGAAAATCCACCCCTGGTCATTCCTGATTCCGCCCCCCTCATTACCGGAAAACGCGCGGTCGTCTATGTGGCGGTTCCGGAACATCCCGGCGCCTATGAAGGGAGGGAAGTCGTTCTCGGCCCGCGAGGCGGAGACCACTACCTGGTGCGAAGCGGGCTGAAGGAGGGAGAGCTTGTCGTCGTCAACGGCAACTTCCTGATCGACAGCGCCGTACAGATCCTTGCCAAGCCCAGCATGATGAGCCCGGAAGGGGGAGGGAGCGGCATGGCGCATCAACACGGGACCACAGAAAGACCTGGTCCCGTGGCCAGTGAAAAATCCATGGTTGAGATCCCGCAAGAGTTCAAATCGCAGCTTGAACCTGTGCTGAATGGGTACAGGGCGGTTACTCAGGCGGTTGAGTCAGGTCCGCTCGTGCAGATCCGTAAGCAGTTCTCCAGTCTGGGGGAATCGGTCGGGAAGGTGGATCCGGACCTTCTCACCGGTCACCCGCGCATGGTTTGGCAGGAGATGGCCATGCTGATTCAAAACGACGCTTTGGAGGGGAGTGACGCCAGAGACTTGAAGCAGGCGAGGAGCGCATATGAATCGCTGAGCGGCCACATCCGGCGGTTGAGCGAGCAACTGCAGCTGGGTCCTCCGTCTGAGGCCGCTCCGAAGAAGGAGGTAGAAGTCCATCGTCATGAATGACCGCTCCGGCGCCACGCTGATGGATCGTCTGATCCGGTTCTGCCTGGAGACCAAGATCGTGGTCGCCCTGGTGGTCCTTCTTTTCGTGGGATGGGGCATCCTGGTGGCGCCCTTCGACTGGAATCTCCCAGGAATTCCTCGGGATCCCGTGCCGGTGGATGCCATACCGGATATCGGTGAAAACCAGCAGATCGTCTTTACCGAGTGGATGGGTCGCTCTCCCCAGGACGTGGAGGATCAGATCACCTACCCACTTACCGTCGCCCTCCTCGGCATCCCGGGGGTTCGAACGGTCCGCAGTTACTCTTTTTTTGGTTTTTCCACCATCTACATCATCTTCGCCGAAGGGGTGGATTTCTACTGGTCCCGCTCCCGGGTGCTGGAGAAGCTCAACAGTCTTCCTGCCGGTACTGTGCCGGAGGCTGTGCAACCCGCCCTGGGACCCGATGCCACGGCCCTGGGGCAGATCTTCTGGTACACGCTCGAGGGAAGGGATCCGGAGGGAAATCCGACCGGCGGATGGAACCTCGACGAGTTGCGGACCGTCCAGGACTGGTATGTGCGCTATGCGCTGCTTTCCGCCGGAGGGGTCAGCGAGGTGGCATCGGTCGGGGGATTCGTGCGGGAGTACCAGGTCGACGTGGATCCCGACGCGCTCCGCGCTTACGACGTGGGCATCGATGAGGTTGTCCGAACGGTCAGGAGCTCCAACCTGGACGTGGGCGCCCGCAGCATCGAGAAGAACGAGGTGGAATACCTCATCAGGGGGTTGGGTTTCATCAAGTCGCTTGAGGATATCCGGGAGAATGTCGTCAAGGTTCAGAACAACGTGCCGGTTAGAGTACAGGACCTGGCCCGTGTCTCCACAGGGCCTGCCCTGCGAAGAGGCATTCTCGACAAGCAGGGCATGGAGGCGGTCGGCGGGGTCGTGGTGGTGCGCTACGGGGAAAACCCGCTCGCCGCGATCAGGAACGTCAAGGAGCGGATAGAGGAGATCGCCCCGGGGCTTCCCAGGAAAGAGCTTCCGAACGGCACGCAGAGTCAGGTGACCATTGTCCCTTTCTACGACCGGACCGGTCTGATCTATGAGACTCTGGGGACCCTGAACTCGGCCCTTTTTCAAGAAATCCTCGTGACCATCATCGTGGTGCTGGTCAGTGTGGCCCATCTCAGGAGTTCCATTCTCATATCCGGGCTCCTGCCGCTTGCGGTCCTCATGAGTTTTGTGGCCATGAAGGTCTTCGGGGTGGATGCCAACATCGTGGCCCTTTCAGGCATCGCCATCGCCATCGGGACCATGGTGGATACGGGCGTAGTGGTATCCGAAAACATCCTCAAGAAGGTGGATGCGCTCGGGCCCGGAGAGAATCGGCTGGAAGCGATTTTTCAGGCCTCGAAAGAGGTGGGGAGCGCGGTGCTCACTGCTGTAGCCACCACTGTGGTGAGTTTTCTGCCGGTCTTTACCATGGTGGGGGCGGAAGGAAAGCTCTTCAAGCCGCTCGCCTTCACCAAGACCTTCGCACTGATTGCATCGGTCATCGTGGCCCTGACCGTGATCCCTCCCATGGCCCATATCCTTTTTACGAAAAAACCAGAAGGCCGCGAGAAGGTCTCCTGGACTCGCTGGGCCTTCTACCTGGGAATGGCGCTCTTCGGTATTTACCTGGCCTTCACTGTCCGGTGGTGGGTCGGCGGTATCGTCTTCCTGATCGCTCTTTACCATCTGATTGAAAGATGGCTGCCCGAGAAGATCGTTGTGGGAATCTCCGCCTCCGTCAACTGGATCATCGTGGTAGCCGTCGCCCTCCTTCTCACCATCGACTGGCTCCCTCTGGGGCCTGAAAGAGGGGTGATCCGGAATTTCCTCTTTGTGGCCGTGATCCTGGGGGGGCTGCTCTTGGTGTTCAGGATTTTTCAGAACCTCTATGGTACCATGCTCCGCTGGTGTTTGCGCCACAAACTCCTTTTCCTTTCGCTTCCTCTTTTTATCCTCTTTTTCAGTGGGCTCACTTGGCTGGGTTTCGACTTCTTCTTCGGCTGGCTGCCTGAAAGAATCCTCGAAACCCGGGTGGTCGCCTCCCTGAGAGAAGAATTCCCCGCTCTCGGGAGGGAGTTCATGCCGCCTCTGGACGAAGGGTCCTATTTTTTCATGCCCACGGCCATGCCCCACGCCTCCATCGGAAAGGCGCAGGAGATCCTTCAGAAGCAGGACATGGCCATCCTTTCCATTCCCGAGATCGACTCGGCCGTCGGGAAACTGGGCCGCGTGGAATCCCCCCTGGACCCTGCCCCCATCTCCATGTACGAGACCTACATCAACTACAAGCCGGAATATGTCGTCGACCGAGGTGGAGAACGGCTGCGCTTCAAGTTTCTGCCGGATGAGACAGGCCTTTATCGAGACCGGGACGGCAAGCCTGTTTCTGCCCTCGACGGCAAGTCTTACCAGGTGCGGGGAGTATTTGAAAGGGACGGGAATGGGCGATTGATTCCGGACTCCGACGGCATACCCTTCCGGTTGTGGCGTCCGCCCCTCGACCCCGCTCTCAACCCTGGAAGGGAACCATGGCCGGGGATCCGGAAGCCCGACGATATCTGGGATGAGATCGTTCGGGTATCCGGGATGCCCGGGGTCACCTCGTCCCCGAAGCTCCAGCCCATTGCGGCCCGGATCGTGATGCTCCAGAGCGGAATGCGCGCCCCCATGGGCGTGAAGGTGAAGGGGCCGGATCTGGATACGATCGAGAGGGTGGGTTTTCAGATCGAAGAATACCTCAAGCAGGTGGTGTCCGTGGAACCGGCTACGGTGGTCGCCGACAGGATCGTGGGAAAGCCATACTGGGAAATCGAGATCAACCGGCGCGCCATTGCCCGCTACGGCATCCGGATTCAGCTCGTGCAGGATGTGATAGAGGTGGCCATCGGCGGGAAGAGGATCACCACCACCGTCGAGGGACGTGAGCGTTACCCTGTCCGGGTGCGCTACCTCCGTGAGCTCCGCGACAACATCGAAGATATCCAGAAAATCCTCGTTCCCGCACCGGACGGAGCCCATATTCCTCTGGCCCAGCTGGCCGATATCCGCTATGTGCGGGGGCCCCAGATGATCAAGAGCGAGGACACCTTCCTTGTAGGGTATGTGATTTTCGACAAAAAGGCGGGCTATGCCGAGGTGGACGCGGTAGAGCAGGCCCAAACCTACCTCCAAGGCAAGCTTCAAAGCGGTGAATGGGAGCTTCCCGCAGGGGTAAGCTACTCCTTTGCCGGAAGCTACGAGAACCAGGTGCGCGCCCAGAAAAAGCTGGCGGTGGTGTTGCCTCTAGCCCTTTTCATCATCTTCATGATCCTCTTCCTCCAGTTTCGCTCGGTGAGCACCACGTTGATGGTTTTCACCGGCATCGTGGTCGCCTGGTCCGGAGGGTTCATTCTCATCTGGCTGTATGGGCAGGAATGGTTTCTGAACTTTGCGGCCTTTGGCGTCTCCATGCGGGACCTCTTTCAGGTAAACCCGATCAACATGAGCGTCGCCATCTGGGTGGGTTTTCTCGCGCTCTTCGGCATTGCATCGGATAACGGTGTGCTGGTTGCCACCTTCCTGGACGAAAGCTTTGCGGCACGGCCGACAACCACGGTGGAAGAGGTAAGGGAAGCGATACTCGAGGGCGCCATCAGAAGAATACGCCCGGCCCTCATGACCTCAGCTACCACGATCCTGGCCCTCATCCCGGTCCTGACCTCCACCGGCCGCGGGTCGGATATCATGGTGCCCATGGCGATTCCCTCTTTCGGCGGAATGGTCCTGGCCCTTCTCAGCGTCTTTGTCGTGCCGGTACTCTACTCCGCCCGTGAAGAGAGAAGGCTGAAGGCAAAGCGCCGGTCGATTTAACGGAAACGAGTCCTGACTACGTCCGCTCTTTCATACTGCCCATGGGTTCCCATTTCCACCAGCTGATTACTGTGCTGTTGCTCAATCTGAGGATTATATGGCCGCCGGAATCATGTATATAGCCGGCCTCGCTTCCACACTGCTATAAAACGGGTGTCTGTCGAGTCAACGGATCTTCCTTCCTCTTCATCCTCGCTTATCGTATCGCCTCCTCCACCGACGCCGGCCACCTGCTGCCATCAAAGAGGACCGCTTCGATGGACTGTGCCTCCCGAAGCGCCCGGAGCACGTGGCAATTGGTCAGGATGTGTCCTCGATCGTCAATAATCGACCCCGAACCAATCACTTCCTGCCGGACGAAGCGATCAATGCTCACTCCCTGCCTCAGGAAACAGACAACCTCCACGAGAGAGGGGGCAGCCCTCTGGTAGACAGAGACCGCCGTATCCTGTCCTGGCCTCGGTAAATAACACCCTGAGAGCGGCATGCACATGCAAAGCACAATCCCCATCAAACGAAAGGCGACAATCATGGCAATCCCTCCTGAATGTCGGGTTGCAATGTCCGTTTCAACGCTTTGAGTCTCCATTTTGATCAGGATCTCTGCATCTCCTTGTCAAAACTCTACACAGGAGTCTTTTCAGACAAGTGACTATGAATATTTGATGTGAAAAAGGTTAATTGAGGAATGTTGACTACTTTAATATGGTACCAAGGTAGGCAGAAATAGGAGTAATCCTGTATTCTCTGGACAAAAAATATGTACCCTTGAAATCGGACGGGTAGGCCGGGAGGTTTTGGACTCGATCACACAGCTTGGGCCGTAGGCCTCATGGAGTCGGCAAGGACCAGTAGATCCGAGTCGTGATGCCGTACAGTTGAATCTGATGGGCTACCAGGGCCTTCCCCCCTTCGATCGTTGCGGGGTGCGCCAGAATGGCGACCCGTTTCCCTCTCAGTGCTCCGAGGTCGATGAAGTTGAGCTGACTTCGTGGACCGAGGTCGACGGCAGTGGTAACACCGCTATCCAAGCGAACTCTCGCAAAGACTTGAAGCGGCGCATTCCGAAACCACGCGGTTCTGACATCGAGGATTTCTCCCTCGTAGTGCTCCATCTGGGGGCTCCCGGGAGGCATCTCCTCTTCCATGGGTGCATAGTAGGGGCGAATTTCCTGCGGGAAATGCCTCGGCACATATCCATACGTGTAATAATGCCACTGGGATTCATGAGGAAGATCTCCCCCTTTGTCGAACCAATCCATGGGATCGTACCACCCCAAATCCTTGGATGCATCTCCCGTTGCCGCAAGACCGAAATCCGGCATCCACAGGAGCATGGCCAAAGCGATAAAGCCCAAAAAGGCTTGGTTCACTCTCTTCAAAGCTCTATTGACATATCCTTCCATCTTCTTACCTGTAGCCGACCCCGGAACCATGTGACAGACAGCCGTTGAAAACAGCAATTACTTAGTAGCCTCCAAAGGATGGATTAACTGCCGGGGCCGGTTCATGGGCATTACAGCCCGGATAGTCATAATATAGGTTCATTTCTCAATCAGGAAAGTGGAAACTTTTGGATAGAAGGGGGAATCGTTCAAAGGCATAATGCTGAGGACGAATGTCTTCATTGGCTCCTCGAAACCAGATAGCGCTCCGGTTGGATACTGAACCTCGTACGGCACTGCTCTGAGCAGAAGAGATAGATCTTATCGTTTCGCTTAAGGCTTATGGCGGATTCCTCGACCGCCATTCCGCAGACCGGATCGCGCCTGATCTCGGGGACGACCGCTAGGGACGGAGGCTCTTTTGCAAGAGCGAGCAAAAGGGAGAGTTCGTTCAGGAGAAGTCGTGGGAGAAGGAAGTAGTCGCGCACCCGTTCCTTCCCCCGGGTGGCAAGCTCCTCTGCGCGCTTAGGATCATGAAAGAGATCGAGAATGGCCTGAGCGCACTCTTCTACGCTCTCAACGAGCATGCCCCCGACGCCCTCCGGCATCTGCAATGGGATGCCCCCCGCGTTTCCAGCAACCACGGGGGTCCCCTTCCACAGAGCCTCCGATACCACAAGCCCGAAGCCCTCGCGGATCGATTTCTGTACAACCACGTCCGAAAGGCGCTGAAAGGCGTTGATTTCAATGTTGCCGACTCCCGTGAGGTTTGTAAAAAGGTGGATGAGAGGATCATCCTCGGTTTCCTTCATGATCTCCCTGTAGATACCCCAACACTCAGGATCATCCAAGGCCATGGAGCCCGCGAGAACGAGCTGCAGATTCGGGATTTCCCTTCGCACAAGCCGGTATGCGGCGATGACTCCGAGCGGATCCTTCCAGGGATCGAATCGTGAAACCTGGGTCACAAGAGGTCCGCCGAGCTCTATGCCGATCCACGCCAGGATCTGGCGTGCCATTCCGTCTGCGAGCGCCATGTTCTTGGGGCTCAGGGGATCGATTGCCGGAGGGATGATCTCTATGTTTTCAACAGGGAGATCGGGAGGGGTAAACTCTCGCATGGTGAAGATGGCGGCGTCATAGCCGTTGAGAAATCCCCTCAGGAACTCCCAGACCTCGGGGTTGGGCTTTGCAGTGTCGATGTGGCATCTCCAGGCCCAGCGGGCTGACCCCTTGCCGTGAAAGGAAAGCATCCCTGCAGGCTGAGGGTCGTGGATGACGACGAAGTCGTAGTTCTCTTCAAAGTTGCGCGCGTTACTCTCCGTGTTCCTGGTATATATTGCCTTCTCCTCTTCGGTTAGTCCCGTCTTAGCGCCCTGCAAAGCATTGTGTATCTTCTTGGTGACCTCGAAAAAGGCGTTATCTCCCGAGATCACCTTCCAGTCCACTATAATTCCAAGGTCGTTCAGGAGCGGGACCGCTGAGCGGAGGAGCTCCGAGACTCCACCCCCGTAAGGGGTTGCATTGATCTGTACGATACGGCTCCCCCTCAGGCTCTCGGCAACGTGCAAAAGGTCGTCCAGGACCGCATCAGGCGCTACTCCACGGTATGCTTGGATTGAACGCTTACCGGTATCGACCGTTTGCAGCATGTTCTTTTCCCCCGTAAGATTTGTTTACGCAAGCTCCCTGGCTGACTGTCATTTCAGTGATGATCCGCTTCTTTTTCGTGACTCCGTTCCGTCTCCTTCTCAAGGCCGGTTTTCTCAACCAGCGCTCGGTATTGGGCAGGCTGCACGCCGGCCAAACGTCTCACAAACGCCACCAGTCCCCATATATCTTCGTCATCGTGGGTTACGCCAAAGGAAGGCATGCCGGTCATTTTAAGTCCATTCTTGACAATCCAGTAGAGCTCGGCATCGTTCCACTCCTGCTGGATTTGCCCTGAGGCGAGATCGGGTGCGCCCGGGTAAAGTCCCATGGCGAATTCTTCGCGCTCATAACCTGGCGCACCATGGCACAACCGGCACATGGGATGATAATGGTGGAGCCCCTTCTCGGCACGCTCTGTCTCGGCCGCCAACGGGGGTGTGCTGATGCCTTTGCTATGTGCAACAATGGATCGGTCGCGCACAGTCTCCAGCATCTCGAGCGTAATGGACCAGTGAGGCGACGCGGCGGAAATATTGTAGCTGCCGGTCCACACATAGACCCAAATGCTGCCGGCAATTACGACTAAGGCTATCAGGGCGACGATGAATGTCTTCATGTTCCTCACTTTCTTCTCTATCTGGGAATTTAACCGGAGAGTAGAGATCAGGGAATGGGGGAGATACCTCATCCAAGAGGCCCCAATAACGTACATCCTGTAGGGGAGAACCTACCTGAAGCGTTACAGCGGCGAGGGGGACCCATCCGGCATCTTTTCCGGGGCCGGCAGAGGGAACAACAACCCACGGCCACTTGGGATCGGACGACCGCCGGTAAGGCCGTTCCGAATCGAAGTCTATCAAAAGTATGAATTCAAGACATATTGCTGGACCATCCGGTGGGTGTTGAAGAAGGAGCCGTTTATGGCGATGCAGTGCTGCATGATTCGAATCCACTCTTCCCTCTTCTTGTAGAAGACCGGAAGAATGAGGTATTCCAACTTGTTGTACAGATCCTGGGCTTCATCCGTAGGCCCTTCTCGCCGGTACCCCGTGGCAGGGCCGATGGACCAACCCGTAGATCCCTCGATACATCCCTCAATCCACCAGCCGTCGAGAACGCTTAGACTCGGCACCCCGTTTACTGCGGCCTTCATCCCGGAAGTGCCGGAGGCCTCATTCGGAGCAAGGGGGGTGTTCAGCCATAGATCGACGCCGGAGGTGATCAGGCCCCCAAGGTTCATGTCGTAGTTTTCAAGATAGGCAATATGGATCTCCCGGCTGAGCTGATCTCCAAGGTCTACTATCCTCCTGATCAGTTCCTTTCCCGGCCGGTCCTTCGGGTGTGCTTTTCCGGCGAATATGAGCTGAATCTTACCGACAGTCCGGGCAATGTGAGCGAGCTTGGCGGCATCGGTGAAGATGAAATCAGGACGTTTATAGGCGGTTGCCCTGCGCGCAAACCCGATGGTGAAGATATCCGGATCGAAAACGAGCGGCGAGTGGCGATTTACGTACTCAATGAGCTCCTTTTTTGCCGACCCATGGGCTTCCCAGATTTCGTCCAGGGGTATGCTCAGGGCATAGCGCAAGCTGAGGGGATCGTTTCTCCATGCCGGAATGTAGCGATCATAAAGCCTCCTGAAGCTTTCAGAGGACCAGGTGAAGGCGTGTATGCCGTTCGTGATGGAATCTATGGGATAGCCCGGGAACATCGCCTGGGACACCTCCCCGTGTTTCTTCGCCACGCCGTTCACGTGTCCGCTGAGGTTCAAGGCAAGCAAGGTCATGTTCAACTGCTCGTCCCCAGCGAGCATCCTCAGGCAATCGAAGGGAACGATCTCGCCGAGGACCTGCGCCACAAGATCGTAGGGGAACTTGTCATGACCGGCAGCGACCGGGGTATGGGTGGTAAAGACGCACGTGCTGCGGACCCCTTCAAAGTCAAGGTCGTCATGCGGACCCCGCCTATACCCAGAATAATCTCCTGGGCCAGCCGGTACCTCTCGTCTCCGCCGTAGAGGTAATCGGTCAGCCTCCTGTCGTCCGCGCCGTTTTCCGGCAGATCCGCATCCAGAAAGAGAACCGGCACGACAAACCCCGTCTGGCCGGTTACCTGGTATCTCCAGGCCTGAATCCAGACCGTTCTCTTCTCTACCTGGACGCTGACCTTCAGGTCGAGGGGTTCCAGGAACGCGGCAGGATTCCACTCGGAGGGCAGCTCCTGCTGGTTACCCTCGGCGTCCAACTTCTGCACAAAATAGCCCTTGCGGTGAAGGAGGCTTACGGCCACCATCGGCACCTTCAAATCCGCGCTCGACCTGATGGTGTCCCCTGCGAGCACGCCGAGGCCGCCGCTGTAGGTGGGGATCCCCGGCCCAATCCCTATTTCCATGGAAAAATAGGCGATCTCCCGCCCGGCGGTGGCGCACATCTCCTCCGATATGTCCGAAGGCTTTGCGTAGGCGTCCGGCGACTTGATGAATTTCTCCCGGCAGAAGGCGGAACAGAAATAGAATGTACGCCCACCGTGCTCATAGGACAAATTCTCCCGAGAGATCATCCCGCATACAGGGTCTTTGGTTCTTTCCATGAAGGTGCTCCTATCGGTGATCCGGTGCATGGCCCGATGCACCGATCTGACAAGGTTGGCCTTTTATATACCCCAAACACTATAGTCATCTTACAAGGCATTGCATTGTACTCGGCACCAAGTATGACCAACGCTTTCGGTCGTGTTGACAGCGGGGGGAAACGCCCTTACTTTGCGGACAGGATGCTCGAATCTTTTTCCTTACCAGCCAATCGAAGGGAGGTCCATTCCATGAAAGGGAAATACATGTTCGCAGTTCTGCTCTCCGTCCTGATTGTTGCCACGGCAGGATGCGCCACGATGGGACCGTCAGGACATAAGTACTTCATGAGAGGACAGGTGCTCGAAGTGACCGGAGGCGAGGCCTATATCTGCATCGGCACTGCCGAAGGCGGAAAGGCAGGACAGGAATACGCGGTATACAGGTTTGTAAAATCCATGGCTGGTCCCCAGAAGCAGGCACAGGTCTTCACTCGCCAGACCGTAGGTGAAGTCAGGATCACCGAGGTGGTGGATGAACATTATGCAAAGGCGAGGGTGCTGAAAGGGGATGTCCGGGTCAACGATGTCGTGCAATTGAAGGATTAGCGGGACAACCCCCGTCCCTGATGATCCGATTCCCGGTGGTTAAAGGTTGTGAGGATTGGGAGAAGATCGACTAGTGACTAGTCGCGTCGGCCTGCACGTCGTGGCAGGAATATTGGTCGGGGTATTCTTTCTTCACCCCGTGACCATGGCCATCTATCTCCTTGAATTCCAGGGTGAGCAGATTGCCGCAGCCGGCCTGCCTGCCGTGATCGGCCATCACATGGCGATTGCGTTTACGCCGAAGATGCTCCCGATGACCGCCATCTTCTGGATAATCGGCGGGCTCCTGGGGCTGGGATGGGGTTTTTATGCTCAGGCCTTGGCCAGGCAAATACAACTCGTGTCCAGCCTCGAAAAGGAGCTTGGGAAAACGGTTCCTTCGCTGATCGAATCCGGTGAAGGCGCAACGGTCGAATTCAAATCATCCGTGCGCTGGGACTACGAATTGAACCGCGTAAACCGGGAATTGGAACCGGCGTTCACAAAGACCGTGGCCGGATTCCTCAATCACGAAGGAGGGAACCTGTTGATCGGGGTTTCTGATGACGGGGCGGTTGTCGGCTTGGAAAGGGATTACGCTACCCTCAGGAGAAAGGACCGGGACGGCTTCGAGCAGCTCCTCATGCGGATCGTCAAGGATAGACTTGGGGCGGATGTATGCCCGTTGGTTCATGTGCTGTTTCATACGATTGACGGAAAGGACGTCTGTCTCGTGGTCGTGGAAGGGAGCCACCGCCCCGTCTACTTGCAGCACGATCATGAGCCCCGCTACTATTTGAGAATCGGAAACGCGACCGCGGAACTGAACGTCAAGGAGGCATTGGAACACATCAGGCTTCGCTGGCCCAGGCATTAGCAATCGTGATCGTCCTCAGGCCGGGTGTTCTCCAGGGAGTTGGTGTAGAGCCACGCGGATCGTGCTCCCATCGGGGGGAATAAAAGGAAAACGCGCTTCAAATAGTGGTTTTCGGCGATTGAACTCTATGAAAACGGTTTTAGCCGCATAGTCGACGCTGGTCCGACCCAATATCTCGCCTCCAGGGCCGATGACGGCCACGGCCACGTGCCCGGTACCGAGCGCGCGAGAACTACTCCCAGTACTCCAATGATGACGAAATGGCCGTTCTCCTCCTCCGCGTGCACCCATGAGATATGGATCGGGGTGGTCGGAACACGGTCAATGGAGAAGGTTTTGCCATCCGGCAGTTGGACGATGTTATATGTGCATCCAGCGAGAATCACCAATGCTGCCGCAAAGGCAAACCCGACAAGGCCAATCCATGACATCGTCAGCTCCATGACAGTAATGATAGTGGGGGAATGGGCAATAAAAATAGTCGAGATCCTGTATCTGAAGAGAAAAAGTTTGCAGCAGTCGGCAGCCTCTGGCGGGGATGACCTGCTGCTCTCTTCCCTACTCGGAGGAAGTCTTGTTTTCGGGGAAACCGTTCTCTATTCTATAAATGGAATGAGCATGCCGACATCCAAGGAATTTATGAACCGCAATTCGACGGACATTACCCGTACCCGAAGCCGCTACGAACGGATTGCACCGTTCTATGATTTCATGGAATCTCCTATGGAGGCGATCCGGTTCAATCAGTGGAGATCACGGCTCCGGGAGGAGGTTACCGGCAGAGCGCTGGAGGTAGGCGTAGGAACCGGGAAGAACATCTCATACTACCCCTCGAGTGCGGATGTGACCGCGATCGACATCAGCTCGGGCATGCTGAAGAGGGCTGCGAAGAGGGCTGCCCTATTGGGCCGCAGAGTGGAGCTGATGGACATGGACGTCCAGTTTCTCGGGTTTCCGGATCACTCTTTCGACACTATTTTCGCAACCTTCGTCTTCTGCTCGGTGCCGGACCCGGTCAAGGGCTTGAGGGAACTCCACAGGGTCGTCAAACCGGAAGGAAAAATGCTCCTCATGGAGCACATGAGACCATCCAATCCGGTGCTCGGTCTTCTGTTCGACATCCTCAATCCCGCGGTCGTCCGGATCATGGGTGCGAACATCAACCGCAGAACCATGCAAAATATCCGCCTGGGGGGATGGCACGTCTTCAGGGAGGAGCACCTCTTCTCCGACATCGTGCGTTGGGTCGAGGCGAACCCTAAGTAAAATAGTTGCACCGAGGAGGGTTCGGACCGAACATGAATCCACGGACTTGCTTCAAGACCGATATCGGCTTGAAGAGAGAGGAAAATGAGGACACCTTTCTTTTCATCGATGATCACGATCTTCGATACGAGAGCGGTTCTTTAGGAAAACTTTTCGCTGTGGCCGATGGAATGGGCGGGCACAAAGGCGGGGCCGAGGCAAGCCGCATGGCATGCGAACGGCTCCTCGACTACTATTACGCCGACCGGTCCGGCTCAAGTAACACCGGAGATTTTGGATACGCCAGGCTCCGGATTCTGGATGAGGCCTTTCACCGGGCGGACCTGGATATCCATGATGTCTCGTTGAGGGTAAGAGAACTTGAAGGAATGGGCACCACCCTCTCCGCTCTTGTCCTCTTGAAGGAAACGGCACTGATCGCCCATGTGGGGGACAGCAGGATCTACCGATTGCGGAATCATCGGCTTGAAAGACTGACGCAGGACCATACCATGGCTCAACTTTCCATCGAAATGGGCTACATGGATGAAGAAGAGGCCGCAAGGCACCCTCAGAGCAATATTCTTACGGATGTCATCGGGCAAGGGTTTGACGAGGTCCAGACCCGTATGGAGCAAGTGAGACAAGGTGATCTATTTCTCCTGTGCACCGACGGGTTGCACCATACGGTATCCGAATCTCGGATCCAGGAGATCATGGAATCCTTTTCCGTTGAAGACACCGCCTGCGACAGGTTGGTTCGGGAAGCGATCCAGGGAGGCGGCCGGGACAACATCACCGTCATCCTGGTTCACGTTTAGCACCCCTGCGTGCGTATGAACAGAGACTCTTTTAAGCTGGAGTTATGAACGAGTATCAGCAAACCTTGGCAGTCGGGACCGTCATCCAGGACAAGTGGGTTATCCTGGAATTCTTAGGAAAGGGCGGCATGGGCGAGGTCTATCGCGCCCATCAGGTGAACCTTAAGCGGGATATCGCCATCAAGATCATTTCCAGGGAATGGCTCGAATCCGTGGAGGAAAACGAGGAGGAACTGAGGTCCGGCCTTCAGCGGTTCCGCACCGAGGTGCTCGCCATGGCCCAGGTCCGCCACCCGAACATCCTTCAGATCTACGATCATGGCTCCCTTTCCATTAAAAGGGATCAAGCCGCTCTCGAGTTCGAATACATCGCAATGGAATACGTTCCGGGTGGAACTCTCAGCTCAACCATGTCGGAGGACGGCTTTTATCCGGAAGAGGAACTTACCAGGGAATGGCTGGAGAAGTATTTTTTACCTGTGCTCGACGGTGTCCGCGCCCTGCATGCGTCCGGCATCATCCATCGGGATTTGAAACCCGGAAACATACTCCTTGACGGATATACTCCAAGGATCGCCGATTTTGGTCTCGCCAGGTCGGCGCGCATAGGCTCCATGACCTTGTCCACGGACATCAAGGGGACGCCCGCCTACATGTCGCCTGAGCACTTTATGGACCTGAAGAGGGCGGACCACCGTTCCGACATCTACTCCCTCGGCAAGATGCTCTTTGAGGCCGTGGACGGGAAGATGGGACCCCAAATCATCCCACTCAAAAGCGCGGCTCTCAAAAAGACCGAGTCTCCCTTCTTCCTGGAGCTCGACAGCATAATCCGCAAGGCCACTGCAGAAGATCGAAACGACCGATTTGGTTCCCTGGAGGAATTGCAGGCTGCAATTCTCGCATCTTTCGCCTTGACAGGTTCGGGCAGGAACATCGGCAAAGCCAGGGAACCCTCAATGCCGGCATTGCTTTCGAGGCCCAGGTGGATCTGGACAGGCGTTGCCACCGCTGTTTTTCTGGTTTTCGCCATGACCGTATGGCACCTCTTGGGGGAACCAGGAAAATCGGCTTTCGATACCGGCCCCTCCTCTGAGGTGCGCTCCCCCGTCAAACCCCCTGATCCACCGCCGGTACAGCCCCCCGCATTGGGCGCAGCCGATCCTTTGCCAAGCGTGCTTACGGGAGAGGACGGGGCCAGGCTCCACCTCATCTCCGGTGGTGGGTTGCCGGGGAAGGGGATATCGGAACCCTCCGTGACCGCTGCGAGTATGGGACCGTTCTACATGGATGAGACCGAGGTGACAAACCACCAGTATGTGGAGTTTCTGAATAGCGTCCTCCAAAGGGTCCGTGTCGAACAGGGAGCGGTGAAGGGGGACGGCGCCGCGTGGTTGCTGCTCGGTGAAGTTGCAAGGGGTTACGAGCCGATCGTCTTCCAGGATGGAAAATTCGTGATCAAAGACCCTGCTCTCCATTCACACCCCGTTGTTCGGGTGACCGCGGAGGGGGCGGCGGCCTACGCCGCCCACTATGGGCGCCGACTGCCCACTACGACGGAATGGTTCTACGCGAAGGGGACCGGAAATGCCGAGAAAAAAGAGGTCCCTGCCGCCAAGACTCAACAGCGCGCCCCAACCCATATGGAAGGGATGCACGGACAAATGCAACAGCCTTTACCCAAGAGTTCGGCTGTGAAGCAAAGCCGGCCGAAGGGGCCGGTTTCGGTGACCCAGTTGCCGCCAAACCGCTACGGCATCCGGGGACTCGACGGAAATGTCGATGAATGGTCCATCATGCCGCCCGAGAATACCCCCCAGTCTCCAAATGGGATCCGGTATGCCGTTCTTCCGGAGGGGATCGGTCGGCTGCCCTGGGAAGCGTTCAAGGAGGTCGGGTTCAGGACCGTAATGCCTGTGGAGAAGTAGAGTCTGCTTCTTTTCACAACATGGCTTGAAAGGCAATATGGCAACCTACAAGTGTATAATTAGGCGAAGTTCCATTCCTCTTCTATCGTACGTAAACAACTAGATATGTATTCTGGGGCGGCGATCTACAATCAGCCTTTCTCCTCTCCGAAATACGACCCTTGCGCTTGCCGGATGGCAGGATGGCCTCATTTCTTTCGCGAAGACGATCGCATAGGTAATCACTATTGTGGTGTTCAGAAGTTGTCTGACAAATACCAGCCTTGCCACCCCCATCTCCCCCGTTGAGGGCGAGGGAGCTTTGGGGCAGGAGGAATGAATATGAGAAGAGTGCTTGCGGTCGCCACCGCTGCGGCAGGCACCGTATGGATGTGGAGGAACATGAGCAGGACCACCCCGAGCGTGAAACCGCCAGGCCAAAAAAAGGGCATGGATACCCGGGTGCTCGAGGCAGGGGCTGCGCTGCTTCAGGGGAGATCTCTCCTGCAATCGATGAATCTCTACCTCGACGGCTTCCACTTCTACGCGGACGACATGGGCCACCAGATGGAGGCCCACCACTTCTGCTCGCAGGTGAATGAGGACTTCACCCAATGCGTCATCTTCGACGGCAATACACGAAACGCCCGGCTGATCGGGATAGAGTACATCCTGAGCGAACGTCTCTTCAGAACCCTTCCGGAAGAAGAGAAGAGGCTCTGGCACAGCCATCATTATGAGGTGAGGTCCGGGACGCTGATCGCCCCCGGCATCCCGGAGAGGATCGAGAGGAAGCTCATGGAGAAGATCGTGAGCACCTACGGAACGGTCTGGCACACCCGGGACACTGTAAACTCCGACCTGCCCATGGGTATCCCCGCACTGATGGTGGGTTTTACCGCAGACGGCCAGATGCGGCCGGGGTTCGAAGAGGATCGGGATCGCCGCTTCAAGGTTTCTGGAAGTCGCATCCGGGATCTGCGCAAGGGTATCCCCATCCCGGATCTGGTCCCCGGCGCGAATGCATGGGAGAGCGGCCGGACCAGCCAGCTGAGCCTGAAGGAAATGGAGATTCGCCCCCCGCCGGGCTGAGCTCGGCACAGGTTCAGGATTTCGAAACCATAAGAACCGTTTGTGGGGAACAGCAGGAAAGGAGTTTCAAATGAAAAATCGAGTATTCGCAGCGGCCTTGGCCTTCATTGCAGGGCTTGCACTTTACGCCGCCGCAGCAAGCGCCCAGATGGGGGGACCGGGCATGACGGGCGGTTATGGTCCCGGGCAAGGCGGTTACTGCCCCAGGTATGGGCAATATGAGGACCCTCGCGGCAGCTATGACACGGGTAGAGGAATGATGGGCGGTGGTTACGGCATGGGATCCGGGATGATGGGACGCGGTTATGGAAGGGGCCGCGGAATGATGGGCCAGGGCTACGTCATGGGGCCGGGGATAATGGATCAGGGCGATGGCTATTACGGCCCCCGGTCCGGATACGGACCGCAGTCCCAATTACCCGAAGAGCCTCTGACCAGGGAGGAAGCCACACAGCAGGTGGAGGAGTATCTCATGTCCACCCGCAATCCCAACCTCGAGGTAGGGGAGATCCAGGAGAAGGGGAATAATTTTGAGGCGGACATCGTGACGAAAGATGGTTCTCTCGTGGATAAGCTCCTCGTGAACAAGGATACGGGACGAATCCGTTCGGCCTACTGATAGATCATTCTCCCTCCCTTAACTCCTCCCACGAATGAGCGGAAAATGGGGCGGGGCGGTCAATCTCCAAGGAACGATCCTTATGCAAAAGCTCGTGATCGCAATGCTGACGGTGCTTTTTACCTCTTCTCTCGCATGCGCCCAAATCCACGGCGGCATGATGGGATCGGGAATGATGGGCGGCATGGCGGCGCCTGCGGCGATACCGAAGGAGCTGCCCACACCGGACAAGGAGTGGCTCGAGGATTTGCGGGAAATCCTGGCGCTGGAGAAGAAATCCGTATTCCAGTATGAGAGGGACAGGGATCTCTATCGGACCGCTATGCCCTACATGATGATCATTCCGCAGGAATACGACCATGTCGAGCGGATCAGCGAATTGTTCTCGGCCTACGGGGTGGCGTCGAACGTGAAAACGGATCCGGTAGAGCGGTCGTCGACGCTGGAGCAGGCCTATGAGATCTGTTTGCGGCTGGAGGCGGATTCGATCCCCCGGTATGAACGGCTGGTGCAAGGGGCGAAAGACCCCGTGACCGCCCGAACGCTCGATGCGATCCTCTCTCAGACTCGGATGCACTACATGATGTTCAACCACGCGCTCGGCATGTCCGGGATGATGGGCCGCGGCATGGGAAGATGAACAAAACAAGCCCGTTCAAGTTCTGCCCGCCCCTCCTCTCGCCGGTCTTCGCCCTGGTGCTTTTCCTTTACCTCCCGTTCGGAACGGCTCTCTTACAATCTATTTTCCGATTCTAAATCACCCCCGCTAAGCCCCTACCGATAATTAGGGTTTTGCCGTTGATCACCTTTGTGGGATTCCCCCAAAATCCAGGAGATGGCGTGTCCTCTGATGATCCTTACCGCCTCAGGGATGCACCTCCTCACAGACTCCGTCATTGGACATCCGATTTCCGCTTGGGCGATATTGACCCCCACCACCCGTACATCCGAGGGCAGCATCCCCAGGGATTTTCCCAGGTCAATCTGTTGGCCAAGGGATATGCCGTGGGTGCTCCATGCCCCCTCGCTCTTCAAGAAAGGACGTGCCGGATCAAACCAGTCCACATCAATCAAGCCGCCCGGTCTTTCGCCCGGGCAACAGACCGCATCCGCGATGATAAGGGCGGCATATCCCTGGGCCCGATCCAGCAAATCCGCCGGCCGGGTTCCCAACTCCACAACCGTTGTGCCGGGCAATGGATACATCCGAAGGCCTTCGGCCACGGCATGTCCGAAGCCGTCGTCACCGGCATCGGGATTGCCGCAGGCGACGATCAGGATCGATTTTCTGCCGGATCTTCGCGCCATGTACGTTCAAACCTCATGAAATGGACCGAACAACTGATGCAGGGATCGTAGTTGCGGATGAGATGTTCGCATCGAGTGGCTGCCTCTTCATCATCGAGGTCCACCACCTGCTTTGCCATTTCATAAAGGTCCTGCTCGATGCACATCTGGTTCTGGGACGTGGGGGGTATGATCCTGGCGAATGAAATGGCACCGTCTCTTTCCGTCCGGTAATCGTGCCAGCAGATGCCCCGGGGCGCCTCGGTGCCATGCCCTCCATACCCGGCACGGGGCGCTATCGGAATCCGGCAGCGGGCAGGCGGCGCGTAGGATTCCAGGATATCGGCCGCAAGGGCCAGGGCATGCACGGTCTCAAGGGCCCGGGCCGGCAGGCTCAGAAAGCTGTTGTCCCAGGGCAGGCTTTTGCCGACCGCAGCACAGACCCCTGGCAGCAGGTCCGCGGCAACCGGATGCAGTTTCTCGTGGTTGAGGTTGAGACGCGCCAGGGGGCCGACCAAATAAGCGCCCCGGCCCTTTATGGCCGAGAAAAGCGCATTGCTGTGTTCAACCTGGCGCTCTTCGAAGGCTTCTCCAAACTCCATCTGATCCACGTCAAGGCCCCTGTTCGACTTGATGCGGCCGAGGTTCATGGGATATTCGTCATCGGGGCAAAGGGCGACAAACTCGTAGTCCCGTTTGAAGCCAGGGTAGGTTACCTTTTGCGCCAGAAACAGGGTGAGGTCGGCCATGTCGGCCAGGCAGGCCTTTATTTCCGGAAGCAGCGATGCCGCATCCTTCGGGTCGGGGCAACTGTAAAATCCGCCCACGCACATGCCCACCGGGTGCACGGACCGGCCTCCCAGGAGCTCTATGACGGCATTCCCCGCCTTCTTGATCCGCAGGGCGCGTCTGACGATTTCGCCGTAATCCTGCGCCATGCTGACGGCGCTCTCGTAGCCCAGGAAATCGGGCAGGTGCAACATAAACATGTGCAGCACATGGCTTTCGATCCATTCGCCGCAGTAAATCAGGTCGCGCAGCTTCTGTATAGGCGCATCGAGCCGGTCGAAAACGCCCATGGCCTTTTCAAGGGCATAGCATGAGGCGCTCTGGTAGGCGATGGGGCAGATACCGCAGATACGTGACGTGATGTCCGGCACTTCCATGAAATGCCGGCCTTGAAGAAAGGCTTCATAAAAGCGCGGCGGCTCGAAAATCTCCAGGCGCACTTGTTCGACGCGGCGGCCTTTCATCACGAGGTGGAGAGCGCCTTCCCCCTCCACCCGCGCAAGCGCACCTACCCGGATGGTCCGCTCTTTATTCTCCTCTGGATTTTTCGCGTTGTTCATAATAGTCACTTGCCTGTTTAAAGGGTTCAAGATATCCGTTAAAGGTCCTCAGCATGCGTTTGATGTCTCCTGCCGTATAGCCCAGCCGACCAAACCAGCTTCCCAGCGAGGAGATATTGGGCTGTTCCATGGGGCCGAAACACCCGTAGCAGGGCCGGTCGAGCCCGGGGCACAATACGCCGCATCCCGTCTGGGTAACCGGGCCCAGACAAGGTTCTCCCTTTGAAACCAGGATGCAGGGATATCCCCTGCGCTTGCAATCAATGCACAGGCTGTGGGTGGGGATATCGGGTTTGCGCCCGATGAGCAGTGCCGCCATCAACTCCAGGATCTGATCCTTGTTGACCGGGCATCCCCGAAGCTCAAAGTCCACGAACACATGCGAGGCGATTCCCGTTGACGTCTCGAGGGTCTTCAGAAAGGCGGGCTCCGGATAAACCGTCCGTTTGTATGCTTCCACGTCGGTCCAGTTGCGCAATGCCTGGATGCCGCCGGAAGTTGCGCAGGCCCCGATGGCCACCAGGGATTTGCAGTCCCGGCGAACCTGCCGGATGCGCTCTTCTTCATCAGGCGTTGAGATGCTCCCCTCCACCAGGCCGACATCATAGGGCGGGGGCAGGACCCGGCGCCGCGCTTCGAGAAAATAGGCCACTTCAACCGCACCAACGAGATCCAGAAGCTCGTCCTCCAGGTTCAAGATCGAGAGCTGACACCCGTCGCAGCTTGAAAATTTGTAAACCGCAAGTTTGGGTTTATCAGGCATTTTTGCGTGAAACGGCGCCATTCAGATCTCCTCCTTGGCAAAGATGTGCGCGATGTCGGCAAAACGAAAAACAGGCCCGTCCCGGCACACGAATTTTGCGCCGTACTGGCAGTGGCCGCATTGTCCGAACCCGCAGTTCATGTTGCGCTCCAGGGAAACGTATACCTGTTCCGGCGGGACGTGAAGCTGCAGGAATTGCCAGGAGGCGGCGCGGTTTAAAACCTTCGGGCCGCAGACCATGACCGTCGTATGCTCCGCATCGACCCTGACCCTCTTGAGCAGCTGCGTGACCACGCCCACGGGGCCGGTCCAGTTGCCTGTTGCGTTGTCGACCGTCACCAGAATATCCAGGCCGCTCTTGAGCTCCCACTCTTCCAGTTCCGAAGCGAAGACCCGGTCTTCAGGCGAACGACAGCCATAGAGCAGGATGACCCTTTTGCAGTGTTCGCGGTGACGAATGAGCCAATAGACCATGGGCCGGATCGGCGCCAGGCCGATGCCGCCGGCCACCATCACGACATTCTTTCCTTTGATGCCTTCTATGGGCCAGCTTGTGCCGAAGGGTCCGCGCAGGCCGATCATCCCCCCGGTCCCCGTCCTTTTTATGGCCCGCGTCACCGAACCCACCACGCGGATGGTGTGTTCGAGTTCGGTAGGCTTATCCGGGTCGGAGCTGATGGAAATGGCGGCCTCTCCCACACCGGGGACGTAGAGCATATTGAACTGGCCAGGGGCCCATCGATATGCACTGCGGGCGGCCTCGTCTTCTATTCGCAGGCGGATGGTAAAGGTGTTGAAATTTTCGTCTTTCATATCAAGGATGCGCACTGGCACGGGCATCCAGGTATCCAGTCCGCAGACCGGCCGCGGGGTTGCTTCTCCTTGCGCCGGAGTCATTTTGTCACCTCGCTTTCGAGGGGAAAATTCGCCTCATGTTCCACTTTCGGGGAACTGTCGCGTATCGCGGCCGTCTCTTCCGTCAGGTCGATTCCCACCGGGCACCAGGTAATACACCGCCCGCAGCCGACGCATCCGCTGGTACCGAACTGCTCCCACCAGGTGCCGAGCTTGTGACGCATCCAGTGGCGGTACCGCCCCCGGATTGTATGCCGGTGCGGCCCTGTTGTGGTGTAAGAAAACCGATGGGTAAAGCAGGATTCCCAGTGGCGTGTGCGCGTCGCTCTCTTGACCGCCAGATCGCTTGAATCCGAGACGGTGCTGCAGAAACAGGTGGGGCACACCATCGTACAATTGCCGCAGGAAAGGCATCGGGCAGCGACCTTGTCCCATCGTGGATGTTCGATGTTGGAGTCCAGCAGCTCGACGATACCCCGGGTATCCAGCGTGCGCCCCATGTGCTTGGAAGCCAGATCCGTTTTCAGATCCGCCAGTTCCAGCTCCGCAGGAGACGGGTCCCGCACCGGCAGGTCGCGTAAAAGCGACATTCCGGTCTCTGAACCGGCTTCCATGACAAAGCCCGAGCGCAGCTCGGTCATGGCCACGTCAAACCCCTCGACTGCCTTCGGGCCCGAGCCCATGGAATCGCAGAAGCACGTTCCGCCCGGGCGGGTGCAGTTGACCACAATCAGCAAGGATTCAGCCCGGGCCCGGCTGTAATAGAGTTCGGCTTCACACTGCTTCCGGCCCGCCGGCTCCGTCCCTGCAAAGACCCGGTCCTGCACGCGGATGGCCGCCAGGTCGCAGGGTCTCAACCCGAACAAGGCGAGCTTCGGGGTTTGCACCCGGCTCTGGTGCGGAACGAATCGGCCCCTTTCAATATCCAACGCAAACAATTCCTGGCGGGCCGGGAAAAAATAGGCTTTCGCACTGTCAGGCCCCACCGCGCAATCGAAGAAAAGGGCTTCATCCCCCTGTTCAAGGCGATAATGCCCGCCGTCCTGGACGTCCCGCACCCCGCGGGCAATCTCATCACTGCCGGTGATCGGCCTTAACTTGACAACGTCCCGGCATAATGTGGGTGCAATGACCGTGTAGCCCTGGCTTTTCAGGGTTTCGATCATGGCGGCGAGTGCCACTTTGGGAAAAAACTTCCGCGGGTACGGATTCGTTCCGGCCTTGATCATCATGGACCTCTTTCAGATGAAAATTCGGGATTAAACTACCTTCATGCATCGAGCCTTCATTGCAGCGATCACCATGCTCAAGCCCATGAGCGCAGGGCCGAGCCCGGTCGGACGCCATTACGAAGAGGAGCTTGGCGTTGAAGGCCACTACGATAGCGCTGACTGCCATAATGACTGCTGCGAGAGCCGGCTCGCATCTCGGCCTAGTGGCCATCAGGGTGCGGGACCTCTTCTCCCTGCTCCCTTTCATGATGGCCTCCGGTGATCGGGCTAATCCCTCGTGAGGGAATGGAGAACCTATTTGTCGGATCTTCAGAAAAAAGACCGTCCGCTGGAATGGGGCGCCGACCGTATTCCCATGAGGGGCGGAACTGTATTGCATGTTGGGGGGAACACTATAGGACCAGTACGACTTGGGATGATGTCGCTTCGTGTGGTCCAAAGAGACAATAGCCCTGTCACATCCAATTGGAGCAAAGGCGAAAAACCTATACCGAAGAGCGTGGGCATGGTTTGCAGGTATGCCCAGCGGGAGAGGACGTGCACGGAAGCATATTCCACTGCGGCTGAAGTGAAAAGGCCCAGCAGCAGGAATAGACCGATGCCCCTCCTTCGCAGAATTTTGAATTCCGGTCCTTCCACGTTTCCTAAAGAAAACACCTCACTTCGCGATCTTTAAAAATTGTGCGTTGATCGCCACGATCACCGTGCTCAAGGCCATGAGCACCGCGCCCATGGCAGGGGTCAGCAGAATCCCGAAGGTGTAGAGCACGCCTGCGGCAAGGGGAATGGCAAAGGCGTTGTATCCAGTTGCCCAGGCGAGGTTCTGGATCATTTTTCTGTAGGTGGCGCGAGAGAGCCCGAGTATGGCTACGGCATCCAGGGGGTTGCTCTTGACCAGGACGATATCCGCGGTCTCCACCGCAACGTCCGTTCCGGCCCCGATGGCGATCCCCACGTCGGCCTGAGCCAGGGCCGGGGCATCGTTCACCCCATCGCCCGTCATGGCCACGATCATCCCTCTTGCCTGCACCTCTTTGACCTTGGCCGCCTTCTCCTGCGGCAGGACCTCGGCAAAGTACTCATCCAAACCGATCTCGTCGGATACCCACTTAGCCACCAGTTTGTTGTCACCGGTGAGCATCATGGGACGGATGCCCATCTCCTTGAGTTTCGAAATGGCCTCTCTCGACTCCTCCCGGATGATGTCTGCGAGGGCTACCGCCCCCTGTAGCTTTCCGTCGATCATGACGAAGATCACCGTCTTTCCCTGGGAGCCGAGTTTGCGGATCCTCTCATCCTTCGGGGTGATCCCCTTTTCCCTAAGATAGCCCGGGCTGACCACCTTGACCTCTTTCCCGTTCACCCTCCCTTCGGCCCCCTTGCCGGGAATGGCCTTGAACCGCTCCACCGGGAAGGTCTCCCTGGAGGATGCCACGATTCCCTGCGCGATGGGGTGTTCGGAACGCGATTCCACGGATGCGGCATATTTCAGGAGTTCCTTTTCTCCGATGTCTTCCGAAAAGAGGATGGTGTCGGTCACCCCGAACTTCCCCTGGGTCAGGGTCCCGGTCTTGTCGAAGAGGATGGCCTGGATGTTCCTGGCCTTCTCGAAGGCCGCCCGGTTGCGGATCAGAAGACCGCTCCCGGCGGCCAGAGCCGTGGAAACGGCCACGACCAGTGGTACTGCAAGGCCGAGTGCATGGGGGCAAGCGATCACCATGACCGTCACCATCCGCTCCAGGGAGAATGCAAAATCGGCCTGAACGAGAGCAACCCATACAAATATGGTGATGGCCCCTCCGCCGAGTGCAATCATGGTCAGCCACAGGGCGGCCCTATTGGCCAGGTCCTGTGTCCTCGACTTGCTCTCCTGGGCCTGCCGGACGAGATCGATCACCTGGGAGAGAAAGGAGTCTTTGCCGGTTTTCTTCACCTCCACGGTGATCGAGCCTTCCCCATTGATGGCGCCCCCGATCACATTCGCCCCGGGTTCTTTCTCCACCGGTTTGGACTCCCCTGTGAGCATGGCCTCGTTCACGGATGTCTGCCCCTCCACCACCTCGCCGTCGATCGGGATCTTCTCTCCCGGTTTGATGAGGACCCTGTCCCCCATCCCCAGTTCATCGAGCGAGACCTCCCGGACGCTCCCATCGGGCATGAGTTTGTGGGCGCTCGAAGGCATGAGCCGCGCCAGTTCCTCCAGGGCCCGGGAGGCCCCCATGATGGACTTCATCTCTATCCAGTGCCCGAGGAGCATGATGTCGATCAGGGTGGCCAGCTCCCAGAAAAGCACCTTGCCGGGGAGGCCGAATACCACGATGCTGCTGTAGAAATATGCGGTCGCTATCGCCACGGCGATCAGGGTCATCATGGCGGGCTGCCTCTTCCCCAGCTCCTCTGCGATGCCACGAAGGAACGGCCATCCGCCGTAGAAAAAAACGACCGAGGAAAGTGCCCACAGAACGTACATGTCGCCCGCGAACCTCGCCTCTTCCCTGAACCCAAGAAACTCCTGGATCATGGGGGAGAGGATCAGGATAGGTACGGTGACCATCAGGGATACCCAGAAGCGCTTCCTGAAATCGGCCACCATGTGCGCGTGATGCTGCCCATGCCCCTTGGCCTCCCCATGGCCTTTATGTTCGGCCATTTCGTGCCCGCCGTGTTTCATGGCGCCCATATCTTCGCGGCCGTCATGGCCCTTGCCCGTTGGATGCCCGTCGCGTTTGTGTCCGGTCTCGCGCATGCCCTCATGGGCGCTGCGTTCGGGATGCGCTTCACGTCCGTAGTCACGGTGCTCCATCCCATGCATGCCTTCGTGGGTCTCACGGCCTTGTTGGGTTTCATGCCCTTCGTGTCTCCCTTCCATTGATCTGCTCTCCTCTCCGGGACTTCCTCCTGTTGCAGAGATCGGTCAAGTCAGCCCGATCTCCATTCCGAGCCTATGAAGAGAACTTAACCGGTGCGCCTCCTCCGCTCGTCAATGCATTCCTTCTACTCCTGGAAGAACATTTCTATGGCTTAGTTTACTTTCCATTACACCAATGGGCATGAGGTCTCGCTTGTATTTTTGTGTGGCACATAAAGGCAAAACAAGTGGTAGCGGAACGGATGAAGGTTACGCCTGTCTATGTAGCCGAAAAGAACGCGCAGCCGGGAAGGAAAGTCATGGTCCCCGCCCGCGAATTTATCGCGAGTACAAACTTCCAAATAGGGCCACTCACTTAGACGATTACGCCTTTTTGCTCATTTTCCCTTTGAGATATATGCATTACCTGTAATGCAACTTTGAAATGATAAGAAGAGTCGTGATGCTCCATTTTTCTAGATGGCAGTTCCGGTGGCCCCTGCCTGAGGGCGTTTGGGTGTCCTATGACCGGGAAATCATCTCAGAGGCGCATTCCGGCGAACAACCCCGCACCCGGGTGGGCGGCCGCGGATACGTTTTGAGCACTACTAGTCGGAATGTATAGTGTCCCGATGGAGGAGCAATAGTGAATCAGCAGAAGCAGATGATGGGAATGAGCTGGGGCCGATTCGCGGCTATGATCGCGACCTCCACCTTCGTCATGTTTTTCTTGATGTATCAGCTCGTCTACTCACTTGACCACGCAATGTTCAGTGTAAATCGTCTGGTCGCCTCATTGGTCATGGGGTGCGTCATGATCATTGTGATGCGCTCCTTCATGTGGTCGATGTACAAAGGAATGGGTACCAAAATCGCAGTCCTCGTTGTGGCCGCGTTGCTAGGGGTGATTTTGCTGTTGGCGAATAGAGGGCAGGCGCTCATCGGGGATGTGAGCTTCATGAAGTCAATGATCCCCCACCACTCAATTGCCATCAACAACGCGCTTAAGGCGAGCATTAACGATCCACGTGTTCGCAAGCTGGCGGACCTGATTATTGAGTCTCAGATCCGCGAAATAGCCGAAATGAAACTGCTCATCGATGATATTGCTCGGAACGGTGAACGGGGCACGACGGAGCTTCCCGCTCGCTCGACGGAGATAACGCCCGAGATGGAACGCGATATTAATGAAGCGGTGCAGTGAATGAGCGGCCAGTGACTGGCGACAAGAGCTAGGCAACAATAGCGTCTCCCACCCACCAGCCGAAGAAGAAGTTTGCACCAAGACCAACCATCACCTGCATATCCTGCAAGTCGCAAAACAGGCTTTGTTTTGCTTCGACTGCCAGAGCGGGCTGTCCAAAGATTTTGCCAGTTGGATGGCTTGATCGGAGCACGTTGAAATCCCTGCCGCCATGGCCTACAATTTTTATCTGAACGAGGCAGTTCCGCTGCCGCTTTCCGGATTCTCAGGAAAGGACCATTGAGATCAAATGGCTCATGAAAAGATACTTGTTACGGAAGACGAAGAAAAGATCTCCAGGATCGTCAAATCCTACCTGGAAAAGGAAGGATTTGAAGTATCCGTCGCTTCAACGGGGACGATGGCGCTGGAGACGATTCAAAAGGGTTATGACCTGGTTATCCTAGACCTCATGCTCCCGGATATGGAGGGGGAGACCGTCTGCACCGAAATCCGGCGGTTCTCGGACGTTCCCATCATCATACTGACGGCAAAGGGCTCCGAGGATGAAAGGGTTCGGGGACTCGGGTTGGGAGCAGATGACTACGTGGTCAAACCCTTCAGCCCAAGGGAGCTGGTCGCCAGGGTGAAGGCCCATCTGAGAAGAATGATGGGGAAGGACGGCCAGGTGCTCTCTTATAATGGCGGACTGCTGAAAATCAACATCCCGGCCATGGAGGTGACAAGGGCAGGGATTCCGGTCGATCTTACGAAGACTGAATTCAGCATACTCCTTTATCTGGCCCAGAGGGCGCAGACTGTCATCTCCAGGGCTCAGATCATCAGCAGTGTCATGGGGTATGAGTTCGAGGGATACGACCGTGTCACCGATGCACACATCAAGAACATCCGCCGCAAAATCGAGGAGAATCCCCAGGAGCCCGTGTTCATCCGGACGATCTATGGAGCGGGGTACAAGTTCGTCGGGAAAACGGAATAGTAGGGAGGGCCGCATCGAAGGGTCGGGGCTCCCCCCCATTAATTCTCGATTTCTTCACATTACCATCGAACATCCTTCACATTCTTGCCGTACAATGGCGCCGACTTAGCAACACAGGCTTGTTTTTCGGAATAGCTATTGCCTATTGATCTATGCAAAGGAGACTCCGGAGTTCCCGCCTGGGACAGGGGAAATTCTCAAAAAAGAGAAAGGGGGGCATCAAAATGAGAAAATCGATCATCGCATTCGTAACCGTTGTTTTTATGGGTGTCGGCACATCCGGCGCGCTTGCCTGTGGAGGAGGGGCCTATGATGGCGGGCATGGGATGGGTTGGTCTCAAGGGGGGTACATGACGGGATGGAATCATGGGAGCGGCTACTCCCGCGGCTACATCGGTGAAACTGCGACCTTGAGGCAGGAGCTCGCCGCGAAACGGGGAGAGTACGACGCCCTGATGACACATCACGATCATGATCCAAACAGGGCGGCACAGCTTTCAGAGGAGATCGCAAGCCTGGAGGATCAGATTCAGGCAAGGGCTCAGGCCAGGGGTTATATGGGGCCGGGCACTCACTACGGGCATGGTCGGTGGTAAGGTCGCAAAAAAGAACGCTTGACCGAGAAAGGGGGTCCTTATGCTCAGGAAGCTCTTAATCATGATCATCGTTGTGGCGGGGCTCTCCGGTTGTGTGGGTTACGGAGTGTATGGTCACGGGGGTCATTCGGGCCATGGAAACAGCGGCTATTACTATGATGATGAATATCCGGGAGGCGGGGGAGGAGGCGGCGGAGGCTGCTGAACCTCAGAATCAGCATGAAAACGAAGGTGAACAACAAGAAGGGGGGCAGCATGATGAAAAAATGGATTGTAGTATCGGTAATCATGGTTTTCGTGGTGATCCTCGCATCACAGGCGCTTGCCTGCTGGTCAGACGGCAATTACGGGGGGCACATGATGGGTTATGGAGGTCACATGATGGGATGGGGTCCGGGGGGCGGCTACTACTCTCGGGAATACCTGAACGAGACGGCAGCCCTGAGGCAGGAGCTCGCCTCAAAAAGAGGTGAGTATACGGCACTGATGACCCACGCCGATCCTGATCCCAAGGTGGCTGCGCAGCTTTCGAAGGAGATCGTTGGCCTCCAGGATCAGCTCCAGCTCAAGGCGCAGGCTCGCGGGCTCCTAGGGCCGGGCGGTTACGGTTACGGCCCGGGGGGGGGAAAGATGGGCCTGCTGGTAAATCCGTCTGGGAGAGGGGGAAAAGGGGTCGGCCTCCTCTCCCGTTCCATGAAAAGCCGGTAGGTCGGTCCGGCAGTCCTCGAACCTGAAGGAAAGGAACATTCTCGATTTCACCACTTTCCCTTGGCATCGATAAAGATCGGGCCACCCCCCCACGACGATCAACCCACGAACCGAAAACAACCTTCTACCGCGGATACTTGCGAGCTATACTATTATTCCTACCAGTTAATAGGGTTTTTCTTGTATGCGAACCGGGAGAGGTGTTTCAGTGAATAGGATTCCCCGATTTGTGATGGCACTCTTTGCGCTCACTCTGCTCGTGTTGCTCGTCGCTGGCGGCTGGTTCTATCGAGCCCAGGAGCGACGTTTGCGTGCCGAGGCTGAGCGGAACCTCCGGGGCATCTCCCGTTTGAAGATAGACCAGATTACCCAGTGGCGTGCCGAGCGTCTGGCAGATGCCGACGAGATGCTGGAGAGGACTTTCACCAAGGATGTGATCGCAGGCTGGATCACGGCCCCCGGACCCGAGGGCGCCCACGAGATTCTCTCCTGGTTCAGGTCGCTGCAGAAACACTACCGCTTCAGTGATGTGCTGCTTGTGGACGCCGGTGGACATACACTGCTGAGCCTTTCCGGTCGAACCGACCCGCTTCACACGGAAACCATGCATGCAGTTGAAAGCGGTTTTCACGAGAGACGCTCGGTGATTTGCGATCTCCACATGGCGCCCCACGAACTTTCGCCCCGCGTCGAGGTCATCGCCCCTCTTTTCTCAAAGGGCGGCGATCCCCTCGGAGCGATCGTAGAGCGTATGGACGCCAGTCACTTTCTCTACCCGCTGATCGCCTCCTGGCCCACCGAGAGCAGGAGCGCCGAAACCCTGATCGTCCGCCGGGACGGGGACGCTGTTCTCTTTCTGAATGATCTGCGGCACCGGAAGAACAGCGCGCTCAACCTGCGCATCCGCTTGGCCGACAAAGAGGCGCCTACGGTGATGGCCGTCTTGGGCAGGACGGGGATGGTAGATGCAAAAGACTATCGCGGCGTGGAGGTGCTGGCGGTCCTCCAGCCGGTGCCGGATTCGCACTGGTTCATGGTGACGAAGGTCGACAAGACGGAGGTCCTGGCCGAATGGCAATCCCTTTCCTCCATCATCCTGGCCCTGCTCCTGGGACTCGTGATTGCCATGACCGCCACGATGGGCATGGCCTGGCAGCATTATGCCAAGGCGCAGCTGCGCGAGAGCGAGGAGAGATACAGAGACCTCTATGATGAAGCACCGGTCGGTTACATCGAGATGGACTCAGAAGGACGGATTGAGCGTGTCAACAGGAGAACGGTCGAATTGCTCGGGTATGGGGCCGAAGAGATGCTGGGCGAGCCTTTGTGGAAGTTCGTGGTTGAAAGAGAAGATGCAGAGAATACCATCAGGGCAAAAATGGCTGGTTTGGAGCCGCCGAACGAGGCGTTGGAGCGAACCTACAAGAGGAAGAACGGCCAACCTGTTCCAGTACTCATCAAGGATCGGGTTGCGAGGGACAGTGGGGGCAGGATTACTCGGATTCGAGCGACCATACAGGATATCTCTGAGCGAAAGAGGGCGGAAGAAGCGCTTCGAAGATCCCACGATGAGCTGGAGATTCGGGTCCGGGAGCGCACCGCAGAGCTTGAGCGGAGGAACCGCGAGCTGCAGGATTTCGTCTTCGTCGCGTCGCACGACCTTCAGGAGCCCCTCAGGAAGATCCAGGTGCTCAGCGACATGCTTGCGCAGAGATCCGGAGAAGACTTGAACGGCTGCGCCCGCGATTACCTGCAAAGGATCGTGAAGGCATCCCAACGGATGCGGACCCTGATCCAATCCCTGCTGGCTTACTCCCGGATTGTCAGACAGGAAAGTCCGCTTGAAGAGGTGGATCTGAACGGCGTTGTCAGTGAGGCCTTATCACTCCTGGAGGTATCCATCCTGGAGAAGAACGCCCGTGTGGAAGTCGAGCCGTTGCCCAGGATCCGAGTCAGCCCGGTCCAGATGGTGCAGCTCTTCCAGGACCTTGTTACGAACGGCTTGAAATTCCAGTCCGGGGGGGAGCCCCCGCATATCAGGATCTATGCCCGGGCCGTGCCCGGAGCCGGCGAAGCCTGGGAGCTTTGCGTGGAGGACAACGGCATAGGATTTGAAGAGAAATACCTCGACAAGATCTTCGTGCCTTTTCAGAGGCTCCACGACGAAAGCAGGTATTCCGGGGTTGGAATGGGGCTTGCCATCTGCAGGAAGATCGTGGAGCGGCACGGAGGAGGCATCAGCGCCAGGAGCACGCCGGGAAAGGGCTCCACCTTCATCGTCACGCTGCCCAAGACTTCGGCCTTGACCCCCATGATCCCAAATCCTTAAACGGAAGGTGTTCTCATGCCGTCGCACAAGGGGCAGGGTTGCTTCCAGAAAGATGGTGCTTCCACATGAACGGACAATATGCGGAGATGATCATTGGGTTTCCGCTGTTCAAGGGTCTTACCCTTGAGGGCGCCAGAATCCTGCTGGAACGGGGCGAAGTCCGGGAGTACTCCCGGGGGGACGTGCTGCTCAGGGAGGGGGGCAACCCGACATTCGTCCTGCTCGTGCTCACAGGCAGGATGGAGATCTTCACCGAGCGCGACGGACGCGAGATGGTGCTGAACGAGGCGGGACCAGGCTCGATCCTTGGGGAGCTGGCAGTGCTCGCCTCCGTCCCGCGCTCGTCTTCGGTGCGCGCCGCTGAGAAATCGGCGGTTCTCCACTGGAGCGCCAAGGCCTTTCGCGACCTGCTTCTCTGGGACCCCTTCCTCTCGGAGCGGATCTTCCGCGAATCCCTCCGGACCCTCATCAGGAAAGAGAAGTCCCTCATCGACGCCCTGGTCCGCCCTCCCGGTCCTCCCCCGGTAAGAAACTAGCCCGCCCAAAATTGTCTTTCACCGGCTCATCCGCTTGGTGGCATTATTCTTGCTTTAATTCATACCAATTCCCTCGGCTTTGAGGGGTTGCAGAGAAATCATTTTTCGCAGCATTGAACGAGAATTCGAACATGAGGAGAAATAATTATGATCAAGAAGCCGGCTATCCTTCCAACTTTGGCCCTCTTCGGCGCGTTAATCTTATGGACTTTCCAGGGGAATGCCTTCGGACAAAACACGGCCCAAGTGCAAAAACAGGATTCCACCACAGGCACCCAGAAGTCCCACGCAGTCCATTCCCATGAATCTCAAGAGCCTCAAAAGAAGGAGGCTGATGCACCGAAACCGGAGGAGCAACAAACCGACACCACGAAAACCAGAGATGGCGGGCATGGCTCCCATCAGCACGAAGCTCCCATCCAAAAGAAATAGCGGCAGAATCGGAAAGATCATCCCCGAGGAGGAGCCTGTCATTTCATTGACGTAATACCGGCTGATGGGCAGACGGTTCCAGAAATTAACCATGAGAGAGAGCATTATGGGAAACGTGAAACTGGGAGTTAAGATCGGGGCAGGATTCGGGATCCTGGTCGCCCTCGTCTTCGGTTTGGGAGGTTTTGCCGTCTGGGACATGCAGAAGGTGAGGACACAAGCCGGGGAACTGAGCACGGGCTATGTACCGGAGGTCCAGGTTTCAAGTCAGTTGGAGCGGCATTTCTCCGAAGCCACGCGGGGCGTAGTTTCGTACTCGTTAACCGGCGATGAGGGCTTTCTCAAATCGGGCACATGGCACCTGCGAGCGGCCGGGCAACTCCTCAAGGAAGCCGCTGGGATGGCCTCAAAGGGCCTGAGACAGGGGGGCGATGAGGCGCGGCGGCGTCTTGCAGAATATGAACGGCTCGTCGGAGAGACGGAATCCCGCAACAGGACCATTGCCGATAGCCGGAAGAGACTTGAAAAGGCGGCAGAAGGTTTTCTGCTCCATTGGGGACATTTTCTTCACAATCAAAACCAGGCCATGAATGAAGAGATCAAGGCCGGAACCGATGCTGGGGGCCTTGCAGAGAGGTTCAAAAGGATTACCCTTGCCGGCCGCATCATCGAAACGGGAAATGCCCTTGATGTGGCCACCTTCAAGGCCCAGGTCCTCCGAGACCTCAAGCTGCTCCAGGAGGCCATGAAGCGGTTCGATACGGTCGAGAAGCTGTTCGATGAGTTGATTGCCTCAACACCTATGAAGGAGGACCGGGACCATATCGAGCAGACCAGGACGGCAGCCAGGGAGTACAAGGCCGCAATTGAGGATCTTCTCAATAATTGGAGCTCGCTCGAGGAGATCAACCGCAAGGGGTTGGAGGTTTCGGGATCCGTGCTTGCGATCTTCCAGGGTATCGCCGATTCCGGTATCAAGGATATGGCCAGGATTGCATCAAATACCGTCTCCACCTTGTCCCATGCCATAAAGGTCATGTCCTTCGGACTCATCGCAGCGGTCTCGTTTGGTATTCTCATTGCCTTCCTCATCACGCTCAGGATCACCCGCCCTATCCGCAACGTCATTGAAGGACTCGCAGAAGGGGCCGGACAGGTTGCCTCCGTCTCGAATCAGAGCTTAAGTACCAGTCAACAATTGGCGGACGGAGTATCCCAACAGGCTGCGGCAGTGGAAGAGACTTCGGCATCCCTTGAACAGATGACAGTCGTGACGAAGCAGAACGCCGAAAACGCGGCCCAGGCCAATGCGCTCATGCTGAAGACCTCCGAGGTAGTGGATGAGGCCTTCTCTTCCATGACCGAGCTTACCGGTTCCATGCAGGAGATCTCCAAGGCCAGTGAGGAGACGTCGAAGATCATCAAGACGATTGACGAGATTGCCTTTCAAACCAACCTGCTGGCTCTGAATGCAGCGGTCGAGGCAGCCCGGGTGGGGGAGGCAGGGGCCGGGTTTGCGGTCGTTGCCGGTGAGGTAAGAAGACTGGCGATGCGTGTGGCGGAAGCGGCCGGGAGCACGGCAAAGCTTATCGAAGACTCGGTCCAAAAGATCGGCCGGGGATCTGAAATCGTTGCCAGGACAAACCAGGCATTTACACTGGTCGCCGAGGGAGCCAAGAAGGCAAGGGACCTCTTCGGAGAGATCACGGCGGCATCCAAGGAGCAGGGAGAGGGGATCGAGCAGTTGAACCTTGCCGTCGCAGAGATGGACACGGTCGTTCAGCGAAACTCGGCAACCGCAGAGCAGTCGGCGGCCGCATCCAAAGAGCTGAGCGTCCAGTCCGGAAACATGATCCGTTTTGTTGATCAACTGGTCAATGAGGTAGGAAGGACAGCAAAAGATGGGGGAAGGACTTCTTTGGCTTTGGTTACAATTCCAGCCGACCGTGATAGTGAGCCGAGCAGCTAGCGCAGTGTCTCCGGTACGACCTTGCATATATTCGTCATTCCGGACTTGATCCGGAATCCAGTCCTTTGAAACCAGGATTCCCGCTTTCGCTGGAAAAACAGCTCCACATCATTGTAAAGCTTAGATTGAAACACAACACGAGGTCGAGTCTCACAAGTTCGCTGAATAAAGATGTCATTTCAAGCGAAGTGAGAAATCCAATGCGAAGCATTGTACCGAAAGAAGTGAGGGATCTTTCCTTGCGCAAACAGCTTCTTCGCTTTGCTCAGGATGACTCGCATATGCTCGTCAGATCTCTCCCTTCTATCCAGATTACAACTTATTTAAGAGACTACACGAGCAGCTCCAATCGTCGATATCCATTTCCCTCAAAGTCGCAGAAGCATAGTGTGTTCAATCTTCTTGAAATACTTCTTTACGGCATTCCCGGTATGAAGCCGTCCACAATGAAGAGTCTGGTCTCCCCGTCAGTACCCTTTAGGCAGGAAGCAAAGGAACGATTGATGCGGACTTCCCCAATGAGGGGGGAAAGCACTGCATCCGATATCACTACTTCCCCGCCCTTTGCCACTGACTGAATCCGCTGCGTTATATTTACGGGCGATCCGACAATTCCATACTTTGCTCGCGACTCGGATCCAATGTTTCCCACCACCACCTCGCCGGCATTCACACCGATACCCATCTGGAGCTCAGGAAGCCCCTCCGACTTCAGTGCCAGGTTGAGCTCTTCCATGGACGCTTGCATATCGAGGGCACATCTTACCGCGTTGCGCAGCACTGGGAGAGCGTCGCCGTCCAATGGATCGAAGAACGCCAGGAATCCGTCGCCGAAAAAATCCACGATGATGCCTTTGTGTTTCTGAACGCGTTCGATCATGCGGCTGAAGTAATAATTCAGGATCTTTATGGTTCCCTCCGGCTTCAGCGAATCGGAAATAGGCGTAAAACCCCGGATATCGCACATCAGGATGGAAACCAACCGCTTTTCTCCCCCGAGCTTCCCCGCCTCCGGCTTGCTCAGTATCTCTTTGGCAATCTCGTGATCCACATATCTGCCGAAGGTGTTGCTGATGAAATCCCTTTCCTTCAGCCCTTCGACCATCTTGTTGAAGCTCTGAATCAGATGCCCCATTTCATCAGAGGTCCTGGCCTGGAGCGGTTCCCCATAACTCCCTCCCGCGATCCGGCCCGCGGCTATGGAGAGTTCTCTTATGGATCTGGCCATTCCGCCGCCGATACGCCTTATCAGCAGGAGGATGAGTGCCACGCAGGCCAGCCCGGCCAGGAAATAGTAAAATTGGAATTTGATGATGGGGGAGAGGATCTTCTCTCCAGGCGCGAACATGACAATGGTCCACGGCGCCTCTGTGATCTTATAGAATCCTCCGACCATCTTCGGAGGCTGCCCCGGCCCCAATACGGTCCCGAATGGTTTGACCTTCATGGCTTCAAAAATCGCCCCTTCCACGGTATCACCGGCTTCTGTCAGGTGGGGACGATCTCCAAGTTCCTTGGTATGGGCAAGATAATGGCCTGAATCATCTACAAGGCATGCCTGATCGCTCTGCCCCCATCCCAGTTTCAAGATATCCTGCATCAGGTAATCGAAGCTCAGGGATACCCGCAACCTCGCCACCGCTTCGCCTGTCTGGTCTCTGAGCTCGGAGATAAAATCAACCGTCTTCTCACCGGTTCGTCCATCTATTTGCGGGGATGTGACATCGCTGATCCTTCCCTTGTGAAACCGTATCCCATGATCCCCGCCATGATCTTGACGAGGCACACCAGCCGCCGGCGGTTCCAGAGAGCCATGAAGCCACTGTAGCTCCACTCCGGTTACGCCATCCACGCGGTGGAGTTGCTTCAGAACCCATTCCTGCACAATTGGACCGCCTTCGTTCTCCGCAGTTCGGTGAAATATATGGATCCACTGGACAGGCCGGGAAAGTCTCATATCCAGGTGATGAGCCGCCCTTTCTAACTTTAGAACCGCAGCCTCTCTCCACTCGCGGAGCATGACATCCCTTGCGTAGAGAAAGCCGATCAAACCCGTCAACAGAAGAAGACCGGCGACGGGAACAAGCAGGAAGACCAAGAGTCTCTGTTCAAGGCTTCGGATCATCGACTACAGTCCTTGTGCAAGGCCCCTTGACCTCAGGGGCGGTTTGTCTTCAAATGGAACACAACATCTGGGCTGGACACGGGAGGCAAACGAGGGAAAACCGATAGTCTCTCCCCTTGGTTATGCAGTGATACGGAGCAAGAACCATACCAGCGTACAGCCGTTCGCGCACAAACCCCGGCAGCACTGCCCAGGACAAGGCGGAAAGGTGCATGCGCCCGGTAGGGGGAGTTGCGTCCTTCCCGGTCAACCTGAGAGGGATGGCTCGCAAGCGCTCAGATCGTCAAGAAGCTCCTCCGTGTTCTCATAGAATACCTCCGCGCCCGGCGTGAAGCGGAGAAGCACCTGGTTGAAACACTCGGAGAAGTAGGAAAAGAGCTTTTTGAGATTGGCGATCCGCTGTCTTGAATAAAGGGAATAATCGCTCTCAGTGAGTGTGGAGAGCACGTCCAACCCTTCTTTGCCGCAGGCCCTGAGATCGTAGTCGTCATAAAATCCTTTGCCGAGAACGAAGAGGAGGACGTTTCCCAGGCCGAGAATGTCTATCCCGAGGGGGTTCTCGGTCCACTCATAGGCAAAATCAAAATCGATCCATCGGTAAGCCTGCGTGTCTCGTTCGATGATCACGTGGTCGGTCCTGATATCGCCGTGAACCTCCCCCGCCTCGTGGAGCCTTCCGATTGCCTCCATACACTCCATGAGGCTCCGGAGCAGGCCGGGAAGATGTTCTCGAAAATAGGTTTCATGGTCCATCTTGAAGGACTGCATGAAAGTGTAAAGGGAAGGCCCTCTGATACGATCCACAATGCGAACGGCGTTCCCCGCATCGTCCATCACCGTGGTGCCGTGCATGAAGGATGGATCATCCCTCATTTTGTCCAGGACCCGTGCTTCCTTTTCCGGGCTTCGGTAGCACCGGATTCGGAATTCCCCTATACCCATGTAGCAGGACTCATGGAACACCAGCTTGATGATCTTGGAGGAGCCATCCGAGAGATCGATGGCCTTCTTCACCCAGAATTTCGGGTCTCCCTCCAGGCCGAAACGGGGCTCGAATTCATCCCCGCGCACGAGGTAGTACTTTCCGTCCAGTTCCAGGACGTCATCGGCGTTGATCTCCATGAACTGGCTGGTGTCCCTGATCAGTCGAATCTGACGGGGCGGATATCGGCTGTATTGTTCAACTCTGTCTCTGAGCTCTTTTTCAAGCATATAGATGGCCTTTCCATGCGCAAATTCCCTTGTCCTTCCTATGTGCCTTCCCTCGACAGGAGGGGGATCAAGAGAAGGGTGGAGTGTCCCCTCCGCGTTGAGAGTCCGCAAGCGGACGACTTAAAACTAAGGATATTCTCGCAAAAAGGAACCGAGAGGGATCATAAGGGAGCATTTAAATTAAAACACGGTCACTACGGAGAAATCCGCCTCCCTTACGAGTTTAACGGCGGGGTTGCCGAGGATCAACTCTTCTGTTTTGCTCATCCTGGTACCGGGCAGCACGACCGTGTCACACAACGAGCGCCGCTGCTCCTCGATGATTTTGGCCGCGAGGCTCTCCCTTTGCATCTGGACGGTCCTGGTGCTCACTGCCTTCTCAGGGAATCCTCCTTCCACCAGGACCCGGCGGGCCTCTTCGACCAATCCCATGACGGCATTCTCGTTCTCCGCCTTTGCTTTTTCGTACTGCTCCGTATTGGCAAAGGCATCCCCTGAAGGATCCCGGATGAACCCCAGGACGCTCACCTCCGTGTTCTCGAGCTTGAGAAAGGTGTCCACTACGTACTGAGCCGTTTTCGGGGCAGTGGACGAATTGTCGATGCAAACCATCACCTTGCACCCCTGCCTCGTTCGAAACCGGCCGGTTATCGGCTGGGGCGACCGGAAGAAGGCTCTCCAGTGGGAGTGCCTGATGTCCTGGAAGTGTCCCAGCAGGTAGGCGAAAATAAAAAAGGTCAGGATCTCCAGGATGTTGTTGATGCCGTAAGCGCTCGATGCGCTATCCACGGCCAGGATCTTCGGAAGGAAGATGAGAGAGGAGATCGCGGCAACGATCAGCCCTCCTTTCTTGCCGAACCAGTAGGCCGCAAAGAGGATGGGTATCAGGTATAGCTCCCGGTGGATCAGGTGCAGCACCGAGTGGTGGGCCTGGGTCCGGTAATGGAGATAGCTGATGATAAGCAGCAGGAAGGCAATCAGGATCTTTCTGGTTGTTCTACTCATGCCCGGACCCCCTTTCTCACTTGCGTTATTGTAAGGGATGTATGAACAATTTTACATTAAACACTGCCGATCGGATTTTCACCTTTTACAAATCGACACGTCTGACCCGAAGTACATGAATTCGGAGACGGTCGTACCATGTTATGCCCATTGAACGAGCTTTCATGAAACCATAGTCTTGTCTGTGACAACGGAATTCAGTATGACTTTGAGCCGAAGGGAGGAGAAAAGATGTTGACTGGACTCGTTGAACAGGCCCATGCCCAATATGGAGGATACGGGGATTGGCATAGGGGAATGATGGATTGGGGGATGGGATGGTTCGGAGGGATATTCATGTTGATTTTCTGGATTCTCGTCATTATCGGGCTGGTCTTCCTAATCAAGTGGCTCGTACAGAACACGAGGGCGGGCTCATCTTCCCCCCGATCGGAATCTTCCCGAGCTCTTGACATCCTAAAGGAACGTTATGCCCGGGGAGAGATCGACAAGCAGGAATTCGAGGAGAAGAAGAGGGATCTCTCCTGATTACCCCCTCCAGCCCCGTTGGTAGATCGGCCATCCCCATCTACGCTACACCGATCTTCTCCAGCTTTTTGTAGAGGGTCCTCCTATTGATCCCCAGCTTTCGCGCGGTCTCGCTCTTGTTGCCGCCCGTTGCCTCGAGTGCGGCCATGATCGCTTCCCTTTCGAGCTCATCCAGGGACCGATCCACCGACGGAAGCACTGCAGGCCTTACAAAATCCCCTCCCTTGTACCCTTGAGTGATGCTCAGCGGGAGTTCCTTTTCACCGACATAGTCTCCGGCCAGGAGGATGACGGCCCTTTCCATTGCGTTTTCCAGTTCCCTCACGTTGCCGGGCCAGCCGTACTTGAGAAGCATATCCATGGCCAGAGGCGTAAGCCCCTTCACCTTCTTCCGGTTCTTCTCGGCGTACTTTTGGAGAAAATGATGGGCAAGAAGAGGGATGTCGTCCAGGCGTTCCCGCAGGGGAGGAACCTTCAGGGTAACGACGTTGAGCCTGTAAAAGAGGTCCTCACGGAATTTTCCTGCGGAGACGTCGTGCTGCAGATCTCGGTTTGTTGCGGCGACGATTCGGACATCGGCCTTGATCGTTTCATCGCTCCCGACGCGCTGTATCTCTCGATCCTGGATCGCGCGGAGGAGCTTGGCCTGCATGGTGGGAGACATCTCGCCGATCTCGTCCAGAAAGATCGTCCCTTTGTTTGCCTGCATGAAACGGCCTTCCCGCCTTCGGTCGGCGCCGGTGAAGGCCCCCTTTTCGTGGCCGAAGAGTTCGGATTCCAGCAGGGTTTCGGCGATCGCCGCACAATTCACGATCACCAGAGGAAAATCCTTGCGATCACTATTGGAATGAATCGCCCTGGCGATCAGCTCCTTTCCCGTTCCGCTTTCGCCGGTGATCAGAACCGTAGCCTCCGAAGGGGCGACCATGGCCACCATCTCGATGAGCTCCTTCATGGGCCGGCTCTTGCCTATGATGTTCCTCAAGTCAAAGCCCGAGCGGAGCTTCTCCTTGAGGGCGAGGTTTTCCGCCTTGAGGTTGGTATGCTCCAAGGCTCTTTCCACCGTAATCTTCAGGGCCTCAAAGTCCAGGGGCTTGGTTAAGTAGTCATAGGCGCCCTCCTTGAGCGCCTGAACAGCCGACTCCACGGATGAGTAGGCCGTCATGATCAGTACGGGGATCGAAGGATTGTATTGCCTGATGAGCTTCAAGGCCTCGATGCCGCTCATCGCGGCCATGCGCACATCCATCAGGATCAGGTCAAAGGGTCTTTCCTTCACCCTTTCCACGGCGCCTGTTCCGTCGTTCGCGCCTTGGACATCATAGCCCCAGCTCTTGAGGATGGTTTTGAGGGTCATCAGATGGGCCTGGTCGTCATCGACGACAAGGACGGTTATCTTCTTATCCGGCTTCATGCTCACCTCTTCAACCCACTGGGGCTGACAGGAATCCGTATGGTGAACGCCGTGCCTTTGTTCGGCGTGCTCCAGACTCTCACGCTGCCCCGGTGGGCCTCTATGATCTTGTGCACAATGGCGAGTCCCAACCCCGTCCCGGACGGCTTGGTTGTAAAATAAGGATCGAAGATCTTCTCCTGCACATCCTGGCTCATCCCCCGGCCCGTATCCTCGATCATCACCTGGACGTTGTCACTGCCCCCGTTGGAACTCCTCACCGTGAGAAGGCCGCCCTCGTCCATGGCCTGGATCGCGTTCAGATAAAGATTGAGCAGGCACTGGGAAAAACGGTCGGGATCCATCATCGCCGGAGGAAGACCATCTCCCTTCATGAGACGAATGTTGACGTTCTTTGTCCTGGCATCCTGCTCCACGAAACGAACGGAATGCTCCAAGACCTCGTTGACGTCCGTCGGCTTGAGCTTCAGATCCGAAGGCCTGGCAAATTCGAGGAGCTCGCCGATGACCCTGTTCAAGCGATCCACCTCCTGGACCATGACCGAAGCGGCCTCCCTGTCCTCGCTTCCTTCCACAAACTTGTTCCTGAAAAAGGAGGCCATCCCTTTGATGGAGCTGAGCGGGTTCCTGATCTCATGAGCGATCCCGGCGGCGAGGCTCCCCAGGGCTGCAAGCTTTTCTTTGCGGCGAACCTCTTCCTGGAGCATTCGCACCTCCCCCAGGTCCTTCAGGATGAGGACGTTGCCGACAAACCTCCCTTCCTCGTTGCGGATCTGCGCAGCGCTGACGCTCAGAGGAAGGGGGTTCTCTCCGGAGAAGACACATTCCATCTCCTTTTCAAGAACCGGTTCTTTCTCGTCAAGAAAGGCATTCAGTCCGCACAACTGTGAGGGCAGGACTTCTCCGTAGCTCTTTCCTCGCACATCCTCGAAGCGGAGACCGGTGATCTTCTCGGCTGCCGAGTTGAACACGGCGATCTTCCCTTCCCTGTCCGAGGCGATCAAACCCACCGGGAGGTTGGTCACTGCCTCGTTCGCAAAGGCGCTGGTATCCTGGAGCATTCGCCTCGTAGTTCGATATCGTTGGGCCAGGAACATGGAAAAGAAACCGCCCAAGCCCAAGAGCAGCAGGACGGACGAGATGACCATGGTGTTTCGGACATCCTCTCTGATGGCCGATTCGAAGGGTTCCACATCCAGGCCCACCAGAATGATCTGCTCTTTCCCGGTCACATTCGATGGGAGGCACCAGCCGTTGGGCATCATCATCTGGCTCATCATTCCACGACCCGCTATCCGAGACCCCGTATCCTCAAAAGGATTGAAGTACCCGTAAACCTCGAAGGAGCGCCGTCCACTTGCCAAATCGACCAATCTCCAGCGCGCCTGGTCGCCCGGCTCCAAGCCGTCTTTGATGGACATATCAGGGAACCTCTGTCCGATCCTGCCTCGGTCGCTGTGGGCAAGGATCTCCCCTTTCTCATCGGTGATCACAAGATACAGAATACCGGGCTGGCGGGATGTCTCTTCGAGAAGACTTTGGACCTGGTTTTCGCCCCACATCATGGCCATCATGCCTGTTCGGGCGCCCGCCTCAAAGGACTTGATCAGGGCCGCGCCCTTCTCGCTCAGGATCCGGGCCATGTAGCGTCTTTCACGGTGAATATTGTTGACGGCGAGCACCGCCACAATGATCAGAAGGATCGCCACCGCTCCCACGATCATCCAGGGCCCGGCATAAATGCCGGAATGCCTTATTTTTTCTGATTTGCCCATCGCTCCACAAACCTGCCGTTCTTTCTTTTTAAGGCCAACCCGTGCCCTTTGTATACACAAGGATGGGCTCATTGCCAAGGATTTCGATTAAAAAGTACACACTATAGCGGCATCTTACAACGGGCATTGAGAACATGAATGACTGAATACTGGTTTTATGCCTTAATTTCGGTAACTTAAAATGCCACCGATTTTTTTGGCATGGGCATTGCTCTATGGTGGGGCAAGAGATCGATTGGAGGACAAAGATGAAAAGAATGACCGCTGCCGTTTGCGACTTTTCCGAAGAGATAAAGACCCTTGCCCTGGTGCCTTTTACCGGAAGGAAGAAAGGGGCTCATGGGGAAGGTCGGAGCGACTCAACGGGAGCAGGATGGCAGTCAGCAAAAACGCAGGAATGGATGGACGGCATGGATGAAGAGGAGGCGAGGGATATCGCGGAGGTCTATTTCAAGAGATGTTTTTCCGAGCCCTACTGTCAAGTTCAATTCACAAACCATGGCCGTTATTTTGTGACCGAGGCCCTGACCCTGGCGAACGGACGTTCGATGTTGTTGATCATAGACAAGCAATCGGGTCATGTCACATCGCTTCCTCATCCCTGCTTTCTCAGGGACTAGAGGGGAAGTCCAGAGCAACAATTTGCGTTTCCAAAGCCTTCCCTCAGGGGAGGGTGAAAAAAAACAGAAGGAGGAAAGTAAAATGAAAAAACTCGTAATGGTTTCCGCTTTGGTAGTTATCGTGGGGCTGCTTGCGTCCCAGGCGCTTGCCTGCTGGTGGGACGGCAATTATGGGGGGCATATGATGGGATGGGGCTCGGGGCGCGGGTATTATTCCCAGAGCTTCCTCAACGATACGGCAACCCTGAGGCAGGAGCTCGCGGCCAAACAGGGGGAGTACAATGCCCTGATGGCCCAGTCCAGTCCTGATCCGAAGAGGGCCTCGCAGCTCTCGCAGGAGATCGTAGGTCTGCAGGATCAGCTTCAGGCCAAGGCCCAGGCGCAGGGGTACATGGGGCCGCGCGGCTATGGGAATGGTCCATACGGTGACGGATGGGCCTGCTGGTAAGGACGGGTTTTGGAAGGGGGGAAAGCCTGGGGGCCTTTCCCCCTCTCGTTGGAAAGGACAGAGGGGGCAATTATGTGGGGATGTGAGATTCCATTTTCGTCCTGGATGGGTGGCGGTATTTTTCCGGGAACTGTTTTCTACCTGCTTTTGTGGGCCTTGGTGCTGGCGGGCTTGGCATACCTGACCTTCCGACTCCTCAGATCCTCGAAACCGAATCTGGCGAGCAACGTGAGAGATCGAATCGATTCCTTCGAGATCCTCAGGGCGCGCTTCGCAAAGGGCGAGCTCAGCGAAGAGCAGTACGCCAAAATGAAAGAGGTGTTGTTGCACTCGTGAGAGGGGTTGGCAACGAAGAGGAGTTTAGATCCATGAATGATACGAACAAACTTTATATGCTCCAGGTAGGAACCGTCCTGGATGAGAAGTGGGTGATCCTTGAACCCATTGGCAAGGGCGGAATGGGAGAGGTCTATCGGGCGCATCAGCTTAACCTGAAGCGTGACGTGGCCATTAAGGTGGTTTCCAGGGAATGGCTGGAGTCCTTGGGCAATGACGAAGGGGAGATCGAAACAGGTCTTCAACGATTCCGTCGCGAAGTGGAGGCCATGGGACAGATTAACCACCCCAATATCCTGAGAGTCTACGATTATGGTTCCGCCTCTGTCCTGAGAGGCGAAAAGGATCTCGTGGTGGAATACATTGCCATGGAGTACGTGCCAGGGGGCACGCTTCGCTCCACCATGTCAAAAGAGGGGTTTTATCCGGAAGAGGATCTCACCAGGGAATGGATCAAGGATTTCTTTCTACCGGTGCTTGACGGTGTGACCGCAATTCACAAGGCCGGCATCGTT
>PHBH01000060.1 GCA_002840535.1 Deltaproteobacteria bacterium HGW-Deltaproteobacteria-15 | reverse complement strand
CCCCGCCGTATTCGAACACCGCGCCCTGAGTTGCGAGACGCCGTCATATGACCAAAAGGCCTTACCTTGCCGAGGCGCATATCACGAAATTTGAACTGAGACTGCGGACCGGTTAATTTGAGTCTGAATGTGCTTACTGTGAATCCTCATCATCGTTGACAGCGGCGGCAACCAGATCAACTGCTGCCACTACACCGTCCACTATTCCTGCAAGGGCAAATCCGCTCATTCCGGCGGCACCGCTCCCGCCAGCAGCACCTCTCGCTGCAGCGGGTGCTTGTCGCATAGGCTGGGCCATCCGGTCGCTTGGCACAGCCAGAAGTAAAAACGCGAACAAGGCTAGAAAAACACAGGTCAACTTCAATCCACGCCGAACTCCCATCTAGAACGCCACCTCCTCCTCTCCCCACGGGTTGGCCCACTCCCAAACCTTCAATGAAGTTAGAGCTTTACTTAAGTTCCAAGATTTGTCAAGGTAAAATTCATAAGTGTCTACTGAGCGAATGCGTATCGGATGAGTAGCAAGTGAGCGCCCGCTTTCTCGGAAGGTGTAAGTGGTATAAATGTGGGCGTGATTGGCTTTCTTCATCTGGCACGCCTGCAACTCGCACGAACGAAAAGTTTTTTTGTCAAAGCGACAGGATTGCAACATGAGGGCCGGGACATAACCCTAGAAATAGTAGAGAAACCGGAGTGACAAGAAAGAACGGGTCCCGGATTCCCCTTCGATAAAATCCAGGTTGTCAACGCTTTCAGCGCCCACGCTCCCCAGAATACTCATATTGGCGCTCAGATCGTAAAGCGCCCGGATATTTCCCTGCAACACCTCTTCACCGTTGTCCAGTGATGTCCTGCGATTCTCATAATCTCCTTCAAGAAATAATCTCAGACGAGGGCTCAAGAGAATCGATAGGCTGGCAAGAAAATCCTTACCGTCGGTTCCGAGGTGATGTCCAAAAACCCTCCCCTCGTAAGTGGGCGGGAATTGCCCATGGGTGTACCATGCCGTTGGGACGCTTTGGGGGGAAGTGTTGGCGTATTCAAACCGGAGCTGAAGACGCCCCTGGAGTTTCAGAAAATCGCCGAGCAGAAGCCCGACTTGATAAGCTCTTCGGTCTGGAGGCAAGGCCGCGTCCTCTCCACCCCATTCCCCGTAGAAGCTCAGAGTCTCGGAAATGGGAAGAGGATTGTGAAAACGGAATTGCCAGAACATGGAAAACTGGCTGTTGGATGACAAATTCCCTCTCAGATTATCGTTGAAAAAAATGATTCGCATGTGGTCGGTTACGCCGATGTTCCTGCCTTCTCCACCATAGATGCTGATTAAATTGAAGCCGAATTCCATCCAGGGCGCGGGTTTAAAATCCAGATGAATTCCAGTCAAATAGGGCTCGTCGTGATCAGTTATCAGCCTTTCGTCCGGATACCTCGGATCTAGACGATCGCGATCCAGAGTAGCGAAGACAAAGGTGTATTTGAACAAGCCGAAGATGTCGAACACCCATGGCAGGACGGTGGGAATGGGGTTGGAAAGCTTGAACATTGGAAACGGCTCTGCGTTGTTCGACATGGTGAGCGCTCCATGTGAAGAGGAATTCCACCACAAGGAGTCGGCGCCGTACTGGAGTTCTATGTTCATGATGTCCAGCTTTGCGTACCACTTCTGCAAGTCGAAATTGCTCTGGTCGACCTCGTTGCCCTTTGGATTCCGGGCGTCTTCCGCGCTCCCGTAATATACAAAGCGCGGTTGCGCGAACAATCCCAAAACCCCGCCGATTCTTGCATGCGTGGTCGCATCGACCACAGCATTGCTCCCGTCGTAAAACTCAATGCCCTCGTTATTGTACGTGGAATAGGCATCATCCTGATACCTTATCGTCCCGCTGACCCGGTCTGCAGGCTTTAGATAGGTAGCGGCGGCTTTATGGGAATTCTCGACATGATCGACTTCTTCGGCATATCTTTTTTCAAGCCATGTGATCAGCTCCCGGATCAAAGGGAGCTTTTGCCTCTCCTCTTCAGGAAGTTTCTTCCAGTTCTGACGGGCTTCACTGATCAATCGGGCCATTTCAAAACGGCTGAAAGGCCTGGTTGCCCAAACGTCGCTCTTGACCAGACCCTGCATGATCAGTTTTTCCAAATAAAAGTAGGAAACGTCATCCAGGGGCACATTTGTGGAGACCATGGCTCGCGACTGGCGTTGCGGAATGACAGCCGCCGAAACCGTTAAGAGGAGAATAAAAAAAAGACGAAAGGAAAATCTTCTCATGATGGAACCTTTCAAAGTGAACATTTGGCTGAAGCGCTGGCAAGGTCTGCTCGGGACACGCCACAATTTGAGGGCCGGAATGAAGATTGTGGCGGGCCCCACTCTGGAAGGGCATATAGGAATCAGAATAGGGGAGGTTTGTCAAGCAACAGTGTGGAGCATACTGACAAATGTACTGCGGCCTCACCGAGAAGATGCAGGAATCAGGGGCGGGGATCAACGACCGCTACGCTCGGAGGATGGAGGACCGCTTCGCTGGGACGAAGGACGAAAACTTCAATAAGAAAAAGATCGATCTTTACCACACCAGCCGATCCCCGGGTTTAAGGCCCATTTCGGCGGTTTTTCCTGCGCTCAGTTCCAGTACATACGCGGAAGGACGAACAGGGGAATAGGTGGGACAAGGATCTTTTTTGCAGGGAGGGACTTGCTTGACCATGTGCACAATTCTCTTCTCCCTGTCCAGCCACAGAATGTCAATAGGGAACCTCACGTTCTTCATCCAGAAGGAGTGATTCGCCTCCTCTTCAAAGATGAAGAGCATCCCTTTATTTGCGGCGATCTCTTCCCGGAACATGAGGCCTTTTGCCCTTTGCTCCCATGAGAGAGCCATCTCGGCAAGCACAAACTCTCCGTTTGGAAAATAGACCCGAAGGTCCGCTTTCTCCTGCGCCTGGACCGTTCCCATGGTTACGGCGAGCAAAAACAAAACCCGGATGAATGTCCAATTTCCTTTCATACAAGTTGCCTCACGACAGAGATAAGTGAACGATTGAACCGCGAAGGCGACCGGGATCGATGGACGATGGACGACCGCTTCGCTGGGACGAAGGATGAGTAGGGCGGACCGCAAAGACGCGAGGTAAAATCATCATCCACAGATTTCACGGATTTCACAGATTCTTTTGATTCTCTAAATCTGAGTCATCTGTGTAATCTGTGGATAAACCTCTTGCCTTTCGAAATTTCTCGTCCCACGTCCTAGCGAAGCGGTCGTCCATCGTCCCTCGTCCTTCCCCTAAGCTCAGATTTCCCTGAACCTGTTCAGCTTGTAATAGATCCCTTTCCTGGCCATCAGCGCGTCGTGCTTTCCCTCCTCCAGGATTCGGCCGTGATGCATGACGAGGATGCGATCGGCACTTCGGATGGTTGAGAGCCGGTGGGCAACAACCAAGGTGGTCCTCTTCTGCGTCATTTCGAAGATGGCCTCCTGGATGAGCTGCTCAGTCCCCGGATCCACACTGGAGGTCGCCTCGTCCAGAATGAGCACCTTCGGGTCAGAAGCGAGGGCCCTGGCGAAAGAAAGCAACTGCCGTTCGCCTGTGGAAAGGTTTGAGCCCCTCTCTCCAATTTCCTGATCATAGCCGGACGGCAGCCTTTGAATGACAAGATCCGCATTGGACTGTTTTGCAGCAAGCGCGATCTGTGCAGGCATGATGTCGCTTCTGCCGAGAGTGATGTTTTCCTCCAGCCTTCCCGAAAAAATGAAGACATCCTGCATTACCAGGCCCAAAATCCGCCTGAGCTTTGCGCCCGGCCAGAGCCTGATATCCACACCATCCATGAGGACGGTTCCTTCCGTGGGGTCGTAAAATCGTTCTATCAGATTGACCACGGTCGATTTTCCAGCCCCTGTAGCTCCTACTATCGCCACCATCTCACCGGGCATCACCTGAAAGGAGATTCCATGGAGCACTGGCGGCCCGCTATTGTAGGAAAAGGACACATTCCGGAACTCCAGATGTCCCTTCAACGCGGAAGGGAGAACAGGACGTTCGGGTTCGGAGACCTCCTCCCGAAGATCGATGAACTCGAATATCCTTTCGGTCGAAGCCATGGATGCCTGCATGATATTGTATTTCTCCGAAATGTCTCGAATCGGCTTGAAGAACATCTGCATGTAGCTGATAAATGCCACAAGGGCGCCCAAGGTGATCCGCTCCTGGATGACGTTCCCGCCCCCGTACCAGATAAGCAGTGCAACGGCGAAGGCGGCCATGAGTTCCATTAGCGGCATGAATACGGCAAATACCCGGACCTGCTTCATGCCCGCCAGGAAATTCTCGTGATTGATCTTCGCAAACTGCTCCTTCTGAAACGTCTCTGTGGCAAAAAGCTGAACCGTCTTCATCCCGGTCACCCGTTCCTGCAGGAAAGCGTTCATTTTTGCCACCTTGGCCCTGAGCTCCCTGAAAGCCTCCCTTGCCATTTTGCTGAAGAACAGGGCGAGCCCAAAGAGGATGGGGACGAGCGACAGGCTCAGAAGGGCGAGTCGCCAGTCCAGGTAGACCAGAATGGAGACGATGCCGAGCAGGATAATGACGTCCTTGAAAACTGTGACCGCAACGGACTTGAACATCTCGTTCAGATTCTCTATGTCGTTGGTCACCCTTGTCACAAGACGGCCGATCGGATGCCGGTCAAAGAAGGCGACGGACTGGGAGAGCATGCGCTGGAAAAGCCGCATCCGAATATCATACATGATCTTCTGCCCGGTCCACTCGAGCAGGTAATACTCTGCATAGCCGAGCAAAAAGGAAATGAGCAGAAAACCCAGGAGAGTCATCCCGATTTTCCCGAGACCGCTCACGTCATCTTCTCGCACGGCCAGGATCTGTTTTTCGTTGAGACCTCTCAGGGTCTCTTCGCGAATCATGCTCGACCCGTCGACAAGAATGGCCGCCCCCTGAAGAAGCCCTTGCGGATCCCTTTGGCGAACCCTGTAGAATCCGCCGTCGGAAAGGATTCCCTTCTCTCTGTATTCGTGAAGGTGCACGGGATCCCACTTGCGGATGTCTTCCCGCGAAACGTACGCTCGGGATCCGTCGGAACTCATCACAAGCATTTTCCCATAGAGGCGGGAAACCCGTTCAGCGTCGGGCTCTCCCATGCCGGACAGGTTCAACTCGGACCACGAGGCAAAAATGTACCGATCGATAGCGATCTTGGTCAGATAAGGAACAGCGAGATCGACCAGTGTGATCACCAGAGAAAGAAGAAGGGCCGCAAGAATCCTCCTCCTGTAAGGAAAAGCATATGAGCCGAGCTTCCTCAGGAGTCGCAAGTCATAGGGCCGGCCTAGTTGGCCTTCTTCCATGTATCCGTATTCGGTTGGCATTCTCTTCTCTAAAAGATCGACCGCTTCGCTAGGAGGAGGGACGACCGCTCCGCTAGGACGAAGGACGATAAATACAACAAAAAGAAACGACCGCTTCGCGGACTATTTGATTAAGACGACAAAGAGCGACAAAAGGCATCGGCTTTCTTCTCCATTGCATTGAGCATGGCAAAGATATGTTCGTAGCAATCGTCCAGCCTGCGGAACGCCTCCTCCTCGATATATTTGCAGTGAAGGGCGAATTCCAGCCATGTCTGCGTCTCAGCTGCTTCTTGTCCTGCATCGGTAAGCTTGTTCAGGAAGACTGCCTTATAACGTCTTTTTCGCCATGCCTCAGATAGATTGGTGCAAACCGACCGTGACGCTCGTCTTATCTGATCGGTCAATGAATAAGTCTCCTCTTTAGGGCATCCCTTTGAAAGCTCATATATCTCCATTGCAGCATCAAAAGACTTTCGATACACCTCAAGATCTCTCACGCTCAGTATCAAATTCTTCTTCTTATCCATGTCCATGTCCTCCTTTTTATCGACTTGTCGTCCATCGTCCTAGCGCAGCGGTCGTCCGAGCGAAGCGGTCCTCCCTCCTCCCTCGGTCTTTAAACCAGTTCCAACTCCTCGGCCAGCATCTGCTTCTCGTAGAGTCGGGCGTATTCCCTTCCGCTTTCCATCAAGGATCCGGGAGTGCCCATTTCAACGACGGCGCCCCTTTCCATGACCACGACCAGATCCGCTCTCCCGATCGTGGAAACCCTGTTCGAGACGATCAGGGTGGTTTTGCCTGATCTGGATGCGAGGATTTGATTCATGATGCGTTCCTCTGTGCGTGTATCCACCATGGAAAGTGCGTCATCCAGAACCAGGATCGGGGGGTTCGCTATGACCGCCCGGGCCAGTGATAAACGCTGCCGTTGCCCTCCGGACAGGGAGACGCCCCTTTCCCCGAGAAGAGTATGGATCCCGTGCTCCAGGGATTGCACCTCTTCGAAGAGTTGGACGGTCTTCAAGGCCGACAGAACCTCTTCATCCGAGAACCCGGACCTGCCGAACAGGACGTTGCCCCTGATGGTGTCGGAAAAGATCATGGTCTCCTGAGTGACGAAACCAATTCCAGTTCTCAACACCCGAAGGGGTATGGTGCGGATTTCCATGCCGTCGATCAGTATGGATCCTTTTTGGGGATCATACAGGCGGGTCAAAGCATGCAGGAGTGTCGTCTTACCGGACCCCACGTGTCCTGCGAATGCCACAGTCATTCCTTTTTCGATTTCAAAGGATATATCCCTGACCGCCTCCCGGTCGTGTCCCGGGTAGGTGAGGCTCAGCTCTCTGAACTCTATCCGGCCGCGAAGAGCAGAGACGGCGACCGGTCTCTGCGCATCCCTGATTTGCGGGACTTCATTGAGAACGGCATTGATCCGGCGCATGGAAGCGGAACCCTTTTGCAGCAGGTTGGTGACCCATCCCGTGGCCATCATGGGCCATGCGAGAAGATTGAGATAACTGATGAATGCGACCAGATCGCCGGTCGTGATATCGCCCAGTATCGTGAGGCGACCTCCGAACCAGATCACTGCCGCAAGCCCGAGGTTTGTGAAAGCGGCCATAAGGGGAAACAAGATGCCTATGTTTCTGGCGAGCTGAACGTTTTCCAGGATATATCTTTTTCCCTCCCTTGACACGACGGAGGTCGCCCAAGCCTCCCTGGAATAGGCCTTTATCACCCTGATCCCCGAGAAGGATTCCCGTACCTTCTCTGTGAGATCCGAGAAGACCGCCTGCACCGTGTCATAGCCTGTAGACATGCGGCGGGTAAGAATCCTGGTGAAATAGACCACAAAGGGCGCCGGGATAAGGGAAATCAAGGTGAGGCGCAGATCAATATAAATCATGAAACCAACGGCCGCGAATCCGAGAACCACCGCATCGGTGACCGCCACCAGCCCCATTCCGGATGCCATGCGCACCGCATTCACGTCGTTTGTCGACCTGGCCATGATATCCCCGGTTTTGGTTTTCTGGTAGAAGGAGGCGGGGAGAGCGAGCAAACGCTCCAGGATGCTGTTGCGAAGTCCCTCCTCGATCTTCCGGGAAATGCCGAACAGGAAATGCCTCCACACGTACCTGAGGAGGGCCATTGCCAAGGCGATCGCCATGATGATCCCGGCGTAGCGGAGAAGCAGAGCGGGCGTGGCATCTCTTATCGTCAGGTGGTCTACCGCCTTTTTGATGACAAGCGGGATCAGGAGCTGAAGGAAATCCACAGCCAGCAGACAGGCGACACCCATGAACAAGGCTCCCTTGTTTTGGACAAAGTACCCCTTGAGAGATGCCAGATTTCGAAATGTCTCTTTCATAAGTGTTCTCTCTTAAAGGAGATACTTGAACTGCAGGAACACTGTCAAGGAGGCAGGGTGAAAAGAACGAGAGAGGAGGGATGACCGCTTCGCTAGGGCGAGGGACGATGCAAAAAGGAATGGCCGCTTCGCTAGGAGGAAGGACGAGAAAGAATGAGGGACGATGGACGACCGCTTCGCTGGGACGAGGGACGAAAAAGAAGAAAGGCACGAAGCGCTTTGGTCATTCCGGCTGAATGAAACCTGGCCCGGCGAAGGCCGGGAGCCGGAATCCAGTATTAACGGCTACTTGCAATCCCTCTGGATCCCGGTTTTCACCGGGATGACGACTTTTTACGAGACCGTCAATCTTGCCCTTCTGAAGCTTTTTCGTCCATCGTCCAAGCGAAGCGGTCGTCCCTCCTCCTAGCGCAGCGGTCCTTCCTTTCCTGTGAGCGAAGCGGGCGTCCTTTGCGCCTTCGCGGTTCCAATTTTATGTCGGTTCCAATTTTATTGATTCATCCGGGACCGTATGCTATCTACATAAAATTCGGAGTCTGCCGGCAATTTAGCTCGCCCCCGGGGGGTATTCAGGAGGAGGAGATGGATATTTTCAGAAGGATCGGTATTGCCATTGTCATGATCGTCCCCACCTTTGTCATAGCGGGTGCGCTCTGGTCTCTGTTTCACAGTTGGCTTCCTATTTTTATCTGGGTTATCGTGATGGCCGCCTTTGCAGCCGGACTGGTAAGCGGCAAATTCCCCTGGTCCTGCTCTCACTCCGATCAGAATCACCTGTCCTCACATCCATCCGCCTAGGAGCCTGCACGTTCTTCGCATCGGCAGGAATTCTGCCGATGCTCACAAGACTATCTGTCGAGCTCTAAATCGGGGGGGACGAGATGGCACTTCCGCTTCCCATTCCTTCACATTTCAATCCGGACAGTGTCGGTCGGCTCTGGAGGGTCCCTTACGAGGAGAGGGCAAAGGAGGCGGCGTCATGGGCAGGAAAGCACAAAATCCGACCTGCAAGAGAAGATTCTTTCACGATTTGCCTCATCCTGGTGGATGTACAGAATACCTTCTGCCTTCCGGATTTTGAGTTGTTCGTCCGAGGCCGCAGCGGCACAGGTGCTGTGGATGACAACAGGCGGCTGTGTGAGTTCATCTATCATAACCTCGGCGTCATCACCCACATTGCCCCGACCATGGATACCCATCATCCCATGCAGATCTTCCATGCCGTTGCCCTTGTGGATGAGAACGGAAATCATCCGTCGCCTTTTACCCTGGTTTCCGCAGGGGAGGCGGAAACAGGCAAGTGGAGGCTGAATCCCGCGCTGTTTCCTTATCTCGGAATGGACGAGGAGCGGGGCCGAGCGTATCTCCGTCATTATACCCAAAAGCTGAAGCAGGGGGGGAAATACGAGCTTACCATTTGGCCTTATCATGCCCTGCTCGGGAGTATCGGCCACGCCCTGGTTTCCGCAGTGGATGAGGCCGTCTTCTTCCATGAGATTGCAAGGCTTAGTCCGCCCAACTTCCAGATCAAGGGGGACAATCCGCTCACGGAACACTATTCGGTCCTGGGTCCTGAGGTCAAGGAAGGTCCTGACGGCAAACCAATAGCAACGAAAAATCGGATCTTCATCGAGGAGCTTCTTCGCTTTGACGCGATTATCGTAGCCGGGCAGGCCAAGAGCCACTGCGTGGCGTGGACGATCGGAGACCTCCTCGACGAAGTGACGCTTCGGAAGAATCCGGCCCTTGCCTCAAAGGTCTACCTGCTGGAGGACTGCACCTCCCCGGTGGTCATTCCCAATGTTATCGACTACACCGATGCGGCCGATGAAGCCTTCAGCAGATTTTCACAAGCGGGAATGAGGATCGTTCGCTCCACGCAGCCGATCGATACCTGGCCGGGGATGGGAAGAAAGTAGGTTGAACTGCCAAGGCAAAGCATTTCTCTCGCGGAGGCGCAGAGAAAGAGTGTGCTGAACCGCTAAGGCGCAAAGGTCGCGAAGAAATGCAAAGATTTTGCTTTTTCGCCTGCGGAAGGTCTCCGCAGGCGAAAAAACAAAATGGTTTTGCCTTTAAGAGCCGGTTATTCCATTGTCATCCCCTGTTAAAACTTTAAACCGCAAGACGCTAAGTACGCAAAGGGGTAAATTCAGGTACGCAAAGGAAGACATTTGTTTCTTCTGCCGGTGTATCCCGGAAAAAGAAAACAAACCTTTGGTGCTTTTCTTCGCGTCCTTTGCGCCTTCGCGGTTCAATCTTCTTCTTTTTCGTTTTCTCTTTCGTTCAGTTACACGACGCTCCCACCGGCGCGTCCAGCGCAATGTCCAGCACTTCCTCCATCTTCTTGACCAGATGAAAGGTGATGCTCCCCTTTACCTCCTCCGGGATCTCCTCGAGATCTCCCTTGTTTCTCTCAGGTAGGATGATGTGCTTTATTCCGTTTCGGTTAGCGGCGAGCACCTTTTCTTTGATGCCGCCCACCGGCAGGACCGCGCCCCTCAGGGTGACTTCGCCCGTCATGGCCACATCTGACTTGATGGGCCTGCATGTGAGAAGGGATGCCAGCGCGGAAAGGATTGTCACGCCTGCAGAGGGCCCATCCTTTGGAATCGCCCCGGCCGGCACATGGATGTGCAAGTCGTGATCGCTGAAAAAATCCTCCTGGATTCCAAAGGATCCCGCCTTGGATCTGAGATAACTGAGAGCCGCCTGTGCAGACTCCTTCATCACCTCCCCTAACTGGCCCGTGAGCACGAGGGATTTCCTTCCGGGCATGGACGTCGCCTCGACAAAGAGGATATCTCCCCCTGTGGGTGTCCATGCCATCCCTGTGGCGACACCCGGAACAGATGTTCTCTCCGCCACTTCCTGCGTGTGTTTTGGATATCCCAGGTACCCTTTCAGGTCATCCGGACCTACGGTGAACCTGCCGTGGTGGTTTGTTGCCACCTTTCTTGCCACACCCCTGCACACGGCGCCGATCTCCCTTTCCAGATTTCTTACCCCGGCTTCCCGCGCATACTCCCTGGCAATCTTCTGAATCGCTTCCTTCTCGAAAGTCACCCTCCGGTTTGAAAGACCGTGCTCCTTCACCTGTCGGGGGATCAGGAATTTTTCAGCGATGTGGAGCTTCTCATATTCCGTGTAGCCGGGAAGCTCCAGCACTTCCATCCTGTCCAGGAGAGCTCTGGGGATGGTATCCAGCTGGTTTGCCGTGGTGATGAACATCACCTTTGAGAGATCGAATTCCACCTCCAGGTAGTGGTCTGAAAAGGAGTAATTCTGCTCGGGATCCAGGACCTCGAGCAAAGCGCTGGACGGGTCTCCCCGAAAGTCTTTCCCGAGCTTGTCGATCTCGTCGAGCATGAACACGGGGTTGTTTGCGCCGGCTTTTTTGAGACCATGAATGATCCTGCCGGGAAGGGCGCCCACATAGGTGCGACGGTGCCCCCGAATCTCCGCCTCGTCCCTTACTCCTCCAAGGGATATGCGAACGAATTTTCGGCCCATGGATTCCGCGATTGAACGGCCAAGACTGGTCTTTCCGGTACCGGGAGGGCCGTAAAAGCACAGGATGGGCCCTTTGTGAGCGGGATTGAGCTTACGGACCGCCAGATACTCGAGAATTCTCTTTTTCACCTTTTCGAGGTCGTAGTGGTGTGTGTTCAGCACCCGCTCGGCCTTTCTGAGGTCAATGGAATCCCTGGTGGACTCGCTCCAGGGGAGCTCAAGCAGGAGATCGATATAATTCATGGACACAGTGTATTCCGAAGAGGACGGGTTCATCTTGCCCACCTTCGCGATCTCTTTTGCAGCGACCTTATACGCGGACTCGGGCAGCTTCTTTTTCTCCAGCCTTTTCCGGAGTTCCTGTATCTCCTGAGACCCCTGTTCGTCGACGCCAAGTTCCCTCTGAATCGCCTTCAGCTGTTCCCGCAGCAGATATTCTCTCTGGTTCTTATCGATTCCTTTTTGAACCTGGCTCTGAATTTGCTGCCCCATCCTCGCGATTTCCAACTGCTGATTCACGATCACGATCAAATCTTCGATTCTCTTCTCCACATCCACGGATTCCAGGATCTCCTGTTTACTCTCGCGGCTGATGTTTGAATAAGCCGCGACCATGTCCGCCAGTGTGGAAGGATCTTCCACATGACGGCAAAGACGAAGAACCTCATCCGGCAGATTGGGGGAGATTTGCACCAGTTCGGCAAACTGCTTCAGAAGACTTGCCTTGAGCGCATCTATTCGCGGGCCGATCGTCTCCACATCGGCAATCCCTTTGACCTTGACCTTCTGGAAAGGATCTCGTGAGATAACCTCTGTCACCGATCCCCGGGAAAGCCCTTGAACCACGACGACGGTCCCTTCCTTCTCTCTTGAAAGCTTTGAGATCCTGCAGACCGTCCCCACTGGAGGAAACTCATCGATATCTTGTCCCTCTTTCCCATTCCCGGAGCTGGAGATGACGAATAACATCTTGTCCGTGCCGGATGCCTCCTGGACCATGGGCAGGTACTTGTTGGTCTTGATCAGGACAGGAACAACCATGTTCGGAAACACGACCGTATCTTTGACCGGCAGAACCGGCAGGATTCCTTCTACGTATTTTTCACCTTTGCTGTGCATATGAGCTCCTTGGTTGATTCGTTCCGCATGGTACCGCGCCGGGAGACACGTCCAGCAGATGAGTTGAGGCGAAGCCTCTGTAATTAGAACTTTTTCAAGATAAACACTCTATCGGGGATGTAAAGCGCGGTAGTAGCAAGGTAAAAATGACCGTTTCACTAGGAGGAGGGACGACCGCTACGCTGGGACGATGGACGAAAAAGCTTCAGAAGGGGAAGATTGATGCCCTCGTAAAAGAGCGGGTAGCGCCCTTTTGCGTCATTCCGGCTGAATGAAACCTGTCCCGGCGAAGGCCGGGAGCAGGAATACAGTTTCAGGATCTCTTGGGTTCTAAATCTGTGACTTTCACTCGCGCCTTTCTTATTTTTCGTCCCTCGTCCCAGCGTAGCGGTCGTCCTTCGTCCTTCATTCTTTCTCTCCCTTTCTCCACGGCCTCTCCTCTCCGAACTGGGTATCACACCACCTGGCACAGTCGTTCAGTCGATCCTCGATCAATTGCCTGTATTGTTCCAGATCTTTGATGCCGGCATGTCGAGGAATCCAGAGGGGATCTGCAAAGCAAACCGCAATCCGCGCAAAGGGCTTTGGCACAAGGAATCTGTCCCACGAATTGAAGAGCCACCCCCGATCCGCGCCCCAGACTACCGGGATGACGGGTACCTGGGCGTCCCTGGCTGCAAGGACAGCCCCGGTCTTCGCAATTCTGGCGGGACCCTGGGGACCGTCGGCGAAAAAGCCCCCCTTGCCACCATTCCTGATTGTCCTGATGAGCTCTCTCAGTGCCCTTGTCCCTCCATGCGTCGAAGATCCCCGCACATTGTTGAATCCGAGCCAGGCGGCGATTCTGGCGGCGTATTCTCCGTCCCTGCTGCCGCTGATCAGGATGGTGATCTCCCTGGAGCGAAAATAATGAGCGAAGTAAGGCATGCGCTGGTGCCATGTTGTGTACACTGCGGCCCCGCCCGAGCGAGTGAGGGCTTCCCGATCGCCTTTCTCTCCCTTCACTTTTACCACCCTGCAGGTGAGCATGAGAGCTTTTACCAGCAGGGCCGTGAGAGGCGGAACGATCTGCAACAGGAGACCGTCAAATATTCCAAACTTACGCATGGGTTGCTCTGATGGAGATCCTTTCCGGTTGAACGCGTAGGTTCTTGCTTTCCCACAAGGCGGCTAAGCGATAAGCGCCGTTTGATGATGAGGATACCACTTTAGCATAAGTCGGAGGGTTGTGAGTAGTCAGTTGTTGGTCGTTCCGCCTTCGCTGCCCTTTACGCGTGCGCCTTCCCCAGTGCTCCTCGTTGCCCGCGCTTCGCTTGGAGTCCCACCCCTCCGGGGCGGTTCCCATTTTCTCCGCGCTTCGCTTGGAGTCCCACCCCTCCGGGGCGGTTCCCATTTTCTTGAAAAAAGACCCCCAGGGCCAAACGCCTGGAGTATGCAAAGAGGCGTTGGGCACACTGCCCTATAATTTGACTTTCAGATTTTTCTACAGTAAAAGCAATTCAGGGATAAGTTGGAATAATGGAATGATGGAATAATGGGTTTCAAAACGATGAAGCCATTTTGCAGAACATTCATCTCGCGGTTTTGGGTGATTACTTCCCAATATTCCACTATTCCAACATTCCAATATTCCGGTGACCCAGTGCCACAAACTTCACCCCTTCAGGGTGCATCAAAGCCAGCCCCTGTGGGGTCGGATTTTTACTAAAATGCACCGCCACATCATCCACCTTCATATCCCAGCCTTTCCCATTGCCGCGGCCAGGGTCTGCCGCCCGGAACTGAGAGGCCGGCCTGTGGCCATAGCCCCTCCTCACTCGGAAAGGGCGCTGCTTCTGTCCGTATCCCTTGAAGCGCGCAGGGAGGGCATCTTCAAGGGCATGCCCCTTGGAAAGGCTGTAAAATTCTGTCCCGATTTGATCGTGCTCCCTCCTGATCAAGACCTCACGGCAAGGGCGTCCTATGCGCTTGCCGGAATGGTGTCCAGGTACACACCGCTCTGGGAGCCTTCCAGACCGGGGCATGTCTATCTGGACGTGACCGGCACGGGGCGTTTGTGGGGAAAGGCGAAGGATACTGCCCTGCACGTCCGGCAGGAGGTCAGGGAGCGGTTGAGGCTGCCGGGCACGGCGGGTGTGGCAGCCAACAAGCTGGTTTCCCATCTTGCTTCAAGAGTCGTTTCATCCGGAGGCGTGCTGGATGTGGATTATGGCCGGGAATCCGCCTTTATTGCGCCTATGAAGGCAACCGTTCTCCCCGGTGTGACCCGGATTCACAAGAGAGTACTGCTGGAAGAACTGAGCATTATTCTTGTCAGGCAGGTTGCAGCTCTCGACATGGGAAGCTTGACGCTTGTCTTCGGCCGACAGGCCCATGTGATTCACCAGAGGGCCTTGGGGATAGACCCCACTCCGGTCTATCCTCCCCAAAGGGAGCCTGTGATCACTGAGGAGGTCATTCTTCCCCAGGATGAGAACGATGAGGCAAAACTTCTGGGAACCCTTTACTCTCTGGTTGAGAAGTGCTCCGCCACTCTCAGGAGGAGGTCTCTTCGCCCCCGAAGGGCTGGAATGATGTTCAGGTATGCCGATCAGAAGGAAGTGGTGCGTAAAATTCAAATTCCCCATGGGAGTGCATGGGAATTCGACCTTTATCCGGCGCTGGAAACTCTTTTTGTGAAAACCTGCCAACGGCGGGTGCGCATCCGGTTCATGAGGGTTTGGTTCAAGGATTTCTTATCCCCCGATCCCCAGCTTCTCCTCTTCTCCCCCCCTGCGAAGTCCACTGAAAAACGAGCCGAGGTGACCCGGGCATTGGATCGCGTTCGCGAGAAATACGGCGATGAAGCGATCCGGTTTGCAAGGGTATCGGCAAAGGAATGAGGGAAGAGGGACGACCGCTTTGCTAGGACGAGGGACGATCAAAAACAAGACGATAGAGGACCAAATCCGAAGCACGAAAAATTCGAAACAATCTCTAATGAACAAAATTCAAATGATCCAAATTCGGATTTCGAATTTGGCCAAAGGCAACTCAGCAGACCATGTCCTCTTAGCTTAATCCAAAGTCGGTCCTTTGGGACCGATTTCTTTACTCAACAGATGGAATCTTGCTGGAATTGCTTTTTCGTCCATCGTCCAGCGCAGCGGTCGTCCCTCCTCCCTCGGTCTTTCGCGTCTTCGCGGTTCAATCTCCAGAGTTTTCTCCTTCATTTCATTCGTCTATCACACGTAATTTTCAGTCATTGACAGACTTTAAAATGGGCGTAAGATGTCCCAATTTCATTCCCGGCCTCGGGATGAACTTGAGCCGAACGGATGAAATCAAAAGGGGTGCATTCGTCAGGGAGATCGGCCGATGGATTGATTTGGGAGGGCGGCGGCCATGCTAAAAAACTATGACCTGGATTCAGGCAGGATTCGCGAATGCGGCAATGATCCTTTCTCCGTCATGGTATTCATCAATCCGGACGGGGAGGAGAAAAAAACCCTGGTCGATGAGTTCAAGATCGATGAGCATACACTCAATTCGGCCCTCGACCCTGATGAGTTGTCGCGTATCGAATTCGAACCCAACCACGTGGCCCTCATCTTCAAAATGCCCCGGAATTATTCCGAAAAAGATCAACTGTTGTTCCGCGTGGCCTCCACGGGCGCATTTCTTTTCAAGGACCGCCTTATCATCGTGATCCCCGATGACATCCCCCTGTTCAACGGCAAGCCCTTTACCAAGGTCCAATCCTTTACCGATCTCTTGCTCCGCCTGGTCAGCCGTTCCATTTCTCACTTCAGGGACCATTTGAAGGCGATCAACATGCTGACAGATGAGCTGGAGCATAAGATCAATACCTCCATGGAAAACCGTTACCTCATCAATCTGTTCACCCTGGAAAAGAGCCTGGTATATTTCCTGAATGCCATCAATGCAAATGGCGTGGTCATGGAAAAGATGAAGCACACTGCGGCCAAGATCGGCTTCACCATGGAAGAGGTGGAGCTCCTCGACGACATCATCATTGAAAACAACCAGTGCAACAAGCAGGCTGAAATCTACTCCAATATTCTTGCCAGCCTCATGGATGCCAGGGTTTCCATTGTGAGCAACAATTTGAATATCCTGATCAAGTTTCTCAACATCATCACCATCGCCATCATGGTCCCCACCTTTGTCGTAAGCGCCTTCTCCATGAACGTGCCGTTGCCGCTGCATGGAAACGGACTCTCCTTCTGGATCATCATGGGGCTTGCCATCCTGTCCGTGCTAGGCTTCATGCTCTTCTGGAAATACAAGAAGTGGTAACGATCCCAAGTCACGGCTCGCCGGTATTTGTTACAGAAAAATGATTTCTTCGTGATCAAACCGTGATCATGCCTTCCTACCTTCCTTAGCAAAGAATCAAGAAGGAGGTGCAACATGAAAGCGGAAACAAGCAGGTTTTTGATCGCGGCAATGGCGCTTCTTCTCTCTTCCGGTGTAGCCCTCGCCGACACCATGAAAGAGAAGGGTGCGATGCCGGAAAAGCAGGCCATGGAAAAGCAGACCATGGAAAAGCCGGACGAGAAAATGATGAAAGAGGAGAAGGGGGTCAAAGAGGGCGATGAGAAGATGATGGAGGAAAAGACCATGAAGGGAGAGACTCCCATGGAAAAGGGCCAGCAGAAGGAGATGAAGTAGCGCTCGGTCGCTTCTTCCTCCGACAGGGGGGCGGGACAAAGGCCTGCCCCCCAGGAAGTCAGGCCTTCGTCAGGCGTCTTTCCCGTTGACATGCCATGACCGATTACCCATATTTGATCCCAGAAGACGGACTTCTGCCCGCGCCTCTTCCCACCCCATCCTGTGAAGGCATGAGAAGACGATGTCAAGGCGGATACTGGTCATAGAGGACAATGCCGATCTCGCAAACCTCCTGGCGGTGCACCTGCGCGATCTTTCCTACGAGGTGGAGATTGCCGAAGACGGTCCCTCGGCATTGGCGAAGGCCCAACAGAGAGTCTACGATCTGGTTCTCCTGGATCTCATGCTACCCGGGCTCGACGGTCTTGAGGTCTGCCGGCGCATCCGCGAAAAACCTCCGTACGTGCCCATCATCATGCTGACCTCGCGCTCCTCGGAAACGGACCGGGTCGTAGGCCTGGAGGTCGGCGCCGACGACTACGTGACCAAACCCTTCAGCATCGTGGAACTGATGGCCAGGGTGAAGGCGATGTTCCGGAGGGTGGAACAACTCAGGCGAAACGCGGACCGGCCTGCGTCGGCTCGTGTCGAGGCCGGCGACCTGCTCATCGATCCCGAGAAACGGACCGTGACCCTGAGCGGGGCGGCGGTGGAGCTCACGGCCAGGGAATTCGACCTCCTCTTCTATTTCGCTTCCCACCCGGGCCGGGTCTTTACGCGCGCCCAACTTCTGGACGCAGTGTGGGGATACGGCCACGACGGATACGAGCACACGGTGAACAGCCACATCAACAGGCTCCGTGCAAAGATCGAGGACGACCCTGCACAACCCCGCTATGTCCTCACCGTGTGGGGGGTCGGGTACAAGTTCGCCGAAAAGCCCTCTGCAGTGGAGGATCCCTGATGCTCCGGTCGCTCTATTCGAAGCTGGCCCTCGTACTGCTGGGACTCTTCGCGCTTGTCGGGGCGCTGCTCGTGGCGATCAGCGTCTACTCGACGGGGATGTACCAGCAGGAAGTGAACCAGAAGCTCAACCGCTCCCTCGCGGAGCTGATCGTTTCGGAAAGGATCGTCATGAAGAACAGCCTCGTGGACGAGGCCGGCTTGAAGGACGTCTTTTCCATGCTCATGGTCGTGAACCCTTCCATCGAGATCTACCTGCTGGATCCCCAGGGAAAGATCCTCGCCTTTTCCGCGGAACCAGGCAAGGTCAAGCGCACCCGCGTTTCCCTCCGACCCATCACGGAGTTCCTGCAGGGTGGGGATGCCTTCCCCATTTTCGGCGATGACCCGCGATCGAACCATGGCGAAAAGATCTTCACCGCCGCCCGGATTCCGAAGCAAGGGGACCTCCAGGGGTATCTCTACGTGATCCTCGGCGGGGAGACCTATGACACGGTGATGCAGAAGGTGCAGGGAAGTTACATCCTCAGGCTGAGCCTCTGGGTCACCTTGGTAAGCCTTCTTGTCGCGGCAGCCGCGGGGCTCGTGCTGTTCGGATGGCTGACCCGCAGGCTCAGGCGGCTTGCCGTAGCCATGAAGGCCTACTCCGACGGGGCCGCCTTCGAACGGCTCGATTTGCCCGCGGCGAGAAAATGGGCACCGCCCCGGAGGGGTGGGACTCCAAGCGAAGCGCGGAGAAAATGGGCACCGCCCCGGAGGGGTGGGACTCCAAGCGAAGGCCGCAGGGATGAGATCGACGATCTTATAGCCGTCTTCCGCCGGATGGCGGGAAGAATCGAGGAACAGGTTGCATCGCTCAGACAGATGGATTTCCTGAGGCGGGAACTGGTGGCGAACGTGTCACACGATCTCAGGACACCTCTGGCGACACTCCAGGGGTACGTGGAAACCCTCCTGGTGCGCGACGCAGTGCTCTCGGGAGAAGAGCGCCGGCAATACCTCGAGATTGCCATCGCCCATTGCACCCGCCTCGGAAAATTGGTTGCCGATCTCTTCGCCCTGGCGAAACTGGAGGCAGAGGACATCACAGTCCAGAGGGAACCTTTCAGCATCGGCGAACTGGTCCAGGATGTGGCGCAGAAATTCCGTCTTCCCGCGGAGGAGAAATCCATTGTGATCACGACGAACGCCGGCCCTGAACTTCCCTTCGTCCATGCTGACATCGGACTCATAGGCAGGGTCCTCGAAAACCTCATTGAGAACGCGCTCCGATACACGCCCGAAAGCGGGACCATAAGCATCCTCCTCCAACCCATGGACCGGACCGTGTCCGTGACCGTGAGCGACACGGGCTGCGGGATCCCCGAGGCAGACCTGCCTCGTATTTTCGACCGTTTCTACCGGGGCGAAAAAAGCCGCAAAGACCAGAGGGGCCACGCCGGGCTCGGTCTTGCCATCGTAAAGAGAATTCTCCAGCTCCACGGCACCGACGTCGAAGTCCGGAGCACCGTCGATACCGGCACCTCTTTTACCTTTTCCCTCCCCGTACATCCGCCCGGGTCATAACTTCACCGGAAATCCCCCTGGATCCCCCTTTGAAAAGGGGGATTTTCATGGTTCCCGCGTTTTCATAAGCGGGCTTTCACGCTCTTTCCTTTTCATACGTGGCACTTTCACCGCTTCCCCCTTTTCATAAGCGGGCCTCTCACGACTCCCCCCTTTCGTAAAGGGGGGTCGGGGGGGATTTTTGAGCAGCATTGCACTTGGAACCTAGAAGAGATTTGTTACGGGAATTTGATCGTTTCGTGATGAAACCGTGATCTTCGGGAGGCATCTTGGAAATACAAGCCACGGGGATAACCCGAAGACCTTCAGGGAGGGCGGATAGGCTCAAGGATGCTTAGAAGTGATACAGGAAAGAAAGGAGGATACGGTCATGTCTAAAAGATCATTTTTTATAGCAATGCTGTTTCTTCTGATGATCCTTGCCGGACCCGCAGGAGCGGTACCGGCTCAACAATATGAAAAGGCGATTTTTGCGGGAGGCTGCTTCTGGTGTATGGAGCCCCCCTTTGAGAAGTTGGAAGGGGTATCGGAGGTCATCTCCGGATATACCGGAGGACACAAGGCAAATCCTGCTTATGAGGAGGTGTCAGCCGGGACCACGGGGCATTTGGAAGCGGTTGAGGTGATCTACGACCCGGCCAAGTTGAGCTACGAAAAGCTCCTGGAGGTGTTCTGGCGCCAGATCGACCCCACGGACGCGGGCGGGCAGTTTGTGGACCGCGGGTCCTCTTACACATCCGCCATTTTTTATCGGAATGATACTCAAAAGATGCTCGCGGAGGAATCGAAGACAAAGCTGGAGCAGTCGGGACGGTTCGACAAGCCGATCGTGACCGAAATCCGTCCTGCCGGTCCATTTTACAGGGCGGAGGAATATCATCAGGACTACTACGAGAAGAACCCGCTTCGTTACAAATTCTACCGGTTCAGGTCCGGCCGGGACCAGTACCTGGCAAAGGTCTGGGGAAAAGAGGGGGAGGTAATGATGAGCAGTGAGGGGAAAGGCGGTTACACAAAGCCTTCCGAGGCGGAGCTGAAGGAGCGGCTCACGCCTCTGCAATACAAAGTGACGCAGGAGGAAGGGACGGAGCCGGCCTTCCAGAACGAATACTGGGACAACAAGAAGGCGGGTATCTATGTGGATATCGTGTCCGGGGAGCCTCTATTCAGTTCCCTCGACAAGTACGAGTCCGGGACCGGGTGGCCGAGCTTCACAAAGCCTCTTGAGCCCGGAAATATCGTTGAAAAGGAAGATCGGGGCTGGTTCATGGTGAGGACCGAGGTGCGAAGCAAACACGGCGACTCTCATCTCGGGCATGTGTTCGATGACGGCCCCCCGCCGACGGGACTTCGGTACTGCATGAATTCGGCTGCCCTCAGGTTCATTCCCCTGAGAGACATGGAGAAGGAGGGGTACGGCAAGTACAGTGCGACCTTCGAAAAGCGAGGATGACATGAGATGTGCAAAGTTTCCTGTGAAGTTTTCCTTGACAATGCGAAGCGCTGTGGATAATAGTCTGGACATCTGATGAAAGGTCGAAACGAGTGGGCAGAAGAATTTTCAACAGCCGGTTTTGGTATTACTATTTTTTTTATGGCGCACCGGTCTGCCCATTGCGGAGGTTTTAGCCAGGATTCGAAGTAGGAAGTAAGCCAAACCAAGCCATGGACAGATCAAAAAGCTGACCATGGCTTTTCTGCTTTTAAGGGGCCATGGCGGCGAGTCCAGCCATGGCCCCTTACCGTTTCAGAGGAGGATGAAATGAACATCATGATGAAAGGAAATGCCACAGGTACCCAGATCGAGGGTGTGATCCGATGGGTCGAATCTGTGGGGTACAAAGCCATGCTCTCTCACGGGACGGAGCGGACCGTGGTCATGGCCATTGGCGATGATATGCACAATGTCCGGCTCCTGGTGGCGGAGCAGCTTCCGGGCGTGGAAAAGGCTGTGCCTTTCAAGAAGCCTTACAAACTCGCGAGCCGCGAGTGCCGGCAAGGGAATACGATCATCAGGGTGGGAGACGTGGAGATCGGCAACGGATCTTTTGTCGTGATGGCAGGGCCCTGCTCCGTCGAGAGCGAAGAACAGATCATGGAGACCGCATATGCGGTAATGAAAGGAAGAGGTCACATCCTGAGGGGTGGCGCCTACAAACCCAGAACCTCCCCGTACAGTTTCCAGGGCATGGAGGAGGAGGGGTTACGGTTGCTGAAGAGAGCGCGGGAAAGCATCGGCCTGCCTGTCATCACAGAAGTGATGAATACGATGGATGTAGATCTCGTCGAAGAGTACGCCGATATCCTTCAGATCGGGGCCCGCAACGTCCAGAATTTTCCTCTTCTCAAGAAGGTCGGCAGAGCGAGAAAACCCGTTCTCCTCAAACGCGGGCTGATGACCACCATCGAGGAGCTTCTCATGTCAGCGGAGTACATCCTCTCCTCGGGCAACGAAGACGTCATGCTCTGCGAGCGCGGCATCAGGACCTTTGAAACGGCCACCCGGAATACGCTCGATATCAGCGCAGTGCCGGTACTGAAGGAATTGACCCACCTCCCGGTAATCGTGGACCCCAGCCACGCGGCAGGGCACTGGAGGTACGTGGCCCCGCTTGCCAGGGCAGCTGTTGCAGTCGGCGCAGACGGAATCCTGGTGGAGATCCATCCCCAGCCGGAAAAGGCCGTATGCGATGGAGCGCAGTCTCTGAAACCGGAAAGGTTCTATCAGCTGATGGAAGATATCCGGATACTGGAAAAGGCGATGAGATCCGGAGGCATGACGGCTCAATGAATCGTATGAAGGTGAACCTCGACAAGCGAAGCGTTCAGTCCTATGAGATCGTGATCGGGAGAGACTTCATGGACCGGGCCGGGATCATGCTGGCGCAAGGGGGCTGGGCGAGCAAATACTTTATCATTGCCGATTCCAATGTGTCGGCACTCCATGGAAGGCGGATCCAGGAGCAGTTTTCTGCCATGGACATCGAGATCGATATGATCACGTTTCCGGCTGGAGAAGGATCCAAGAACATCCAGACGATCCTGGGTATCATGGACGGGCTCCTTGCATCCGGCGCCGACCGGAGCTCAGGCCTTATCGGCCTGGGCGGGGGGGTCACAGGCGACATCACAGGATTTGCGGCTTCCCTGTTCATGCGGGGGCTGCCCTATATTCTTGTCCCGACGAGCCTGCTTGCACAAGTCGACAGCAGCATCGGGGGAAAGACGGCCGTTGATCTTCCCGCAGGAAAGAACCTCATAGGGACCTTCTACCAGCCCAGGATGGTCCTGATCGACCTCTCTTTACTGGAGACGCTCCCCGAAAAGGAGTTTGCCAATGGTGTTGCCGAGGTTCTGAAGTACGGCGTCATCGACGATCTCGAACTTCTCGATCTTCTTGAAACCGGAAAAGAGAAGCTCCTCCAAAAAGACCCGGAGTTTCTGGAAATCCTTGTGACCCGGAGTTGCAGGATCAAGAAGGGGATCGTGGAAATCGATGAGATGGAAAAGGGGATTCGACGATTCCTCAACTTCGGCCATACCCTCGGACACGCGGTCGAGGCGGAGTCCGGTTACGCCATGGCACACGGCGAGGCGGTCGCAATCGGGATGATTGCCGCCGCCATGCTGTCGGAGCGAATGAATTACCTCACTGCGAGTGAGGCAAGGCGAATCGAATTCATGGTCAAAACGCTCGGCCTTCCCCATCGTATTCCCGGCGAACTCTCTGTGGATTCCATCCTGTCCCGCCTGAAGGTGGACAAAAAGAAAACCGGCCACAAGATCAACTTCGTGCTCCTGAAGAGTCTCGGGGTTCCTTTCGTGAATGGAGGCGTTCCACAGGAACTCGTCAGGGAAGTCATGGAGGAGTTGAGGAGATGAACAGCGAAAGCCTGGAAAAAATCCGCTCCGAAATGGGGAAGGTGGACCGGGAAATCCTGAGAATGCTGAACGAGCGGGTTCGCCTGGCAGTGGAGGTAGGCAAGGTAAAGAACGAGAAGGGGCTGGATGTATACGATCCTTCTCAGGAGAGCAGGGTGTACTCCCGGCTGCAGGAGATCAATGCGGGTCCTCTCTCTGCCAATGCCGTGAACAGTATTTTTCGTGAGATCATCTCCTCTTCGCGAACCCTTCAAGCGCCCGTCGCAGTATTCTATCTCGGGCCTGAGGCTTCCTTCACCCACCAGGCGGCCGTCTCCCATTTCGGCCGTGGAGCGGCCCTCTCGCCGGTCCAGACGATCCCTGAGGTTTTCGAGCAGGTGGAGAGGGGGGACTCTTCCTGGTCCGTAGTTCCCGTGGAAAATTCCATAGAAGGTTCGGTGAGACAGACCCTGGATCGGCTCATAACCACCAGGATGTCGATTCGTGCAGAGATCTATCTCCGGATCTCTCATTGCCTCCTCTCCACTTGTTCCAGGAAAGATCGGGTCAAGAAGATCTACTCTCACCCTCATGCCTTTGCCCAATGCAGGCGGTGGCTTACTGCTCACCTTCCACAATGCCGGCTCGAAGCAGCGGAAAGCACCGCTGCAGCGGCGCTAAAGGCGCTTGAAGAACCTGAGAGCGGAGCCATTGCCGGGAGCATCGCAGCGGAACAGTATGGATTGGAGATCCTCGCGCAGGGGATCGAGGATCACCCTGAGAATACAACGCGCTTCCTTGTGGTGGGCAAAGGAGAGAGCGAAGCCACGGGAAAAGACAAAACCACTGTTCTTTTCGCGACACGCCATGAGCCGGGAGCTCTCTTCAAGGCATTGGAGCCGCTTGCGCGGAGCGGAGTCAACATCATGAGCATGGAATCGAGGCCTGCGCAGGACCGGATGTGGGAATACCTCTTTTTCCTGGATCTCGAAGGGCACAAGAATGAGAAGCGGATCGCCGGCTGTCTCGCCGAGATGGCCGGCCGGACATCGTTTATCAAGCACCTTGGTTCTTATCCCAAAGGAGAGCTTCCTTGAGAATCTGCATTCCCATAACTGCAGAAAACACGGAAACGGCCGTTCGGAAGATGAGACGACCTTATCGTTTCTCGGGGGTTTCCGAACTCATTTTGGAACTGCGCATCGATTGTATTCGGGATCTGCACCTGGAGACGATCCTCTCTCAAAAGCGCGGGAAGGTAATCGTCACAAATCGCAGAGCAGAGGAGGGGGGGCGTTTTGCAGGCACTGAGGAGGAGAGGGTGAAAACCCTCAGGCAGGCTGCGGCTCTGGGAGCCGATTATGTGGACATCGAGGCGAGCACGGATAGAAATCTGATCTCGGAGTTAAAGAGAGAGATTGCAGATAGCCAAAATCAGGCAAAGCTCATCATTTCTTATCACAACGTATTAAGCACTCCATCGGAGAGAGCCCTGAGACAGAAATTGGAAATGTGCGGGGAGTGGGCGCCGGCGATCGTGAAGATCGTGACCATGGCCGGGAGTGTGGAGGATAACCTCACCATTCTCCGCCTCATCCCCAATGCGCGTCGGAAAGGGCTGGAGATCATAGCCTTCTGCATGGGCTCCGCAGGGCGAATCAGCCGGATCATGTCGCCCCTTCTCGGCGCGTACCTGTGCTTTGCTGCTGCAGGCAGGAGTGAGGCGACAGCGCCGGGCCAAATGGAGGCAAGAGATATGCTGAGGGTCTTCGGCATCTTGGATAATAACGGGACGAGATCAGGGATGGAGTGATGGCGGATCAGGCAATCTTCGGCATCATTGGAAACCCTCTGGCACACAGCCTTTCCCCTGTGATGCACAATGCCGCTTACAGGGAAATGGGCTTCAATGGACACTACGTGACTTTCGAGCCGGGCAATCTGAGGGATATCATTGACATGATACGCGAGCGCAACATCCGCGGTGTCAGCGTCACGCTTCCCTTTAAGGAGGCGGTGCTGGATCTGATGGATGATCTGGACAGCAATGCGCTCCGTATCGGGTCGGTAAACACGGTGACCAACAGGAACGGCCGGTTGCTTGGAAGCAACACGGACTGGCTTGGGCTGATCCAGGATATTCGAGATCGTTTCGAGATCATGGGAAAAACGGTTGCAGTGCTGGGGGCGGGCGGCGCGGCAAGGGCTGCTGTCTACGCCATCCATTTGGAAGGGGGAAGCCCGGTGGTCGTGAATCGGACTGCTGCAAGGGGAGAAAACCTTGCAACCGAATTCGGGTGCGCTTTTCTTCCCCTTTCGGAAATCGGGGTTGTTGATGCCTCAGGTCTGATCAACACCACGCCCGTGGGCATGATGCCTCACGAGGATGAATCGCCCGTGCCTGCACGCGCGCTTCGCCGCTTCGGATGGGTGGTGGACATCGTGTACAACCCGCCGTTTACAAGGCTCCTCAAAGAGGCGCGGGAGAAAGGATGCAAAACGGTCGATGGCATAGGAATGTTCGTGAACCAGGGCGCCGAGCAGATCCGGCTCTGGACAGGGAAGGAAGCGCCCAGAGGGTTGATGAGACGGGTGGTGGAGGAAGAGCTGAGACGAAGGTCGGAGGTCAAGGATCAGGACGTATGATCAGACACACGGAAGGACATATGGAATTTCGAAAGATCCAGCCGGTCGGCGCATTGAATGCATGCGTCTCCATGCCGGGTTCCAAGAGCCATACCCAGAGAGCACTGGTGATTGCCGCGCTTGCCGAAGGACGCTCAATTTTGAGGAAGCCGCTCCTGTCGGAGGACACCGAATACCTGATCGAAGCTTTAAGGAGCCTCGGGGCCGTGATTTTAGAAAAGCAGGGCGATCTGATCGTGGACGGCACAGGAGGCCGAATACGAAATCCGGGCAGGGAGATCTACCTGGGGAACAACGGCACGGCCATGCGCTTTCTGACAACCCTGGTCTGCCTCGGTCCGGGGACATACACTCTTACGGGGGATGCGCGGCTGTGCGAAAGGCCGCTGGGTCCACTTGTCCAGGTGCTTTCAAAGCTCGGGGCGCAATGCCGGTGGTTGAATCGTTCGGGCTGCCTTCCCCTGGAAATACGTGCAGGATCGCTTTCAGGCGGCAGGGTTCTGTTCGGCGAGATCGAGAGCAGCCAGTATGTCTCGTCACTCCTGTTGTCGGCGCCCTATGCGCGTGAAGAGGTCGTGATAGAGATCGAAGGGCCCATGCTCTCGCGGCCCTATGTCGACATGACCATTCAGAACATGGACAGGTTCGGCATCCAGGTCCTTGAAGAGAGAGCCAATCGGTTCGTTGTGCCCTTCGGCCTTCCATACAGGGGAAGGGAGTACGAAGTGGAGGCCGACGCATCCAGCAGCTCCTACTTCTTCCTCGCTGCGGCATTGTGCGGCGGATCGGTCAAGGTCACCAATCTCCACCCCCGCAGCCGACAGGGAGATATCGGTTTCCTGGATGTCCTCGAACAGACGGGATGCACGGTGATTCGCGAGCAGGAGTCCATCGAGGTCAGAGGAGGGAACCCGGCATCCGGGGATATGACTTTTCCCATGGAACATATGCCCGATATGGTCCCCACCGTTGCCGCTTTGGCAGCATGCAGACCCGGCCGAACGGTGATCGAGAAGGCTGCGCATCTCCGGTTCAAAGAGAGCGACCGGCTGGCGGCACTCGCAACGGAGCTTGGAAAGACGGGCATCAGGATTGAAGAACTGCCCGACGGGCTGGTGATCGAAGGAGGCACTCCGCATGGAGCAGAGATCGAGACCTACAACGACCATCGAATCGCCATGAGCTTCGCGGTCCTTGGGCTTGCGGCCCCCGGCATGAAGATAGCGAACCCGGGATGCGTGAAGAAGTCCTTTCCAGGTTTCTGGGAAAAGCTGGAGGAACTTTCCCCATGAATGTCATCCTCATCGGGTATCGCGCTTCGGGCAAGACGTCGGTGGGCCGAAGGGTGGCCGAACTCCTCGGATATCCTTTTCATGACACGGATGAGATCGTCATGAAAGCTGCCGGAAAGACGATCCGGGACATTGTCGACGAAGGGGGGTGGCCCCTCTTTCGTGAAATGGAAAAGGGGGCGATTGCTTCCATTTCCGGGAAAGACGGGTGCGTGGTGGCCCTCGGAGGCGGGGCTGTTCTGGATGAGGAAAACATAAAGCAGGTCAATGAAAACAGCCTGTTTATATGGCTCAAGGCCGATGCTGAAACCGTCGTGAACCGTATGAGGAAAGACGGGAACAATGGCGCGCAGCGTCCTCCCCTCACCGGCGGTGGTACATGGAAAGAGGTCGCTGAATTGCTCCGGTCGAGAGAAGAAGTCTATAGAAAAAATGCCAATTTTATTGTGGATACCGCCGGACGCAGCATCGAAGAGTCATGCAAAGAAATAGTACGTAGACTGCGCAAGTCGGAAGGCGGAGGGCAGGAGAACGGAGAGGCGAGGGAGCCGCCCGGCAGATGAAGAAACGGTGTTTACGCTTTCTTCGCGACCTTCGCGCCTTCGCGGTTCAAACCATTATTTTACTTTGAGGAGAACATATGGGCGGCAACAGCATTGGATCCGTTTTCAAGGTGACCACCTGGGGTGAATCCCATGGCCCCGCACTCGGGGCGGTGGTGGACGGCTGCCCGCCAAAAATCGAGTTTTCCGAATCCGACATCCAGCGGGAGCTCGACCGCCGCAAGCCCGGGAGCCCGGGCGCCACCGCGAGAAGGGAACCGGACCGGGTGGAGATCCTTTCCGGCATCTTTGAGGGCAAAACGACGGGTCTCCCCATAAGTCTTCTCATCCGAAACGCAGACGTGGATCCTTCTGCCTATGAGCCCCTGCGGACGATCCTCCGTCCCGGCCATGGGGACTACACCTACCTAAAGAAATATGGAATACGAGACCACCGCGGCGGCGGCAGGGCATCGGCACGAGAGACGGCTGCCCGTGTTGCCGCAGGCGCCATAGCGCGCAGGATCATAGGTCTCGCCGGCATCGAAGTTCAGGCATATACAAAAGAGCTGGCTGGAATCCGGGCCGAAAGGGATTCATTGGAAGAGGTGAACAGGAACCTTCTCCGTTGCCCGGACCCCGCTGCAGCCGAACGCATGGAAGAGGCCATCGAACAGGCGCGTAAACGGGGTGACACTGTCGGCGGTATCGTGGAGATCATTGCGCAGGGCTGCCCTGCCGGTCTGGGTGAGCCGGTGTTCGACAAGATGGATGCGGATCTCGCCAAGGGACTCATGAGCATAGGTTCCGTGAAAGGCGTGGAGATCGGGGCCGGTTTTGAGGCATCCCGCATGCGCGGATCCGAATGCAACGATTCTATAAGACCGGATGGATTTCTCTCGAATCATGCCGGGGGAATGCTGGCCGGAATCACCACAGGCCAGAAGATTGTAATCCGGGTGGCATGCAAACCCGTTCCTTCCATCTTCATGGAGCAGGAGACGATCGATGTCACCGGCGTGCCGGCGAAGATCACCATCAGGGGGAGACACGATGTGTGCGTGATACCCAGAATCCTGCCGGTCTGCGAGGCCATGGTGTGCATCGTTCTTGCTGACCATCTGCTGAGGCAGAAAATCCAATGAGGAGTCAGCCACAAAGACACGAAGGCACAAAGAGGGAATATGGTTCAAAAATAGAAGAGTTAATGCTGGAAAAAGAGCGATGCAGATGTTGACTCTGTCTAGTTTATTGCCCCGGAGACGGCTTTACATCTTCGTCATTCCGGACTTGATCCCGAATCCAGTTCTTTCAATCTGGATTCCAGTTCCGATTTTCGCCGGGACAGGTTTCATTCAGCGGGGATGACAGTCCTTGATCATTGTAAAGCTCAGATTGAAACACCATGCAACTAATCTTTGTGTCCTGGTGCCTTTGTGGCAAGAATGGAAGAGGATATGTCCGTGAGCAAGGAAATTCGCATTTACGTCATCGGAGGCACAGGGGGAATGGGCAAATGGTTTGCCGATTTCCTCCGCTCCAAAGGGCACACTGTCCGGGTTTCCGGGAAAGATCAGGACGCGAGTATCCCCGCTTTCGCGGCATGGGCAGATGCTGTCGTGGTTTCCGTCCCCATCAATGGGACCCTCGAAACCATAAGGAAAGTGGGACCTCATATGAGGAAGAACGATCTTCTCATGGATTTGACATCATTGAAGCAGGAACCTGTGAGAAAGATGCTTGAATGCTCCGGGTCCGAGGTCATCGGGTTGCATCCGCTTTTCGGACCGACTGTTCATGACCTGAAGGGTGAGAATGTGGTGATCTGCCCTGCCAGGGGCAAGGGTTGGCTGCCATGGGTGAGGGGACTTTTCCTGGAAGACGGAGCGCACCTGGTGGAAGCAACGCCGGAGAAGCATGATGAAATGATGGCCTATGTGCAGGTGCTCACACATTTGGGGACCATTGTTACCGGCCTTACACTCGAGGATTCCGGAATCGAACCGAAAGAACTCCTGAGATTTTCCACCCCCGCTTTTCGCACCCGTATGGCAGCCGTGGACAAGGTATTTCGCTTCAATCCCCGTTTGTACGGGGATATCCTTGCTCTCAATCTCAATGCGGGCGCCATTGCGAGAGCATTTCAGAGGAATGTATCGCGGGTCCTGGATTTCATCGGAGAGAAAGACTCGGAAGGGCTCACACATTGGATAAAGGACGCTAAAATGGAATGATGGAATGATGATTGGAATAATAGAGTAGCGGGGGGTCGAAATGACATTCTACGCAACTTACGCTGGGACACGGCACTCCCCATTCTTCCACCATTCCATAATTCCATCATTCCAATTGACAGTTCATCATTGACATGGCGAGGAAGCACTGTTATAAATCCCATACTTTTGAGGAGATCATTTGTGAATTCCATTGAAAACAAACTGACCAACTGGCGCTGGTGGCGCAATTCCGGGGAGGGGTTCGTCCACCGCTGATTCGTCTATAAGTCAAAATCACAGGCCGTGGAGAATCTCTCAGACTCCACGGCCTTTTTGCTTTTCCGGAAGGGCCGTGAATTCACCACGGCCCTTTTTTTTAAACGGAGAACAAGATGCATTACCCGGATTTTGAAACATTCAGAAACCTCGCCCGAAAAGGAAATCTGATCCCGGTCTACAGGGAGGTCCTCGCAGACACCATTACGCCTGTTCTTGCGCTCATGAAGCTCCGTTCAAGGCCGGGTATCTTCCTGCTCGAGAGCATGGAGGGAGGAGAAAAATGGGGACGATACTCCTTTCTCGGTATCGATCCGCATCGCACTCTACGGGTGCGGTGTAACGAAGTCGTGATTGAGGATGACAGTGGAATTCGAATCATGGAGCACAAGGGAGATCCCCTGCGATTTCTGAAGGAGATGCTCGTCCGCTATAAACCTGTGTGCATAGAAGGCCTTCCCCGCTTTTTTGGCGGAGCGGTGGGATACTTGAGCTATGACATGGTGCGCTATTTTGAAAGAATTCCGAGTTCAGGCGGGAAGGATATTGAAGCCGATGATGCGGCCTTTCTCATCACGGATACGCTCCTCATCTTCGATAACCTTAAACACACGGTAAAAGTTCTTGCATGCGCCTTTTTGGAGGAGAACCAGGATGTGTGCACGGCGTATCATGAAGCAAGGGGAAGAATCGATCGACTGATCTCAGAGCTTCTTCAGTCCGAAAGCGGCGGGGGTGAAGAGCTCTCCGGACCACTCTTCAGTGGAGAAAACCTTAGCTTCTCCCCGGCAATGGAGCCGGAGGTCTTCAAATCGCTGGTGAAGAAGGCCAAGGAATACATCCTGTCCGGCGATATCATCCAGGTTGTCCTCTCCCAGCGTTTTCAGCACGAAGGAAGCATGGACCCTGTGCGCCTCTACCGGGCTCTTCGTCACATCAATCCTTCCCCCTATCTCTTCTATCTACGGCTGGAGGATCAAATCATGATCGGTTCTTCGCCGGAGGTCATGGTCCGACTGGAAGACGAGCAGGTGGAGCTGAAACCCATTGCAGGCACCAGGCCGAGAGGGAAAACCGAGCAGGAGGACAGAAATCTCGCCGATGACCTGCTGAAGGATCCCAAGGAGCGCGCGGAACATGTGATGCTCGTGGATCTTGGACGAAACGACCTGGGGCGTATCGGGCGGCCGGGGAGCGTCCAGGTCACACAGCTCATGGCGGTCGAGCGATACTCCCATGTGATGCACATGGTGTCGAACATCAAGGCATATCTGGAGGATGGCAAGGATGCGTTTGACGTGCTCAGGGCCACATTTCCTGCAGGAACGCTCTCGGGTGCGCCGAAAGTTCGTGCCATGGAGATTATAGAAGAGTTGGAGCCTTCGCGGCGAGGTCCGTACGGGGGCGCGGTAGGCTATTTCAGTTACAGCGGGAACATGGATCTTTGCATCACGATTAGGACTATCCTGATTCGGAGCGATCGGATCACCATTCAAGCCGGCGCCGGGATCGTGGCAGACTCCGACCCCGACAGAGAATACGAGGAAGTGAACCACAAGGCCAAGGCGATGATAAGGGCGGTCCAACTGGCTGCATCAGGACTGGAGATATGAGTGAGGGTTGAAGAGCCGAGGGAAGAGTGACGACCGCTGCGCTAGGAGGAGGGACGATAAAGATTAGGAAAGTACGAGCGAAGAAGGTTTTACCCGAAAACGTGGGAAAACTCATTGGGAGGCTTTCGAGACTGCGATAGGGTTATATTCTTCATCAAATGGAGGCTTGGCTTATAGCCTTTTCTTCCATAGTCCTAGCGCAGCGGTCGTCCTAGCGTAGCGGTCCTCCATCCTCCCTCGGTATTTGGGCGCCTTCGCGGTTCAATCAAGCACCAACAGGAGGATACCCATGATCCTTGTCATCGACAACTATGACTCTTTTACCTACAACCTTGTCCAGTACATTGCCGGTTTCGGCACGGAAACGCGTGTCTTCCGCAATGACCGGATCAGCATTGACGAAATCGAGGCGATGTCGCCGGATGCGATTTTGCTCTCGCCTGGTCCCTGTTCACCCAAAGAAGCTGGAGTAACGGTTTCGGTCGTTCAGGCTTTGCATCCGACAATCCCGATGCTTGGCGTATGCCTTGGGCACCAGGCTATCTGCCATGCGTTCGGCGCAAATGTCGTCAGGGCTGCGAGGATAATGCATGGAAAGACCTCTCGGATCAAAAATGATGGGGAGACCCTGTTCAGGGGCATGCCCGACCCGTTTGAAGCCGGCCGCTACCACTCGCTGATCGTGGAAAAGGAATCCCTCCCCGAATGTCTGACCATCACGGCCGAGACCGAGGAGGGGGAAATCATGGGAGTCCGACACCGGGATTATCCGGTCGAGGGCATTCAGTTTCACCCGGAATCGATTCTTACCCCCATGGGGAAAAGAATCATCCGTAACTTTTTGGAGATGACTAATTCAGCCACCAAGGCACAAAGTCACAAAGATCATAAAGCATAGGTTCAATATTCATTCTTTGTGTCTTCGTGTCTTTGTGGCGAAACTCCATACCAAACAGGAAGGAGGAGTGATCTATGATCAGAGAAGCTATTGCAGCAGTTGCCGAGGGTCGGGACTTGACCGAGCAGGATATGATGGCCGTGATGGATGGGCTGATGGAAGGGAAGGCGACCTCCGCTCAAATCGGTTCTTTTATCACGGCGCTTCGGATGAAGGGGGAGACTGTGGACGAGCTCACGGGCGCCGCGCGAATCATGCGCAAGAAGGCTACATGGATCGATGCACGGTCTTCGATCATTGTAGACACGGCTGGGACCGGCGGCGACGGAAGCAACACCTTCAACATCTCCACGACCGCGGCCTTTGTTGCGGCTGCTGCAGGCTTGACCGTCGCAAAGCATGGCAACCGGGCTGTTTCGAGCGGGTGCGGCAGTGCGGACGTGCTGGAGGCCCTCGGGGTTTGCATCGACGCCGGGACAGAGATCGTAGAGCAATGCATTCAGCAGATCGGCATCGGGTTCCTCTTCGCGCCCAGGCTGCATGCGGCAATGAAGTACGCGTTGGGACCGAGGCGGGAAATCGGCATCCGCACCTTGTTCAACATGCTTGGTCCCCTGACCAACCCCGCGGCCGCCACCTCCCAGGTCATCGGGGTGTACGACAGGAATCTCACTGAGATGTTCGCAGGCGTTCTCAAGAGACTCGGGACCCGCAGAGCCTTCGTGGTTCACGGATCGGACGGTCTCGACGAGGCCACCGTAACAGGCGCCACGCGGGTCTGCGAATTGAGGGAAGGGATCACCTCCACCTATGACATCGATGCAGTCGATCTGTTCGGAGAATGCTACTCCCTTGAGGATCTCCGGGGGTCCGATGCGACCGCAAACGCGCAGATTACAAAGGACATCCTCTCGGGTAAGGACGGCGCCGGCCGGAAGATCGTGGTGCTGAATGCGGCCCTCGCGATCATGGCGGGTGGAAAGGCCGAGACCGTCAGGGAGGGCATTTCCCTGGCCGAGCAATGCATCGATTCCGGAGCCGCTTTGAAGAAACTCCAGGCGCTCATCGAAATGAGCAATGGATGATCTCTATGAAACAAAAAGTTGATGAGGTTGTACTCGCGCCAAACACCGGGCAGCGGCCAACCCTACTCCACCTGATGTGTAACAAGGGATGAACCATGAATATCCTGGATCGAATCGTAGAATCAAAAAGGGAGGAGCTGGAAGTTGCGAAGAGGCGGCTCCCTCTGACCGAATTGAAGCACGCGTTGAGCTCGCGTCCGCCGAGGGACTTCAAGTCGGCACTTCTCAAGCGCAAATGCGCCCTGATTGCAGAAGTGAAGAGGAAGTCGCCGTCCAAGGGGCCGCTCAGGGAGGTTCCGGATCCTTCTTCCATAGCAGCCGAGTACGAGAAATGCGGCGCAGCAGCCATATCCGTGCTGACGGACAAACCGTTTTTCGGGGGAGGAAAAGTTGATCTTGTTCGGGTCAGCGAAAACACCTCTATCCCCATCCTGAGGAAGGATTTCATTATCGATCCCTACCAGATATTTGAATCGAAGCTCCTGGGTGCGGACGGCATGCTTCTCATCGCTGCCGTGCTTGGCCCCGCATTGCAGGAGTTTGCAGAAATGTCCGAATCGCTGGGATTGCATCCACTTGTGGAGGTTCATTCCGAGGACGAGCTCACCCTGGCCTTGGACGCCGGTGCGCGGATCATAGGGATCAACAACCGGGACCTCCGGACATTTCAAACCGACATCAGAAAGAGCATTGAACTGATGCCGCTCATCCCGAAAGGAATCATCGTCGTCTCCGAGAGCGGCATCCACTCGCGACGGGATGTCGAAGCGCTTATGGATGCAGGCATTCATGCCTTTTTGATAGGGGAGGCCCTGATGAGAGCGGAAGATATCGGCGCCAAATTTGTGGAGTTGACAGCGCCATGACTGACGTAAAGATCTGCGGGATCACGAACCTGGATGATGCACTGGCTGCATGTGATTGCGGCGCTGAGGCATTGGGATTCATTTTCTTCAAAAGCAGCCCCCGTTATGTGTCGCCGGAAGAGGCCGGGGATATCATCGCGAAGCTGCCCGGAGGGGTGGCAAAGGTTGGCGTATTCGTCAATGAGGAACCAGCCGTTGTCAAAAGCATCTACGACTCCTGCGGGCTGGACATGATCCAGATCCATGGCAACGAATCCGCCGAGTATTGCCGCGGGTTCTCATCACATCTCCTGATCAAGGCACTCAATCCGTGGGCTTCAAAGAGCTTTCCGGAACTCGATGAGTGGACTCCTCATGCCTTTCTTGTCGACTCCGGAGACGCGGCGAAATACGGCGGAACAGGCAATCTTTCGGACTGGGGGTTTGCTAGAGATCTGGCTCGGCGATATCCCCTTATCCTTGCAGGCGGGTTGAACCCGAAAAATGTGGGACGCGCCATCAGGACCGTTTCACCTGCAGCAGTCGATGTGGGAAGCGGGGTCGAAAGGGAGCCGGGAAAGAAGGATCATGTGAAAATGCGATCCTTCATAGAACGAGCGCGCGCCGCGGGATGCGGAGGGAGCGGCGGAATTTTTGAAGTTAATAGTTATTAAGGAGAGCTGAAAAGAGTTTGCATTTATCTCGCAGAGCCCACAGAGAGAGTTGGTACTCGATCGACGGCAGAACCGAAATGCCGCTTATAGCTCTTGCCCCGAAGGGTGAAGTTTGTCCTGTTTTT
>PHBH01000093.1 GCA_002840535.1 Deltaproteobacteria bacterium HGW-Deltaproteobacteria-15 | reverse complement strand
AAACTTGAAAAATATTCAAGTTGCCGATTGACCATCAACAGATATTTTAATGTTTTAAGAAATGGGGTTTCAGGCTTAGCTGAAACCCCATTTCTTTTTTTAATTGCAGACGGACATGCTGATTGCCTTATTGTTTCTTTTCCAACGCCTCCCTGGCTTCGTCCTTGGACTGAAAGATATGCGGCGCGAGATTCCGTTTTTTCAGTTCATCGCCCAGCTTCATGCGTAAAAATGCGCTGGTCGTATAACGGGTCACATCGCTGTAATATTTGGACACAACAAACTGGACCATTTTAACGTACTCGTCTTCCAACTCCGGCACAATTGAAAAGTTATCATAATTAACAATGGTCTTCACACGCTTGCCCAGCGGGGCGCAGATTTCCGCTACCCGCGAGCGGATCGCCTCAATATCGCTTCTGCTCTTGACGGCCAACCCTTCAAAATTGACGTAGAAGATATTGTTTGCCGGATCGTAGGTCAGTCGCTCGTTAATGGGGATGCTCAGCAGATCATCTTTGAGCCCCATCGGCGCCGGTTTAAAAATCCGCTCATCCATCAGGCGGAGATTTTTAATAATGGGTTTAAAATCCATTTGCGCCAGAACCTCTTTTTCCAGATCGACGCCGGGCGCTATTTCAATAAGCTCGACGCCTTCCGGAGTCAGCTTGAAAACACAGCGTTCCGTGACGTAATAAATTTGCTGATCCCCCTGCTGCGCGGTTTTGCCGCTGAAGGTGATCTGCTCCACATCCTTAATGATTTTTTTAGAGCCGCCGTCTTTGTTGATTTTCAATTTGCCGTCGGCAATGGCCAGTTCAGACGCCCCTGCGGTAAAGGTTCCCCCGAAAACAATTTTTTTGGCGGTTTGGGTGATGTCGATGAAACCGCCGCAGCCGGCCAGTTTGGGGCCGAACTTGCTGACATTGACATTCCCGTGCGAATCCATCTGGGCCAACCCCAGGCAAGCCAGATCGAGGCCGCCGCCGTCGTAAAAATCGAACTGCTGATGCATGTCGAGCAGACAATCCATATTGGTGGCCGTGCCGAAATTAATACCGCCGGAGGGGATGCCGCCGATCGATCCCGCTTCGGCCGTCAGCGTCAGATAATCGAAAATGCCTTCTTCGTTGGCAACACTGGCCACGCCTTCCGGCATGCCGATGCCCAGATTAACCACCATGTTCGGTCGAAGCTCAAAAGCGGCGCGGCGCGCAATGATCTTGCGTTCATCCATGGGCAGAGGCTCCACCGTTGCCGTAGGTATTTTAAATTCACCGCTGAAAGCCGGATTGTAGGACGTCCCGTACGTCTGCCAGTGATTTTCTGGTTTGGCCACAATCACGCAGTCAACCAGAATGCCGGGAATTTTGACCTGGCGGGGATTGAGTGCGTGGCGATCGGCAATTCTTTCCACCTGGACGATCACAAAGCCGCCGGAGTTTTTTGCCGCCATGGCAATCGGCAGCATCTCCAGCGTCAGCGGCTCTTTTTCCATGGTAATGTTGCCGTCCATGTCCGCTGTTGTGCCGCGTAAGAGCGCTACGTGAATCGGCATCGTCTTGTAGGCCAGGTATTCCTTATCGTCAAAGTGGATCAGTTCGACCAGATCCTCCTTGGTAACCGCATTGACTTTGCCGGCAGACAGGCGCGGATCGACAAAGGTCCCCAACCCCACATGCGTAATGGTTCGCGGAGCATGACCGGCAATATCGCGGAAGAGATGTGTAATGACGCCCTGGGGAAAATTGTAGGCTTCAATTTTCCCCGCGAGCGCCAGCTTCTGCATTTTAGGAATCAACCCCCAGTGTCCGGCAATCAGGCGTTTGATCATGCCTTCATGAGCCAGACGGTTGATGCCTTTCTCCTTACTGTCGCCAATCCCGGCGGCAAAAATCAGCGTGAGATTTTTCGGTTCTCCCGTTTTCAGAAAACGATCTTCCAGCGCGCACAGCAGTTCTTCAGGTGAATAACCGACAAAACCGTCAATGGCCACGGTATCGCCGTCCCGGATAACGCGTATGGCATCATGGACCGATACCACCTTGCCGCGCTTCATACCGGAACGAATATCCGCAATGACCGGACTGACAATGCTTTTATTGTTCACATCTTTGCTGTTCATGCCTTTCCTCCAATATTTATTGCTAAGAGGTCATCGTTCCACCATCCACATAGATCGTGTCACCGGTAATATAGCTGGCAGCATCCGAAGCCAGAAAGAGCACAGCTCCGACAACATCTTCCGGTTCAGCAATTTTTCCTTTGGGAATGACCTGGGAGATCATTTTTTCCAGGTCCGGATTAGACCAGATGGGTTTGCTGAAATCCGTGCGGGTGAATCCGGGAGCAACCGCATTGACGTTGATGCCCAACTGCGCCCATTCCTTGGCCATACAGCGGGTAAGATGCTTCAGCGCCGCCTTACTGCATCCGTAGGCGGCCATGCCCGCCTCGGCCTTGTCCGCACCCACGGTGGTAATGTTGATGATTCTACCGCTTTTCTGCTCAATCATCTGACGCGCAACCAGACGACTCAAAAGCCAGACGGCCTTGACGTTGGTGTTGAAGCATTTGTCCCAGCCATCTTCGCGCAGATCCAAAAGACCGCGCAGAAAACTGCGGGCGGCATTATTCACCAGAATGTCGATGCGCCCGAATTCTTTGACAGTGACATTAACCAGATTTTCCAGCTGTTCATGTACCGTCAGGTCCGTCGCAACGGTCATCACTTTTGCGCCTGTTTTGCGGATCTCATCCGCGACGGCATCAATTTCTGTTTTAGTCCGACTGCACAAAACAACATTGGCTCCGGCTTCGGCCAATCCCAAGGCAATTACCCGGCCAATCCCACGGCCTGCTCCGGTGACAATTGCTGTTTTACCCGAAAAATTGAAAACATTGCCCATGATTTCCACCCTCCTGTTATCATAAAATTGTCAAATAATTATTTTTATACGTTGTGCACATTTATAATCTTTTAGAAAAGTGTTTGCAAGCGCTGAAACATTTTTTTTAAACGATGCTGGCCAATCCGCGGGGAGTTAAAACCAGCCATGATGATTGTGAAATCGGATAGCTTTTAAAGGACAACGACTTCATTCCGGTTCTAAAGATTGCGAAAAATACCGTGATGAGGTATGTTGCGAATGTTATGAAGCTCTCCGCAGCAAACCGCAATGAGCCCGCAATATATACATTTCAAGGAGTTTACCGTGAGCGCACACAAGGATATGGAGAAGTGGCAGGCAGCCGCAGCGAAGGAACTCAGGGGAAAGCCGCTTGCGTCTTTGACCTGGGAGACGCCGGAAGGCATCACCGTGAAGCCGATTTATACGGCGGAAGACCTGGAAGGGCTTTCGACCGTGAACACCCTTTCGGGCATGACCCCCTACCTGCGGGGCCCCTCGGCCACGATGTATGCCAATCAAGCCTGGACCATCCGCCAGTACGCGGGATTCGCCACCGCGCGGGAATCCAACGCGTTTTATCGGAAAAACCTGGCGGCGGGACAGACGGGACTGTCCGTGGCCTTTGACCTGGCCACCCACCGGGGCTATGACTCCGACCATCCCCGAGTGGCAGGCGATGTCGGGAAGGCCGGTGTGGCGATTGACTCCGTCGAAGACATGAAAATATTGTTTGATCAGATTCCTCTGGATAAAGTGTCCGTTTCCATGACCATGAACGGCGCCGTGCTGCCCGTCCTGGCGGGGTATATCGTGGCCGCCGAAGAGCAGGGCGTGGAACAGAGCAAACTGGCCGGCACCATCCAGAACGACATCCTGAAGGAGTTTCTGACCAGAAATACCTATATCTATCCGCCCAGACCCTCCATGCGGATTGTCTCCGACATTATCGCCTACTGCTCCAAAAACATGCCCAAGTATAATACCGTCTCCATCAGCGGCTACCATATCATGGAAGCAGGGGCTGATTCCGTTTTGCAGACCGCCTTTACCCTGGCCGACGGCAAAGAATACATCCGCGCCGCCATTGATGGGGGATTAAAGATTGACGACTTCGCGCCAAGACTTTCCTTCTTCTTCGGCGTGGGTATGAACTTCTTTATGGAAATCGCCATGTTGCGTGCCGCAAGGTACCTGTGGCAGCAAATCGTGAGTGAATTCAACCCGACCAATCCGCGATCTTCAGTATTAAGAACCCATGTGCAGACCTCCGGCTGGAGCCTGACCCAGCAGGACCCCTATAACAATATCATCAGAACCACGCTGGAAGCACTGGCCGCAGCATTAGGCGGCACCCAGTCTTTGCATACCAACTCATTTGACGAAGCCGTGAGCCTCCCGACCCCGCTTTCCTCCCGCATCGCCCGCAACACGCAGATCATTATCCAGGAAGAATCGCAGATCTGCCATGTGGTTGATCCATTAGGCGGGTCCTACTATGTTGAATCCCTGACCGCCTCCATCATTAAGGAAGCCAAAAAGATCATGGATGAGATTGAACAACTGGGGGGCATGGCCCGGGCCATTGAAACCGGGATGCCGAAGATGAGGATCGAAGAATCCGCGGCCAGAAGGCAGGCCAGAATCGATCAGGGGAAGGACACCATTGTCGGCGTCAACAAATACAAAGTTAAAGAAGAAACACCGATTGAAGTTCTGGACATCCCCGCTACGGTCCGTGATGAGCAGATGGCCAGGATCAAAGCCATCAAAGCCGGCCGCGACAACGTAAAAGTTGCGGAAGCCTTGGAGAAAATCACCCATGTCGCCGCAAAGGGCGGCAATCTTTTAGAAGCGGCAATCGTTGCGGTAAGACTGAGGGCCACCGTGGGAGAGATATCCGACGCCATGGAAAAAGTATTCGGCCGTTATGCGGCCACGACCAGGGTTATTTCCGGCGCTTATGCCTCTGAATACGGGGACAGCGACGTCATCAACAACCTGAGAGCACGGACGGAAAACTTCCTCGCCAAAACAGGCCGTCGTCCGAGGCAGCTGGTAACCAAAATGGGTCAGGACGGTCATGACCGGGGCATCAAGGTGGTGGCCACGGCCTACGCGGATATCGGTTTTGACGTGGATATCAGCCCGATGTTTCAAACCCCGGAAGAAGCGGCCAAGATGGCCATTGAAAACGATGTGCATGTGGTGGGCGTCTCCAGTCTGGCGGCAGGCCACAAGACGCTGATTCCGCAGCTTATTGAAAATCTGAAAAAGATGGGCGGGGACGATATCATCGTGGTGGCAGGCGGCGTGATACCGCCCGCGGATTATGACTTCCTGTATGAAAAAGGCGTGAAAGGGATCTTCGGCCCCGGCACGGCCGTCACCGACTCGGCGGATAAAGTGCTCCAACTGCTGGAAGAAAAATACTTGTAAAAATACCAAGGGGACGGTTCGTGAGCGTCACGAACCGTCCCCTTCTTTTCATTGATGGCGCAAAGC
>PHBH01000059.1 GCA_002840535.1 Deltaproteobacteria bacterium HGW-Deltaproteobacteria-15 | reverse complement strand
GTTGCTATAAAAGCACTGCCTGCAAGTGCGCCTGCTGCCAGGGCGCTTCCGGCATTGAAACCGAACCAGCCGAACCAGAGGATGCCGGCTCCAAGGAGAGTCATGGGGAGATTGTGAGGCTTCAAATCTTCCGACCCATACCCTTTTCGTTTCCCCAGGACCAAAGCTGCTGTCAGCGCTGCAACCCCGGAACTGAGATGAACGGCAACGCCGCCTGCGAAATCAAGAGTCCCGAGAGTTCTGAGCCATCCTCCTTCGCCCCAAATCCAATGGGCCAGCGGATTATATACGAAAGTCGCCCAGAGGACGCTGAACAGGACAAAAGGTCCGAATCTCATCCTTTCTGCAAATGCGCCCGTAATAAGAGCAGGGGTGATGACCGCAAACATGCACTGATAAATCATGAAAACTCCATGGGGAACTGTCGGAGCGTAGGAGGAGTGGGGTGTCATGCCCACTCCTTCCAAACCGAACCACTTCAGACTGCCGATGATGCCGAATTGATCCGGGCCGAAAGTCATGCTATAGCCCCAGAGGATCCATTCAAGGGTTATCACACCGATGATAAAGAAACTCTGCATGATGGTGCCAAGTGCGTTCTTGCTTCTCACCATGCCGGCATAGAAAAGCGCCAGGCCAGGAGTCATGAGCATCACCAATGCAGCGGAAATCAAGACAAAAGCAGTATCCCCCGTATTCATAAGCGCGCCCCCTCTCTTTTCTGGAGAAGGAGGAGCGCAAGTTCCATGCCTTACCCTTTCGCATTTCAGGCTAAGTACTAATAAAAGTTACCTATTCAAACTTACTTGAATTCGTGAGTGCCCTACAAAATGGTGGATTTCTGAAAACAGTGACTACAAAAATGTAACCTCCTTGACATCTTGCCCTCTTCCGTACTAGCAGGTTGTAAGAGCAATTTCTTCGCTGGGGGCGAACTGGTTTGGATCTGCAATGGTTGGCTTTCTTTGGTTCATCGCTCCTCGAATGAGAAAACATAAGAGAGGACCCAGGACGTTTTTCCGGCGACAGTCCGGGTAAGCCGCCTGGTCCCACTGGAGGTGGGGCTTGGAAGCAGGAAAACTGGAAGAAGACCATCGGCCGTGGGGATATTACAGGGTCCTTGCCGATGAACCGGATCATAAGGTCAAGAGGATTGTGGTTTATCCGGGTCAGAGGCTGAGTCTTCAAAGACATCGACGCCGTTCTGAGCACTGGTACTTCATCGAAGGCAGCGCTATCGTCACCCGGAACGACGATGAGATCCCCGTTGAATCCGGCATAAGCCTGGACATCCCGGTCGGCTCATGGCATCGGGTAAGCAACCCCGGTGGAGATAACGCGGTTTTCATTGAGGTCCAGACAGGCGACTATTTCGGCGAGGACGATATTGAAAGAGCGGAAGATGATTACGGGCGCCTGGCCATCAGTTTGGGGGTGGAAGGTCCCGCGTTGAAATAAGACAATGAATGGATTGAACCGCGAAGGCGCAAAGGACGCGAAGAAGGACCATACGACATTTTTTTCACCTGCCGAAAACACTCCGGCAGGTGAAAAAAGTATCATCCTTGGCGTACTTAGCGTCTTTGCGGTTTAAGGAGCATTCACGATTCTGCAATCGAGCGGATGGCTGCGGCGACCACCTTCAACTCCCCATCCTGGATGGTTCGAAAGTCCAGCAGCACCTGATCCTTTTCAACCCTTGCGATGATCGGGGGATCGTACTCCCTCAAAGCCTCCTCGATCCGGTTTGCAGAGACCTCACCCGGCCTGATGCAGAGAAGCCTTGTAGGCATGGCAAACAACGGCATGGCTCCTCCCCCCACCTTTGAGTTCCCGTCCGTGAGCTCAAGATGAAAGCGCTTCGTGTCCAGTCTTCCTGTCATCCTCATGAAACGACGTGCCTTTGCCCTCAGTTCGCCATAGGTTTGCACGATCATCCTCAAGGTGGGAACTTCCTTCACTGCCGTGGACTCGTCCCTGTAGAGTTTGAGGGTTTCTTCCAGCGCCAGCAGCGTGAGTTTGTCTATTCTCAGCGCCCTGGAGAGCTGGTTTTTCCGGACGGCATCCACCAGGTTCCTCTTTCCAAGGATGATCCCCGCCTGGGGACCGCCAAGCATCTTGTCCCCGCTGAAAGTGACGAGATCCACGCCTTCTGCAAGGACCTCCTGAACAGTGGGTTCCTTCATGAGTCCATACCGGGAAAAATCCACGAGGCAGCCGCTCCCCAAGTCTTCCATCACAGGGAGGCCGTGCTTCCGGGCGATCTCGACGAGATCGGTCGTTTCCACCTGCTCGGTAAAACCAACCACCTGGAAATTGCTCTGGTGAACCTTGAGCAGCAGTGCCGTGTCAGGGCCGATGACCTCTTCATAATCCCTCTTGTGGGTCTTGTTGGTCGTTCCCACCTCCACCATTCTTGCGCCGCTCCTGCGCATCACGTCAGGGATGCGGAAAGAGCCTCCGATCTCCACGAGCTGTCCCCTGGAGACGACCACCTCCCGTCCTCGGGCAAGGGTATCGAGGCAAACCAGTACGGCTGCGGCATTGTTGTTCACGACCATGGCAGCCTCTGCGGAAGTCAGCTCTTTCAGGATTTCTTCCACGTGGGAGTGGCGGCTGCCTCTGATGCCTTTTTCCAGATCATATTCGAGGTTGCTGTATCCGCCGGCAATAGGCCGGAACCTTTCGAGGACGGACTCGGCCAGTATGGACCGGCCCAGGTTGGTATGGATGACGACTCCCGTAGCATTGATGAGCGGCCTCAGCTTTGAGGATGCCAGTCTCCGGAGATCGGTCTTCACATCATCCAGAATGCGCTCCATCTCGAATATTGATGGATCCTGAACCGATTCGTCCGACTCCACTCTTTTCCGAAGGGTTTCCAATACGCGATGAACAGCCCTGAGCGTAAGGTTTCTGGGATAAGATTTCGAAATTTCGGCTAATTGGGGGCTGCTGAGGATTTTGCCCACTGCCGGTATTCTTTTCAGTTTCTCGTGTTTGGGAATGTTTTCCATGGGCTTTCTCCTGGAACTCCGCCAGCCGCCCATCAGAGCAGGGACGAGGCAAGTTTTTGTTGCAAACGGGGAAAAACTTCTGCTAGATTACCAGCAGATCAATGGTGGGTGTAGCTCAATTGGTTAGAGCACTGGGTTGTGGCCCCAGAGGCCGTGGGTTCGAGTCCCATCACTCACCCCATCACTATCGAAAAAGAGGGGGGCTACCCCCTTTTTGTTTTTTTGTTCCCTTTAGCATGTTTTGAGCATGAAGGAAAGGGCTAAGTTCGGGAGATCTTTTCCTGTTCGCCCTTTTGAAATTGATGTTATTATCATTTTGAGTCATGTGCGGAGGCAGCATGGAAGGGAAGGATTTGCTCGAAGGAAAGAAAATCCTGGTAGTAGATGATGAGCCTGACATTCTTGAGACACTGGAAGATCTGCTTTCCATGGCCGATGTAGTCAAGGCACAGAGCTTTGAAAGCGCAAAAGCTCTTTTGGAGGGTTCGAAATTCGACCTGGCCATCCTGGATATCATGGGGGTAAACGGCTACGAACTGCTCTCCATCTGCAATAGAAAGAACATCGCCGCCGTGATGCTGACCTCCCATGCCCTTACGCCGGAGAACATCATGAAGTCGTTCAAAATGGGGGCCGCATCCTTCATTCCCAAGGACAGAATTTCCGATATCCCCGTGTTTTTGAACGATGTCCTTGACGCGAAGGCTCAGGGGAAGCATGTCTGGTCACAGTGGACGGCAAGGCTGGGGGAGGCGTATTGGGAAAAGAAATTCGGGCCCAAATGGAAAGACAAGGAGCAGAAGTTCTGGAGTGATTTCCATCACACGGCCAAGTAGATTTGAGGTATCCTATCCGTATTCTCCTGCGGATATACTTCAAAGCCGGAACAACAAAAAAGAAGGAAAAGGGGATGGGAAAGGACGAGCTGCCGAAAAAGGTAACGCTGGTCGGGTCGGTCGTACCGGGAAACTGGGATAACGAAGGGAATGTCATCGGGATCAGTTTCCAGGTAGAGAAGGAACGTTACGTGATTGAGCTCAACGAAGCCGGGCAGGAGCTCTTCGACTTCCTGGAAGAGGAAGTAAAGGTCGAGGGGGTCTGCAGCACCGCAAGGAACGGGATAAAGAGGATCAGGATCAGTTCCTATGAAGTGCTCCGGGATGACGATTGGGCCGATGCAAGCGAGGAAGATCCCGGCATGGACAAGGAAGAGAGAGGCTAAGAGGATCCCCTCCATTCTTCCACACGCAAGGGAAAAGAAAGAAAGACCACCACTGCACTCAGGATGATGGAAAGAAGAAGGGTGTCGTGAAACGCGACGGGTATGGAGAGCCTGACCGCCTCACTGCCTTCGATCCCGTTCCGTACCCATTCCGATTGATACTGCATGAGCCTCGAGGTATAGAGGGCCCCCGCGAGGGCCATGCCCAAAGAAAGTCCTACCTGACGAACCGTCGCCATCAGGGCCGAAGCCGTGCCGAGCTGATCTCTGGGAACGCTCCCCATGATCATACTGCTGTTGGGCGTCTGAAACATCCCAATCCCGACTCCCAGGAGTATCAGCACCAAGATGATCGCCGCCAATCCAGTATCGAGATTGAAGAACATCATGAGAACAAACGCGAACGCGGTTGCTGCCGCGCCTGCGGCCGCGAACCGCTGCGGCCCGAACCGGTCCGAGAGTGAGCCGCTGACAGGGCCGCACACAATCGTGGCCACGGAATTGACGGCAAGAAGGAGCCCCGCCTCGGAGGGCGACATGCCGATCCCCTGCATAAGGTAAAAGGGCATGATCAGGATAAAAGGAGGCGCGGAGACAAAGGTGAAAAAGAGGGAGAGAGAAGCTGTCAGAAAGGCCCTGTTCCTGAAAAGTGAAAGATCCAGAAGCGGGTTGGGATTTTTTCGCTCCTGAAGGGTGAAAAGCGACAGGATCACGATTCCGCATCCAACCCAGGTAAATATCGCGGGAGAAAAGAACCCCGAATCCCTGGCCCGGCTGACGCCATACACGATGCAGAATATCCCCAGAGAAGAGGTGAGAGCCCCCAGCAGGTCCAGCCTGAGGCCGTGGTCGGCGATTCGATCCTTTTTGAGGAGGATGAGGCCGAGGACGAATGTGAAGAGGGCCACCGGGGTGCGCACGTAAAAGATCGCTCGCCAATCCAGCCAGTCAAGCAGAAAGCCCCCGAGCACAGGACCAACGATAAATCCCAGAGAGACGGAGATCCCCAGGAACCCGAGACCCCGGCCGGTCTCTTTCAGGGGAAAGGCCTCCGTGACAATGGCGGCGCCGCAGGAAACATTCATGGCCGCGCCCAGCCCCTGAATGCATCTGTAGAAGATGAGCTCTCCCATGCTCTGGGCAAGGGAGCATGCGGCCATTCCCAGTGTGAAGATCAGCATGCCGATTGTGTAGATCCGTTTTCGGCCAACGGTGTCGCTGATCTTTCCAAGAATCAGCATGGAGCTGGTGCTGACCAGAACGTAGGCCACAGTGACCCAGATCACCGTGGTGATCTCCTTGTCGAACACCCTGGTGAGGGTTGGAAAGGCGATGTTCGTGATGCTGACATCCATCGTGGCCATGAGCGCCCCCATGGCCGTGGTGATCAGCGCTTTCCACTTGTAGTTGCCGGCTTCGGCTGCAAGATCTCGGTTCGTCACAGGCCGCTCAGGAAACCTTGTCGCCGGGAAGGAGATCCCTGTCAAAGGTTGCGACCCCGAGGCCCCCTTTACCTGATCCTGCCAGAATCATCCCTTCGGAAAGGCCGAATTTCATTTGGCGGGGTTTGAGGTTGGCCACCACTAGGACTTTTTTGCCGACAAGGGATCCGGGTTCCTCATAGGCGGAGCGGATTCCGGCGAAGACCTGGCGAAGACGGCCCTCTCCAAGATCCACCATCAGCTTCACGAGTTTGTCCGCACCGGCAACCAGAGAGGCTTCCCTGACGATGCCCACTCGAAGATCCAGCCTGGAGAAATCCTCGATGGCAATCTCCGGTTTCTGAGGAACCGCAGAGGGCTGTGCAGGGGGTTTTGGTTTTCCTGCTTCCACGTTTGAAGACTTCTGGATCTTGGCCCACTCATCCTTGAGCGTCACGGCCCGGTTGAAAACCAGGTGGCCATCCCTTGAATCAACCGCATCCACACAGAAGTAGCCCATTCTCTCAAACTGATGCCATGTGCCGGGCTTCGCGCCTGCAAGAGCGGGCTCCAGCTTTGAGGAGGGGAGGACCTCCAGGGAGCGGGGATTCAGATGGTTCTTGAAGTCTCCTTCCTCATCCTCGTCGCCCGGATCGGGCTTCGTGAAGAGGTGCTCATAGAGACGGACCTCGGCATCCAGTGCGTGGGAGGCGGAGACCCAGTGAAGGGTGGCCTTGACCTTGCGCCCGTCCGGTGCATCGCCTCCTCGTGTCTGCGGATCGTAGGTGCAGTGGAGTTCGATCACCTTTCCGGAATCATCCTTTTTCACGTCAATGCATTTGATGAAGTAGGCATACCTGAGCCGTACCTCCCGGCCCGGTCCCAATCGATAGAATTTCTTCGGCGGCTCCTCCATGAAATCGTCCTGCTCGATGTAGAGCACCTTTGAGAAAGGAACCTTGCGCGTCCCCATGGACGGGTCTTCCGGGTTGTTTACGGCATCCAGCTCCTCCACCTTTCCCTCCGGATAGTTTTCGATCACCACGCGAAGAGGACGGAGCACCGCCATCGCACGCGGGGCCCTCCTGTTGAGGTCTTCACGGAGGCAGTGCTCCAACAGGGCCATGTCGACCGTGCTCGCCCTCTTGGCAACTCCGATTCGTTCACAGAAGGTTCGGATGGCTTCAGGGGAATATCCCCGCCTGCGAAGGCCCGACAGGGTCGGCATCCGGGGATCGTCCCATCCGCTTACATACTTACCTTGGACCAGTTCCAGGAGCTTTCTCTTGCTCATAATGGTGTGGGTGAGGTTGAGCCGTGCAAACTCTATTTGTTGCGGGTGATGGATCCCAAGCTCATCGAGATACCAGTCATAGAGCGGCCTGTGATCCTCAAACTCCAGGGTGCAGATGGAATGCGTGATCCCCTCGATAGAGTCCGACTGGCCGTGCGCCCAGTCGTAGGTAGGATAGATGCACCAGCTGTTGCCCGTCCTGTGATGTTCGGCCTTGATGATGCGATACATGACAGGGTCCCGCAGGTTCAGATTTGGAGAAGACATGTCGATCTTCGCGCGGAGCACACGGGATCCGTCCGGGAACTCCCCCTTTTCCATGCGGTGAAAGAGATCAAGGTTTTCCTCTGCCGAGCGGTCCCGGTACGGGCTGTTCCTCCCGGGCTCAGTCAGGGTGCCCCTGTATTCCCGAATCTGCTCGGCGCTGAGGTCGCACACATAAGCCTTGCCTTTCCGGATAAGCTCAACGGCCCATTCGTACAGTTGCCCAAAGTAATTCGATGCGTAGAATTCACGGTCCTCCCAGTCGAATCCAAGCCACCGCACATCCGTCTTGATGGACTCCACATACTCGACCTCCTCTTTTGCGGGGTTGGTGTCATCGAACCGCAGGTTGCACCGGCCTCCGAACTCGCGGGCAATGCCGAAGTTGATGCAGATGGATTTGGCATGACCGATATGAAGATACCCATTGGGCTCGGGAGGAAACCGTGTCTGGATGGACTTGTGCTTGCCGGTATTGAGGTCTTCCTGGACGATCGAGCGGATAAAATCAACTGATTGCTTCAATCCTTTTGCGGCCGCATCCTGGCCTTCTCTTGTCTGTGTATCGAGATCGGGATTCTTCATGCCTCCTCCGAAGTTTGGGAAAAAAACATTTTAGCACATTGGCCCCGGTTGTTAAGCGCTATTTCTGCCTTTCCCATTCTCTGACACACGCTTGCCAATTGCCGAGATCGAAAGTAGAATCGCAGAAATTCGAGCCATGGAAGAGGAGGTGGATGATGGAAGATTCCAAGAGGACGGTGGATGGATACAGGTTTTTGCCGCCGGGACTGGCCGCCTGGTTTCGATCCTTAATTCCCAAAGAGGATTTCAAGGGCGATATCCCATGGACCCCTTTGTCAAAGCCCCTGAGCAGGGCGAGTTTCGCATTGGTCACAAGCTCCGGGATCAGCCTCAAGTCAGATCCGCCCTTTAACATGGAAAGGGAAAAAAGCGAGCCCACGTGGGGTGACCCGACCTACCGCGAAATTCCCAGGAGTACCACGTCAAAGTTGATAAATGTCAATCACCTCCACATCAACACAAAACACATCCTGAACGATCTCAATGTCATTCTCCCGCTCGCCAGAATGGCTGAACTGGAGCGGGAAGGAATCATCGGACGGCTTGCAGAAACCTCGTATTCATTCTACGGCTTTCAATTTGAGTCCATGGCCTTTCTGGACCAGGCGATCGGGCCGATGGCCGAGAAGATGAGGAAAGAGGGTGTTGAGGCGGTAATCCTTACGCCGGTCTGACCGTTTTGCTGCCGGTCTGTGGCACAGGCCGCCCGATATCTGGAGGAGAACCGCTTCTCCACCATCGTATTGACTCCCATGCCCGAGTTCCACAATCAGGTGGGGATTCCGAGATCCGCGGCTATCGAGTATCCCTTCGGCCGGCTCTTCGGTCAGGTCGGGGATGAAAAGGGACAGAGGGAGATATTGCTCGCGCTGCTGGATGTTTTTGAGAAATGCCGAAAGCCTGGAGAGGTTCACCATCTGCCGTTCAAGTGGCCTGAAGAACCCAAAAAGGCTGACTGGCAGCCCCCTGAAATGAGTCCCCTGATAAAGCTTTACCTGGAGGAAATCAAGAAGGCCAGAAGGAAGGAAATGGAAAAAGGATAAAAAAGACGAACGTCGAACATCGAACGTTCAACGTCCAACATCGAATGAAGAAACAAAGAACCAAGGATAAGAGTGAAGTCGGGAAAAAGACGAACGTCGAACATCGAACGTCCAACGTCCAACATCGAATGAAAAGATAAACAAGGAAAGGGAATAAGACGAACGTCCAACATCGAACGTTCAACATCCAACGCTGAATGTAGGATGGGGAGACCCCGGCAGGCCATAGGCCGGGGGTTCCCATCTTCTTTCTGACCTCCGATTTCTGGCTTCTGACCTCTGACCTCTGATCTCTGACCTCTGTCACTTCCCGCTCCGTTTGCCGGTCAGAATGTAGGATGGGTAGAGCGGAGCGAAACCCATCTGCGATCTCTGCTCTGTTACTTACCTTTGCCGGTTACCAACGAGACGAGATTCTTCAGACCGTCCCGGACAGTCTCCTTCAGCGGTTTTCTCACTTTTACGGTAATGTAGAGATCCCCCGGCTCTCCGCCTCCCTTCCCCTGTTCGCCCATACCGCGCAGCCGGATTCTCTGTCCATCCCGGATGCCTCTCGGTACGTTCACGATAAACTCCCGGGATTCGGGGCGATAAACGTACTGAATTCTTCCGCCATTCATCGCGAAATCGGGTGGAATGGCAATGGTGTCCGTCCTGTCTTTGCCCTTTTCAGGGAATTCGAACCCCCACTGCTTTTTGAGGGCATGCTTCAGGAGCTTTCCCAAGGGGCCGCCAAGCTGAAACTGCGGGTTGCCCGACGCTCTCCCTGCTCGCCTGCCGGAATACACAAACGCCTTGCCGGAGAATCCCGGCCGCCGGAACTCGAATGTCCTATATCCGGGCCCGTAAAAGTCCTGGAAAACCTTCTCAGAGGACCTGAAACCGAAAATCCTGCTGATCTCCTCAAAAACCTGGCCGATGTCCGATCCACGGAAAATATCCTGCTCTGAATAGTTCTGCCTGAACCGGCCGTAGGCGGAACCACCGAACTGCTCCAGCATCAGATCATACTCCTTGCGCTTTCGCGGATCGGACAGAACTGCATAGGCCTCGTTGATATCCTTCATCTTTGAGGATGCCGAGGGATCCGGGTTCCTGTCCGGATGGTATTGGAGGGCAAGCTTCCGGTAAGCCTCTTTAACCCTCTTCGAGGAGCCGTTCTTTTCTACGCCCAGTATCGTGTAATAGTCCTTCTGTTCCAAGATCCTGCACCGGAAATCAAATCATATGTTGATCAAAGGCATTAGAAGATGTTACTTTGATTTATCCTGCCGAGCAAGGCGGGATTTTCATTTTCCCGTGACATTGGTTTTGCCGATTTGCAGAGAGTGTTCATGGGGGTCTTTTCGCCAGCCTCACGAGATGGGGTGTCACCAAATCCCGAGGGCGGGGAGCATAAAGAAGTTTCAAAGGAGCGGTTATGAAAAAAAACATGGTATACCGGATCGGATTGCCGGTCATTATTGGTGTGCAGCTTGCGCTGAGCGCGTTTGTGCTTGCTGAGGATAAGAAGCCGGCGCCGGGGGATGCGGCCGTCGTGAATGGAAAATCCATCACGGTCCTCGAACTGGACCGGGGGGTGGAAAGCAGGATGCAACAGCTTGCCCGCAGGGGACAACCTCCTGATCAGGCCCAGACGGGAATGCTCAGAAAGACCGTTCTTGAGGAGCTGATCAATATTGAATTGCTGTCGCAAGAGAGCAAGAAAAAGGGCATCAAAGTGGAGGAGAGCGCGATCGGCAATCGCCTCCAGACGCTGAAGTCCACCTTTCCTGACGAGAAATCGTTTGCGGAAGCATTGGCGAAGGATCAGATGACCGAATCGGACCTGAAGTCCAGGATTGAGAAAGGTCTCCTCATTCAGGAGCTTGTCTCCCAGGAGATTGTTCAGAAAGTATCGATCTCCGCAGAGGAGAGCAGGGCTTTTTATGACAGCAATCCGGATGCCTTCAAGCAGCCTGAGCAGGTGCATGCGAGTCACATATTGATCAAGGTGGACCCCAAGGGCGGAGACGCGGCAAAGAAGAAGGCCAGAAAGGATATGGAAGAGATCCTCAAGAAATTGAAAAAAGGGGAGGATTTTGCCGCCCTGGCCAAGCAGCATTCGCAATGCCCCTCCAAGGAAAAAGGGGGCGATCTGGGTTTCATGGGAAGAGGCCAGACAGTGAAGCCCTTTGAAGATGTCGCTTTTGGACTGAAGCCGGGCGAGACCAGCGGAATCGTGGAAACGGAGTTCGGGTTTCACATTGTGCGGGTGCTGGAGAAAAAACCGGAGAGAATAGTCCCCTATGAGGAAGCGAAGGAATCGCTTCAGAAGCACTTGAAGGACGTTAAAATTCAGACTGAAGTCGGCCGGTATATAGATGGGCTCCGGGCAAATGCGAAAGTGGAGAGGCCCATCGCAGAGCAGGTAAAGTGATCATTCCCGAAAGGGCTTTTTCAGGTATGCGATGATTCGCCTGAAAAGGCCCTTTGTTTTTGCCGGCCTTTTCCGGATCGTCCCTTTCGTCTCTTCGGTGCTTGTCAAAAAGAAGTTGGATCCATTTTCCTGCCGGTCGGAAACCGTAATGCCCCAGTGCTGTTTGAGGGAATATCTTGCCAGCTTTCCAAATGGCCCTGCCAGCTGTTCCCGGGCTGCTCTCTCCATAATCCTCGAAGGAAGAGGCGCATCGGAAGCGTTATTGGAATGATCAGGAGGTTTCATCCCCCATCGCCTTTATTGTCTCTAAGTCCACTGGTAATCCGCGTTTGGCCAACCGCTCGGCAATGAGCCGCCGGTACTCTTGGGATTTGCCTTGACCCAGATCCGACTTGACTGTCATCCTCTCAGGTTTTACCTCGATGACACAGCATCGGTTATAACCGCTTGAGTCCTCCGTAACCGGCTGAAACTCCCTGTTCTCCTCGTGTTTACCCACAAGAGCGTTCAGGACCTGCGTCTTTAACTCGCCGTTGTCGATAATCCGGGCTTTTCCGCGGATGACGACGCTATGGTAAAACTGGTGGGCGCGACAGGGGTTTTTCTCGGGATTGAAGCCCACCTCCAGGTAGGCAAGGGGGATATCCACCTCGAAACAAACTCGCGAGTCTTTCGCGATATTGTCGAGCTTTTCCCCTGCAAGCGCTGAGTGAAAAAAGACCGCACCTTCATGAAAGACGAAGTTCACGGGAGTTATATAAGGGTAGCCGTCGGAACCCATGGTCGCTATGCGTCCGACCGTAGCGGTGTTCAGGATTCGTTTGATTTCGCGTTCATCGGTTATCTCGCACTTGGCACGTCTCACCGGCTCGCTCCTTTTTCCATGCTCTTTCCTTTGCTCTCTCCGATAGATGAAGCCGTATGCAGCCTCTGGATCTCCGCAGCTTCATTGCGGAAGATGGATTCCTTTTGTTCGTTTCTATTCATTGAACTCGAATGTTCGCCATTTCATCCGAGACACGGCTCATTATAGGAGACGTCTATCCAAACGTAAAGAGAGGGTCTTCGGAGTAAAATAACCTGCCACATTTGTGCAACGGATTTCCCGGAAATTGGAAACAGTTTGTACGGTTCTTCTTCCTTGTACAGAGTAAATTCCTGAAAGGAGTTGAGTTCCCGAGAGATAATGATGGTCTGAGATCAGGCACGGAAGTTGCTGTTAATTACCGCGTTCGAAGATTCGAACTCCATCTTCGAACACTCTCCTCTCCGAAATGACAAGGGGCACTGCGTGGATATCCTTCCAAGCGGTGCCTTTTGTTATCATAGTCAGCGATGCTCCTATTTGCCTTTGAAAACAGGAGGCCGCTTTTCCTTGAAAGCCGCCCGGCCTTCCTCATAGTCTTCAGTATCGTAAAGCGGCATGCCAAGATCGTTTTCAATCCAGAGCGCCTCTTCCAGGGACATGCCTCTTGATCTCAGCATCGCCTCCTTGATGCTCCTGACTGCAAGGGGCGCCGCATTGCACAACTCCTCGGCCCATTCCATGGCGAAAGGCATAACCCGGTCGGGCGGCGCAACCTTGTTGATCAACCCGATCCTGTAGGCCTCTTGTGCGTCAAGAGGTTTGCTCAGGAACAGGATCTCTGCGGCCTTGCACCAGGGGATATTCCGGGGCAGCCTGGTTGTTCCCCCCAGCCGCGGGAGGATGCCCAATCGCGCTTCGGGGAAGGCGAATCGCGCCTTTTCGGAGGCGATCCGCAGGTCGCAGCAGAGCACGAGCTCAAGGCCTCCCCCCATTGCCACGCCGTTGACGGCGGCGATCAAAGGCTTGGTGATCTCCATACCCCTTAGCGGAGTGGTCGGAACCATCCACGGCTTTCCCCTGCTTTCCCTCACAAAAGGAAGCCATTCCTTGATATCTGCGCCGGCACAGAAGGCTTTTTCCCCGGCACCGGTCAAAATCCCGACCCAGAGTTCCGGGTCCCTGCTGAAGTCTTCGAAAGCCTCGTGCATCTCCTTGAAAAGGTTCGGGCTCAACGCATTCATCGACTCCGGGCGGTTCAAAGTGAAGATCGCCACCTTTCCCTTTTTTTCGTACAAAAAATCCATCCGTTCTCCTCCTACACTCTCTCAAGGACAGCGCAGATTCCAAGACCTCCTCCTCCGCAGATCGTCTCCAGTCCGTATCTGGCGTTTCTTCGACTCATCTCGTTCAGCAATGTAAACATTCTCATGGCGCCGGTCGCTGCAATGGGATGACCCAGGGAGATTCCCGAGCCGTTTACGTTGACCTTGCTCTCAAGCTCGGACGGTTTCAATCCCATCAACCGTCCATCCGCCAGGGCCTGCACTGCAAAGGCTTCCTGGATTTCAATAAGGTCCACCTGATCGATCCCGATCCCGGCCTTGTCCAAGGCTTTGTTAACGGAAGCAGGCACTGCCGGGTAGGTCAGAGTCGGGTCCGAACCCGCTACTGCACACGCTCTGAAGTAGCCTAGAGGTTTCAGCCCAAGTTTTTCAGCCCTCTTCTCCGACATGAGCACGAGTGCGGCTGCTCCGTCATTTTCACTGGATGAGTTTCCTGCGGTGCAGATGCCGTCCTTGTAGACCGGGGCAAGTTTTGCAAGTTTTTCCACAGTAGTATCCCGCCTCGGTGTTTCGTCGGCATCGAAAATCTTTGGCTCTCCCTTGGCCTGCGGAACCGGTACCGGAACGATCTCCTGTTTGAACTTCCCCGCTTCCATTGCCGCAAAAGCCCGTCGATGACTTCTTGCCGCCCATTCATCCGCCTCCCTGCGGGAGACGTTCTCCTTCCTGGCTGCGGTCTCTGCCCAGGACATCATGGAATTGAGCTCGCCGTATCGGTGTATTGGCTGGGACATCACCCTCGCGCGCTGGACCCTGTCATAAAAGGGAATGCCCCACATGGATAGAGCGCCATGGCCGCGTGGCATGAAGCCCCACTTGTCATCCTTTTTACCGCCTAACCCCCACTTGATGTCTCCTGGAAAATAGAGCTCGGCCTGGCTCATGTTCTCCATTCCGCCGGCGACTATGATATCCGCGTTGCCTGTCTGGATCTTCATGGCCCCGAAGAAGATCGTATCGAGCCCTGAGCAACACCGCCGATCCAGGGTGACCCCGGGGACGGAGTCGGGCCATCCGGCATCCAGAAGGGCCATCCTGGCGCCGTTTGCACACTCACCGTTCTGGTAGGACTGTCCCATGATGACATCGTCGACCCAGGCGGGATCGATCCTGGCCCTGCTGGCGGCCTCGTTCAGGACAATGCTGGCCAACCTGTACACAGGCACTTCTCTCAGCGACCCTCCGTATGCGCCGATTGGGGTTCTTGCCCCGCTGACGATTACGACTGTTTCCATCTGCATCCCCTTTCCTCGAGTCTGATCTCACAATATCACTGCCGAAGATTCAAAGTCCATCTCTCACCGGAGAATCCAGCAGGAGAAGTGAAGACCACCGTAGAGCGGGAGATTCTATGGGAATTCGAAAAGGGAAAAGGAAGATCCCCCAGACCCTAAAATACGCAGATAAATGTATGGTCACAACGATAGGGGGTCCCTAACATGCGCGATTGAAAAGAAGGAGCAGAGCATGTCCAAAGAGGAACGGCATTTCGTGTTAATGGCTGAAGACGACCCGGATGACCGCTTGCTATACGAGGAGGCCATCGGAAAGAGCGATTTCAACGTTGCATACCACATTGCGTCCGATGGCGCTGAGTTGATGAGATTTGTAAAAGAGAAAGAAAACCCGCGGCCCAGCATCATTCTTGTCGATCTTCGAATGCCCCGAATGGGCGCCCATGAGATCATTGCCGCGATAAAGGAGGATCCTGAACTGCGAACGATTCCGGTAATCGTTCTTACCGGATCGAATCAGGAAGGCGAGGTCAGGAAGGTCTACGCTGAGAGTGCCAAAGGCTATATCATCAAACCGAGCGGGTTTGAGGACTTGGTCAAGACCCTGAACGAGATCTTCAGTTACTGGTTCAGGACGGTCAGGCTTCCAAACGAGAAGTGAAGTGCCTGCCGTCCGGATACCACCGTCGTTTACTTCAGTCTTATGGGAGGAAATCCGGAACGGTTTGCGTAGTATCCGCGAACCCCGAACTGCAATGCATGAACATCATGGGGTTCAAGCATCACATCGTCAGGTGTTTGGACAGTGACCCTTTTTCCCGCTGGAATTGCGAGCGAGAGCGTTCTTTCTCTGAACCTCTCCCGCCTTTCCTTCAGGTACTCGCCTCCCTCGAGAATCTTGAATTCGAACATGGGCCTGGCGGACACGGCAGAGACCGAAGCAAGAAATGTCTCTTTCCCGTGATTTTCGATAACGAAGAGTTTCGCTTTGCCGGAAAAAATCCTGATCAGGGGAGACGGTCTTTCCGATTTGAAGAGGATTGGGCCGATATAGAGGGAGTTCCTTGTGACCCCCACATTTTCAATGGAAAACAGCCCTAGTAGCCCCAGAAAACAGAGCTGCCACAGAAACCCTCTCCTGTGTTTGGCCTTTCTGTAAATGTGCCACACCATAAGAAAGAGAAATGCGGCGAGCAGCAGCGATTCCGCATTCTCAGCAAGAGAGGCCATGAAAGCTGTTTCCTTTTTTTCTAAAGCAAGCGCCTTTGCAGGCACTCATAATTATTCTTATGCAACTGCTCTCAGACACAACGGATAGGATGCCGTTCAGGCAGGCGTAAACAATCGACCAGGAAATAAATCAGTATAAAAACAGAAGAGCGCGGCGGATTCCTTGCGTGGTTTGAACAATCGGGTTACGTCAACCGAAACCGTCTCAGGGAGGGTCCTGTCTGAAATACACTCAGAGACAATAACCTCTCAAGAGAACAAGTCAATGATCCGGTGATCCGAAGCTTTCAGCGGGAGGCCGGGAGCGGGATGCCAAACCGCTGGAGGGCTGCCGTGATCTTCCATTCCTGAGATTCTTGACGATTTGACAGGTAAGTTATCAGTCACTTAAATCAGCGATACCTCAAAAGGGCTTATTTTTCATGATTGACACGCAATGTCCACATTCACTATATCCCTGATCAAAGCAAATGAGTTTTTTTGGCCTGCGTCCATCAAAAACAATCCATGTGGTGAGATCTCGATCTGAAGGACTCTATTAAGAACAAGGAGGAACCGGGATGAAAAAAGTTAACGACTGGATCGTGGGTGTAGTCGTAGTGCTCGCTCTCGTTCTTGCCTCGGCCGTAACACAGGCGGCATCGGTGCCGGTGGAAGGAGCGAGTTTCAATGTCGAGGCCACGATAGCGGACAATTTGAAGGTATACGTAGGCAAGCGCATCATCGTGGTCCTGAACTCGGGCAAGGAGCTGTTCGGCACCCTGAAAGCAGTCAGCGGAAATCATCTGCACATAGCCGAACTTGAAGGGGTGGATTATTTCGACGCCTTGGTCCGCACGGAGAACGTCGTGGCGGTCAAGGCCAGATTCCGGATGTCGAAGTAGCGAAGCCGATAACCAATAGGCCGGAGCTTGGTTCCAAACAAACGCACTATTCCCCTAAGCCCGCTCCGGGTGCTTGGTTCGGATCAGATTTTTCATGCATGTCCTCCAGTCAAGGAAGGTCGATGGCTTCTGGATAAAGGAGCACCTGCGGTAACTTTTGCAGAGATCAATGTCTTCCGTGTCGCTGGAGGCTGTCAGCACCACGACCGGTATGCTTTTGAATCGGTCGTGCTCTTTCAGCCCCCGGAGGGCTGTGCGCCAGTCGTCGGGCTTTGTTTTGAGGTCTAAAATGATAAGCTCCGGTATTTCCCTCTGCTGCAGATAACCCATGAGTGCGCGATAGTTGTTGACCAGGTCGAGCTTGCCTGCAAATCCGACGGCCTCCAGAGCGAGCCTCATTATCATGAGGAAGTCTTCGTCGTCTTCGGCCAGGACCAGATGATTTGTGCAGGGTAGACGGTCTGTCATGTTTCTCCTTGAGCACAATGGTTAGGAGAATCAATGCCAGGGAGCAGAACGCGCTCGGGGCATGGATGACATACCCCACTTCAAGTACTATGCCAATGGAGTCAGATGGGAAGGAGGTCGGAAAAGGTTCTGGCAATCACATGTTTGTCGCAGAAAAGCGGGAGGTCCCAAACTGGTGGTCCTCCTGATTTGCACAAATTCTTGTGCATGTTGCCCGATGTTCTGTGCAGATCTCTCTACCGGCTTCCTTGAAACGGATTCGGGATCCCGAGCGTTTCTGCCAGTCCAGTCAATTCCCTGGCCGTGTTCGGAGGCAGAGGAATTCCTTGCTCCAGAAATTTTACCTCGGTCCGGTGCTCCGGTTCGCCGGGCACAAGGATTTCCGCGGCGCCTTTGGCCCTGGCGCTGCCCTTGATGGCGAGGATGTACTCATCCATGTTTTTCTTGAACCCCTTCCTCCCGATGAAACAATCCGGATCTATGGCCATGAAGGAATGGCAGGTCCCCTGGATACCGAAAGGATCCTCCTCATAAAGACTTTTGATCTTGCTTGTCCACTTTCCGGCCGTCAGGACAGCGGTCAGCATCTCGTGCGCCAGCACCAGTCCATAACCTTTATGACCTCCTACAGGGGCGAGGGAGCCACCGCCTTCATACCCCTCATAGGGATCTTCGGTCGGGATCCCTTCCTTGTCCACGGCCCAGCCGAGGGGGATTCGCTCCCCCTTTTTCCGGCAGAGGATCAGTTTCCCCGAGGATACGACGCTCAACGAGAAATCAAGGACCACGGGCAGGCATTTATCTGCCGGGAACGCATATGCAAGAGGGTTGTTGCCGATAATGCGCTGCTTCCCTCCCCAAGGGAACATCATGGGCGCGGAATTGGAGACCACATAACCAATGAAGTCCTTCTTCAAGGCCATCATCGGGAAAAGGCCGGCCACCCCGAAATGCCCGCTGTCTCTGACCGAAACCCAGCCGATGCCATACTCCTCCGCCCGCCGGATCGCCTCCTCCATTCCGCGGGATGCGGAAAGATGTCCCATGGAGCCGTGTCCATCCAGGAAGGCAGTGGGTCCTTTCTCTTTGATCACGGTGATACTGCTCTCTTTGCGGACAAACCCTTTCTGGAGCCTCCGGATGTAGATCGGCAACCGGGTGACTCCATGTGTCTCCACGCCGCGCAGATCCGAACGCACCAGCAGATCGGCCACGATGTCAGCCTCAGCCTCAGGAACACCGGCTTTCTCGTAGGCCTGCTTGCAGAAATTTTTCAGATCCTCGAAGGCGATGCGCACACTGTCATTCATTCTTCTTCCCTTTCATTGCCATGGACGCTGCAGCGTACTGGAAACAGGCTATTGCAAGACCTGCTGCAATTCGATGTTCAAATCTTCGAGCCCTTACCGCATATCATCTTCTTGTAAAATCAGAGAGGCCGTGGGTTTGAAGTGCAAGCGGGTATTCAGCAAGGAGGATCCGGAATGCTCCCTGGGTCTTCGGAATACCCTACTTCAAATGGCGCCACGACCTCAGTTGCCTGGATTTTACGCCCGGCATAGATTCGTGTCAAATTCTGCGCGACCCCAAAAAAATAGCCCGGCCCCGCGACACGACACACGGGATCTCCGCTGCACTGCGAAGGCTTACACTGGAGGTCGGCGGGAAGAATCTGGGAGGTGCTATACTTCCATGTGCAAAACGATTATGATCTTGTGAAAGTCACCGACCAGGGGGACAGGATGACAAGAGAAGAGCTGCTCAAGAGAATATCTGTCGATCCGAACGTCTGTTTTGGCAGGGCCTGTATCAAAGGGACCCGGATCTGGGTTTCATTGATCGTGGATAATCTTGCAGCCGGGATCAGCGAAAACGAGATACTTGCTGCTTATCCTCAGCTCAAACCGGAAGATATTCGGGCTGCACTCGCTTATGCAGCAGAGATGACCAGGGAGCATGTCATTCCGATTCAAGTCGAGGCTTCCGGCGATGAAGTTCAAGTTGGATGAAAACCTTGATGTGCGCCTTGCTCATTTGCTGATAGAGAATGGCCATGAAGCGGACACAATCTTGGATCAGCATCTGTCAGGCCAACCGGATAGTACGGTTTACGAGAGGTGTTGCAGTTCCGGACACGCCCTAATCACCCTGGATCTGGACTATTCCAATCCTCTCCGTTTCCCTCCTTCGTCTTCAAATGGGATCGTGGTGCTGAGACCAAAGAGACCCACTTTGCTCAATATTCGAGTTCTCCTCTCAACAATCTTACCTGAGTTGAAAACAAGGCCTCTTGCCGGCAAGCTATGGGTTGTTGAGCCCGGCCGCATACGGGTGTATGAACCTGACGCCGGTTAGTAGAATACCGACACTCGATATGGAGTCCAGTGCGCTGAAGATTGGATTCTTCCGGATCGAGCCGGGACAGGAAACGAATTATCGCAAGCGGGAGCTTGCTCCTACAAAGGGATCACTGCACCGGATTGGACATGGGGGCGGCCGAGGGGGCTCCCATAAGAAAAGGCCACTCGGTGGAGTGGCCTCTGCTGTCATGAAAGTGGTCGGGACGACTGGATTTGAACCAGCGACTCCTGCGTCCCGAACGCAGTGCTCTACCAGACTGAGCCACGTCCCGACACGGTTGAAAATATAGCTCATCAGACCCTTGCAGGCAACATCAAATTCAGAAAACCGTCTCTCACAAAGCCCGCAGAGAGTCAGGGGCGTCATTTGTCCTGTTTTCTTGGCCAAGAAAACAGGACAAATGGCGCTCTTTCCCCAGTAACTCAGCGTCCTCTAGCGAAGCGAGCGAGAGACCCCCAAATGCCTAATGATCAATGAAAGATGGACTTCACTGAGTCACCCAAAATCCGGATGAAGTTCTTCATGATCCTGGCCGTTGCCCCCCAGATCACTTCCCCTTCGTGGACGTAGCTGAGGCTCTCTACAACCGTCCCTTCGTACTCGATCGGCAAAATCCGGTCGGCCACGCCGTCCGGCAGGAAAGAGCTGAAGGGCACGTAGAGCATCCGGTCAACCTCGAAGGTATTGATCATGAAGTCATAGGGAAAGGGGATGAGACCCACAAAGGGGTGCACTACGAAGTTGGAAACCACTGTAACGGCGTCGTCTATCCTGCCGAGCACTTCCACATCCTCTCTCTTGAGGCCGATCTCCTCTTCCGCTTCCCGCAAGGCCGTCATCTCAGGGGAAGAGTCTTCTTCATCGATCCTTCCTCCGGGGAAGGATATCTGCCCTTTGTGAGCGTCCACCAGGCTTGTCCGCTTGGTGAAGAGGATCTTGTACTCCTCTCCTTCCTTGAAAATGGGGATCAGTACCGCCGCGTGCCTGTAAGAGCGGAACCCATCTTCGATTTCAACAGGGCGCCTGCCGGAGAGGGTCTTGCGGATGATTTCCGGAAGTTTGTTTTCGGTCATCGTCTCAGGGTTCCGTGGAGGGAGGGCTCGCAGTGAATGGAGAGGCCTTTTCGATCACGGTCATGATCTTTCCTCCGCGAAAGAGGGTCACTCTGCCCGTGGATTCGGAGATGGAGAGGGCCACGGATTCGGTGGCCTGGGTGATGGCGGCGGCTGCGGAGTGCCTGGTGCCAAGACCCTGGGGCAGGGCCTCTCCGTGATAACTCACATTCAGGTACCTTCCTGCTGCGAGCACGACGCCGTCATCCCTGATGACGAAGGCGCCGTCGATGGCAGAGAACTCCTTCAGGCTTTCCTTCACCTCGGGCTCGTTGATGTTGAGCTTTTCCTCCGGATGACCTTGAAAAGGGTTGAAAACGAGCTGTCTGGAAAGCGAGAGCACGTTCTCATGATCGCCGAGCACAAAGATAGACCCCACGGGTTTACCCTCTCTGCCTTCATAGGCCAACTCCAGGACGATCCCGAGCAGGGTTTCGAAAACCTCGGGCTTGATGCTCGTTGGGAAGGAAAGCATGAGCCCTGCGCCGAAGAGCTCTGATTCCAGGTTTACCTCGATCAACATGATGGTGTCCATGTAGCCCTGTTCCGGAACACCACCAACGCAGACAATCACATCTCCCTTTTTGAGAAGACCCTTGGACATGGCGGCGAGGAACCCGATCTTGAGATAGCCTGTCCGGGTGAGCTGGACATCCGGAATGAGCACCACATGAAGGGGGAGCGTGGAGGCCTTCTCCTCGCATTCCTTTCTCTTGCTGAGCAGAATGAGCTTGGTCTCGCTCTCGATCTTCTGAAAAGGAGCGATATCCCTGGTGCTGTCCATGTATACAAGGATCGCATCGGCGCCGATCTTCCGCGCTATGGATACGGCCTCCCGGACAACGACGGTGCTCCACTTGCCAGGCTCCATCCGTTTGCCGGTCTTCCGGGCAGCCTTTTCGTTGCTGTTCTTCTCTGAAGAATTTTTCTTGTTGGGTCTCGTCAAATCCGAAATCCAGTCTCTAAACGCCGTAGGTTTCCATATACTGCTTGAACTCGGCCATCCATTCGCTGCCGAGCGGCACACGTTTTCCCTCGATCAGCAGGGGGACCTTTTCTAAAAACAGGTAGTCGACGACCTCGCTGATGCCTGCAACCGCATAGACCGGGATCTTTGTTTCGGAGACGAATTTTCCGATGGCGTTCTCTCCCTTTTCGCCTGGAACGACCTTGCCCTTTCTGTCATACACGGCGGCGGTCTGCTCCCTGTCGATAGCAATCCCGATGCCTTTTATATGGACCCTGAACCCTTTCGATGATTCCTCGCTTTGTACCTTCTGCAGGAGCTCGTACTTGGTGCCCATGGAGGTGGCAACATCATCCACGACCAGCACACGGCATCCGTCGAAAAAGGTGCGGTTCACGAAAATGGAGCCCGATGCGCTGACCTCGCCGTGCGTCTTGGCCTCTTTCCGGTCATAATCAAAGGAGAGATCGATCCCGTGCCGCGTATACAGGGCTATTGCTGTCGCAAGGGCTATGGCGCTTCCCTTGTACGACGGTCCCAGAATGATGTCCGTCTCCCGAGCAATGGACCGGCTCACCATCATATCCGCAAAGAAAGCACCCATTTCCATGCTCAAACGGCCGGTTCTGAACATACCCATATTCACGAAATAGGGAGTGGTTCGTCCGTCTTTCAGGATCAAGCCCCTGGCAAAAAAAAGGGCTCCTGTCTCCGCCAGTATGAGGGCCAGTCTCTTTTTGTATTCTTCCATGGGCAGATCTTAGAGGAATCGCAGTTTGCGTTCAACCAAAATTGACGGTCTCGTAAAATCCCGTATAAGTCTCCGCCTGTGAACTGAAATGATGGGTTTCACTTCGTTCAACCCATCCTACAACACCACCCGTCCTTCTAAGCGCTGATCTCCGATCTTCGACCTCTGCTCTCTGCTTTTCCGTAATCATTGACAACGTTCAGGCAATCGTTGGATAATTTTTCAGCCTGAGCACAAGGAGGACTGATCATGGCCGACGAAAAGATAGGGGTGGTGGTCAAGTTTTTCGTGAAGCCGAGTGTCGCTGCCATTGAGGTGACCAGCGGCGGGATCAAGACCGGCGACCTGCTCCGGTTCAGAGGGCATACCACGGATTTTACCGAGCAGGTGCAGAGCATGCAGGTGGACAACAAACCTGTCGAGGAAGCCCCACCGGGATCGATGGTAGGGATCAGGGTGAAGGAGAGGGTGCGGGAGAACGACGACGTCTACAAGGTTGTGGACTGATCTTCGATCGCTTTCAGCGCATCCGGAATGAGCTTCCTGACCAGCTCTTCTCTCTCATACCCATTCATGTTGTGGTACTCTTCAAACCTGGGATGTTGTCTGCTCAGCAGGGGAGTACGCGACTGCAGGCGGGACACCAATTCTTCTGCGCCAAGGACCAGATCCACAAGCGGCAATTCTTCTCCAGGATACCCCTCAAGCCAGCCGAGCCTCTTCATCCACTCGAAACGGACCCTGTCCAGGAGAAAAAGATAGCTGTCCATTACCTTCATTTTATCCTTGGGCGGGAGATCGTTGAATTCGAAACCAGAGCCCAGGTTCTGAAGATTCATGATCAGATCCAGCAGGTAGAAGGTGCTGTTATCCCTGCCCTCGGCCAGCATCATGAGCGATCGGTTTGAAATCTGGCGCAACAAGGTTTCAATTCCGAATTCCTCGCTGAAACGGGTCTTCCAATTACGGAACCCCCTCCTGGCCGCCATTTCCTTCCGAGCCTTGTCAAGATCGACGGTCCCCGTCATTTCCGCCCTTCCGTAATGAAAGAGGATGGCCGCACCGGACACATCGCTCGTTTCGGGGCTGTTTGTGCCCGCATTCGTTGCACATGGTGAAATATTCGAGTGGTTTGATGTGAACGGGTCCGTTCAGCAAGTCCGGGGCGCCAAGGGATTTTTCTTCCTGGATGCTCACATTGCCGCCTGCCCTTTCGACAGCCTCAGCATACTTGCGGGCGTGTGCCAGGGGTATCCCCGCCTTCATCACAACAGGCGCTTTCAGCACAATCTTTTCCGCTGTTTCGGGCTTCACCCCGAGTTCCGACATCCTCTCCTTGAAAAATGCGAGATCTTCCAGAAGCCCAAGAAAGAGAATGCGATAACTCCTCATTTCAGGCATGCTCGCACAAAACCGTAAAAAAGAGGTGCAGGGGCTTCCATTCTGGACTTAAGCTCGGGATGAGCCTGTGTGGCCACGAAGAACTTGTGATTGGGGAGTTCGATAAATTCCACAAGTCTGCCATCCTTGGAAGTGCCTGAGAAGACCATGCCCTTCTCGGAAATGGGGTTATGGTATTCGGGATTCACCTCATACCTGTGGCGGTGCCTCTCCGAGACCTCCGCCTTCCCATACAGCGAGTGCACAATGCTCCCCTCTCTGAGCACTGCCGTGTAGCCCCCCAGTCTCATGGTTCCACCCTTATTGGTGACCGTCCTTTGCTCGGGCAGGATGTCTATGACAGGGTGCGGGGTTTTGTCATTCATCTCCGTGGAGTTTGCATCGGCAAGGCCGCAGACATTCCTGCCGAATTCGATTACGGCCAATTGCAGCCCAAGGCAGAGGCCCAGGAACGGGATGTTCCGTTCTCTGGCCATTCGGATCACCTCTATTTTGCCCTCCGTTCCCCTGCTTCCGAACCCTCCCGGAATGACTATCCCGTTCACCCGGTCCAGGAAATCCATGCTGGTCAGATCCGTGGTTTCGATCCATTCCAGGTTGATCCGGCACTTCAGATGCGCTGAGCAATGGTGGAAGGATTCAATAATGGAGGCATAGCTGTCGAAAAGCTTGGTGTACTTTCCGCAGATGGCTACGGTGATCTCCTTTTCGGGTTTCTTGATATTGTCAATGAGCTCCTTCCATTTCCTCAGATCAGGGGGGCTGTAAATGTTCAGTTTCTTGTGGAGGATCTCCGAAAGCCCTTCGCTCTCGAAGATGAGCGGGATCTCATAGATATCATCCACATCCAGTCCGGTGATGACCGCCTCCGGGTCCACGTCGCAGAAGCTCGATATCTTGGATTTGATATCCCTGGTGAGGAACTCCGAACATCTCCCGATGATCACATCAGGGAAGATGCCCCGCTGCTTCAAAAGGTTGACGCTTTGCTGGGTCGGTTTTGACTTCTGCTCGTTCACTCCGGAGGGAATAGGAACATAAGTGAGGTGCACGTAAATGATGTTGTTGCGTCCAACATCCTCTTTGAGCTGTCTCATGGCTTCCAGGAAGAGCTCGTTTTCGATATCCCCGACAGTCCCCCCTATTTCCACGATGACCAGGTCCGCAGATTCGGTCGCGGCCACCTCGGCAAGGTGGCCCTTGATCACATCCGTGACATGGGGAATATACTGCACCGTCTTGCCGAGATAATCCCCTCTCCGTTCCTTTTGCCTCACCATGTCGAAGACCTTGCCCATGGTGAGATTCCAATGTGACATGCAGTTTACCCCGAGGAACCGCTCGTAATGGCCGAAGTCCATGTCCACTTCGCCCCCGTCGTCCAGCACAAACACCTCCCCGTGTTCGTAGGGGTTCATGGTGCCCGGATCGACATTGAGGTATCCGTCACATTTGACTGGAACGATTTTGAGCCGGGAGGAAAGGAGATGTCCCATGGACGCGGCCGCAATCCCTTTCCCAAGGCCCGAGAGAACCCCTCCTGTCACGATTATGTACTTGGTGGCCATGTCAAAACTCCGAAAAGTTTGTGATTCGATGAAAGGTTATAGTGCGGATCCTCCTGAAGCGAACCGGAAAAAAGATTATCGCATACCATATAAAAGGCTGAATACGGATTTCAAGTGCAATATGTGGTTCATATGCTGGAAACCTGGAAGGTTGGGAAATTGCATGGCCTTTTCTTTGTTTCGACTGAATACGAGCCGCGGGTTGAGGCTTGTGCCGCCTGCACGATCGGCTTTCGCGTGATGTGCTCCGTTCCATCTTCTTCGACGTGCATCCTGCATCTTGTGTCCTGGATCCTGCATTGTGTTGACCCCCCGTTTTAGACCGGCTACAGTGTAGCACCTCAAGGAGATCTCAGGAGAGTATGGCTTCTATAGTCGCGATCGTCGGCAGGCCAAATGTAGGTAAATCGACCCTTTTCAACCGACTGTCCAGGTCAAGGGGCGCCCTTGTCGACGACCAGCCGGGCGTGACAAGGGATCGTCTCTACGCTTCAGTATATTGGGAGGATGGCGAACTCACACTGGTGGACACGGGAGGATTCGAGCAGTTCGATGCGGATCCTATTCAAACTCTGGTGAAAGGCCAGGTTCTCAAGGCAGTTGAAGAGGCGGACAGGATCCTCTTCATGGTGGATGGGCGCCAGGGTGTCGTATCCGGCGACAAGGAGATCGGAGACCTGCTGCGCCGGACAGGGAAGGATGTCTTCCTGGTCGTGAATAAGATCGACGGGCCTGAATTGGAGCACCTCCTTTCAGATTTTTTTACACTTGGTTTCACGCGCGTCTATTCTCTTTCCGCAGCACACGGCTATGGCCTGAAAGACCTGATGAACGACCTCACCGAGGGACTGGCGGCCTCCGCTCCGGAAGCCAGGGAGGAGGACAGCGTCAGGGTGGCCATCCTGGGACGGCCCAATGTCGGGAAATCGTCCCTTATTAACCGCATCCTCGGGGAGGACCGGCTTGTAGTGAGCGAGATAGCCGGGACCACGCGGGATGCCATCGACATTCTCTGCACATGGAAAGGCAAGGAATACCTTTTCATCGATACTGCCGGGATCAGAAGGAAGGGGCGGGTGAGGGAAAAGATAGAGAAATTCTCTATGATCAAGGCACTCAAGAGTCTGGAACGATGCCATGTAGCCGTGGTGATGCTGGATGGTTCGGCCGGGATTTCGGACCAGGATGCGCGCATCTGCGGGTACGCCTTTGAGCGGGGAAGGGCGGTCCTCCTTGCGGTGAACAAGTGGGACCTGGTTAAAGAGAGCCGTGAGAAAAGGACCTTTCTCGAATCCTCTCTTGAGAGACAGCTGAAGTTCCTCGCCTTTGCGCCGAGAATCAATGTTTCCGCCCTTACCGGCCAGGGGGTGAACCGTATTTTTGGCGTGATCGATCGTCTTTACGGCCAGTACTCAAAAAGGATCGCAACAGGGGAGGTGAACGAAGCGGTAAAGGAGATGCTTCAGCAGAATCCTCCCCCCAGAGTCGGCCGCAGTGCCTTGAGAGTATCTTACGCGACCCAAAGCAGCGTCAGACCCCCAACCTTCGTCCTCTTTGTAAACCATCCCGAAAAGGTGCACTTCTCTTATCAGCGATTCCTCACCAATCAGCTCAAGGAACGTCTCGGGCTGGAGCTCACGCCTGTGCGGCTGGTCATCAAGAAGAAGGAAACCGGGAAGAGGGGAAGCTAGAAGTATTTCTGGCTTTTGAAGATGATCTCGACCCGCCGGTTTTTGCTTCTGCCTTCAGGGGTGTTATCAGAAGTCACAGGATGCAGTTCTCCATACCCCGCCAGGGCAATGGAGAGGGGGGAAATGTTCTCCTTGGTCACAAAGTACTCCATGAGGTTGTAAGCCCTCGCGAGGGAGAGCTCGCTATTGGAGGAATACTTCCCTCCTCTCATCGCGACATTGTCGGTATGGCCGTCGATATAGACCTGGTAATCCGAGTTTCTCATGAAGCTGCCGATCTTCGCCAGTAAAGGCTTGATCTCATCCTGAATCTCGGCACTCCCGGACGGGAACAGCATCTTATGGCCGAATACGAGCTTGAAGCCCCCCCTGAAGTTCTCCACCACGAGGGAGTTGCCGGTTTCCTCAAAGGACTTTTCTTCTTTTGGGGAGATGATGTCCCTGGGGGATTCGTCCGCCCTCTTGACCACAAGAGAATCCTTGAGTTTCTCAGAGAGCGCTTGCATGAGAACCAGCTTCGGCCTGTAGATCTCCCCGTACTCTTTGAAGTAGAGAATGCCGCAGCTTGCAGTGAAATTGTGGAACATGCTCTTGAAGGTTTTCTTGTCCATCGTGGACATGGAGAGAAGGAGCACAAAGAATGTCAAAAGAAGCGTCGAAAGATCCGAGAAGGTGACCATCCACCCTGGTGACTTGATTTCTTCCTGCTTGCGCCGTGACAGGTTATTCGCCACCTTCGTCTCCCTGAAGCTTGAAGAAGAATCCCTTGAAATCAAGCCAGGAATTTCTCGGGGATTTCTTCAGGCCGTAAGATAGCTTCTCTCGATAGTCCAGAATGATCTGCACCTGCCGGTTCCCCAGATGGACATCCTTCTGCTCACCCGGGGACGCGGGGGTATGGCCAAAACCGTGTGCCGTTATCCTCTCCGGCAGGATCTCGCCGCCTGAGGTCAGGAACTCAAAGACGGCAAATGCCCGCTTTGTGGAAAGCGTCATAGCCGGTCTCAGACGGTCCGGATCAAAGACCGTCTCCGAAGGATCGGCATACCCGCGAAGTTCGATCCGGGAAGGGCTTTCTTTGAAGACGTTCTTCAACTCGGAAAGAAACGCAAAGCGTTCGGGTTCGATTCGGCTGGATCTTGGTTTGAACAGAAGGCGGTTGCTGAGAGAGATGATGATCCGCTCCTCTTCTTTGACCACCGTCATCTCGGTTTCGAGGGAGTTCTTCAATTCGATGTTTCTCATCATCTCGAAATCGTTATCCTCGACCCTCATCGGGGCTTCACCCAGTGTGACGTTCGTTCCCTTTGGATTCCCAATAATCGAATGTGCGCCGGGCTTGAACCCGAAGGCTCCTGTTACCGAGCTGAGCGCCACGATTCTCTTCTCCTCTGTGATCACAGCCAAGCTGAGAAGGAGGACAAAAAAGGTCAGGAGAAGGGTCATGAGATCGGTGTAGGTGGTCATCCACCGGTTGGCATCGATACCGGGACCTTCTTTTTTGCCGGGGGCCATCTGTAATCGCCATTCTGTCAAAATCCTGACATCTCCTCCAATCTCCCCCAGCCGCAGGCCCCTCGAGGTTTCAACATGAGCCTGTTATCGTTCGGGTTCATCCGCGATGGCAGAGTTCCGGGAAGTTCTTTCCCCGGTATATGCTTCGCAATGACTCTTTTATTGAGCAAGTCCTGTGCCAGGAGCAAGTCCTGTGCCAGGGAGAATTGAAGGAGTTCAACCGCGAAGGCGCGAAGAACGCAAAAACCAAGTATTTTCCTGGAGCTCTTGGCGTCTTGGCGGTTAAAGATTTTGCATCCGAAGGGAACTAGAGAGGCAATTTCAGAAGGCGGGCGCCGTTTTCTCCTTTTATCATGCGCAGGACTTCTTCCGGGATGCCTGCGCTATCCATTTCAGAGAAATAGCGGCCGGGTTTCAGAAGGGGAAAATCGGAACCGAAAAGGATCTTCTCGAAACCGATAATCCCGCCGGCGATCTTATAGATGTCGGGCGCATAGAGAAAAGGGGAAGCAGCGGTGTCGAACCAGGTATTCCGGAGCGTTTCCCTTACCTCCTTTTTCATGAGCGCATAGAAGAAGAGCCCGCCTCCCCAATGGGCCAGGACAAACCGGGTGGTTGGATGCTCTCTTATGAGGGTGTAGAATTCACCGAGTCCTGCCGGCGCCTTCCCGGGGTAGGATTTGCCTACCGGTTCGTTGGTGTGGAGGAGGAGAACCGCTTCGTGGCGAGAGCAAAGGGCTGCCAGTTCCCCGAGCTGTCTGAAAGCCCGATTCATGGAGCCCTCATGGTAGACCGCCAGTTCTCCAATTCCGCAAAGCCCCTGCTCCAAACACCTCTCGGCCTCCATCGCCGCGCGGGAAGAAAGGGGGGAAAAGCAGCCGAACCCGGAAAGCCTGTCCGGATACCGGTGAACGGACTCCAGAATATAATCGTTGTGCCTGCGGAAATGGTCAACCTTTTCCCATGGGAAGCCGAATACAACCGACCTCTGGATTCCTTCCTCATCCATTTGCCTCAAGAGATCCCCGGCCCCGATGAGGCTTGATTTAGGTTGATCGTAAAGCAGCTTGAATCCTGGTTCACGGAAGAAGAAGCGCTCTCTTTCCTTTCGAAAGAGGGGAGGGAAAATATGGGTGTGAAAATCGATGATCATCCGAGAAGTCTCTTGACGGATTTCTCCACGCGGCCCGGAACAAAGCCCACCAGCTTTTCAACGATTCGTCCCTCCCTGTCCACAAAAAAAATGGTGGGAATGGGCATGCCGTCAGCGCCCGAATAATCTTGAACAACCTTCTCGTTCGCTCGCAAGATGGTGTATCCGATCCGGTACTGCTCCTTGAACCGGTTCAATGCCCCGGTATTTACCTTATCGGGGTCGTCCAGAGATATTCCGAGAACCACCAGATCCTTTTCTCTGTATTTCCCGTGCAGGGTCACAAGCTCAGGAATGGACATGAGGCATGGCGGGCACCAGGTTGCCCAGAAGTCAATGATCACGTACTTGCCTCTCAGGTCTTTCAGCGTGATGGTATTACCGGAGGTGTCCTTCAGGGAGAAATCAGGGGCCGGGCCGCCGGCCCCGCCTTTGGAATCGCAGCCGGCAGGCAAAATTGTCAGGGCGAGCAGGAAGAAGACCATCCTCTTCCATTGCGTTCTTATCTGCATAACCCCTCACGAAAGAAAAATTCCCTAAATTAAAGCATGGACATATAATAAGGCAAGAATTTTGAACGGCAAGGATGAACCGAAATGAGAGTCGATGTTCCATTCGGATGCCAGCTTTGTTATTACGGAGAGCAGAAAAGAGTTTGAACCGAAATGCCGCTTACAGCTCTTGCCCCGAAGGGTGAAGTTTGTCCTGTTTTTTTGAAAAAAAACAGGACAAGTTGACACTCTCCAGAACTCTGTGCCCTCAAGCGAAGCGGGCGAGAGACGCTCTTTCTTTCGTGGATATAGCAAACAATTATGTGCTCCGCTCAATAAGAACTCTGGTTGGAAATGAGGGACATGGACAGCGAGGTCGAAAATGACTCTGCATAAGTTCAGAGAAAAGTATCCTGACAAGTTCGCCTCGGAGGACAAGGTTTTCAGCAGGATTCACAGAGGGGACACGATCTTCATCGGCACCGGGTGCGGCGAGCCCCAGTACCTTGTGGGCGCGCTGGTCAATTATGTTTCTTCCCATCCCAAAGCCGTGCTCGATGCAGAGGTTTTTCATGTGTGGACTCTTGGTGTCGCCCCGTACGCGGACGAGAAATTCCAGGACAATTTCAGGCACAATTCCTTCTTCATCGGAAGAAACACACGGGATCCCGTCAATGAAGGTCTTGCAGACTACACGCCTGTTGCACTCTCGGCTGTCCCGGATCTTTTCCGCCGCGGGGTAGTGCCTGTGGATGTAGCGCTGATCCAGGTTTCCCCCCCTGACAAGAACGGGTACATGAGCCTGGGCATCAGTGTGGACATTACCAAGGCCGCTGTCGAGAGCGCATCGATTGTGATCGCACAGGTCAATCCAAGGATGCCCCGGGTGCATGGTGAAACCTTCATTCATATCGAGAAAATGGATTACCTCATCGAGAAGGACGAGCCCCTGCTGGAGTACGGTGCAACCCTCTCCGATGAAATTGCCCAACGCATAGGGAAGTACGTTGCTCGAATCGTTGAAGACGGGGATACGATACAAGCCGGGTATGGCAGCATCCCGAACGCAATCCTTGCGAATCTGAAAGGGAAACGCCATCTGGGCGTTCATACCGAGCTCCTGTCGGACGGCATGGTCGAATTGATCCGCGCAGGAGTGATAGATAACAGCAGAAAGAGCCTCAATAGAGGAAAAACGGTAGCTGCCTTCTGCATGGGAAAGAGCACTACTTATGAATTCATTGATGATAACCCGGGCATGGAATTCAGACCCGTGGACTACACGAACAGTCTTCTGGTCATTTCGCGGCACAGGAACATGGTGGCGATCAACAGTTGTCTCCAGATCGATCTCACCGGACAGGCCACGGCCGAATCCATAGGCAAGAGATTCTACAGTGGGATCGGGGGCCAGACCGATTTCATGCGTGGCGCTGTTCTGTCGCCCCGCGGCAAGACCATTCTTGTTATTCTCTCAACGGCCAAGGATGAATCGATCTCGAGGATCGTTCCGTTTATATATGAGGGGGCGGGCGTCACCCTGGGGAGGAGCGACGTTCACTATGTGGTCTCCGAATATGGAATCGCCTATCTCCACGGGAAGAGCATCAGGGAGCGTGCGATGGAACTGATCGCAATCGCACATCCCAAGTTCAGACCGTGGCTCATCGAAGAGGCGAAAAAACTGAACCTGATCTACAAGGACCAAAAATTCATACCCGGTGAGGAAGGGGAGTATCCTGAGCAGTTCGAGACCTTCCGCACTACAAAGACCGGAATGGAGATTTTCCTGAGGCCTCTCAAGATCAGCGATGAACCGCTCCTGAAAGATTTCTTCTACAACCTGTCGGACAAGAGCATGTACCGGCGCTTCATCTCGCCAAAAAAGGGGATGCCGCATCAGGAGCTCCAGGAATATGTTGTCCTGGACTATACGAAAGGCATGGCAATTGTTGCGAGCGTGCAGCAGAGCGGCAGGGAAGAGGTTGTGGGGCTGGCTCAGTACGGGATAAGCCAGGAGACGCACATGGCGGAAGTGGCGTTTATCGTCTCCGATGAACATCAAAACAGGGGGATCGGGACCGAACTCCTGGGCTACATGACCTACCTTGCCAAACGGCAGGGGCTCCTCGGATTCACCGCAGAGGTGCTCATGGAGAACAGGCCAATGCTTCACGTGTTCGAGAAGATGGGTTTTGACATGCAGAAGAGCGGCGAAGGAGGAGTCTACGAGCTGAGGATGCTTTTCAGGGAAGCCCACGAGACGGTCAATGATGCGGCTGCAGCGGTGCGCCATTGACCAGAAGACAGAAGTCAGAAGACACAGCCGGTCAACGCTCGATGATCTCGTTTTCGTCACTCCGAGTCGGAGTCCAGATCGCTTTCCTGTAAGAAGACCTTGCAGGGACTGGATTGCGGCTGGAGTTTATGCCGCACGTGATGCGGGGCCGCGGACATGCTGTCTTCTGACTCCTGTTCACAGCATCTGATACGGATCCACATCGAGGATGAGACTTACACCGGTCGAGCGCATGATCCTCCGGGCCATTGTCTCCACTTCCCCAAGAAAGTAATGGAGGAGCCCGGCCTTCTTGCACTTCACCAGGATCTGACGACGGTATCTGCCTTTCAGCTTGGCAATCGGCGCCTCTGCCGGGCCGAGCACCTGCACCTCTTTTCCCCTCCTGGCCCATTTCTTCAGTATGCTTTGCATTCCGTCCCCGATCCTTGAGGCAATTTCCTCGGTCTCCTTTTCCCCGGCCCCCTGGACCCTCAGGCATGCCATGTAGGAAAAAGGCGGGTAGCCGAGCTGTTCTCTCAGTTGCCTCTCCCGTTCAAAAAAGGAAGCGTAATCGTGATCCCTTGCAGAGACCACCGCATAGTGGTCGGGGTTGAAGGTCTGAACCACCACCTCTCCTTCATGGATGCCTCTTCCAGCCCTGCCCGAAACCTGAGAGAGAAGCTGAAAGGTCCTCTCCGCAGCTCTGAAATCCGGGAACCCGAGGGTGGAATCCGCATTGATGACACCCACAAGGGTAACATTTGGAAAATCATAACCCTTGGTGATCATCTGGGTTCCAACAAGGAAATCCACTTGCCCCTCGGCGAACCTCTTGAGGATTTGAAAGGTCTCCCCCTTTCCACTGGTGCTGTCCCTGTCCATTCTTTCGACGCGAGCAACCGGATAGCATTCCCCCACTTCGGTTTCGAGCCTCTCAGTGCCAAACCCGTAAAGGATCATCCCTTCCTTTTTGCAGGAAGGGCATGTCTTTCGAATCTCTGCACGGAATCCGCAATAATGGCATGCAAGCCGGCTCTCTTTCATGTGGTGGATCAGGGCGAGGTCACAGTTCGGGCAGCGCACCGATTTTCCGCAGAAACGGCAGAGATGGACTCGATGAAAACCCCTGCGGTTCAGAAAAAGCATGGCCTGTCGTCCTTCTGAAAGGTGCTCAGCAAGCGCCTTGCGGAGAACCGGGCTCATGATGGGATTCTTCCTGTCCCGCCCGGAGAGCGTTCTCATGTCCACGATGCGAATGAAAGGCATGGGTCTCTGCTCCACCCGTTCCGGCATGGCAAGAAGATGGTACTTTCCTGTGACAGCATTGTGATAGGACTGGACAGAGGGTGTGGCCGAGCCGAGCACCACAACGGCCTTCTCGATTTTACCCCTTGCCACGGCCGCATCCCTTGCCTGATATCGGGGGCTTTCCTCCTGCTTGTAGGACGTATCGTGTTCTTCATCCACAATGATGAGCCCCAGATTGGGAAAAGGAGAGAAGAGGGCGGATCTTGCCCCGATGACGAGGCCTGCATCGCCTCTTGCCATTCGCATCCACTGATCGAATCTTTCCCCTGCGCTGAGCCCGCTGTGGTAGACGGCAACCCTGTCTCCGAGACGGGACCTGAAGATCCCCTCCATGTAAACGGAAAGGGCGATCTCCGGCACCATGAGGATTGCCTGCCGCCCCTCATCCAAAGCCTTTTTGATGGCGGCGTAATACACCTCGGTTTTTCCGCTTCCCGTAGCCCCGTGAAGAAGGCAGACGGAGAAGCGTTTCTTATCGAGAAGGCCCTGGATTATGTTCAAGGCCTTTTCCTGCTGCTCGAACAATCTCTCGGGAGCCGTTGAGATGCACAGAATATTGCCGGCCATGTCCCTCAGAACCGGTCTCTTGCAGATTTCCAGAACGTTTTTGCGAACCCACTTGCGGCAGAGATAGTCGCCTCTTGGGAATCTTCTGCGGATTTCCTGCAGAGAGATTTCCCCTGAGCGGCACACGTGTGACAGGAACTCCGACTCTGCGTCAGTTCGGAGGTCTCCGGAAAAGCTCTCGAGAATCGAATTCAGCTCTGCGCCCTGCCTGGCCCTGACGAACCGCTTCAAGAGGGGGCCCGCCCGTCTTTTCGTGATCTTCTCCCCGACAGCTACCCAGCCATTTTTGTGGAGAAGCGGAATTATTTTCTTGAGGCCCGGGAGGACTCTCTTCCCCGGATTGTCCCTGATCCATGCCAGTCCGATTCCCGCCTCGGAATTCCCGGCAAGCAGATCGATCGCCTTTGATCCGGAGGCGGTTATTTCGCAGCAGGTAAATGTACTGGTGTTGAGCCCCCCGGGCAGGGCTGACTGGATGAATTTACCGATGGGCGCAAGATAGTAGTCGGCAGACCAGGAAAAGAACCTAACGAGATCGGCGTGAAAGAGGGGTTCGGAATCCAGCACCTCCTCGATTTCCTTTAGCCCTTCAGCCTCCGCATTCTGAATGACCTCGAGGATGTAGCCGGTGACTTTCCGATTTCTGAAAGGCGCGACGACCCTGCAACCGACACGAATCTGCGCTGCCCACTGCTCAGGGACGGAGTAGTCGAAAGTCCCTTTCACCGGAATAGCCAGGGCAACGCGGATTACCGGTTTTGTGGATTCAGCCAATCAGATTACCTCGCCGGGATGCGGGTTCAGGGTTCAAGTTTCAGGATGCAGGATCCAGGATGAAGAGTGCAGGATACAGGAATAGGGGTGCAGGATGCAAGGATGCAGGATCTGGATGAGATAGAGAAGCTGCCAAAAGTCCGGCGAACCTGCTTGGGGACAGTGAATTACTTGAAAGATAAACGTCGAACATCGAACATCGAACGCCCAACATCGAATGAAAAACAAATCCCGATAACAGAACGTCGCGCATCAATGTTCGACGTTCGGTTTTGTTTGGTTGCTGACCTCTGACCTCTGTTCTCCGACCTCTGATTTCGTCATCAGCTCGGCCATGGCATCTCTGACTTTTTCCAGGAGGACAGGCATGTTCTTCTTGGAGTAGCCGTGTATCGGGATTGGCTTTCCGATGTGAAGGGCGAAGGAGCCTTTCTGAATTCGGAGACTGCCTTTGGGTACGACCAGACGGCTGCCGTCTATTATCAAAGGGACGATGTCGCACTGGGACTTCAGTGCGATATGAAAAGCGCCCGGCTTGAAAGGCTGAAGGGAGCCATCCGGGCTCCGCGTTCCTTCCGGAAAGACCAGAATGGATGCGCCTTTCTTCATCTTCTCAGCCGCCTGGTTCATCCCCTTCAATGCCTCTCTCGCGTCTTCCCTGTCAATTCCGATGTATCCGGCCCGCCGCATGGTAGGGCCCAACAGGGGCAAACTCATCAACTCTTTCTTCATCACGAATTTGAACTGTATCGGCAGGTATGCGAGAAGGGCAAAAATGTCAAAATAGCTTTGGTGGTTGCAGAGGTAGATTCGCGCTGCGGCAGGGTCGAGGTTTTCCAGTCCGCGTACCTGTACCTTCACGCCGCACACCCACAGAATCAACCTGGCCCATGGGACGGCAACATAACTGTGAAGCAGTGCGCCGCCCTTCCGATCGAAAAGGGAGAGCAGCAAGCCAAACATGCATAAAAGGATTGTATAAACCGCTACGAAACCATTAAGGAGTAGAAATCTGATCATGAAAAGACCTTTTGATTTAAACCCGGCACGAAATTTATGTCGCTAAAGCTTATTGACAAATACCTATATCTGGGATATAAGAGGTTATAAATAAATATAATTAAGCAAAAAATCCGATTTTAACAATTCTAAGCCATTCTATGTAAAACTGTATCAACTCAGCCTTGGAGAAATCTATGCCCGCTTACATCGTTTGCCGCAAAAAGAGAAACAATCCACGCATGGACGTTCGCATCTGTGAGCTCAAATGTTCCATGAAGGAAGAATGCATGGAATTCAAAGCCAACGGAAAGAGCGGCATTTCAGAGCAGTCCGCGTCTTCAAACACGAATGCAGAATCCGTTGAGCTCGAGGCTGCCTGAGACCTCATCTGTTTACCTCCCGATCCTCACGGGCAACTCGATTCTCATAAGCAAGCAGTCATTTTCCAGCCGCATTACATCTATTTTTCCCCCGTGACGGTGAATGATCCTCCTTGAAAGGGAGAGATCGATGATCGGCCATTGCGCCTTTTCTTCGATGTGAGGGAAAAAGAACTTTTCCATATCATCCTGGGAAAGCGGGATTGCCCTGTGCATCAATTCGATGGTAATTCGATCTCCTGCGAAAGCTGTGGATAGTTCGAGGGTCTGTTTCTGTGTCGCCAGCACGCTCGCATGCTTAAGGATATTTTCAAAAGCCTCTCCTAATCGTTCTTCATCGGCCTGGATTCTGGGAAGCCCTGGAGACAATGACAGGTTTACATCAAGCTCTCTCGCCCTCAAGGGCCCTTCGAACCTGACGAGCAGGGATTTGAGCACCTGATTGACATCGATTTCTCCCAAAGTGAGATCAAAAGGACGTATGGACGAGAAAAGAACTCTTAAGAAGTCTTCGATTCTGGCAACCTCCTTCACAATGATCTCGGCAAGCCTTCGACTCGGGTCATCTCCGGGCAGGCTGCCCTGAAGTCTCCGGGCGAACCCTCCTGCGCTGGAAAGAGGATTACGAATCGCGTGGGCCATGTGCGCCGATATTTCCTCGAGCAGCCGGATTTCTTCCGTTCGAAGGGCCATTTCCTGGAAGCTTTTCAGTTCCGTGATATCCATCATAATGCCGTCGACCCACCTGACGCCCCCCCGGCTGTCCCTGGTGGGGATAGCGTGATCGATGAAGGTCAGAGCGCGCCCGTTCCTGTCCCTCACAATTCTTTCGATTCTGTACCCGTCACCCGTTTCGAAATTCTTCTGCCAGATATCCTTGCACTCCGCTTCATCGCACCCCCAGATCTTTTCAGACCAGAAGGTCCTGTTGCCGACCGCTTCTTCGATGGAGTACCCCAGAATATCCGTCAAGTAGGAGTTCACGAACTCAGTCGTTCCGTCCTGGAGGATACGGTATACGACGAGCGGCACATTCTCCACCAGGGTCCGGTACTTTTCCTCGGATGCAAGGAGATCTGCCGTCCTCTCTTCGACCCTTTTTTCCAGCGTCTTCGCATACACCTCGAGCTGTGTTCGTTTTGCCTGGAGGGAATCGAGCATCAGATTGAGGGCTTCGGCGAGCCTGCCGATTTCATCTTTCGGTTTCGGTTCGATGTGTCGCTCTCGCTTTTCCTCGGCGATTTCCTGCGCTTCCCTGACAATTTCTTCGATAGGGCAGATGAGGAAAAGCGCCACAAGATATGTGAGAAAGAAGGAGACGGCAATTCCGATCAGACCGATTACGATCATGACGTTTCTGGAATGAGCGAGCCGTCTCTTGGTCTCCGTTCTGTCGAGGCTGAATTGGAGGAGGGCTACAAGATCGCCGGAGTAATCTTTTACCGGAACCAGCAAGAGTGCCTGATTCTGATTCCAGACATCCACCAGGAACACCGGCCGTTCCGTTGCTCTTTTGGCAAGTTCGGGGTCGAGTTCCTCCCGCTCATCTCTTTCTGAGGCTTGCGCGGAAATCCTCCATTCTCCTTTGTCGTTCATGGAGTAAAAGGTCAGATCCAGTCCCCATCGCTTGTGCAATGTGAATAGAAAAGGGGCTCCGAACGAGTAACTCACCTCAACGGTACCCGCCAGTTCCCGGGCATAAAAGATCGGGACCACCGCCCGTATCCCGTAGCCCGTTCGGCCCTGTTCGATGCCCGATCTCGGTTGTTTGTCGCTCAGGGCATCGACGACCATTTTCCGTTCCAGGGTAAGGTCATCCCCATACATTTCCGGCTTGTGAACACGAAGGAAAGAAATCCCGGGGGGCACATGGAAATGAATCTGTTCAATGTGAAAATCTTTTCTCAATCTCACAAAAGTGCTGAGCATGAGATCATAGAGCTCCGACCTATCCCTTAGCGCCAGGAGGTGCTGAACAGCCACATCTTCGGCGATGGTCGCGGCCAGGGAAAGTACAAGACTCTCCTTGTCCCGAACATCCTGAACGAACAGATTGTGGTACCGAAATATCTCTCGTTCTTCTTCTGCGCGGATAAGGGCCTGCTGTGAGCTCAGTCCGATATAAGCGAGAAGCGTGGTGCCCGTAAATGCGAAGAAAAGAAATGGTATAACGATCTTCCATTTGAGGCTGAGGCTTCGGACCATTTGGAAAAGAGGTGGTCTCATGTTATACCCGGAAATCAGCGCAAAACCCGAGAGACAGGCATTTTCTCCATATCGTTCATTATCTTTCGTTGTCTCTCCCTCAGATGTTCAGTGGGCTTCACAGGCGACCAGTAATGAGGGTTGGGCAGAATCGCCGCCAGCATCGCAGCCTCGGAAGGCGTAAGCTCCGCCGAGCTTCGGCGGAAATATTTCCTGGAAGCGGACTCCGCTCCCACCACCCCTTCGCCCCAGTCTACTGTGTTCAGGTAAACTTCCAGGATCCGTTTCTTGGACCAGGTCAACTCCAGCAGCAGCGTGTAGTAGGCTTCGTAGATTTTCCGGAGCCATGTCCTCGAAGGCCAGAGGAATACGGTTCTTGCCACCTGCATGGAAATGGTGCTGGCCCCTCTGATTCGGCGGGATGAGAGCATCTCTCGCAGCGCCTCCTGAATCTCTATGAAATCAAAACCGTGATGAGAGAGGAATCTCTGATCTTCGGCAGCCAGAACAGCCTTGACGAGATTGGGAGATACCTGCCTCAGGCTACGCCACTGGATACGAACGATCCTGTAAGGTTCTTCATCCGGTGCGCTTTGGATCCTCGACGCAACCCATCTCCATGCCATAAAGGTTGTGAAAGGGGGATTGAAAAACCTGAAGGCCAGAACCTCTGCAAACGAGAAGGCGCAGAGCAACAACAGGCCGGCAGCAAGAATCTTCAGGCTGCGTTTCAGGAGACCTTTCAATTTCCTCTGAAAACATCACTGATTGCAGGTTGCTCGAAGGTTGCAGTCATCCGGCTTTCCCCTCTTCGGCCCCCTGGAATCGATTATAGAACCTTTGATTCGCAATCCGCAGCAGATCTTCCGCATTGAAGCCCTTTGTCCTGGCAAGGTTGGCGATATCCAGGAGGAGATCTCCCATCCTCTGTCCAAGGAGATCACGATCCTTCACCTGTTCAAGTTTTTCAATCGACTGGATGCTTTCACCTATCCGGTTCATCAGCTCACCCGGCTTCTCTTCGATCAGTCCGGCTTTCGATGCCCTCTCGGTCAGCCTGTGTGCTCGCAAGAGGGCAGGCAAGGCTGCGGGGACGCTGTCAAGGGGTGAAGCCGATTCCGGACGCTCTTTCTTTTCTTCTTTTTTGATTCTCGCCCAGTTGAGGGATACCTCCTCTGCGTCTTTCACGGTAGCGGAGCCGAAAATGTGAGGATGCCTCCTGACCATCTTTTCGTGGATTCCGGTCAGAACTTCAAGTAAACTGAAGTCCCCTGTTTCCTCACCCATGTGAGAGAGGAAGAGAATCTGAAAAAGGAGATCGCCGAGCTCCTGGCAGATCTCCAGAGGCTGCCCCCTTTCAATCGCCTCCAGTGATTCGTAGGCCTCTTCCAGGAGATACATCCGCACTGTTTCGAAAGTCTGCCTGGCATCCCAGGGGCATCCTCCTGGACCTCGCAATCTGGCGACCAGTTCAATCAGGTCCGCCAGGGCCTTGAATAAGCGGTTTCTATCCATTCTTCTCCGGGAGCTCCGTTTTGCCAGCTGGGATCGTGTCGCTCAACTCCCCTGTTTTCTGGATGAACCGCTGTTTCCATCTCTGGTAATGATCCGGTGAGATCAGGCCTGCCATGGTTTGGTACGAGACGACAATCCAGGGACAGACCTTTGAGCGGGCAATAAGGGGTGTGCCGCTGGGCAGGAAAAAGGTGAGGACGACAATGACAAGATAGGTAATGACCACCCCCTTGACCAGGGCGAAGCACAGGCCTAGAAGTCTGTCCACCCATCCCAGAGGCGCCTTTCTCAAGACCATTCGAACGAGCCAGCCCAACAGATTGCATCCCACAACTACACAGATGAAAATTACGATGAAACTGATTAGCGGGAGGTACGGGCTTGGGTTCAGAAACTGTTTGGTGACTTCAGTCAATTCATATTGATATCGGGCAGCGAGAATTATGCCGAGCACAACGCCGGCAAGGGAAGCGATTTCGCGAATGAATCCTCGGATCAATCCCTTGATGATGAAGAAAAGAACAGTGGAGAGAATAAGGATATCAAGCAGATTCATAGGTGACTTCTAACAGAGATCCGAAGCGTACGTCAAGCGCGCTTTGCTGGTAAAAACCCCTGCCACAAAGTCACGAAGACACCAAGAATGGCATTGTGATTTTCTTTGAGTCTCAGTGCCTTTATGGCTCATCTTCTCATTCGACATTGGACATTCTTTGCCTTTGCTGTCTCCTGCCTCGGACTTTGCCACCAAGACACGAAGACACCAAGAAAGGCATTGTGATTTTCTTTGAGTCTTAGTGCCTTTGTGGCTGATTCTGCGGTTCTCTTTGTCCTCATCTCCCTTGTGTTCCTGCGGGTAACAGGGTATGGTGTTTCGAGTTTTCCATGAGGTGCCGCTGCGCCGGAACCGCCGAAACCGAACGCGAGGATTCTCCCGGTATGCTGACTGAAAGAGAAAAGATTGGGATCATCGCTCAAATAAGCATGGACTTTAATGAGACCAAGGATATCGATCTTCTCCTGGAGAGAATACTCACCAACGTCAGGAAGTTCTTCAATGCGGATGCAGGGTCCATTTACCTGAGGGAAGGCAAAAAGCTGAAATTCAGCTATACCCAGAACGATACGCTTCAGAAAAGACTGGAACCCGGCAAGAAGCTCATCTACAACATCTTTTCTATTCCCATCAGTAACAGGTCCATTGCCGGATATGCGGCCAGGAACATGACCACGGTCAATATCCCCGACACATACACTCTGAACGATTCCTTTCCGTTCACTTTCGATTCCAATTTTGACAGAATTTCCGACTACTCCACCAGATCGGTTCTGGCAGTCCCGATGACCAACCAGCGCAAGGATGTTCTGGGGGTGATGCAGCTCATCAATGCCCGGAACGACGGTGGAGAGGTCATCCCCTTTTCGCCGGAGGACGAAGGTCTGGTCATGCATTTTTCAAACAGTGCAGCCCTTGCCCTTGAGAGGGCGCAGATGACCAGGAACATCATCCTGCGGATGATCAGCATGGCCGAGTTGAGAGACCCCAAGGAAACAGGCTCCCATGTCAACCGGGTTGCAGCATATTCCGTCGAGATTTTTGAAGAGTGGGCAAGAGGAAAGGGGCTCAAGGCGGACGAGGTCCGCCGCAGAAAGGACCTCCTGAGGATGGCCGCCATGCTCCACGACGTGGGCAAGGTGGCCATCAGCGACCTGATCCTCAAGAAGCCCGCACGGCTTACCTGCGATGAGTACGAAATCATGAAAAGCCACACGTATCTGGGGGCAAAGCTGTTCAAGGACGTGCAGTCGGACTTCGAAGAAGTGGCCGCGACCGTGGCTTTGAATCATCATGAAAAATGGGATGGCACCGGGTATCCGGGCCATATCGACCTTTCGGTCGAGGATCCTCTCCGAGGGTGCACCACACCCGACGGGTTGCCTATGCCAAAATCGGGCGAAGATATTCCTCTGTTCGGCAGGATTGTGGCCGTGGCGGATGTGTATGATGCCCTCTGCTGCAGAAGATGTTACAAGGAACCCTGGGATGAGAGCCGCATTGTCGAAGAGATGCATCGATCATCGGGGAAGCACTTTGACCCGGAGGTGATGGACGCGTTTTTCTCCTGCCTCGATGTATTGCGATCCATTTCCCTCAGATATCCTGACGAGGAGGTAGAAACGGGCAACGCTCCGGTGCGGGAAAGGAAATCCCTCTAGTGTACTGCGACAGAAGTCCTTTTGCATATTTCGTGACAGGACGCACTGCACCAGCCATTTTCCGGTTGACTCATCAAGCCTGCGACAGTATAAATTGACTAAACGCCTGAACAAAAAGGAATTCCCCGTCGGCCGAAAGCATGGCTGGAGAGGCAGACGGTCCACCTGATTTGCACTCCGAGGTGCGAGTCTCGATGGATTGTTGTCAAACGCGTGCTTTTATGGGAGTCCGTCCGTTGTCCTTTTGTCATATACCTATTCCTGCTCTACTGAAGCCGCCGAATTCGCTGTTGCACCCGGCATGCGCCGGGTCGTCATCTTCCGGGTTTTACGATACTCGTTCCTTTGCACCTCTTATCTTGAGAAGGCCGATCCGATGAACGGGACGATGTCCAAATCATTTTCGCGAATGCCGCCTCGTCTAAAACAGGGAAAAAGGAGATGGAGCATATGGACTTTTATGATTTTGCAGTAGGACCTCTGTTGTGGATTTCCTTTCTGGTATTTGTGATCGGGAGTTTGCTGAGAGTTGTCCTGTTCTTCTATGTCTCCCTACAAAAGGACAAGGCTATTTACCGGTATTTCAGCTGGAAATACGTCCTGGCGACTATCGGCAGGTGGCTTTTCCCCTTTAACAAGGACGTGGCAAAAAATCCGGTTTATACCATTCTCGCCTATGTCTTCCATATCTGTCTCCTCGTGGTCCCGATCTGGTTCAGCGGCCACATTTCCCTATGGGAGGAATCGCGGCTGGAGTGGTCGTGGAGTCCCATCCCCGATTCCCTTGCGGATTGGATGACGATCATCCTCCTCGGCATCGTGATTTTCTTCCTCTTGAGGCGGATCATTTCCCCGGAGGTGCGGCTGATATCCACCGCATCGGACTACCTGCTTCTGGTTGTGACCGGTCTTCCGTTCCTGACAGGATACTTCCTGACTCATGGGACGCTCGACAGCGTCGGTTTTATCGGCGACAACATGATGCTGATCCATATTCTGTCGGGCGAGTTGATGCTTCTTCTCATTCCTTTCACGAAGCTTTCCCACTTCGTCCTTTTCTTTTTGTCCCGTGGGGCGACTGCAATCGAATTCGGGAGAAGGGGGTACTCCATCTGACAGGGGGGTATCGTTGAAAATGACCATGGAATTCCACTTACAGGTCCAAGGAGTTGGAAAATGAGTGAGGAAAAGCAACTGGCTACCGAAGAGCATCTGGAGTCGCGCATCCTGGAATTCTTGAAGCCCCGAATGGGGGCGCGATTCAAGACCTGGATGAAGATCTGCGCCCATTGCGGTCTCTGCTCCGACACGTGTCATTTCTACCTCTCCAACGGAAAAGAGCCGAAAATGATCCCTTCCTACAAGATCCGATTCCTGAAGGACATCCTGAGGAAAAAGGGAAAGGTGGACAAGGCTTATCTGCAGGAGGTCTACAAGACCATCTACCACGAGTGCAATATGTGCCGGCGGTGCTCCCTCTACTGCCCTTTCGGGATCGACATTGCCATGATGATATCTCTCCTGAGGGGTCTCCTGACCTCGGTGGGAATGGTGCCGGAGGGTCTTGCCAAGGCGGTGGCGAATTATCAGGAGTCCGGCAATCAGATGGCGATCACCAAGGAAGACTGGATCGAGACGCTGGAGTGGTGCGAAGAGGAGACTGCAGAGGAGCTTGCGGGGCTGAAAATCCCCATCGATAAACAGGGCGCCAAGATCATGTACACGGTCAATGCCCGCGAGCCCAAGTTCTATCCCCAGGACATCATGGAAATGGCCAAGATTTTCCATGTGGCCGGCGAGGACTGGACCTTTCCAAGCGAAAAAGGGTGGGATGCCACCAATCTGGCCATGTTCGTCAATGACGCACAAACGGCAAGGTCGATTGCGGAGAATACCTTCAAACGGGCCGAAGAACTGGGGGTGAAACAGATCGCCATAACCGAGTGAGGCCATGCCTACCGAGCGCTTCGGTACGAAGCGCCCATCTGGATGGGATACGAGCCCAAACAGGAAGTCATTCACTCCGTCGAACTCTTCCACGATTACATCCGCGACGGCCGGATAAAGCTCAAGGAGAAAATCAAGGTTCCCACGACGGTTCAGGATCCCTGCAACGTCGTCCGGAACGGAGGACTTGCGGAAAAGAATCGCCGCCTGGCTGAAATGATCTCCGAGGACTTCCGGCCAATGAAAAAACATGGCAATTACAACTATTGCTGCGCCGGCGGCGGGGGCGCCATGCCTATGGGCGGGGAGATGAAGAAAGACCGGTTGGCTGCCGGGAAGGTCAAAGCGGACCAGATCCGCGAGACAGGTGCAAAACTCGTCCTGGTTCCCTGCCACAACTGCATAGACCAGATCCGGGATCTCATCAAGGAATACAAGATCGATGCAAAGGCCGTTCACTTCAAGGAAGTGATTGCGGAGAAAATGGAGATTCCGGAGGAAATGCTCCCAAAAGAGGAGGAAGAGTAGGTGTGACTTGCAGAGGATCTTCCACATTTACAAGAGCCTGAGCTTCCGGCTCCTCTTCTGGTTCGGCATAATCCTTCTGGCGAGCATTGCCGCGTGGGTTTTTTTTGACATTCGTGTTCAGAGACAGAAGGTCCTGGAGAACACGATTGCCGGGGTTGAACGCCTGGGGAACACGATTCGGCTCGGCACCCACTACGCAATGATGTTGAACTCCCGGGACGACATCAGCCGGATCACGGAAAAAGTGGCTACGCAGAAAGGGATCAAGAGGATCCGCATCTATAACAAGGAAGGCAGAGTAAAACACTCCAATGTGAGAGAAGAAGTCGAAAAGACGACGAATATCATGGCCGTAGCCTGTCATGTCTGTCACAAACAATCGCCTCCCCTGGAAGAGGTGGATCTCTGGCAAAGGGTGAGAATCAGTACATCAGATAATGGCGAACGGCGTCTGGGTCTTATCAGCACCATTCCAAATGAGCCGGGCTGCACATCCACCTCCTGCCATACTGATTCATCTGAAAAGAAGATTCTCGGTCTCCTGGATGTGGTGGTCTCCATGGACGAACTGGACAGCGAGATCCTTGCATACGAAAGAAGAATCATTGGGATCGGCCTCGCACTTTTTCTCGGCTCAGGCACCGTCATCGGATTTTTCCTCGTGAGGTACATCAACCATCCAATCCGGAACATGATTGCCGGAACCAGGCACATCGGAAACGGGGAGTATGATTACGAGATAGAAATCGACCGGGACGATGAAATGGGTCAACTCGCAGAGGCAATCAACCAGATGCGTGAAGAGATCGCGGGAAAGCAGTTGGAAATCAAACAAAACTGGCATGAATACCAGCAACTCTTTGAAGAGGCGCCCTGCTACATCACAGTGCAGGGAAGAGATCTGAAGATCATCCGTTATAACCGCGAATTTGCGGAGCGGTTTTCTCCCGAAAGGGGGGACTTCTGCTACAAGGCTTACAAGGGGCGTTCCGAAAGGTGCGAGATCTGCCCGGTCCTTAAAACCTTTGAAGACGGTGAACCCCATTACAGCGAAGAGGCGGCAACCAACAAAGACGGCACCCAAACCTATTGGATGGTCAAGACCTCTCCGATCAGGAATTCGAAGGGAGAGGTGATCGCTGCCATCGAGATGAGCCTTGATTTGACCAACTTGCGGACCCTTGAAAGGGAGGTCCAGAGATCGGAAGAAAAGTACAGGATCATCTTCAATACCATTCCAAACCCCCTTTTCGTGTTGAGCTGCGAGCATTTGACGATTCTCGATTGCAACCAAAGCGTTACGGCTGTGTACGGCTTCGACAAAGAAGATTTGGTCGGGACTTCTTTCCTATCCCTGATGGAGGGGGCTGATCGCCAGGGATATCCTTCCATGCTGAAGGACAAAGGCAGCATCGACCGCATGAAACAGATAAGGAAGGACGGAACGGCTATTTTTGTGAATATCCGCATTGCCAATTCGGAATACTCCGGGAGAAAGGTCTTTCTCGTCACCACGAGCGATATCACGGCCCGTTTGCTCGCGGAGCAGCAGCTTATTCAGGCGAGCAAGATGGCGACTCTGGGTGAAATGGCCACCGGCATGGCCCACGAGCTGAATCAGCCTTTGTCGGTCATCAAAACGGCCTGTGGTTTTCTCAACAGAAAGGTGATAAGGGATGAGCCGATCGAAAGGGATATTTTGCGAACCATGTCCCAGGAAATCGACAGCCATGTGGACAGGGCTTCCAAAATCATCAACCACATGCGGGAATTCGGCCGCAAATCGGAGGTCTCCAAGGAGAAAACCCAGATCAACCAGGTGCTGATCAAGTCTCTGGATTTTTTTCAACAGCAACTGAAACTGAGAGAGATCGAGGTCGTACTGGATCTGGATTCGAATCTTCCACTCATATGGGCTGATGCGAACAGGCTCGAACAGGTATTCATCAATCTGTTAATCAATGCCAGGGATGCCATCGAGAGGAAGTGGGAAGAAGGTCGTCCGGAACAGGAGACAAAGAGAATACTCCTGAAGACAAGCATGGAAGAAGGGATGGTCAGTGCTTCAATCACCGACAACGGCACCGGCATTCCCGGCGCCATACTGGACAAGCTTTTTGAACCCTTCTTTACAACAAAGAAGGCAGGCAAGGGCACGGGGCTGGGACTGTCCATCAGTTACGGTATTGTGAGCGACTATGACGGAACCATCAACGTGAAGACCGAGGAGGGCAAAGGGTCCTCTTTTATAGTTCGATTCCCAACAGGGAGTGAGTCTTCTGAAGATGATGAAGATGCTGCTCGTGGATGATGAACCGGGGATTTTGAAGGTCCTGGGTATCTCTCTGGCCGACCGGGGATACGAGGTATTCACTGCGGAAAGCGGGGAGAAAGCCTTGGACATCTTTGGAAAGACGCAGCCTGCCGTTGTCCTGACCGACATCAAGATGCCGGGGATGGACGGGATTCAGCTCCTCCGGAAAATCAAGCAGGAGAGCCCCGACACTGAAGTGATCATGATCACGGGCCACGGAGACATGGATCTGGCCATTCAGAGCCTCAAGAATGAAGCTTCCGACTTCATCATGAAACCTGTAGGCGACGATGTCCTCGAGATCGCTCTGAAGAGAGCAATGGAAAGGATTTCCTACAAAGAAAAACTCAAGGAGTATACGGAAGATCTTGAACATCTCGTGCAGGAGAAGACGCAAAAACTGCTTGAGGTGGAAAGACTGGCCGCCGTAGGTCAAACCGTGGCAGGGCTCGCCCATGCAATCAAGAACATCGCGTCCGGCCTGACGGGTGGAATGTATGTTCTTGAAAAGGGAATCGAACTGGAGAACAGGACCTATCTCACCCAGGGATGGGAGATGATCAAAGGGAATGTCGGCAAGATCAGGGGTGTGGCCATGGACCTCCTGAACTACGCGAAAGAGAGGGAACCCGAATACCGGCTCTGTAATCCCAATCTGCCTGCCCGTGAAGTCTATGATTTGATGGTCTCCAAGGCGGAAGAGAACGGTATTGAATTCAGAGCGGAGCTGGCCGAAAATCTTCCAGAAGCCTGGTTCGACCCTGAATCCATCCATCGGGTTCTTCTCAACCTGGTCGGCAATGCCATAGATGCGTGCACGGACATTACTTGCTCAACCAGGAAATGTCATGTAATTCTGAGGACCCTGAAGCCGGAAGCGTGGGCGGTCGAATACCAGGTTGAGGACGACGGCTGCGGCATGGACGAGGAAACGAAGAACAAGGTATTCCAGCTTTTTTTCAGCACAAAAGGAAGCAGGGGTACCGGTCTGGGTCTTATGATCGCCAGAAAAATAGTAGACGAGCACGGGGGTGTGATCGCAATGGAATCCGAGAGCGCAAAGGGCACAAGGTTCTCGGTAAAGCTTCCTTTGAAACCATTTTGAAGAGGGGTCTAGTATGGTCGAATACAGGAACATTCTCTTTGCAACGGATTTTTCGGAGGATGCGAATATTGCCTTTCTGCATGCCCTTGATCTGGGCAGGAAATATGGGGCGAAGCTGCATATCTTCCATGTCCCTCATTCTTCCTATACCTATGCCAGACACGTCGTGGACGAGCATGTCCCGGGTGGATCTTCCGGAGGCGAGGCCTTTTTTGACGAGAAGGTTGAAAAGGCTGCGCTCGAGGCTATGAAGACGGAATATGGAGCAAAGCTCGGTGACTTTCAGAATGTCCTTTTCAAGGTGCAATGCGGGTCGCCCGATGTGGAGATCATCCGCTACGCAAAGAAGAACAACATCGACGTCATCGTTATGGGCGCACTTGGAAAGGCCGAGCAGGATCGCATGGTCCATGGCAGCACCGTAGCAAACGTCTCCAAATACGCTCACTGCCATGTTATCGCAATCCGCAATCCGGCAAGACAGTTCACCCTTCCGGGGAATATGTATTGAGACGGCGCACGGCGCGCGGAGGGCCGGAGAATAGGAACGGAGAAGCGGGAAAGAGATAGACCGCATCTGCTTCGGTTCCCCGGTTCCCCGATTCATCGATTTGCATCATGGGGGGAGGAAAATGGCTAAGAAAGTCCTGGTAGTCGATGATGAGTTGGACATGAGGACCTTTGTGACCACCTTGCTTGAGACGAACGGTTTCAAGCCGATTGTCGCGCAAGACGGGATTCAAGGCCTGGAGATGGCTCGGAAGAACAAGCCTTCTCTGATCATCATGGATATCATGATGCCGAGAGAAAGCGGCATCACCCTTTACAGAGAGTTGAAGGGGGATCCGGCGCTGAAAGAGATCCCGATCATCATGCTCTCGGCACTTTCGAAGAAAACTTTCTTTCACTCACAAAAGGTGCTGGACGAATACAAGGGCGAGAAGATTCCCGAGCCCGAGGCTTACATCGAGAAACCCCCTGAGCCGGATGAGCTTCTTGAGATCATTCGGAAAAGCTTGAAGTAATTCGACGGCGGTTCCTGTCTATGCGGGCAGCCGAAAACGTTCTTCTGAGGAAAATCCATGACGAATGATCCTGCCAGGGATTCCAAGGAGGTTCAGTGGTTTGCGGACCTTGGCTACAGGGCCATCATTGATTTGCTTCCGTGCTATCTCTCCATCCAGGACCGCTCATTCACCATTGTTCTGACCAATCAGACTTTCCGGAATGACTTCGGACAGGCCAGAGGCAGGAAATGTCATGAAGTGTACAAAAAAAGCCCGGTAAGATGCCCTTCCTGCCCATTATGGGAGACCTTTCAAGACAAGAAGATTCATACGAGCGAGGAAACAGTACAACTTGCCGACGGGAAGATCGTTCAAATGATCGTTTACGCTGCCCCTGTGCTGGATGCCATGGGCAACGTGGTGGCAGCCATGGAACTGTCCGCGGATGTCGGCAAGGTGAAGCAGATCCAGGAAGAGTTGACCATTCTAGGTCAATCGGTGGCGGTACTCTCCCATGACATCAAGAACATCCTTGAAGGTCTCCATGGCGGCGCATATGTGGTGGACGAAGCCCTGAAGGACAATGATCAGGAACTCCTTCAAAAGGGCTGGTCCGTTGTCAAGAAGAACATCCATGAGATCACCTGGCTGGTTCATAATATCCTCTATTTTTCCAAGAAGAGAAAACCTACTTACGAAGCTGTCACCCTTGAACCGGTTCTCATGGAAACGATCGGGGTATTCTATGAGAAGGCGCAATCCATCGATTGCCGGCTGAGGGCCCAGGTCAATCCCCGCCTTCCATTGGTTTATCTTGATCCGGGCGCCCTTAGAAGGATGCTGGTGAACATGGTCTCCAATGCGATTGAAGCCTGTTCCAGGGACCGGGGCAAGGCCGTTCACAGCATTTCCTTGAGGGCCGATTTCCTTGATCTCAACTACTTCATGATCGAGATCGAGGATGACGGGGTCGGCATGGATGACGACACCTGCAAGAAACTCTTCAGCCGCTTCTTCTCGACCAAAGGAGTGAACGGAACCGGTCTGGGGCTGATGGTGGTTCACGAAATCGTGGAAGAGCACGAAGGAAAAATCGAGGTCCTCAGCGCGCCGGGCAAAGGCAGCACATTCAGGATCGTCCTCCCGCTGAATAAGCCGGGAAGAATTCTGAAGGGGTTACTTCCGTAAAGGTGATCCGGAGCCTTTCCTTTCAAATCGTGAACATCCCCTGAATCCTTCCCGCTTGATTTTGCCTCCCCACTCACCTACTATTTGTAAAGCCTTGCATTGAAGACCTGTCAAAGACTCCTCAGGGGAAACTCCATGAATATAGCAATCATCAACGGGGGAGAAGAAAGCCGCCGACTATGGGAGAGCTTGCTGAGGTATCCCCGTTCTGAAAACCACCCCCGACTTGTGGCCGTTGTGGAGGAGGACGAGACAGCCTGGGCGAACATGGCAAGCGAGGCGGGTCTTTTCGTCGCAAAGGATTGCAGGGATCTTCTGAAGAGAGATGACATCGACACCGTCATCGACCTGGGCGGGAGGGGTCCGTGCGATGATTTTCGGGCCCGGGCGGGTAACATCCAGATCCTGGATGGGAGGAAAGCAAAGACCTTCCTGGAAATGCTCCGGGCGTTCTCCGTTTCGGAGGACTTGAAAGCGGAACTCGAGGGATTGCGAATCCGATACAACGCTGCAATCAACTCCTTTTCGCATGAGGACGTCCTCCTGATCAGCCGCAATTACGAAATCATCGACATCAACGAGACGATGCTGAAAAAAATGGGGCTCACACGTGAGGAAGTCAAGGGTAAGCATTGCTATGAGCTTTCGCACAGTCGAACCACCCCGTGCGACGGGAAAGAGCACCCATGTCCACTCAAGCAGTGCCTGGAAAAAAGAGAGCACTCCCAGACTACGCATATTCATACAGACAGAAGGGGGGGACATCTCTACTTCTCGATATCCTGCTATCCCGTATTCGAGAATGCGGAAGTCGTTGGTGCGGTGGAGATATCCAAGGACATCACCAGGGATATCCGTCTGGAGAAGAATCTCTTTCACCAGGAGAAGATGGCTTCCATCGGCCAGCTTGCTGCGGGCGTGGCCCACGAAATCAACAATCCCCTCACCACCATCCTGACTACGGCCATGCTCATCCAGGAGGAGATGAAACAGGAGGACCCGAATTTCCAGGACCTGCGGACGATCGTCAACGAAACGCTTCGCTGCCGCAAAATCGTGAAGAGCCTCCTCGATTTCGCACGCCAGAGCAAACCCTCGAAGGCCCCGCAGGACATCAACGACGTGGTTCGGGAAACCATTGCGCTTACCAGGAAACAGGCTGCGTTCAAGGATATCGAATTTGATGCCAATCTTCCGGGAGGGCTGCCGAACGTGTATGTGGACAAGGACCAGATTCAGCAATCCCTGATCAACCTGGCGCTCAATGCCATAGAAGCTTCGGAGCCGGGGGAAAAGATCCGGTTCAGCACCCGCCTGGTCCCTGACAAGACCTGCATCGAGGTCATCGTAAGCGACACGGGAAGCGGTATACGGGAGAGCGATCAGGCCATGATTTTTGATCCCTTTTTCACGACAAAGGAGAGCGGCACAGGTCTCGGCCTTGCCATTACCCTCGGCATCATCCAGCGCCACGGCGGGACCATAACGGTGAAGAGCAAGGAAGGTCACGGGACCACCTTCCGGATACGGCTGCCGCTCGGCATGGGAGATAACGATGGCCGTTAAACAACCCAGGATCATGGTGGTCGACGACGAAATCGGGATCTGCCAGAGCTGCATCAGAATACTCGGCAAGGAGGGCCATCGCGTCGAGTACGCGGTGAATGGATATGATGCCCTCAAGATGATGAACGAGAACGGTTTTGACGTGATCATTACCGATCTGAAGATGAGCAGCATGGGAGGGATGGAGGTCCTGCGGCGGGTTAAGGAATCGTATCCCGATTCCCTCGTCATCGTGATTACCGGATATGCTTCCGTGTCTTCGGCGGTGGAAGTCATGAGAATGGGGGCCTACGATTATCTTCCCAAACCTTTTACGCCCGAGGAGCTGAGGAGCGTGGTGCGACGGGCGGTTTCCGACTGGGAGATCGCACTGCGAAATCGCGAGCTGATGGGACGGAAGTTTTCGACAAGACCCCCTGCCCATCAGCTCATCGGGGAAAGTCCGAAATTGCAGGCTGTCATCAGCATGATCGGGAAGGTGGCCCCGACGGACTCCACCGTTCTGATCTGCGGTGAAAGCGGCACAGGAAAGGAACTGATCGCCCGGGCCATCCACGCGAACAGCCGGCGGAAGAACAGAGTCTTCTTTGCCGTTGACTGCGGCACCCTTTCCGGAAATCTTCTCGAGAGCGAGCTTTTCGGGTATGTGAAGGGGGCGTTTACCGGCGCCTTTCGAAACAAGGAAGGCATTTTCAAGGTAGCGGACCAGGGAACGGTGTTCCTGGACGAGATCAGCAACATCAGCCCCGAGGTCCAGAGCAGGCTTCTCCGTTTTCTCGAGACTCAGGAGTATCTGCCGATCGGGTCCACAACGAAACAGAAGGTGGATGTGAGACTGATCTTTGCCACCAACCGTGATCTCATGGCAATGGTGAAGGAAGGTTCCTTCAGGGAAGATTTCTATTACCGTATCTTCGTCTACCCCATCTTTACCCCGCCGTTGAGGGAGAGAAAACTCGATGTCCTGCCGATTGCATATCACTTTCTCAGGCAATGCAGAGACCGGACAGGAAAGGATATCAGGGGTTTTGACAAGGAGAGCCTGAACAGGCTCACTGCATATGACTGGCCCGGCAACGTGCGACAGCTGAAAAATGCGATCGAACGCGCGGTGATCCTTTGTGAACGAGAAGAGATCACGGCCAGGGAGTTGTCTTTGTCCGAAGATACAGGATCATCGACCCCTTGCATTCCGGAAACCAATGAGGAACTCAAAAGGCTCAGAAGGGAGATCCGCGAGACGTCGATCAGAGACCTGGAGAGGAACTTCATCCTTCAGGCGCTGATGCAGAACGACTGGAATGTTACCCGGGCTGCCAGGAAGGTTGGGCTTCAGCGTCCAAATTTTCAGAACCTCATGAAAAAGCATGGCGTATCCCTGCATTCCCGTACTGCCTCCCGCGAACCCTCCCAATAGGAACCCCATTTGGGGGGATTGTAATGGAACCCCATACGATGTATAAAATATCTATACATCAAGTCCCTTCGGTCGTTTGGCCGGCAGATCCGGCACAGCATTCCCAATGATCGCAAGTACCTGATCCCAACTTGTTCGTGCCGGGATGGAAGATGAGGCCGTTTTACCGAACATCGGAGACGTATATTGTTTTCATACACATGGACCACTCCTCAGCAGCCTTCTGAGCCAAATATCAAGTTATTGCAGATAGATGACCAAGATGCGACGCTATGGCACGATCTATGCCTTAGTTGAGGTCATCTCAGACATACCCACGGGAGGAAAAATCATGGAGAGCAACAGGATTCTGGTCGTAGATGATGAAAAGGGGATCTGCGATAATGTGCGGAAGATCCTGTCAAAGAAAAAATATGAGGTGACTCAGGCCTTGAGTGCCGCGGAGGCCCTTGAAAAAATGGCAGGGGAATCCTTTGCTCTCCTGATCTCAGACATTGTGATGCCCGGCAAGAACGGCCTTGAGCTCCTCAAGCTCGTCAAGGAGCAATGGCCCCTCACAAAGGTCCTTATCATGACCGCCTATGCTTCAACGGATACGGCGGTCAAGGCAATCCGGCTCGGGGCCGTGGATTACATTCCCAAGCCTTTCACCCCGGAGGAAATCAGAAACAAGGTGGAAAAGGCACTCTCGGGAGAGCTGAAGGAGACCCCGATCCCGGACGGGGAAAAAAGGGTTATCAATGTCATCGACCTGGATATCCCTTTTGACAGGCAGGAGGTCGCAAAGGCTGCGGGGGAGGAATACGCGGACAGCCTCGGGCCGTCCGACATGCCGGCGGTGGAACTCCCCTCGCTCGAAGCACTCGAGTTTTATTGTAAAACGGGTGGAAAAGTTTGCGACATCTTCAAGAAGCTTGGGAACACCTGCAAAGCCGGCCTCAAGAACAATGAGTGTCCGCAGGCCAAGAAAGGTGCGAAGGGGAAGAAGGGTGCATCCGACAAGAAGGGGTTCGATCCGAGAAAGCTCATAGGGATCGATCTGCCTTTCAGTTATGAGGAGGTTGTCTCGGCAACCGGTCCTGAGTACATCATGAGCCTGCAAGGCGACGGTATTTCATTTGTACCCTATGAAGAACTGAAGGCGAGGGTCGCGGAGATGTTGCCCAGGAAGAGGGATGTCATCGATGTGGACATGCCTTTTCAGAGGGAGGAGGTCGCAAGGTCGGCAGGGGAGGCTTATGCGGATTCGCTGGGCCCCTCGGATATGCCGGCAGTATCGGCTCCTTCTCAGGAGACCCTTGAGCACTACTGCAAGACAGGGCAGAAGGTATGCGACATCTTCAAAAAGCTCGGCAATACCTGCAAGGCGGGCCTAAAGAGCAACGAATGCCCTCAGGCCAAGGCAAAGAAGAAGGCGGCAGGCAAAAAGGATGAACCCATCGATGTGAAGAGACTCATAGGCATTGACATGCCGTTCGACTACGATGAAGTCGCCGCAGTGACGGGTCCCGGGTATGTCCAACGTCTCCAGCGGGGCGAACTTGCGCTTGAGCCTTACGAGAACTTGAAGCAAAGAATCCTAAAATTGAAAGAAAAGGAGCCGGTCCGACCCGTCGCTGTTCTGCCCGAAAAGAAGACGCGTGAGGATATCCTGGTCATAGACGACGAAGTGGCTGTGAACAACAACATACGAAAAATCCTTTCCAAAAAGGGGTATTCCATTGATCAGGCAATGACCAGGGAAGAAGCCCTTCAGAAGGTTAAGGGGAAGGCCTACCGATTGGTTCTGCTCGACCTGAGAATCCCCGGGGTCAAAGGATTGGAGCTGCTTGAGACGATTCGGGAGAGCATGCCGGAGGCCAAGGTTATTATCATCACGGGATACGCCAGCATCGAAACAGCCGTCGAGAGTGCCAGACTCGGGGCTGTCGATTACCTGCCCAAGCCCTTCACCCCTGACGAGATCCGCAAGGTGACGGAAAACGCCTTTCTTTTGGCTGCCTAGCAGTCCGATTTCCCGGCTTCGCGAGGAGCCGGGAAATCGGCGCAGGCCATAAAGAACATTGAAGGTCCCTGCAGCAATTGCAGGGAAAATGGGCACCGCCCCGAAGGGGTGGGACTCCAAGCAGAGCGCGGAGAGTCTTCGACCTCAAGAGGACTGTAAATATATACTTGGACTCGCTCGCTAACCCCGCAGCAATCTGCGGGGTTAGCGAGCGCCGTTTCGGTTCAGAAAGTGGTTGACAGCCCCTCTTCCTGCAAGCTATCTTTACCTTCAATCATGGTGCATTAAATTGGTATACATCCCCCTTTCCGGGGCATGATCGATTTTGCCGGAGCCGAGACGGGTTCTCGCAAAGAGGAAGTCTCTGGAATGTGGCCGGCATTAAGGTTTAGACCAATCTCTCCCTCCCTGGCCCAACCTTTGATTCAAAGAAGCAACGGTAAAATTCGAGAGGGGCGCCTCATGGTTCAGCTTTTCATTCCAGACATGCGAAGGAGAAAAAGATATGTCTGACCAGGTTAAAGGCTCTGTGCTTGTTGTGGGCGGAGGCATCGCGGGTATGCAGTCCGCCCTGGATTTGGCTGATTCAGGGTACTATGTCTATCTCCTGGAGAAATCGCCTGCCATCGGCGGCGTCATGGCCCAGCTGGACAAGACCTTTCCGACCAACGACTGCGCCATGTGAATTATCTCTCCAAAACTGGTCGAGGTCGGCCGGCATCTCAATATAGAGCTTATTACCTACTCCGATATCGAATCCGTCGAAGGGTCCCCCGGTAATTTCAAGGTAAAGATCAAGAAGCGGGCCCGAAGCATCAACACCGAACTCTGTACCGGGTGCGGCGTTTGCGTCGAAAGCTGTCCGGTAACCAATCAAGCTGTGGACTGCCGGGCAGCACAAGGGGAATGATTCCGTTCTCAGTCGAGCTCTCATCATTTCTGGGGAAACCGCTATGGCAAAAGAAGTTGAAATCGACATGAATCTGATCGACTCGGTTATCAGCAATTACGGGGGGAATCCCGAATCCCTGCTGATGATCCTGCAGGACATCAGCGACATCTACAACTATGTTCCGCCCGAGGTCATTCCTGTGCTTGTCAAGAGACTCGGCATAAGAGAAAGCCTGATCTACAGCGTTGCGACCTTCTACAAAACCATAAGCCTGGAGCCAAGAGGAAAATATATCGTTCAGGTCTGTACGGGGACCGCTTGCCATGTCAGAGGGGCGGGCAAGGTATTGCAGGCCATCGAGGAGAAGCTTGAGGTAAGAGAAGGACAAACGACCCGCGACTCCCTTTTCACCCTGGAGGCGGTGCGCTGCGTCGGTTGTTGTGCTTCGGGGCCTGTCATCACGGTTAACAAGGAAACCTACGGCGGGCTTGATCGTTCCAGCGTAGTCAGGGTTATCGACGAGTACCGGAAAGCTGCTTCCTAAGGCGGAATGGAGGGACAACAGGAAAATGGCTAAGCTGAAGAATCGGGAGGCGCTGGAAACCCTAAGGACAAAATTGCAGCAGGAGCGGCAGAAGGACAAGAGAAAGGTGATCTCCCTTTGCGCCGGTTCGGGGTGCGGCGCTTATGGAACCGCCAAGGTGCACAAGGCCCTCAAGGAGGAACTCCAACGGCAAGGGTTGCAGGACAAGGTGCTCATAAAAATGACAGGGTGCCACGGGTTCTGCGAAAAAGGGCCGATTATGGTCATCCATCCCGAAGGGATCTTTTATCCTCAAGTGAGCGAAGAAAAGGTGCCGGAGATCGTGGAGAAAACCATCATGAAAGGAGAGGTGGTAGACTCCCTTACCTTCAGGGACCCGTCCACCAAGAAAAGAATCTTTCGTGAGCAGGACATCCCTTTTTACAAGCTTCAGCAGAGGATCATCTTCGGCAACAACGGGATGATCGAACCGACGAGCATCGAGGACTACATCGCGGTAGGCGGGTATAGTGCCTTGGGCAAAGCCTTGTTCGAGATCAAACCCGAAGAGATCATAAGGCAGATCAAGAAATCCGGTTTGAGGGGCCGCGGCGGAGGAGGGTTTCCCACGGGAATCAAATGGGAGACCTGCCGGAAACATGAAGGTGAGAGGTATGTCATCTGCAATGCAGACGAAGGAGACCCGGGTGCTTACATGGATCGCAGCCTTCTGGAGGGGAACCCCCACAGCGTTCTCGAGGGAATGATCATCGGGGGGTTGGCCATCGGTTCCCGGGAAGGATATGTCTATGTGAGACATGAGTATCCCCTTGCCGTTAAAAATTTCACCCTCGCCCTTCAAAGCGCGAGAGAGCTGGGCGTGCTGGGCAAGAACATTCTGGGTTCGGGCTTTGATTTTGACGTGCATATCAGCCGCGGAGGAGGGGCCTTTGTCTGCGGGGAGTCCACCGCGCTGATGGCTTCTCTGGAAGGAAAACCAGGCCGGCCCAGGGCAAAGTACGTTCATACGGTGGAGAAGGGGTTCCGCCAGAGCCCTTCCAATCTGAACAATGTGGAGACCTGGGCCAATGTCCCCGTCATCATAAACAAGGGGGCCGATTGGTACGGTGCTATCGGCACCGAGAGAAGCAAAGGAACAAAGATTTTCTCTCTGGTGGGAAAGGTCGTCAACACGGGGCTTGTAGAGGTTCCCATGGGCACGACTCTCCGCAGCATCATTTTCGATATTGGAGGAGGAATCCCCAAGAAGCGGAAATTCAAGGCCGTTCAGACCGGCGGCCCTTCGGGAGGCTGCATCCCCGAGTTGTTCCTGGACCTGCGGGTGGATTTCGACGAACTCGCCAAGGTGGGCTCCATTATGGGCTCCGGCGGGATGATCGTCATGGATCAGGATACCTGCATGGTGGACGTGGCCCGGTACTTCCTGGATTTCCTGAAGGAGGAATCCTGCGGCCAGTGCAATCCCTGCAGGGAAGGGATCAAGCAGATGCTCGAGATCCTGACGGGGATCTGCGAAGGCCGCGGCAAGGAAGGCGATATCGAGCTTCTGGAGGAAATGGGGAGCATGGTCCAGAAGTTCTCGCTCTGCGGGCTTGGAACCTCGGCCCCCAATCCGCTCCTCACCACCATTCTTTATTTTCGCGACGAATACGAGGCGCACATCAGAGACAGGAAATGTCCGGCAGGCGTCTGCAAGCCTCTTTTCCATTACGAGATCGATGCGGAAGCCTGCACCGGCTGCCATGTATGTGCTCCCAAGTGCCCGCAGGAGGCGATCACCGGGGAGAAGAAGGAGCCGCACACTCTGGACAACACAAAATGCATCAAGTGCGGGATCTGTTACGATGCCTGTAAGTTCAATGCCGTGGTCGTGAGATGATCGCAGACAGACGAGGGATTTGACCATGATTACATTCAAACTGAATGGAAAGACCGTCCAGGGAGAAGAGGGACAATACATCCTGCAGGTCGCCCAGAAGTACGGGGTCGAGATCCCTACCCTGTGCTACCACAAGGCACTCGAACCTGCCGGGATGTGCCGGTTGTGCACCGTTGAGGTGTTTGACGGCCGGAGAAGCCGCTTCGTGACGTCATGCAATTACCCGATCTGGGAGGGCATGGAGGTCAGGACGGATACCGACGCGGTTGAAAAGGGCCGCAAACTGATCGTGGAACTGCTTCTGGCCCGTTGTCCGGATGTCCCGATTCTGAAGAATCTCGCAAAGAAGTATGGGATTGAGGAAGTCCGGTTCAAGAAAGAAAACGACGACTGCATCCTGTGCGGGCTCTGCACTCGTATGTGTGAGAGGATGGGCAATTCCGCCATCAGCCTGACGGGCCGCGGCACGGAAATGAAGGTGGATACCCCCTTCCATGTTCAGACGGAATTCTGCATGGGGTGCGGGGCCTGCGTTTCGGTCTGCCCCACAGGACACATCAAGCTCGAGGATATCGCAAAGCACGCGGTCAAGCGCATTCCTTCGGAATATGACATGGGGCTCAAGGGCCGGAAGCCGATCTACGTTCCGTATGCGCAGGCCATCCCGAATACCCCGGCCATCGACAGGAGCAAGTGCATTCATTTCAAGACCGGCGGGTGCAAGATCTGCGCGGAATCCTGCGGCGTGGGGGCCATCGATCATACCCAAAAGGACAAGATCATCGAACTGGAAGTGGGGGCCGTCATTCTCGCCCCCGGCTTTCAACCTTTTGATCCTTCCAAGTACGATGCCTACAGCTATTCCAGGCTGCCGAATGTAGTCACCTCCATGGAGTTCGAGCGGATCCTCTCCGCATCCGGCCCGACTTCGGGGCATCTGGTGCGTCTTTCCGACCACAAGGAGCCCAAGAAAATTGCCTGGCTCCAGTGCGTCGGATCGAGGGATCTGAACCGCTGCGATCACCCTTACTGCTCTTCGGTCTGCTGCATGTACGCCATCAAGGAGGCCGTCATTGCCAAGGAGCATTCCGGAGGCAAACTGGACTGCGCCGTCTTCTTCATGGATATGCGGACCCACGGGAAGGAGTTCGAGAGGTACTATGAGGACGCCCGGAACAAGCACGGCGTCCGCTTCATCCGGTCGCGGGTGCATACGGTGGAGGGTGTTGCGGGCGGTGACGATATTCTTCTCAAGTATGCCAGCGAGGACGGCGAGCTCAAGAACGAGACCTTCGACATGGTCATCCTGTCCGTGGGGATGGAATCCTCCCCCGAGGTCTTGAGCCTGGCTCAAAAGCTCGGCATCGAGCTGACCGAATCGCAGTTCTGCAGGACCGATTCCTTTCACCCCGTGGCGACTTCAAGAGAAGGGGTCTACGTCTGCGGCGCCTTCCAGGGACCCAAGGACATCCCCCAGTCCGTCATCGAGGCGAGCTCGGCAGCGGCCCAGGCCGGGGCACTTCTGAGCAAGGCGCGCAATACCATGACCAAGGCAAAAGAGACGGTGGCGCAGAGGGATGTCAGGGGTGAAAGGCCGAGGATCGGGATTTTCGTCTGCCACTGCGGCATCAACATTGGAAGCGTGGTCAACGTTCCTGCGGTCCGGGATTATGCAAAGACGCTTCCCTATGTCGAATACGTTGCGGACAACCTTTACTCCTGCTCCCAGGATACCCAGGACGCCATGGCCCAGGTGATCAAGGCCAATAACCTGAATCGCATCGTTGTGGCGGCCTGCACCCCTAAGACGCACGAGCCGCTCTTTCAGGAAACGCTCGTGAGTGCCGGGTTGAACAAGTACCTTTTCGAGATGACCAATATCCGAAACCAGGACTCATGGGTCCACAAGTCCGATCCCGAAGAGGCGACACAAAAGGCCAAGGACCTGGTGCGCATGGCTGCGGCCAAGGTCGCGCTCATGGAGCCGCTCCCTGAGTCGCCGTTGAATGTGGATCAGAAGGCCCTGGTGCTGGGCGGGGGAATATCCGGCATGGTCGCCGCCAGATCCCTTAGCGAGCAGGGATACAAGGTGAGTCTCGTTGAAAGAGAAGCGGCGCTCGGGGGCCAGGCCTTGGACCTTTACAGGACATGGAAAGGCGAAGATATCCAAAAGGAGGTTGCAGGCCTGATCGAGTCTGTCAAAGCCGATGGCAATATCGAACTTCATCTGAAGTCGGAACTGACAAAGGTGGAAGGATTTGTGGGCAATTTCAAATCCACGTTCGAATCCGCGGGCAACATCACAGGGACCGTAGAGCACGGGATTGCGGTGGTCGCCACGGGCGGTCATGAATACAAACCCGACGAATACCTCTATGGCCGGGATCCCCGCGTTCTGACCAGCCTGGAGCTGGATCGAAAATTCATTGAGAGCGGTCCTTCCCTGAAACGGCTCAAGACCGCAGTTTTCATTCAGTGCGTCGGCTCCAGAGAGCCCGAGCGGCCTTACTGTTCCAGGGTCTGCTGCACGCATTCCGTGGAGAGCGCTCTTCTCCTCAAGGAAATTAACCCGGAGATGAATGTCTACATCCTCTACCGGGACATCAGGACCTTCGGAGAGCGGGAGCTTCTATATCACAAGGCCCGCAAGGCAGGGATTTTCTTCATCCGGTACTCCCGCGAAACAAAGCCGGTGGTGACTGCCGGCAAGGACGGGTTGTCGATCCAGATAACCGATCATGTGCTGCAGCGGCCGATTGTGCTTACCGCGGACCTTCTCACCCTGGCTACAGCGATCGTTCCTTACAAGGACGAGAAGATCGCGCAGTTCTTCAAGGTGCCGATGAACGAGGACGGATTCTTCGTGGAGGCCCATGCCAAGCTCGGCCCCTCGCAATTCGCTACGGACGGGGTATTCCTTTGCGGTATGGCCCATTACCCGAAGCCCATCGACGAATCGGTGGCCCAGGCCCAGGCGGCCGCCTCTCGTGCGGTCACCCTCCTTGCCCGAAAGAGCATCTCCGTGAGCGGCATGGTTGCCGCCGCAAATCCGGCGACCTGCAGCAGCTGCGGGATCTGCGTGGAAATATGCCCTTACTCCGCACCCTCTTTCATCAAGGAAGGCCGCTTTGCCGGCAAGGCCGAGATCAACCCGGTCCTCTGCAAGGGCTGCGGGCTTTGCGTGGCCTCGTGCCGGTCCGGCGCACTCAACCTCAAGGGATTCGAGGAACGGCAGCTCATGGCCATGATCAATGAAATGTGAGCAGGTTGCGGGTAGCAGGTTGCAGGGTGCGGGTTGCATATCTTACAGCAGTAGTTAGGGACGGCTCGCCGATCTCTAGATTAGTGCGATGTTTTGCGGAAGCCGTCCGACTTGCGCTTTTACAACCGACCACTAGCAACAAACAACGAACGGCATAGAATAAGAAGAGAACCTATTGGTGGAGATCACGATGGAAAACTTTCAGCCCAAGATTACTGCGTTCCTCTGCAACTGGTGCAGCTACGGCGCGGCCGACCTGGCAGGGGTCAGTCGTCTCCAGTACCCGCCGAATATCCGGGTGATCCGCGTTCCCTGCTCCGCCCGGGTCAGCCCGAAGCTCATTCTGGCGTCTTTCCGGCGCGGGTCAGACGGTGTCTGGGTTTCCGGGTGACACCCCGGAGACTGCCATTACCTGGAAGGTAATTACTACGCAAGAAGAAGATTCGCTTTGCTCAAAAGCCTGCTTGAGTATATGGGCTTGGAGCCGGGGAGACTCCACTTCTCCTGGATATCCTCTGCCGAGGCGACCAAGTTCGTGGACGTGGCCAACAAGGTAGTTGATGCCGTGAAGGAGTCCGGCCCCGCAGGGTATCTCGTAAAAAGAAGAGCCGAGGTGGCGTAATGGTCGAGTACACACAAAAAATCAGGGCGATTGCCCGAAAGCTCCTGGAAAAGGGGACCGTGGACGTGTTCATCGGTTACAGGAAGGGATCCGTTCCCATGATGAATGAGCCCATGCTGATCAAGGATCCTTCCGAGAGCGATCTTCTTCACTGGGACAGCCACTGCGGCCTGAATCTCTGCAACTATATCACGAAGCGGACCGACCGGATCGGCATCGTGGCCAACGGCTGCAACTCCAGGAACATCGTGACCCATATCGTGGAAAATCAGATCAAGCGGGAGCAGCTCTATATTGTCGGCATTCCCTGCACCGGCATGATCGATCACCGTGCCGTGAAAAGGGCTGTCGGGAATCGTGAGATCCTCGACGTGGCAGAGGAGGGGGAGTCTTTCACCGTATCGGGAAACGGTTTTCGGAACACCTTTGCAAAGAAGGACTTTCTGAGGAGCAACTGCGTTCTCTGCCTTCATCGCAATCCGGTCGAATACGACGAGATGGCGGCAGACCGTGTGGCGGAACAGGAAGGGGTCAATCCTTTCCAGGGTATTGAAGAGGTGGAGAGGAAAAGCCCGGAGGAAAAACAGAAGTTTTTCAAGGAGCTCCTTTCGCCCTGCATTCGCTGCTACGCGTGCCGCAACGCCTGTCCGCTTTGTTACTGCCCCACCTGTTTCGTCGACGAGTCGAGCCCCCAGTGGGTAGGAAAGAGCATCGATCCTGTGGATACCATGACCTTTCACTTCCTCCGTGCATACCACTGTGCAGGGCGGTGCACGGATTGCGGCGCCTGTGAAAGGGTCTGCCCCGTTGGCATCCCGGTAAGGGAGCTGACCAGGAAGCTCAACAAGGATGTGTTTGAGCTCTTTGGCTGGGAGGCCGGTCTTGACGGCAAACAGAGGCCCCCCTTGGATGTGTACCGTGTTAACGACTACAATGACTTCGTGAAATAGATCCGAATCTCACCCATGAAAAAGGGTTTCTCATGATCAAGAGGATTTTTACCAAAGAAGAGTGGCTGAAAGCCCTGGAAGGGCTCAGGGAGCACTACAGGGTCTTTGCGCCTGTGAAGGAAGGGGATTTTCACAACTTCAGGTTAATGGGAGAAGCCGGCAAGCCGGATTTTGACTTCCAGAATACCCGGCTCTCTCCAAAGTCGGTCATCTATCCCCAATCCGAGCGGATGTTCGAGTATACACTCGATGAGACCAGGCAGGACGCCCACGTCATGAAAGAGTCGCCCAAGGACTTTTCCCCACAGGCAATTGTCGGGATACGTCCTTGCGACGGTTATGCCTTTCAGCTCGTGAAGATCAACTTTGACAATCCCCAGTACCAGGATCCCTGGTGGGTTCGACGGATGGAGGCCACCACCCTGGTCGGCTTCGGCTGCAACGAGCCTTGCGCAACCTGCTTCTGCACAAGTGTGGGAAGCGGTCCGTTCAGCGAAAAGGGCTTGGACGCTCTCATGGTGGATCTCGGCGACCGGTTCCTTGTGAGGAGCATCACCCCGAAGGGGGAGAAACTGCTTGAGCAGATCGCTCTCGGATCGGAACCGGGTGAGTCCGCCCTGAGGAAGGCTCAGGACCTTTCGGATACCGCGCAGAAGAAGATCTCCACCCGGGTTCCTGTTGATCAGCTCAAGTCCAAAGTGGTGAACAAACTTTTCGATGCACCTTTCTGGGAAAAGGTCTCCTTTGCATGCGTCAATTGCGGAACCTGTACCTATCTCTGCCCCACCTGCTGGTGCTTCGACATTCAGGATGAGGTCCTGGGAAAAGAGGGGGATAGAATCCGAAACTGGGATGCCTGCATGTTTCCGCTCTTCACCCTCCATGGTTCGGGCCACAATCCCAGGGACAAGAAGGTGCAGCGCGTGCGGCAGCGGTTTATGCACAAGTTGAAATACTACGTGGATAAGTACAATGACGGCGTGGCATGTGTCGGATGCGGGCGATGTGTACAGTACTGTCCTGTGAATATAGACATCCGGCGGGTAGCGCAGGTGATGAACGATTTTTGATTTGTTAATGAATCCGTTTTAAAAGAGCGTAAATCCGAAATACGAAGCACGAAATCCGAAACAATGTCCAAAATCCGAAATTCAAATGACCGAAACCGCGGCGCGCTTGGGCTTTTGTTTCGAGCATTGAACCATTTGTGCTTTGAATTTGTTTCGAGATTCGGATTTCGATATTCGAACTTGACTTGTATCTGAAATCCACATTCCTAGCAGGGGGGTGTTCGTTGAAAAATCCATATCTTCCCTACCCGGTGAAAATCGATCGAATCGTAACCGAGACAGAGGACAAGAACCTGAAAACCTTCAGATTCGTATTTCTGAATCCTGAAGACGAAAAGAGGTTCGCCTACATCCCGGGGCAATTTGCAGAGTTATCCATTGCGGGCAAGGGAGAGATTCCGATAGGCATTGCCTCTTCTCCGACCGAGAAGGGATTCGTCGCCTTCACGGTAAACAAGGTTGGCCACGTGACATCCTTCCTGCATGACATGAAGGAAGGGGAGATCATCGGCATACGAGGCCCCCTCGGAAACTGGTATCCCTGGGATAAGATGAAGGGAAAGAATGTGGTGATCATCGGCGGAGGTTTCGCCTTCACCACTCTTCGCTCAAGCATCGTGTACATGCTGCACCCTGAGAACAGGCCTCTCTTCAAGGATATCACGGTGGTCTATGGCGCCCGCACTCCCGGCATGCTTCTGTATAGAGAAGAGCTTGCCCAGTGGGAGAAGAGGGACGATATCCACATGCATATCACCGTGGATGGCACCAGCGACCCCAGTTGGAAATACAACGTCGGGTTTGTTCCCACGATCACGGAAAAGAAGATCAAGAGCGCGGAAAACGCAATCGCGATTGTATGCGGACCCCCGATCATGATCAAATTCACTCAGCCCGTGCTTGAGAAGCTGGGTTTTCCTCCGGAACGGATCATCCTGTCCCTCGAAATGCGCATGAAGTGCGGCATCGGGATCTGTGGCAGGTGCAACATCGGGGACCAGTACGTATGCAAGGATGGGCCGGTTTTTTCGCTGGCGCAGCTCAAGCAGATGCCCTCCGAATACTAGCGGGTCGCTGAAAAACGCCCATCTGCTGCGTTGCCCTCGTCCCTCGTCGTTGCGGCGTACTATTTGTACGCCTCACTCCTCGGGATCTCGGGCGCTCCCGCGAATAGCGGGATTGACAGGGCACAACTTGCATCTGGGCATTTTTGAGCAACCCGCAAGTGGGAGAAGTGAACAGCCTTTTCGAATCAACGAATTAATTGAGAGAGAGGGAAGGGAATGGGAAAAATTCTGATCATTGACGACAACCCCGATTTTCTCTTCACCACCGAGACTTTTCTGAAGCGCAACGGGCATACGACCATCACGGCCGAGGACGGGAAGAAAGGAATCGAACTGGCTGAAAAGGAGCGCCCGGATCTCGTGCTGCTGGATGTTATGATGGAAACGCTCTTCTCCGGTTTTGAGGTCTGCAAGCAAATCAAGTCGGATCCAAGATTGAAAGACATTCCGGTTATCGGGATCTCGGGGATGGCGGACGAACTGGGAGTCCCGTTTGAGAAGGATCGCGACAAGGAGTACTTCAGCCCCGATGCCTTTTTTGAAAAGCCGGTGGACAAGGCAAAGCTGCTTGAAAAGATCACGGAGCTTCTTGCCCGGTGATTTCAGTGTTCAGAGTTCAGGGTTCAGGATGAGTGAACTTAAGAGTTTTTTCTGAACACTGAACGCTGAACACTGCGAGAGGCCTCGCTTGAAATTTGAGTTCGTAGGATGGGTTGAGCGAAGCGAAACCCATCGATTCACCATCGCGGCCTCAAAGCTGATGGGTTTCGCCTCGCTCAACCCATCCTACGGGGACTCAGGAGCATACAGAGCCAAATAATAGGAGGATGGAACCCGTTGCAATCAACCCGAAGGCGAGCAGGCTTCGAGTGGCCCCTGAGTGGGCGGATGTCTGCTTCACCTGCGGCACCTGTGCGAGCGGATGCCCTGTTACAGGCGTGGATGGGATGGATCCCAGGAAAGCGGTGCGGATGGCCGCCCTTGGGCTGGATCAGGAGCTCATCGATTCGAGATTTCCCTGGATCTGCACGCTGTGCGGCCGGTGCGAATATGCCTGCCCCCAGGGGGTGGAGATCCTGAAGATGATGCGCAGGGCCAGGACCCTTCGGGAGAGGGACAAGGTCCCGGGCCCGATCCACAAGGGCGTGGTGATGGATCTGCAGAGGGGAAACAACCTCGGGATTCCGAAAGCCGATTTTCTCTTTCTGCTGGCCGATCTTGGCAAAGAGCTCGAAGAGGAAGGGTTCCCCGGTTTTTACGTGCCGGTGGACAAGAAGGGCGCCAATGTGCTGGTGACCATCAACTCCAAGGAGCCCTTTGGCGAGCCGGACGACATGAAGTTCTGGTGGAGGATCTTTTACGCGGCCAAGGAGGACTGGACGGTTCCTTCCGAGAACTGGGAAGGGGTGAACTGGGGGCTGTTCTCCGGGGATGACGAGTCCATGAAGACCCTGGTGGGCCGGATTGTGGAGCATATGGAGCGGCTCGACTGCAAGACGCTGCTCCTGCCCGAGTGAGGGCATGCCTATTATGCGACCAGGCTTGGTCTGCAAAACTGGTATCCCGAAGCGTTCAAGAAGTACAAGGTGGTGTCGGTGCACGATCTCCTGAAGGAGTACATCGAGACGGGGAGGATCAAGCTCGACAAGAGCAGGCACGAGGAGCTGACCACGGTGCATGATCCCTGCAACTACGGCCGCAAAGGCCAGAAGGCCTTCGGACACGGGTATTTCGAGGAGCCGCGGTGGATCACGCAGCAGTGCTGCGAGAATTATGTGGAGATGTACCCCAACCGGATGAACAATTACTGCTGCGGTGCAGGGGGCGGGGCGTGGGCCATGCCCTATAACGATGAGAGGATCTACTACGGCCGGGTCAAGGCCCAGCAGATCAGGGACACGAAGGCGAAGATGGTGATCGCGCCGTGCCACAACTGCCGCGACCAGATCATGAAGGGGCTCACCAAGGAATAAAGTGGAAAAAGCCCATGCTCTGAGGGACGCGCAGTATGAAAGGGACGAGATCGTCCTGGATGAGGAAGAGGAGTAAGGGCCGGAGATCAGAGGTCGGAGAACAGAGGTCAGAAAACAGAGCATAGCGCAAAGAGCATAGCGCGAAAGAATAAGAGGTTTGTAGGATGGGTAGAGCGAAGCGAAACCCATCAGGAAAAAACGCGAAAGGCGTCGAACAAAGAAGCCCCGGTGAAAACCGGGGCTTCTTCTTTATGTGGAAGAATGGGAGCGACACCCTGACGCTACTGCTTCTTCGCTATGGCTCGCGCAAGCTCCTGGGGCAGGAGAGCCTTGGCCAGAGCAAGATCGCCTCTTGCACGGGCAAACCTGTCTTCAGATGAAACGGGTGAGGGTTTTGTCGTCTGCATCATAGAGGACTTCTCCCTCATGGATGGCAGTGTGAAGGACAAGGGATGGCTTGCTGCCATGCTGACGCATATCGCTTTCAGTCGCCACGACAACGTCCTTCAGGATTTAGGCCGCAACTATTTTCTTGACAAGCTGGCGACTGAATGGATAACCTATTTCCCATTAGACAAGTGCCTGCGATCACTGAGCTACTCAAAGACGCGCCACTTTTCCCGGGCTCCATGCATTGCTCATGTGAGCAGGTCCATTATTCACTCTCCGTTCGCAGTTTTCGGCCAAGACGTTTCTCCATCATCCGGGACAGTGCCCAAGCCCCGCACTGCTTAAAGGGGGTGGGATATACAAAATCTTCAGTTGTCTCTTCTGACGACGAAAGGTGCTTTTCATGGCGTTTAAACCCATCGATAAAACCCGTCGTTTTGCACAGGTATCCCGCCAGTTGCGCAAATCCATCTTCGGCGGCGTATACCGGCCAGGGCAAAGGCTGCCCAACGAAAGAGACCTTGCCGAGACCTTCGGCACCAGCCGCATCATCGTCCGGGAGGCGATCTGGGACCTGAAGAAATCCGGACTGGTGGAGGTAAAGCGGGGTGCACAGGGGGGGGCCTTTGTCCAGGAGATGAGGCACGAAGCGGTCACCTCGGTGATGCGCGACATGGTCAGTCTGGGCAAGGTGAGGCCGGCCCACATCATCGAGGTTCGCCTGCTCATCGAGCCTGCCGTGGCGGCCTTGGCGGCGGAAAGGGCCACCGAGGAAGACCTGCGGGAGCTAAGCCGGTATTTGGCGATCATCCCCAAAAAGCAAACCGATGAATACGTCCACTGGCAAATAGGCTTTCATCGCATGGTGGCCAAGGCCTCGCAGAATCCCCTGTTTGCCATGCAGGTCAATATCTTCCTGGATTTCTCCGAAGAGATGATCTTGAACCTGAGGCGAAAGGATCGCCTCTACCACGACATCACCACCCATCCGGCGATTTTGGAGCGAATAGCCCAGAGGGATGCCGATGGTGCGCGGCGTCTCTTTTACGACCATTTGCTGCAAATAAAACCGGTTTTCGACGACTGGGAAAAGAATTTCGGCAACAACGGTTTGGTGGGTTCGGAACCTCAGAGGAAGGAGCAGTCATGACATACCCGAGTGTCTATCCCACGGGGACAACCATCTACGAGCCCTCGCAGTGCTGGAACGGCTACACCGTCTTTCAGGCCAAGGAATTGGGAGCTTTGCTTATTGACATGAACGGGAGAGAAGTGAAGCTGTGGAAGGGGTTGCACGGTCTGCCCAACAAGATGCTGCCCGGCGGTCAGGTCCTCGGGGCAAGCGGAGAGCGCAACACACAATACGGCATGCAGGACTTCCTGGACGTAGTGCAGGTGGATTGGGAGGGCAAGGTCACCTGGCGATTCAATAGATATGAATACATCGAAGACCCCGGCGAAGAGCCGCAGTGGATGGCCCGTAATCACCACGATTTTCAGCGTGAGGGAAACCCGGTCGGCTATTACGCCCCGGGCATGGACCCCCTGACTACCAGCGGCAACACCATAATCCTGTGCCATAAGAATGTGCGCAACCCGGATATCTCGGACAAGCTCCTGCTCGACGACAGCTTCATCGAGGTCGATTGGGACGGCGAGGTTGTCTGGGAATGGGTATTGAGCGAGCACTTTCACGAATTCGACTGGAGCGAGGAAGCGCGCAACATTCTGTTCCGCAACCCCAATGTGCGAAACTGCGGCGGAGACTGGATGCACGTCAATTCCATGTCCGCTTTGGGGCCCAACAAGTGGTTTGACGCCGGTGATACGCGCTTTCACCCGGAGAACATCATCTGGTCCGCCCGCGAGGCCAATATCATTGCCATCACGGACAAGAAGAGCGGCAAAGTGGTTTGGAAGCTCGGACCCGACTACAACACCAGTCCGGCCTTGAAAGGGCTGGGATGGATCATCGGCGAGCACCATGCCCATCTCATCCCCCGGGGACTGCCGGGCGAAGGCAATTTGCTCGTTTTCGACAACGGCGGATGGGCCGGCTATGGCGCGCCCAACCCCGGCGCTCCCACGGGCATCAAGAACGCCCTTCGAGACTATTCGCGCGTGCTGGAGATTGACCCCCTGACCCTGAAAATCGTCTGGCAATACACCCCCGCAGAGGCCGGATACCGCGTGCCCCTGGACGCCAATCGCTTCTACAGCCCCTTTGTCAGCAGCGCCCAGCGGTTGCCCAACGGGAATACGCTGATCACCGAGGGGTCCGGCGGCCGCCTCATCGAGGTGACGACCGATCATCGCATTGTCTGGGAATACATAAGCCCCCATTTCGGCCAATTCGCCCGCTTCAACATGGTCTACCGGGCCTATCGCCTGCCTTATGAATGGGTGCCCCAACTCGATACGCCCAAGGAGACTCCTGTAGAGCTCGCGGATGTGTCCACATTCCGCATGCCCGGCGCCGCTGCTCCCGGCGCGGTTGAGGTCACGGAGGTAGCCGGTGTCAAGCCCTACCAGCGAGCCGAGGTCCTGTGCGTCTTGAACACGGCGGATATCATCAAAGGGTCGTTGGATGAAGAGTGAATCATATAACCTTATCAAAGAACCTAATACAAGGAGGTGCCGTCATGCGTTCTTTCTTCAGTCGATCGTTTATCGTGATGAGCATTGCTGTTCTGATTGCGCTCTTTGGCGCGGGGGCATCTGAGGCCCAGGATATCAAGAGCGCCATCAAGATCGTCGTGCCCTATCCGCCTGGAGGCGGTACGGATGTGATCTCCCGTCTCGTCGCAGAGAAGATCAAAACCTCTCTAGGGCAGACCGTCATCATCGAAAACAAGCCGGGTGCGGGGGGAATTGTGGGAACGCAATACGCCAAAGGACTGCCCGCGGACGGCACCACTCTGCTGGCAATGAACCCGGCTCTTTTCGTCGTGAACCCCATGGTCTATTCGAATCTTCCCTATGATACGGACAAGGACTTCACGCCTGTGTCCCAGGTGCAGACCTATCGATTCTGCGTCGCGGTTCCGGCAGCCTCTCCAATCAAGGACTTCAAGGGTCTGATCGAATGGCTCAAGAAGAATCCGAAAAAGGCCAACTACGGAACCCCGGCAGCGGGAAGCCTGCCCCATTTCTTCGGCCTCATGATCAGCAAGTATGCCGGAGTGGAGATGGTGCACTCTTCCTTCAACGGTTCCGCCAAACTTGTTACGGCTCTGATCGGAGACCAGATCCCCATGGCCGTAGACAACTACGAGGCGCAAATGCCCTTTCACCCGGAGAAGACAAGGATTCTGGCCACATCAGGCTCTACTCGAAAGCGGCCGGATGTCCCCACCTTCACGGAGTTAGGGTATAAGGAGATGGAAGGGGAAGGGTGGAACGGATACGTGACTCCAGGCAAGACCCCAAAGCCGATCATTGACAAGTTGAGCAGTGCAATCAGAGAGGCGATCCAGTCTCCGGAGATGAGCGAAAAGGCAACGCAGCTTGGGATGGATCCGACCGGCACCACAGCGGAGGAATTTGCCAGGATCATCAAGCAGGACCGCGAGAAGTGGGGCCCCATCATCAAAGCGTCCGGCTTCAAGGTGGACTGAGACCATCACGACCACTCTTCGCTTCAGCACCCGTTCTCACGTCTGTGGGGAGAGGTATTTCAACAAGGCAGTGCGCCGATCGAGAAGACTTCAAACCGCCAAGACGCAAAGTACGCCAAGGAAGACCCTGGTTCTTTCATTTGCCGGGTACCCGCAAATGAAAGAACCAGTCTTGCATTCTTCTTAGCGAGCTTAGCGCCTTCGCGGTTCAATCTATCTTTTCGAAAGAGGGTTGTTTCATGAAGAAGATCCGAAATACAAAGGATTTCTTTGCGGGCGCGCTCTTCATTGGTTTCGGGCTGGCAGCGATGATCCTGGCAATGAAATACCGGATCGGCACTGCCGCCCGTATGGGGCCGGGGTATTTCCCCTTTTCGCTCGGCATCGTGCTGACGGCACTGGGTCTCTTCCTGTCGGCGCGAGGTCTCTCCTTGGGAACCCAGGCCGTGAAGATCGCGTCCATACAACCCAGGCCGGTCTTCTTCGTGCTGTTCTCGGTAGTGCTCTTTGGTCTTCTTCTGCACTCCATTGGGCTTGTGTCCGCCATCCTGCTGCTTGTTCTACTCTCCAGCATGGCCCATCACGAATTCAGGATAAAGGAGACCCTCATCAACTCGGGGTTTCTCATTCTTCTCGTGCTGCTCATCTTTGTCTACTTTTTGGAAATCCAGGTCCCGGTCTGGCCACCCCTTCTGTCAGGAAGGATCTGATGCTATGCAAGGAGATCCTTGAATGGAACTGTTTTCCAACCTCGCACTCGGGTTTCACACTGCCTTCTCCTTGCAGAACCTCTTCTACTGCTTTGCAGGAACGCTGATCGGAACTCTCATCGGTGTGCTTCCGGGGATCGGCCCGATCCAGACGATCGCAATCCTGCTCCCGACCACCTTCTCCCTTTCTCCGGTCTCTGCGCTCATCATGCTTGCCGGGATCTTTTACGGGGCTCAGTACGGCGGCTCTACGACCTCCATCCTGGTCAACCTTCCCGGGGAGGCCTCCTCAGTGGTGACTTGTCTGGACGGGCATCAGATGGCACTCCAGGGAAGAGCCGGCGCAGCTCTGACCATTTCCGCCCTGGGCTCCCTTTTTGCAGGGTGTCTGGCCACTCTGGTCCTGGCTATGCTTGCGGTGCCCCTTTCGGAAGTCGCCTTCAAGTTCGGCCCACCCGAAATCTTCTCCCTCATGGTGTTCGGCCTGGTCGCATCCATCGTGCTCGCATCGGGTTCCGTGATCAAGGCGGTTGGGATGATTGTACTGGGTCTGCTTCTCGGCCTTGTCGGAACCGATATCACAAGCGGCTCTCAGCGATTCACCTTCGGAGTCCCGGAACTTGCAGACGGGATAGACTTCGTCTCCCTTGCCATGGGCCTCTTCGGCATTTCCGAGATTATCGTCAGTCTTGAAAAGAGGGAGAAGAGGGAAATCCTCAAGGAGAAGATCGCCGGACTATGGCTGAACATCAAAGAACTCAAAGAGGCCGCGCCCGCTATAGTGCGGGGGAGCATCTTCGGATCTCTTTTTGGAATCCTGCCGGGCGGAGGTCCTGTGTTGTCCTCCTTCACTTCCTACATGATTGAAAAGAAGATCTCCAGGGAGCCGGAAAGCTTCGGAAAAGGGAACATCCGTGGAGTCGCGGCCCCGGAATCCGCAAATAATGCGGCATCACAAACCTCGTTTGTTCCCCTCCTCACCCTGGGCATCCCTCCGAACCCGGTCCTGGCCATGATGGCCGGCGCCATGATGATTCATGGAATCCAACCAGGACCCAGGGTGATCAGCACAAATCCCGACCTCTTCTGGGGGCTGATTTTCTCCATGTGGCTGGGAAACCTGATGTTGGTTATCCTGAACCTGCCTCTGATCGGCATTTGGGTGCGGCTTCTCAGCGTCCCTTATCGCCTCCTGTACCCGGGAATTCTATGCTTCTGCTGCATCGGGATCTACACGGTCAAAAACAACACCTTTGATTTGGGGCTCACGGCGCTTATCGGATTGCTCGGCTACGTTTTCGCGAAGCTCGATTGCGAGCCGGCCCCGCTCATCCTGGGTTTCATCCTCGGCCCTATGATGGAGGAGAATCTGAGGCGGGGAATGCTTTTCTCCCGCGGCGACTTTACGGTCTTTCTAACGCGTCCCATCTCTTTGTGCTTCCTGCTCATGTCTGCGCTGATGCTGTTTGCTGTCGCAGTGCCGGCAATCAGGGGCAGGAGAGAGAAGACGTTCCGCCAGGAGTAATCTGTAGGCGCGCGCTCCTCCACCTGCCTTTTTTCAGTCATCCAGAAATCCATCCCCCGCGGGTTTTCTCCTCAAGACGCTCCTTGGGGACTGGATGATCTCTTTGATCCTGGCCTCCCGGATGCGCTCCTCTCGATCGGCTTTCACCTTGTAGGCCTGTTCGATTTTGACGATCAGGTCCTCCGTTTCACAGGGTTTCTTCAGGTAATCGAAGGCGCCGAGCTTCAGCCCGTCGATGGCCGAATCCACCGTGGCATGGCCGGTCAGAAGAATGACCTCCAGGATGGGTCTCAGCCTCTTGATTTCGCGAAGCGTGTCGATCCCATCCATTCCCGGCATGGACACATCCAACACCACCACGTCGAAGCGGGCTGCCTTGATCTTTTCGATCGCCTCCTCACCGCTCAGCGAAGTAGTCACATCATAGTCGCGGAGAGCAAGGCGCTCGGCCAGGGGTTCCACAAATTCCTTTTCATCGTCCACCATCAGGACCCGTGTTCGCATAAAGCACCTCCTTTCAATAGATCAGCCACTAAGGCACTAAGCCACAAAGGTTTCGTAATGCACTTCCAGACGAATCGGTCCTAATGCCTCGTGTGCCGATACTCGAACATCTTCCAAAGTTCTTGGCAATGAGATCCATTCTTTTTGACAGGGGTTCATACTTCCTTCTCCTTCTTCGTGCCTTGGTGTCTTTGTGGCGGAACTGCTGCATTCTGAGGGATGGATAGAAGCATCTCGCCATCGATCATGCAAAGCCGGGCGCCGACAGCCTTGCTGAGGATTTCCTGTTTTGGGGTGGGAAAACCGGCTCCTGATGGTACGCTTTTCATTCCCGTAAACCGGATGCGCGCCTCGTCACCCGCTGCTTCCGGAATCAGTCGGATGCTGTCCGGCGAGCTGCCCGCTTCCATGAGGAAATCAAGGCAGAGCCAAACGAGATTCTGCAGGAGAAAGGGATCTGTCCGGATATGAACGGCTTTCCCGACCTTCTCCACCTCCACTTCAAACTCTTTCATGGAAACGATCCGCCGTGCAAGAGAAACGGTCAAGGCCAGCAGGTCCCTCAGATCCAACGAATTCACGGGTTCGTCAACGCTGTGGGCGAACCGGTTCATGTTCTCCACAATTTCTTTTCCACGCCTTACCTGGGCTTTCAGCCTCCCGGCCAACTCCTTGAGCCGGGAGGGATCCAGCGGTCTTCCCTTTTCGGCCGCCAGAAGAAGATCTTCCACCAGTCCGGAATTCTCGTAGATGATGGCCAATACATTGTTGATTTCATGGGATATGGAAGCAGTGACCCTTCCGAAAAATCGAATACCATCTTCAGCTGCTGCAATGCGATCGCTCATCCCTGTTGCCCCCGTTCAAGGAGATGGTCCATTTTTTCGATCAGGATCTCTATATCCACAGGCTTTACAAGGCAGAATTCTTCGCCCGCCTGGCAGGCAATGGCATGGAAATCGGACTCCGAACCGTACCCTGTGAGAAAAATGAACCTCATCTTCGGCCATTTTTCCTGGAGCTTCTCCTTCAACTTCAGACCGCCCGTCTCAGGCATCTTTACATCCAGAACGGCGAGATCGAACGCTTTGGACTCCGCAATTCGCAGGGCATCCGCACCGGTGGTCGCCCACTCCGCCTCGATCCCGCGAAGGTCGAGCCTTTCCGCCAATGTGGATACGAATTCGGTTTCATCGTCCACGAGCAACACTCGCATGCGATCTACGCTCCTTTCGCCTCCGAAGGCAGTACGATGGTGAACCGTGTGCCCTTTCCCGGTTCACTCTCAATGGATATGGTCCCGCCGATCTCCTGGACAAGATTGTATGTAATGGATAGCCCGAGGCCGGTTCCGCCCTGGTTCGCCCTGGTGGAAAAGAAGGGTTCAAAAATACGATTGAGATCCTCCTTCGGGATTCCGCATCCGTTGTCCTCAAACGAGATGAGGACCTGCCCCTTCCCTTCTTCCCACGCGCGTATGCCTATGCGCCCGCCGTCGCTTACGGCCGCAAAGGCATTATTGATGATATTGAGAAAGATCTGCTGGAGCTTTCCCCTGTCGCTCTCCAGAACGGGAATCCCTGAAGAGACGTCAAGGGTAACGGAGATGTCCCGATGTTCCGCTTCCTTTCCCAAAAAGCTGAGCACCTCCTGCAAAACATCCTTTACGTGAACGGGACCGATGGACGTCTCGAGGTTTCGTGCAAAGGCCAGCAGCCGCTTGGTAATGGTGCCGGCTCTCTTTACGGACTTGAGAATGGAGTCGACCAGTCCAAGGAGCCGTTCATCCTTTTCGTAGCAGTTCTTGTAAGTGAAAAGGTCTTTTATCAGTCCCGCTTTTTCATTGACGATGGCAAGAGGATTATTGATTTCATGGGCCACGCTGGCGGCCAGACGGCCTATGGATGCCATTTTGTTCGAGTACTCAACCTGGTGAAAGGACATCACGCGCTTTTGATCCGCAATCTTGATCTTTCGGACCATGTATGTGGCGGTGGAGAGGATGACGGTCAGGATGACCGTAACGCTGAGGAGCAGGAATATCAAAAGCTTCAACCGGGTACTGGACCAGGGTTTCATGAGCTCCTGCTTGTTTTTCACGATCATCAACACGAAAGGGGTCTCGTCGATGTAACGGAAGCCGATGAGAAGATCGTCGCCGTTCACGTCCTTGGTGTTGAACACTTCTGTTCTCGGGGAGTGGGCAGGGACAGCCAAAGGAAACTTTTCCAGAACATTGCCGTAATGGCGCGAGGAGGTCTGAAGGGTTCCTTCGTGATTGATCATGAAGGCATCCCCTTTTCCGCCCATTTCCAGGGAAGAGAGGTGTTTTTCAAAAGGGGCGATCCCTATGGAGGCCCGGAGAACGTAAAAGGCGCCGTTTGGGAGAATGCGTTTAACCGCGATCACGATATGAGGAATCTTCCGATAGCCGAGGAAAACATCGCTGATGTGAACTCCGTGATCGACGACCTGTGTGAACCACTCTTGCCGGCTATAGTCTTTTCCTCCCAGCGCATAAGGGCCTGCGTAGTTCCTCTGATGGCCCAACGCATCGATCACCCCCAGATCCACAAACCCGCCGGAAAAACTTCTCTTGAGATTCTCCAGCATCCCTTCCAGTCTTTGAGGGTCATTCAGCGCCTCGAAGCTGTTCTCATGAATAATGAACTCCAGAGCTGATTTTCTTTCGGTAAGAAAAAAGGAGATGGCCTGTCTTGTATTGGAGACAATCCGCGTGGTGCGCAGGTCATGCTCGGATTCTATCGCGTATTGCGTCACCTGGTAATCGAGGATGGTGATGAAGATCAGGGGAATCAGCGAAACGCCCCCCGTAAGCAGAACCGCGAGTTTCCAGATGCGCCGGTAATTGATCAGGTGGCGGGGTCCCGGCCCGGCATTGTCCCCGGCGGTGAGCCCTTTCACCCTTTTCCACAAGGGGTTCGGCGGATCGTTGAACCGCCGCTCCGGCTCGATGGAAGTCATAGTATGGCCCGCTGTCTGTTTCAAACCGTTTTCCTGATCTTTATCTTTTCATTCGCTTTCTTGATGGTGTCACTCAAGAGATCGATGTCAACGGGCTTTTGGAGGTATGCGAAAGCGCCCAAGCTCATACAGGTTTCCTTATCCGCCTCGGATCCGTGCCCTGTCAGAATGATCACCTCGATCTCCGGCTGCTTCGCCTTTACCCTCCGGAGCACCTCGATCCCGTCGATACCCGGCATTCTCAGATCAAGGATCATCACCTCCGGCTCGTCCTCCTTAATCAGCTGCAGTGCGGATTCGCCGTCGTATGCCACGGCAGAGCCCATATCCCGCATGTACAATCTCTCGGAAAGGGTCTCTACGAACTCGCGTTCGTCATCCACGAGCAGAATCTTGGAAGGGAGCTCAAAATCAAATTTCCGGTAAATATCCGCCTGGTAGAAGGCAGGCCCCACCTTGGTGACGACATTGCGCACCCCGGGAACCTTGTTTGAAATGGTCCTGAGCTCATCCTCGAGGCGGCTGAGCATGAGAACATGCTTGTTGATGGTGAGGGTGACCTCCCCGGACTTTGCGGAGACGCCTACATTGTGGCCTTCTTTTGCCAGAGCCACCTCGATATTTGCAGAGAGGAGAAAATCCTCCAATGCCTTACGGGATTGAGGCGTCGAGCGAAAGATGGACTTTTTCAAATTCTCCCGAACGAGCGACAAAACCCGATCCGGGGTCGTTTTGTCTGTGGGAATCAGGATATCGTAGATGGAAGGATCCCACGGATCTTTCCTGTTCAGGAGCATTTGAACCCATGCGGCTCGCTCTTCATCCTGTCGTCGTATCAGCTTTGCCGCCTCCCCCTGTTCGAGGCCTTGCGTTTGGTTTGCCGCCGATATCCTGAAGGGCAGGTCGGCAATGAAGCAGATACGGAGAATGTGCGTCAGATCCGCTGGGGCGAGAAGCCCGCTGAATCCTTCGACAACGAAGTCGTCGCCTGAAAGCGTCTGAGCCAACGCCAGCTTGAGGTAGGCGAGGGATCGTTCCCTTTCGTGTGTAAACTTGTTAAAGACAGAAGCTTTTGCTGAAAACGCCCGTCCGATTTTGGCGGCAGGCATGCCCGAAAGCTTCGCAGCTTCATCGACGATATCCTCATCGCCGATCTTCCTGTAACCCGTTCCGGTGCAGAGCGCCCGGATGATGGGCTCCACCCCACAGAAGGTACCGCTGAAAACCGTGATTACTGCCATTCCTATCCTCCTTTTCCCTATGGGGAGACACCGCTGCAGGCCACCAGCGGGCAACTCTTTTCTTCGCCCGAGTCATGCGTTTTCCGATGTATCACGCCGATTGCCTTTTCCATGGTCGCGTAGATATGATCCTCCCCGATCTTTGCAGGGAAGTGAGTGCGCCGAAGGACGTTCATCACCGATTCATTCACCCCGCTCATGGATATGTCCAGTCCGGCGCTCCTTACCCTGTCGATGAGCAGGGAGAGGATCTCTTCGCCGGATGCGTCGATGTCGTTTATCCCGTTGGAGACGAGTACGATATGCTTCAGGGTCTTTCTGTTCCGCATCGCCTCCATGATCTTGTCCTCCAGGTAACTCGCATTGGCGAAGAAGAGGGGGCCGTCGAAGCGGACCATTGCGATATACTCGCATTCCCTCAGCCCGTGGGTGCTCACGCACCTCAAGGCCTGATCCTCGGCTCTGGAGAGGGAAACCACCTTCGGCCTCATGCTCTTGTAAAGAAAGACGAGGAGGGAGAGGACGACGCCTACCATGATTCCCTTGTCCAGATGGGGAGCGAAGGCAAGGGTGCATATAAAGGAGATGATGGAAATGGCCCCGTCATACCACTGGGCACGCCATGCATGAACGAACCCGGAGACATTGATAAGGCCGATCACCGCCATCATGATCACCGCGGCCAGAACGGACTGGGGGAGGTGTTTAAGAAGAGGCGTGAAGAACAGAAGGACGATTACAACCATGAGACCGGTGAATACGCTCGACATTCCCGAGGCCGCTCCTGCCTGGAGATTGACCGCGGACCGCGAAAACGATCCTGATACGGGATAGCTCTTGGAAACCGACCCAAGGATATTGGCCAGGCCCTGGCCGATCAGTTCCTGGTTGGGATCCAGTTTCTGCCCGGTTTTTGCCGCCATTGCCTTTGCAATGGAGATCGCCTCCATGAAGCCAAGAAGCGAGATGATGGCGGCAAATGGGAGCAAATGTCCGATAATGCGAAAATCTATGTCGGGAATGCTAAACGACGGCAGGCCTCCGGGGATTGACCCGATAACAGCACCGCCGCCCATCAGGATCAGGCTGTCGGGATCAAGGGACTTGTTTCCGATCCGAATGCGCCAGGTGCGTCCGTCGTCATTTGTCCCCTCGGGCAGATTCCCTTTCAGGTAGAATCGATCTTTGCCGCCTGCTGCGGGAACGCGTACCAGAAGAATTGAACGGATCCTGTCCTTCGTTTTTTGCAGCGCTGATTTCATATGTTCCATGTTGATGGAGAGAACGGCTGCCGCATGCTCCACTCCGAGTACGCCCACGATGTCTCGACCTGCGCTGGCCTTGTCCAAAGCCTGATTGATGTGGGTTCGCTCCTCTGCAAGTCTCGAGATCTCTCCGAAGGTACGATTCAACTCGAGGATGAGGCCGCGGACCTCCTTCGGTTGAATGGAATCCATGCCGACCGTGACATTATTCTGAAAACCTGTCGCCCAGGAGATGATGGTAGTCACCGCCACGGCGATGAGCACATTGGGAATCCTGGGGTTCATGCGTCTCAGCCCGTACATGATGGCGAAGGCAAAGGCGCCGATAAGAAGAGTAGGCCAGTGGGTATAGTGGAGTGCCGCCTGGATGACCCTGAGAATGGTCTCGTAATGATGTGCAGCGTTATCCACATACACGCCGAAGAGCTTCGAAAGCTGTGATGTGGCAATGATAATAGCGGCCGCGTTTGTAAAACCGTTCACCACAGGATGGGAAAGGAAGTTCACGACAAGCCCAAGCCTTAAGACCCCCAGGGCGAGTTGAAAGATCCCCACCATGAGGGCGAGCAGGACTGCATAGCCGATGTATCCTGCACTGCCCGCAGTGGCCATTGGCTCCAGGGACGCAGCGGTCATGAGCGAAACCACCGCGACCGGGCCGGTCGCCAGTTGTCGGCTGGAGCCGAACAGGGCCGCTATCATTGGAGGAAGAAAAGATGCGTAAAGGCCATAATAGGCAGGCAGCCCGGCGAGTTGCGCATATGCCATGGACTGCGGGATCAGCACAAGCGCAACCGTGAGACCGGAGATCAGATCCTGCCGAATCTTCCCTATTCCGTAATTCTCGAACCACCTTATGAAAGGAAAAACCAGCTTGATCGCGCTCTTTCCCAACTCAGCAGGACTTGTTGTTTTCCAATATCCTTCGGCATGATTCGAATAGCTCATTGGACAGCACGCCCCCATCATAAAGATCGTACGTGTTGAAACGCACCAGACCATCAACCATGGTGTAGATGATCAATGCAGCCTTCCTTGCGTCCATTTCTCTGATTGACCCGTCCTGTTGCCCCAAGAGAATCGCTTTTTCGAAAATATCGACGAGACAGCTGTAAATGGACTCAAGATGGACCCTGCAAACCGGATTGATCCGGGCAAGCTCATAAGCATGATGCCTGTGCAGGATCCGGAAACGCTCTTCCATGGACCCGGCCAGGTACAGGTAGAAGTTCAAAGCGCCTTCCACCTTTTCGAGACCTGTCGTGAAATTCTTTTCCTTGATGTGGTTTTCAAATTCCTGGGTGATACTTGTCCTGAAGTCATCCAGGACCTTTAGAAAAAGTTCCTCTTTGTTGTTGAAATGATAAAAGATTGTCCCCTGGGCTACCCCTGTGACCTTGGCAAGTTCCGCCATGGAGGTCTCGTTGAAACCCCTTTCAGCAAAAAGGTTCGCTGCTGCTTTTAGAATGGCCTCTTTTCGTGCAGTCATAATTTTGGTTCCTAACTGAGTGCTCAGTCAGTTTATAGAATCCTAATCTAAACGTGTCAAGAAGAAAAAAGTCTTGAGGTGAGGTTGCAGTTTGGCTTCGATCGCGTGCTGAAGGTTACGGGCGAGTCGCCAAGCGGAATACTGGACTAATCGAAACGAAGAAATTTGTAGGTATCCAGGGAATCGACCGTGGATAAAGGAATGACGTTAACTTTGATTTCCTTTATTCCCAATTTCTTGCCCGCCTCTTTTATTCTGGCGGTCACTTTCTTCTTCTCAGTCAGATTCGCCCTGACGCTGACGAACGCGACTCCCTCCTTGACCGTCACATTCGCATCTCGAAATTGAAGAACAAGCGCCAATTGCATGCGGCTGGCCAGCAGCAAATCGTCAAGAACTCTTTGCGATTCCTTTGTGGTCTGAAAACATGGAAGTTTCACCGTATGGAGCAATACGTTGACCACATCTCTGACTTTCATCGTTCTTACGTGTAAAACGACGTCATAGAGGCTTGAGTCCCAAGTATCGGCGCCGTAGAGAGACAAGCCCCATTTGCGCCTCTCCTCGTCATCCTTCTTAAGGGTATAACGAGCCTCTTCCTCGGGAATATTCTCCCGCTTCATCTCTTCTCTTACCCGGTCCTCAAAGTCCGAGATAATCCGCACCTTCAGCACGTGGGGGATTTGCTGCAGGAAAAAATGGCCGGCCAATCCGTGATAGACGACATTGTCCTTTTGCACATGCCGCAAAAGGGCCTCACGGATAAAGGCGACATATCTTTCTTTCCCCTGGGAAAATCGACCGAGAATCGATGGCGAGTCATGAATGGCTCGAACGAGCTTGACCTCCGGCACATGAAACCGGTCCGACGCTTCAAGGAGGATATCACGAGAAATGCATTCATACCCCAGTTCCTGGGCCACCTTTTCGGCCGCTTCTTTGCCCCGGCTGTAACTTCCCCTCGAGATGGTGATGATGGACATGACAACTCCTTTTTCCAGATTCAGCCACAAAGACACGAAGGCGCAAAGAAGGTAAGGCACTTATCAAAAATTATAAATTCTTTGTGGCTTAGTGCCTTCGTGGCTGCACTCTTACGTAACCGAAAGCTGCGGCCGAAGTCAACCCATTGCGAAATCCTGTTTGATCCAATTGAAATGGGTAATAAATTGGGTAATAACCCCAGTTGCCGCCTGCCGAAGCATCGGAGCAGGCAGGAGATACCGAACCCACGCTTCAGAAGCCATGAATACCCGGAGGTTCTTGCGATCAGTTATATTCATGGCGACGCCCGTTCCAGCACCCTTGAACAGATTCAATACCATCTGTACGTCCGTCAAAAGATCGAAAGGGTAGACCCAGACTATTTGTCGAGCCATTTCTCCATTCGCCTTTCCATCTCTTCCTGAGTGAAGGTCCTGCCCTCTTCTATATCCTTGATGCTGGAAGCAGTGGGCGAAAAAACTCAAGATCGAGGTTTACGCCCTCTATCTGACATACAAGGACCCTCGTGTTCCCTGGTACGCGAGCGTCTTCGCAGCATGCGTAGTCATGCTCCCGTTTTTGTAAGCTGCACTTCTTGTGATAGACCCCTAACTATCCCAACTACGAGTTCCCGCCATTCGGTTGATCTCTGCGAGGATAACCAATAAGGATTGAGAGGAGATGGAGAGACGAGGAGAGGGGTGAATGAGAAGACCGAGGGTGCAGTCGTCTCTCC
>PHBH01000058.1 GCA_002840535.1 Deltaproteobacteria bacterium HGW-Deltaproteobacteria-15 | reverse complement strand
GACGTTAGGCGTTCGATGTTGGACGTTCATCTTTTTTTCTGGCCTTTAGCCTCTTCTTCCCTCGTCCGAGCGAAGCGGACGTCCCTCGTCCCTCGCTAGAATTTCACTTTGGGCGCCTGCCGCGCCCCCTCTTCCGCCTTGAAGTACTCCTTTGCCTTCAGATGAAGAAGTAAACTGTTGGTGAGGCTGTTCGGGAATTTCCGAATTGAATAGTTGAACTGATTGACAGCCTCGTTGTATCTCTGGCGCGCCACATTGATCCTGTTTTCTGTCCCTTCAAGCTGATTCTGAAGATCCAGGAAGTTCTGATTGGCCTTCAGGTCTGGATAGCGTTCGACGACCACCATCAATCTGGAGAGAGCGGAAGACAACTGCCCCTGAGCCTGGAGAAGACGATTCATGGCCTCTGCGCTGCTCAGGTCGGCCGGATTGATTTGTACCGCAGTGGCCTTGGCCCTCGCTTCGATCACCGCCTGAAGGGTCTCCTTTTCATGGGCCGCATATCCCTTGACAACCTCCACCAGGTTGGGGATGAGATCGGCCCGCCGCTGCAGGTTGGATTCTACATTTGCCCACGCTTGAAAGACGTTCTCCTCCTGCTGCTGCATGGTATTATACCCACAGCCTGCAGGCAGAACCAGGAGAAGGGTGAGAATCAATCCCCACGTTTGTTTTCTCATTCAATCCTCCATTCAAGTAGAAATATCTATGTACGGCCGATCCGCTGTTCAAGCAGGCTGCTGAAAAGGGCAAGCACCCTGAGCGGCGTGGCCCTCAGCAGCCTGCTCGGCTTCTTGTGCAAAAAAATTAGGAGTTCAAGAAGAGCTTGTCTTGCTGCGAAATGTACGAGATTTGAAAGATTGTGTCAATGGACCCCGGGGCCTCCAGCGGATTTGCATCATCCGCTTTAGAACGCGCGCCCACTCCTCTACTTCTCATCCTTGAAGTACTGGTGGATCCGCTGGGTCCAGGACTCGGCGTTGTGGCGTGATTCGATCTCGTTCAACTCATCAGGGTCTGCAATCTCCATGTCTTTGAAATTGAGCAGATGGTTTATCTCGTGTCCAAGGACCGCCTGATTGACAATGATCTTGTCACCCACCTTTTTCCCGAATATGAAGATGTCGTTCTTGCGGGTAGAATACGCTATGGTCGCCGATCCTTCGGCTCTCGCCTTTTCCCATTCAAAGAGTCTTCGGCTGCCGATGATATGTACCCTGACCTTTTCCAGCTCAATTACCCGATGGAGGTCTGGAGTCTCTTCATAGTAGTCAAATGCCTTCTGGCTGTATCTCAATCCCTGTGCACGGTAACCCGTGGAGATTGGAGAGCACGCGGAGATGGTCGTTATGAGAAGGCTTGCACATATGGAAAGGATCCGTAGCCCCATCAAAGAGCCCCCTGGTCATTGTTAATAAAATCTTAACCACATGGAGGGCGATGTCATTGTAATGGGGGAAAAGGAAAAGAATTATACATTCAGGGTGTAAGCTTTTTTCATCCATAATGGCAGGCGTGTAACGGATCCCGTGTCAGAATATTGGATCACCTGAGGCCGCGCGCCTGCTCTGCGGGTGGAGTCTCACCTGACGCCCGCTGGCACACCCATTTGCCGTAGACGGGCAATGAGATCCCTTGCGTTGTAAACGGCATGTCCATTCAAGTCATTGTTGAAGTACACCCAAACCGTCAGAGCCCGCGCAATGAAACTTTCAATATGGTCCGCGGTCTCTGCAAGCTGGCGATCTGAATAACTTCCGTTGTTCTCGCCGCCATGAAAGCGCAGGTAAATCCAGTTTGCGGTGACCGTCCTTGGATGCTCTTTGATGTGGTCGTGGATGACGAGTGCGGCTCCACGCGCTTGGAGCAGATCATAGATCTCGTCGTCGAGCCAGGAAGGATCCCGGAACTCCACTGCCCAGCGATGCCTGCGCGGCGCGGCGCGCAGGAATTCATCGAGACGGTCCTTGTTCTTCTTGAAATTGGGCGGAAGCTGCACGAGTATGGGTCCGAGCGACGTCTTCAGCCGCTCTGCACCCGAGAGGAACCTCTCCAGGTGTTCCGGTCCATCCTTGAGCCGCTTAATGTGGGTGCCGAAGCGGTTGTATTTGACGGCATATCGAAAGTTCGGCGGCGCAACCGCGCGCCAACTCTCGTAAGTGCTCTCCTTAGGCTGATGGTAGAAGGTGGTGTTCAACTCCACCGTGTCGAAAAGTTCGCAGTAGCGTCCGAACCAGTGTTTCCTCGGCATATCCTCCGGGTAGAGAACGTTCTTCCAATGGGTATATTGGTACCCCGAGGTGCCGACCCTCACCATTGTTTTTTTGCGCATTCCCACCCCTGTGATGGGGATTACTGCCCTACGCCACCTTCCGATATGGATCCGCCGACGGCGGGGGGACTGGTCTGAGTCCCCAGGCCATGGCCCATATCGCTGTAGCCTGAGACAGGGCCGGAGGGACGGCCTGCAGGACCCCATCTCTGTGTCTGGGTCCCTCGATCGAAGCCGTGGGCCGACTGAACACTCGATTGACCCCCCACAGCACCCCCGTACTCATCTTGTGGGCCGTAGGGAAAATCCCCCCCGGATCGGCCGACTGCTTCGGTCGAGGAAGACTGAGCGCCGGGCCAAGGGGTGTATCCACCCGAGCCCGCCTGCCGGTCTCCACCGCTCTGCTGCGCACATGCGACGGCGAGTGCCACAAAGAGAAGAGGGATGCCAAGGAATATCTTTTTCATGTCAAACGCTCCTTTGCCTCGGTCGGACATTATCTCCAATGGGAATAAGCACGCATCTGCGAGCGTATTCTCAACCCGGCAAATCCATTATGAGTAACGAATACAAGCATTAACATAGGGTTGGGTACTACTTGTCCCGGAAATCGAGATGTATTGCCTATAATGATTAACTGTAAGGCGCTTACAGGAAACAACAACGGCCCTGGACGATTTTCCTCTGAAATGCAGTCGTTCACAAGGTGGGGGTGAGAGGGGTAGGAAGGAAGGCGATTATCGACCGGTTAGCCTGGAGGCAGGGACCTCACTCGCTCTGCGGGATTTCGATGATGAACGTCGATCCTTTTCCGGGACTGCTCTCGGCGGTAATGGTTCCCCCGTGGCGTGCTACTATCTTCTTGCAGATGGCCAGGCCGATGCCGGTCCCCGGATATTCCTTTCTGCCGTGGAGGCGCTGAAAGGGTTGGAAGATTTTGTCCAGGTATTTCATATCGAACCCGATGCCGTTGTCTTCCACAAAGACTCGTGCCGTACGGTCTTGCAGCTCCCCGGAGATCCTGATCATGGTCTTGACCTCTGAACGGTGGTACTTGACCGCGTTTGCAATCAGATTCTGAAACAATTGCCGCCACTGGTTCGGATCGCATTTGATCACCGGCAGCTGTCCGATCTCCACTTGGGCCCCGATTTTGGTTATGGATACTTCCAGATCGTTCGCCACCGTTCGAACAAGGTCCTCCAGTTTGAGCTCTACGAAATCCCGCGCCTGCGTCTCTACACGTGAATACCTGAGAAGCGCGTCAAGGAGCTCCTGCATACGACTCGCAGCACCAGTCATTCGTGAGACATAATCCCTTGCTCGCTCATCGAGCCGATCGCCGCTATTTGTCTCCAGCAACGATCCAAAGGTCTGAACCTTTCGGAGCGGCTCACTCAAATCGTGCGAGGCGACGAATGCAAACTCCTGAAGGTCCCGGTTCTTGGTCTCCAGTTCAGCAGTGCGCTCCCGGACGCGAAGTTCCAGTTCGTCCCGTGATTTTCTGAGTGCTTCGATAAGCTGCACTCTCTCCATGGCCGTGGCAACCTGATCGGTCACGGTCTTCATGAGCTCAATATCCTCAGGCGTGAAGCTTGTACGAGTCTTTGTGCCGAAAGAGAGTGTCCCTATGACTTTGCCCTGTACCATGAGAGGATGGCATGCGTAAGCCTGAATGCCATAAGACTTTACCAGGGCTGTCCTGATATCCGGGGTATGGAAAATATCCTCGGCTATCATACGGCTTCCATCCCGGGCCACGCAACCAGAGACAGCGACCCCGAAGTCCAGCCATTGGATCTTTCGGGCTTCCTCATCGGGAATGCCGGCATACGCATTGAGGCGAAGCCTTCCCGCCCCCTCGTCAACCAGGAAGTTGAAGAAGGCGTGACAGTCCAGATGCTCCATAACCTTTCTGCAAAGAGCATTGACAAGACCCTGCGGATTTTCTGATGCAAGCAGCCGCCCCGCAATGTCGGAGAGTAGCCTGAAGTGCAGCTCGGCGTTTCGAAGCTCCTCTTCCATCCGCTTGCGCTCGGTGATGTCGAGAACGACTGCCACTCCGTCAAACCCTTTTTCATCGAGCATTGCGCCGGCTATGATGATCGGTACTCTTGTGCCGTCCTTGCGGGTATATTCCTTCTCCAAGGGCTTGCTGTTCACTCCCGTCGTTGTGATCTCCGCCACCGCCTGCTCGTCAAGGGAACGGTACTCCGGCGGGGTGATATCGATCCAACGGATTTTGCCCGCAGAAAGCTCCGCTCGCGTATAGCCTATCATCTCCAGAAAACGGTCGTTTGCATCTATGATGGCGCCGTCCATATTCCAGTACGTGACACCGATCAGCCCGGATTCATAAAGCCGGCGAAGCCGGGCCTGGCTCTCTCGAAGAGCCGTCTCGCGGATCCGCATCTCTCCGGCCATTCTGTTGAAGGAATCGGCAAGGTCTCTCATTTCTGCAGGGCCTGAGACGATCACCGGTTTATCCGCCTCGCCGCGACCGAGGGCGAGCGCATGACGTCGGATTGCAGTTACGGAGACGACGATCTTGCGGGCCAATGTCAGGGCGGCGACAAGAGACGCCAGGGCAAGAATAAGGGCAACTGAAGCGTGCTTCATGGTAGCTGACATGATTGGCCCAAACGCCTCATCCTGCCAACGTCCGGCGGACGCAACCCAGCCGAGAGAGTGTATGGGGGTAACGGCCACAATCCATGTCTTCTCATCATAGGCGGCGATTAAGGTTTTTACATTTTCCTTGCCGGCAAGCGGTTCCGTGATAAGGGAAGGGTAAAGACGAAGCCAGTCACGTTCCTCCCAAGGGATCTGAATGGCAGGATACCGATAGACGAGCATCCCCTTGCTGTCGAGTATGCTGATTCCACCGCCCATGGATCTTTGGAAAGCAAACAGGACGTCAAGCCGGGTCACGTCGACCGATGCGCCCATTATGCCTCGAAGAGAGCCGTCCTTATCCTGAATGGCGCGAATGATGTTGAATACGGGCTCCTGCGTGCGCGTGGTGACAAAAATGTCGCTCACTGACCGGTCTTTTTGACCCCGGATGATTTCCTGAACACCCGGCCGGTCCGAAACATCCCGTCCGATCGCATCAGGAAGCGTCGATGCGATGACTCTCCCCTGCGGGTTTATCCATGCGAAGTTCTGGATCATGGGATACGTATCCGTGGTTTCTTTAAGAACCCGGTTCATCTGCTTTATGCTCAGATCACTGCGCAGGATGAAGCTGGTCCCAATAGCGAGCTCCTGGTTCCAGAAGTTGTGAACAAACACCTCGAAAGCCCGCCCCACCGCCCTGGAGATCTCGAGGTTCGACTGAAACTGTACTCCCTTACTGTATCGATACCGGTCATAGATGAAGTAAGCCTGTAAGAGCAGGAGTGGCAGGAGCACGAGAAGGATGAGCCCGATAAGGATTGCCTGTATGCCGTAGAAAGCCCCACGCCTCGCTAAAGCATTCGGTTCATCAGGTACATTTGCGGTGCTCTTTTTTCGCCTGAATAGGGTAGCCATAATCTCATTTTTAGCCTGGAATCAATTCCTTCACAAGGATTCTCCAGGATTTACGGCAACCCGTCCGCCATTATACAGTGTTAACCCCATTGGCCTGAGAAGCTGGCACTGTAAAGGCTGCTGGAAGGCTTGTTCCAATTCTAAGTTCGCAACAATGAACTGAGATTTCCGGCCCAAGATCGAATTGCCCCCCAATCGCGAAAGTCCCCTTCAGGTATGGACTGCTTTTTCATCTTGGACTTCATCACCGTGCGGTAGACGAAGCCGAGTTTGCTGTAGTCGAGTGCCCCTGAGAAAAAGCCCATGTCAACCGGTTTTATCTCTGGAGCGGCTTTCAGCACAGGGTCCATGTAGTCTTCCGCAATGCGGCGCGTTGCATCGGTGTTCCGATAAAGGGCAAGACAGGTCAGAAAATAGGCTACGGGGATCCGACTCAGGACCTCGCGGTTTTTCACAACAAAGTCTATTGCCTCGGGCCACCAGGAGCCGCTGCGAACTGCGCTTCCAATGACGAGGAATTCATAGGATGAAAGATCATTCACGTTCTTGATCAGCCGCACGTCCACGCCGGCCCCGCAGTCGCAAAGTGACTGGCCTATGGCCTCGGCAACACCTCCCGTGCTTCCGCAATAACTGGAGTATGCCACCAGGGCCTTCTTGCGGGCCGGCTTTTCGTTGCCGCAGGTTGACTCAGGAAACACCACGTTTGCCGCCTTGGCCTTCTGAGGATTGATGAAATCACCACCCATTGTCATCAGACCGACGGCACCGCCAAGAACGATGGACCCATCCACGATAAACTCTCTTCTGGTCATTTCTCCCTCCTTCTCCCCTCGCTTTGTACGATATTCGGCGATCATATCCGACATGACCTCCTTATCATGGAATTTCGAAGAAGATTCTTCTATGAAACTTCCCCCGGCCCCGCTGACCTGAGTTCCGTCGCGCCGGGTTGGAGGGCAGTTTAACCCCTGCGGTGTAAAGAAGTTTTGTTGAAACTGTAATGGAGTGTGAAAGCGGTGTAAAATAATGTTAAGAGCGCGCAAGTCGAACGAAGGGGGTTACAGAATCTCTCCCCCAAGTTTGTCCCGGGCGAGTCGCGGAGACGAGATGGGGGACGCCACATCAGCTTGCCGCGGCCCTGCCAGCTCTGCCCACATAAAGACCGCACCAGATACCCGTTATTTATCTCAAATTTGCTCAAACCTGTGAGCAGAGCAGCTAAGACAAACATGGTCTCACGAGAACGTAGAAAGTTGTACCCCGAAGTGGGAATGTAGGGCGGCAACCCTCCCGGTCCTCACGGATACCGGCCACTTCGGGATACACTTTTCAAGCACGCAACTTCTTACTGTGCTACTGGGCTTTGAGCAAATTCAATGATGCCACACAATGCCTGCCCGTAACTCCCCATCTTCTGTGCTTTTGAGCGCTCCATCGGCGGTGACTGCATACAAAGCATTCTTTTTCAGGTCGATCACCAGGGATTTGATTGCAAGTCTCCCTAGGTCCCCCTGTACGGTTTGCCATGTTCTTCCCCCGTCTTTGCTGGAAAAGGCCCCGAGCCGGGTCCCGGCATAAAGCTTAGGAGGTTCGATGGGATCGACTACCAGCGAAACAACTTCCGTAGACGGCAAGTTATTGGTGATCCCACTCCAATTATCTCCTTCATCCGTGCTTTTGAAGATACCTTCAGTAGTAGTAGCGTAAATTTTACGATTGTCACGCGGGTCGATCGCGATGCTCGTTATATGAGAATTGTCGAGCCGCCGGTCATAGGAAGGAAAGGATTCACCTTTGTCAGTGCTTTTGTAAAGACCCCTTCTTGTCCCCGCATAGAGTGTGTTCCTCTTAGTCGGATCGACTGCGATACACTCCAGTTTCAGGCCGGCATCCGAGAAGTCTCCTATGAAGGAACAAGTTTTCCCTTTATCGTCACTCCTGACCAGCCCGTCGCACATAGAAGATGCTGTCCTATGTTCGCCCGCTTCGTTTCCGAACAGAGCCATGACCCATACGCAATTACGTGCAATGGCATAGAAGGTTGATGCGTCTGTGGGGTCAACCACAATGGCCGAAATTTCCTTATCAGAAATCCCGCAACCACTTATGACGTGCCAGCTAACTCCCCCGTTTACGCTCTTGAAAGCGCCGCACCCAGTAGAGCAATAGATTGTTTTCTTATTGTTTGGGTCTACCGCGATGGATAGAATTTCCTTCTTCTTCAGCCCATTGTTAATGGGGGTCCAAGTTTCGCCCCCGTCATCACTCTTAAATACATCGCCCTTCTTAGTCCCAACATAGAGTTCTTTGTCGTTAAAAGGGTCAACGGCCATGGCTGTTACAAATTCGCCGGTCCTAACGCTCTTTGCAAGAGCTTGATAGCTGTAAATCGCCAAAATCCCAATTGTAATCGACGGAATTAGAAAAGCGACGTGATAGAAGGAATACTTTTTCATTTCAACCTCCTACGAAGACATGATGTTTTAGAGTTAGTGCTCGGCGTATGGGTGTAGGCCGGTCCAACGTTTCCCGCTGGGTCCGTGAATTTCGAAAAGACCAGCAGGATGGGGCTAAAGGTGAAATCCCCCGCAAGGAGCTGGAGGCCGAAGTAAAGCGGTTGAAGAAGGAAAACCAGCGCCTGCAAATGGAGCGGGAGATCTTAAAAAAGGCAGCGGCCTTCTTTGCCAAAGAGTCGAACTGAGACACGACTTCGTCCGGCAGCAAAGGAAGGCCTACCCGGTCACCGTGCTTTGCAGGGTGATGCAGGTCAGCTGGAGTGGTTTTTCTCAATATCATCGTCATTACAGAGACCGAGTTCAGGATCCGGAGGTTTTCCTTGGATGCTTTGAAAATGGACCGCATTAGAGATTCCAATGCCATGCTCCGGATCCTTCATAAACTGCCTGTCGGAGTTACCCGGCAACCTGGCGGTTGAGAATTCCTACCTGGAAGTAACTTACAGATAGCTTACGGATTGACGAGAAAATTAGGGGAATTATGCTTTTCTCTGGGATGAGATGGCGGCGCGAACCGCCTCGGTTTCCGGGGACGGGCTTATGGCAAGGGTGGAGAAGAGAATTCTCCTGCATCGCTGATAAATGGACAAGGCATCACTTCTTCTGTCAAGCTTGTCATAGCAGACCATGAGGCGACGGTAGAAATCCTCCCTGCAAGGATCCAGTTCAAGGAAATCTTCGTAGTATTTTGCAGCCTGCTCCCAACGGCCGGCCTCTTCAAGATGAAGGCCCAGCCAGGAAACACTCTTGAAAAAAAGGATTTTCAGACGCTCGGATGGCGCCACCATCCACGGTTCCTCGCGCTCACCGGCCAGAAAATCTCCCTGATACAATCCGATTGCCTTTTCAACAAGCGCGCACGCGCGAGCCGCTCTCCCATCTTTTCTCGATGCTTCGGCATGACCGATGAGATGTTTAAACGCCCATACGTCGACCCAGCACCAGCGTTGATCCATGGTGACTTTTTCTTCCGATACCTGTACGGCTAGCTCGTTTGCAACCAGCTTTCTGAGGCGGTGCAGACAAATCGTAAAGGCATCGTAGGCGCCGTCTGCATCCAGGTCAGGCCAGAGTGCATCCAGCAGACGGGTAACCGGCACGTCGCGCCCACCAAACGCAATCAAAGCTTTCAACAGGGCCAATGGTTTTTGCGGCGCCTTGCCGCGGAAGGTGACCGGCTTGCCGTCTTTCGTCAGACCGAAGCGGCCGAGCGTGTAGACCTTTAGATGCCACGGCCAATTCGATAGCGTGAGATGGGCCTCGGTGGGTAAGAGGCTGCGTATCCGGATAAGCTGTTGCACGTACCGTTCTTCAATTTTGGCCGCTAGTGCCCTGCCGCACAGATCGGCCATGACTTGAGGGCGCCAGAAATATACGTTCTTATAAGCGTGCTGCCTCCCCAGCGCCATTGCCTGCCGCAATGCTTCAACTGCCGCTTCATCGTCTCCTCGATCTACAGCGAATTCGGCAACTGTTAGCAGGCATCCGAAAAGGATTTGATGGTTCTCGTACCGCCTGACCAATGATAGCGCTCGATCCACTTCCTCCGAGGCTAGCCTTCTTTCACCGCAGCGCTGCAGGGCCAGGGCTCGGCCCCAGTGAGCGATGGCGACAGTGGGCGGTATGCCGGCGGCCATGGAATGACTCAGCTCCAGGTCGGCATAACGTTTCGCGTTCTCCGGCTCGTCGTCGAGAAGGGCTTTCCAGAGACTCAGGAAGTAATAGAGATCTTTTTTCCATGCACCCACGTCACCTAATACCCGTTTCAGTTCCTCCAGGTGATGCTGGGCGACAGCCAGTTCGCCGCAACTCAGCGCGCCGGAGGCGCCGTGCCCTCGGACCCAGAAATCGAGTTGGTGAATACCCGTGGCGCTGGCCAGCGCAAGGGTTTCGTCGCAGCAGCGCCGACATTCATCAAACTCGCCATGGAGAGAGAAGAAGAAGACCTGGTTGGCTCCCAGTGTAAGCCGAATGAGAGGGGTGACTTCTCTCGCGAGGGTCAAGCGCCTGAACTCCTGCAGCATAAGCTGTGCTCTTGGAAGCAGACCGCTGAACTTCCATCGCATCAAGAGCGGGGCCAGGAGCTGTGCCTTCAATTCCACAGACAGATCGCCCAGCAGCAAGTCCAGGGCTCGCTGTTCCCATTCCGGAAGGCGTGGGTGGTCGGGGCGACGGAGCACCATGGCCCAGAGCACACCCGAGATGACGACGGCTTTGTCCGCGGATTTCAAGCCGTCAAGCGCGCTTTCCAACCCTTCGATCCTGGGGATCCAGTCATCATAAAAAATGTAGGTATCGAATGAAAAAAAGATGGACTGCAGCACACCGGAAAGGGCCATCAGCGCACCGCATTGGTCGTGCTGCTTCTCAAAACCAACTACGGCATTTTCGAAAACGGGTCTGCCGGCGAAGGGGTCATAGGGCATCCGGCTCCAGCCCAACCAGTACGCGAGCCAGGGGTTGTCCTCCAGAATGTCATCAGGCAAACCGGTGATCCATTGAGACAGGGTCTGGTGCCGGCCCTGTTCTATAAAGTCGGGGGCTTTGGCTAGAACCAACGGGATCATCTTTTCAAACGCGCCGCACTCTTCAAACAAGGCCACCGACTCTTCGATCCGGCCGTGGGAGGCGAGCAACCCGGCTGCCCGATTCTTCAGGACCGCCAATTGTGCAGGCCCCAACTGGTCCTTGGCCGTCAGCAGGAGGAAGTTTCGGAACAGATCATGATACTGATAAGTTTCCTCCTGTCCTCGATGTTTGATCATGAAAAAATTATTCTGGTAGAGCCTCTTCAGTATACGGGCGGATTCGGGCCGGCCCGTGAGGGACTCGGCCAGAGACGCCGTCATTCGGGGCAGCACGGAAGTGGTCAGAATGTAATCCCTGTCCTCTTCCGGGAGTCTTTCAAAAACCTCCTTGGCAAAATAATCGAAGATGATTTCGTAGTTGCGGAGTATATTCAACCCGAGAGTCGCCGGTGTTAGCGATGATTTCTCCAGCATTAATATGAGACCGGCAACCCAGCCGTCCACCTCCTTGTGAAGGCGCTCGATCCGTGCGGAGGATAAGTCCTCCTGATGCAGCATCGCAATCAGTTCGTGGGCTTCGATGCTGGTCAGGCGCAGCTGGGGCCAGTCGATGACCGCCATCATCCTATTGGCTCTGAAGCGCGCGAATTCCGGAGGCGGCGCTGTCCTGCTTGCGATGATCATATTGATTCCTGCCGGCATGACAGACAGCCCGGCGATGAGGGTCTTGAGAAAGACGGGACTGCTCAGTATTTCGTGAAAATCATCCAGCACCAGAACGGACGGCCTCTTCAGTCGTTCAAACAAGTCTTCAAAAAAGCTCTTCGAAAAGGCCGGGATACCCGAGGCGTACTCGGGGGTCAAAAAGGGGAGCCTTCGCTTGTTACGAGGAGTGGCGTTTTGGCCGGCCAAACCCAAATAATAAAAGAAGGTGGCGATATCCGCATCGTCGGAATCGATTTTGTACCAGAGGGTGGGGAATTTCTGGGCTTGCGTATAGCCTGCCAGAAGAGTGGTCTTGCCGGAGCCCGCCGGGCCACTCACCCAGACGACGGGATGCTCCAGGCTTTTGTCCAGGAGCTGGAAAAGCCTGGTCCTGATCAGCACCCTGGGAAGCAGCGGCCTGATGATCTTCGCTGGAAGGAAGTCTCGCTTTTTCATGGCAGAAGCACCATGAGGTTATGACGTGATGACGTTCGTGAGTATGCCAATATATTGATTTGGTGTCAATAATTCTGCGGTGGGAAAAACCTGTAAGAGAGTATCTTCATGTTGGCCCTGTGGACTCTCAAATGTAGTCTTCAGTACAAGCCCGGTTGCCGGGCCATAAATCTGGGCACCCTTGAGTTAAATCGTCTGCCACGTAAGGGCGTGATTCCCTCCGGGACGTTCAATCTGTCTCCATCCAGTCAGTGGCAAAGGCGCGGCTTATAAAGTTGTCCCCGAAGACCTTTATAAGGAGCCGTGTCCTCGCGTTCCTCGGCGCAGGCAGAGTGATGGTGTCTGTAATCTCCCCTGAAGGGGGGAGTGAGGAGGGCTCCGTCACGAGCTGTGAGTAAACCATGCCCTGCTTCTCTGCGGCAAACGCTGTCCAGATCTTGAGGTTCCTTGCAGGCTGGGATCCTTCGTTTGCCACCTTGACGATGATTTCGTAAGTGTGTTGGCGTTGGAGGGTCTCTATCTTTCTGTGCGAGAATTCGGCGTCGACGATCGGTTGCGGAACCAGAGGGAACAGTCTCGGGTCGTATCCTTCGTACTGCCGAGGCAAACTGCCGAGCTCCCACCCGGTAGCCGTGGTCTCCACATAATAGTACTTTTTGCTTTGGGCCTCGAAATAGGTCCCGCTGCAGTCGCCGCAATCCACCCCCACTGCCATGTGGCGCGGCAGGGCGATCAGCACCACATCAAAGCCCATCTCCTTCAGAAGGGTTGCTGCAAGGATGGCGGTGTCTTCACAGTCCCCTCCTTTTTCGATCAAGGTTTCCAGGGGAAAGCGGGGATATTCATCAAAGGAAGATGTCACGTTGTCGGACGTATATGGCAGATGCTGGACAAAGGAGATGACGAACTCGATCGCTTCTCTCCGGCTGAAGTTGTTCTGCGCGGCTATTTTCCTGAACAGCGCAGTCAGCTCTTTCATGTACCGGTCGTCTGTGGAGTCCGATGCATAGATGGAATAATCGATGGTCCGGGGCCTGGGCCTGGAGCGGTAGTATTGCAGATCCTGGTTTCGGAATTCCGTTGTCCAGGTGAACTCATTGCCCTTGAACGGCCATTTCAAGGTTACGCTTTCAGCAAAAGAAAGCGTTACCCCGGTTGACAGCATGTACACCGTCACCACAGCTGCAAATAGATACCGGACCATTTCAAGCTCCTACCAAATACGCATTGAATCGAGAAAAATCCCTTTCAGATCCTCAGGCGTAAAGGGCCGAGGACACAATTTTGTAACCCGATGCTGGGGGATCGTCCCTTCGACAAGCCTGGGTATATCAGCCTCAGTGTAGCCGACCGCGGAAAGGCCATTGGGCATGCCTGTCTTTTTCATCAGGTCGATCACTGCCCTGGCAAGCACCTCTCCGGCCTCCTCCTGTCTCGCCCCTTCGACATCCACTCCCATCAACCGAGCCGCCTCCAGGTGTCGATCCGGTCGTGCGGGGCCGGTAAATCGGAAGGCTGCCGGTGCATTCAACACCACGGCCATGCCATGGGGAATCAGAGGACGGCCCGCGGGATAGCCTTCGGGAACATAATCCCGCACCATCCCGGAAACAGGGTAGGACATGCCATGAGGCAAGTGGAGTCCCGCGTTCCCGAAACCGATGCCTGCGAACGTTGCGGCAATAATCATCCGGCTGCGGGCCTCATCGTCCGAACTGTCCTGAACCACCCGTACAATGTTGCGACTCACCATCTCGATGGCTTTCACAGCCCAGACATCGCTTATCGGGTTTGACCCCTGATACGCCGGCCTCAGGGAGTAGTGTTGCGGGGCCTCCCGCTGATCAAAGGGGAGGTTTGTGAACGACTCAAGTGCATGGACCAGGACATCGAAACCGGTACACGCAGCGGCCATTTTGGGCAGATTTCGGGTGTTGTCCGGATCTACAACGCCGAGAGCGGGACGGATGTGCCGATGAGCTATACCTGTCTTGGCCTGCATTTCTTCATAATCAAAAATCACGACGCCGGTCGTCTCGCTTCCCGTTCCTGCAGTCGTAGGAACGCAGATCAGCGGTTTGATCGGGCCTGGTACAGGTTTGCCCTTGCCGATAGGCGCGTTCACATATTCCAGGAAATCGGCAGGAAAGGTGGAGTAGAGGTTTGCCGCCTTGGCAGTGTCCATGCTGGAACCGCCTCCCACACCTACAAATCCATCGAACCTGCCCTGCTCCGCAAAGCGGACTGCATCCCAGAGAGACCCATCGGTCGGTTCAATCCGCACATCGCTGAACAGCACCGTATCGATTCCTTCCCTTTTCAAGGCTTCGACAGTGACTGCGACAGGCTCTTCCCTGGCTACATTTTCGTCTGTCACAACCATCACTCTTTTCGCACCCAGCTCCTTCATGTCGTGCCCTACTTCACGGGTAGCGCCAAAGCCATACTTGATGCTGGCGGAGCTCATTGTAAGAACGGTTTCTTTCTTCATGGGTTTCTCCTCAGACTGTTTATGTTGACTCCAATGCTCCAGTCGTTTCGGTACTCAGGACCCGCCTTTACACTCCTGTTTCACAGGTGCAGTATGCACGAAATGTTGTGCATTCTCAAGTTGCACCGAAGAATCGGCTTCTTCTTTTCACACACTTTTCACGCTGACTTCAAATTCCCTTCATTCACCTCCTCCACGATGCGTTCTCCGGTTGAGTGAGGTTTGGGCATGGGGGTCTTTTTTCAAAGCGAGGAGCGCTTGGGAAAGCGCATGCATAAAAAAGACCCCCATGCCCAAACCCTGCGCCATTTTCAAAGAGCTAAGGTTTTACAGGAGGTGTTGTCATGCGTCAAATGGTGAATTGTCCGTTCTCTTGTGTGGTGATTGTCCTGGTCCTGCTCTCATGCCCCGCTCTTGGGGAAGAAAGAAAAGACAAGACCCTGTCTCCTTACTTCTTTGTCCAGGAGGGAGATTCTTCGGTCGATTCATTTCCTCTCAAGGAAACCACCGTCGATGCCAGGATCAACGGGGTCATTGCAGAGGTCTTTGTCAGCCAGAAGTATGTGAACCAGGGCTCGAAGCCGATCAATGCGCGCTATATATTTCCCGCATCCACACGGGCAACCGTGCACGGGATGAATATGATCATCGGGGAACGTGTGGTGACTGCCAGAATCAGTGAGCGGGGAACGGCAAAAAGGGAGTTTGCAAAGGCCAGGCACGAAGGGAAGAGCGCATCCCTGCTGGAGCAGCAAAGGCCTAATGTCTTTAACATGAATGTGGCCAACATCATGCCGGGAGACGAGGTCCGTATAGAACTGCGCTATACGGAACTGCTTGTGCCCTCTGAGGGAACTTATGAATTTGTGTATCCCACGGTGGTCGGCCCCCGGTACTCCAACCAGCCGGAGGCCGGCGCGCCGGAAACGGACCTATGGGTCAAAAGCCCCTATCTGAAGGAAGGGAGTCCTGTCCCCGCGAGTTTCGGAATCCACGTCACAGTCTCCACCGGCATTCCCCTGCAGGAGCTTGCCTGTCCCTCCCATCGTGTGGATGTGCAGTGGGAAAGCAAGTCCATAGCCAGGGTCTCCCTTGAAGAGCCGAAGGAGTCGAGCGGGAACCGGGACTTCATACTGAACTACAGGCTCATGGGGAAGGAGATCCAAAGCGGTTTGATGCTCTACAAAGGGGAGACCGAGAACTTTTTCCTGCTCATGGTCCAGCCGCCGGAGCGGGTCCAGGCAAAGGACATTCCGCCCCGGGAGTTCATCTTCATCCTGGATGTGTCCGGTTCCATGCACGGATTCCCGCTGGCCACGGCCAAGACGCTCATCAGGGATCTTATCGGCGGCCTCCGGGAAAGGGACAAGTTCAATGTGATCCTTTTCTCCGGTTCCTCCTGTGCCATGTCCTCGTCATCCGTGCCGGCCACGCAGGCAAATATAGCGCGCGCCATTCAGGTGATCGACTCACGGCAGGGGGGCGGTGGAACAGAGCTCTCGCCGGCACTCACAAGGGGTTTGTCTCTGCCGCGGGACGAAAACACCTCGAGGAGTGTCCTGATCATCACGGACGGCTTCATTTCTGCGGAGAGGGACGTTTTCGAGATCATTCGCAACAACCTGAATAACACCAATGTCTTTTCCTTCGGCATCGGGTCCAGCGTAAACCGTTTTCTCATCGAAGGCATGGCAAAGGCAGGTTTGGGAGAGCCCTTCGTGGTTACCCGGCCCGAGGAAGCCCGGGTAACTGCAGAGCGGTTCCGCGACTATGTGCAGTCACCGGTGCTCACTCGGATCAGAGTCGGGTTCAAGGGATTTGAGGCCTATGACGTGGAGCCGCCGAGCGTCCCTGACCTGTTTGCGCGGCGGCCTCTTGCAATATTCGGGAAATGGAGGGGCAACGCGGAAGGCCTGATCGAGGTGGCCGGGAAGAGAGAAACGGAAGAGTATGCAAAGACCTTCCGGGTGTCAGAGGCGGATCCGGGGGAGGCAAACAGTGCGCTCCGCTATCTCTGGGCCCGTACGAGGATCGCAAGACTCTCCGATTTTGGCGACCGAGGGGCCGTCGCGGAAACGAAGAACGAGGTCACCTCTCTGGGTCTGGCTTACAGCATTCTCACCCCATACACCTCATTCGTGGCGGTCATGGACGCTGTCCGCAATCCCGGGGAGCAGGCAAAGGACGTAAACCAGCCCCTCCCTTTGCCTCTCGGTGTCTCCAACCTGGCGGTCGGTGGGGGCTGCTCCAAGGTTCCCGAGCCTGAACTGGGCCTCCTTGTCGCCCTCTTCATTTTCGTATCGCCCTTTGTTTGGATCTATCGCAGATGGTCGCGGACCGCACGAAACGGGGCCTGAGCAGGGGGATGCGGGGATAGGCTGGTTACTCCATAACAGCAATAGGTTTGAAGTTCATTTGTTTGTCATTTCCGGTTTGACTAAGCCTGTCCCGTACTGGGAATCCAGCCTCTCTGCGAACTGGATTCCAGCCTGCGCGGGAATGACAGAGAAGAGCATGTATGCGCAGGAGTAAGTTCCATTTTGTCCGTCAAGTGAGCTGAAACCATGAGATCCATGAAGAGTCTACTGATCGCGTATGGAGCGCCCTATGCCGTGGGGGTGATTCTGGCTGTTGGTTTGAAATACCACTATTCCGTTTCAGGGAGTGAAGACCTGCGCTGGGTGCTCTCTCCCACTGCCTGGGTTGTGCAACGGCTCACGGCCATTTCGTTCGAATGGGAGGAACACACCGGCTTTGTAAGCAGGTCGCACGGCCTGATCATCGCCCCGTCCTGCGCAGGGGTCAATTTCCTGATCATCGCCTTTTCCACGCTTTACTTCACAACCATCCGGCTGATGCCGAGCGTGACTTGGAAAGGACTGTGGTTTGGCGTCACCCTGGGGATATCCTTCATCCTGACTGTGGGGGTGAACGGTCTCAGGATTGTTGCCGCCGTCTCCCTCTATCAGGCAGACATCTATGGCGGGTGGCTTACACCCGAAAGGGCGCACAGGATCGAAGGCACCCTCATCTATTTCTCAGCCCTTCTCATGGCGTATCAGGTCGTGACCAGGGCCGTGAATCTTTTCATCTCCCGCGGACCGGTAAAAGCATCAAGATGGTCGTTGCTCGTTCCATTTCTCTGGTACAGCCTTATAGCACTTGGAATCCCCCTCCTGAACAATTCGGGCTTGCGGGGAGAGATCAGATTCATAGAGCATGGCTTTCTCGTTCTCTCTGTGTGTGCAGGAGTTCTTATCGTGGTCATGGCGCTCTTCTTTCTCTTCCGGTCAGCGGCAATCCGAATCGGGGTAGGGAGGAAGAATGGAAAAAGACCCCAAGGCCAACTACAGTGTCACTAAATGTGTAAAAGGACTTTTGTCGCCGTACACCAGACTGTTCACAGAAGAGGTGACTCGCACACCGAAGGGGTGGTATAGAAGGCTCTGGCAATGAGACCGGAAGGGGATGCGGAGGACACCATGAAGGCAAAGATTCTGATCGTAGAGGATGAACCGGCCATCACGGACAATATCCAGTATGCTCTGGAAACCGAGGGATTCGAGACGGTCTGCCTTGCTTCGGGATCGCCGGTTCTTCCCTTTATGGCCAGGTCGCAGGCAGACCTGATCATCCTGGATATCGGGCTCCCCGACGTGAGCGGTCTCGAGCTGTGCAAGGAAATCCGGAAAAAGTTCTCAACGCCTATCATCTTCCTGACCGCGCGCATTGAGGAAGTGGACCGGATCGTGGGCCTTGAAGTGGGCGGCGATGACTATGTCACCAAGCCTTTCAGCCCCAGGGAGTTGGCCGCCAGGGTAAAGGCGGTATTGAGGCGCACGCGGCCCTCCGGGGGAAGTTCGTGCGCCCCCAACGGGGTTTTCCACGTGAACGAATCCAAGCGTCAGATCACTTACCAGGGAAAGATCCTGGATCTTTCCCGCTACGAGTACGAGATTCTGAGAACCTTCATCCGAAGGCCGGGGCATGTGTATTCCCGGGAGCAGCTCATGGATCTCGTCTGGGAAGAACCGGAGGCCAGTCTGGACCGAACGGTTGACGCCCATATCAAGAACATCCGGAGCAAGCTGAGGGCGATCGAGCCGGATCGAGACCCTATCGTAACCCATAGAGGCGCGGGGTATTCCTTGAGAGAGGACCTATGAGACTCGGCACACGGATCTTTCTTTCGTACCTGATCATCTTCATCCTCTGTTTCTCTTATCCTATACATCGAATCGCCGCGGACCTCCAAAGCCGCTATCTGGAGGGTATCGAAGATCCCCTGGTGGATCAGGCCAATGTCCTGGCTGCGATCGTGGGAACCGAAATGGAAAGGGCCCGCTTCAGGCCGGAGACGCTCCGCACCGCCTTTGACCGCGCTTATGCGCGGACCTTCTCTGCCTCGATCTATGATTTTCTCAAGACCGAGGTGGACGTGGGCGTCTACATTACGGACAGACGGGGTAAGGTCGTCTTCGATTCCCGGAACAGGCACAATGAAGGGTTGGACTTTTCCAAGTGGCGCGATGTAAGGCTGACCCTGGGGGGGGAGTACGGGGCCAGGACAACCCACAGAAAGCCTAAGGACGAGGCCTTGGCGTCTGCAGTGCTCTATGTGGGTGCCCCCATCATCGTGGGCGGCGAGATAGCAGGGTCCCTGACCGTTGCAAAACCCACCACCAATGTGAACAGCTTCATCCAGCATGCGAAGCCTCGCATCGTCTGGCTCGGGGTGTTTTCAGCCGCCGTTGCCATCCTCCTGAGCCTGCTCGTCAGCTTCTGGGTCACGAGGCCGATAAAGCGCCTCACCCGGTACGCCCACGATATCAGGGAGGGCAGGAGGGTGGATCTTCCGGATCTGGGCAGCAGCGAAATGGGCGAAATGGGCGCGGCCTTTGAGAAGATGACGGAGGCCCTGGAAGGGAAGAAGTATGTGGAGCAGTACGTGCAGACACTCACCCATGAAATCAAGAGCCCCCTGTCCGCCATCCGGGGCGCTGCGGAACTCCTGGAGGAAGACATGCCTTCCGAGCGGCGGCGCCTTTTCATGGCCAACATTCGCACCGAGGCCGGCCGCATCCAGGATATCGTGGACCGGATGCTGGAATTGTCCGCGCTCGAGAACAGAAAGATGCTCGAAAAGGCGGAGCCTGTTCCATTTCCCTCGCTGGTGAGAATCGCGATCGAGGCGAAGTCGCCCATAATCTCGAAGAAGGGCTTGAGCGTATCAGTCTGCATGGAGGAAGACATCGTGGTGAAAGGCGATTCCTTCCTCCTTCATGAAGCGGTCTCGAATCTGGTCCAGAACGCGATCGATTTCAGCCCCCCCGGGGGCGCCATCGTGGTCAAGTCCCGCGTGGAAAGCGGAAAGGTGGCGTTTACCGTGGAAGACCAGGGTCCGGGCATCCCCGAGTATGCGAAATCGAGAGTGTTCGAAAAGTTCTTCTCGCTGCAGCGGCCGGACACAGGGAAGAAGAGCACGGGCCTTGGCCTGAACTTCGTAAGGCAGGTGGCCCTGCTTCACGACGGGGAGGTGGCGCTGGAGAATCTCGAAGGGAAGGGGTTGCGCGCCACTCTTCGGCTTGCCGTTTAGTTCTCACTAAACCCTCCACCTCTGGTGGAGGACCCGGAGAGGTTCGACCGATTCGGGGAGAAAGGCATGGCTTCAAATCCGAATATCGAAATCCGAAATCCGAAACAAATCCAAAACACGAATGCTCCAAATGTTCAAAACAGCAAGAAAGGTTCAAAGGTTCAGAGCCAGATAAAAATTCTGCGCTGAATGCAGGTCATCCTATGGGATTCCTGCACCCCCTCCCCTGAACAGCTTTTTCACTCACAATTCATTTCGGGTTCATCACCATTTCATAATCCACGGGGATACTCGGCCATGCATCAGAGAAAGGATGTCATCAACAATGTCGACCTCTGTCAAACACACCCGGGCTGCTGCTTTCCTGCTGGAGTGGCTGGTCACAGGTTTTGTGGTTCTCCTGGCCGCCCATTTGAGGGATCCCTTGCTTTTCGAAATGCGGCCTTACGGGTTGCCGCTGATTTGCGGGACCTGGCTCCTGGTAGCCTCCGTCCAGGTCATCAGGTATCTCAGCCGGGACACGGGGCCTTTTCTGGCGACACATTGGGCGCCGTCGATCGTTCTGGGATTCACTGCGCTATGGGCTTTGGCCGGTGAGGAGACATACCAGGCGAGAAAGAGTGCGGTGCTGGATGCCGAACCAGGCATGTTGCAAAGAGTGGGGAGGCATCTGATTGTCGGGTACGAGAATGTGAGGGATATCGCTCCTCTGGTTTCAAGGGGGGCTGTGGGTGGTGTTTTTCTCACCAAACGGAATGCGGCAGGCAAATCCTCGGAAGAGCTCCGGATCGAAATCCAATGGCTGCAGGATTTGAATGCAGCCGGTGAAACGAGCGGACGTCGCCCGCTTCTGGTCGCTGCAGATCAGGAAGGCGGCATCGTGTCCCACCTTTCTCCGCCCCTGACGCACCTGCCCCCCCTGGCGGAGTTGATCGAGTCCGCTCCGGAGTTATCGGAAGCGGGTGAGCTTGCCAGAGCATATGGCGAAATCCATGGGCGGGAACTGGCCGAACTGGGTGTGAATCTGAATCTGAGTCCTGTGGCTGATCTGAAGGTCCATAAACCTGTCAATCCCCTGGACTTCTACAGTCTCATTCCGCGGCGATCCATCGCTCCTGAGCCTGAAAGAGTTGCTGCTGTTGCGCTTGCCTATGCAAAGGGTCTGGAGAGCCATGGAGTCCTTGCAACCGGAAAACACTTTCCCGGCCTCGGACCGGTTGAGGAGGATACCCATTTCTTTCCGGCTCGGCTGGACGCGAAGACGTCCGACCTGGAAAATCGGGATTGGCTTCCCTTCAGGGCCCTGGCAGAGGGTTCCAATGCCCTTCTGATGCTTGCCCATGTGAAGCTGGCCGATGTCGACAACGAATTCCCTGCATCGGTTTCGCGCGCGGTCGTTCAGTCCATTTTGAGAAAGAAATGGGGCTTCGAAGGTCTGCTGATCACGGACGACCTTTCCATGCGGGCCATCTATCTCAGTGGCTTGGGAATCGGCGAGGCGGCGGTGAGGGCCATCAATGCCGGAGTTGATCTGCTGCTTGTCGCATGCGACGGCGAAAAGGCATACGAGGTGCTCTACGCATTGCTCGCGGCAGACAGGGAAGGAAGATTGGACGGTGAAATGCTTGAGGCCAGCCGGAGGAGATCTGCAGCAGTCTCCGGCAAGGTCTGTTCGTTGTTCGCGGATGCCGATGGGCAGAGACCGCCTTCATTGAGCATGCACAAATTGCAGTGAAGGAGAGGACAAGTTCCCGAGAAGTTGCAGGGGTGCTGAAAGGCGATACCATGGAAATGAGACAGAAGGTGACGTCGGGACTGGCAGTGTCTTGGGCGATCTTCAAGAACCTCCTCGGCTTTGTCGTCTTGTTGCTGATGCTGGTTCTGGGCAACTGGACCTATTGACAGATGAGCTTCCGGGACAGGACACCAATTTCCTGTGTCGTTAATTCCGCCTGCAATCGCGGGTCCGGGGTAGTCTTCTGTCCGATATTGATTCAGGACACTAGCGCTTTCGGGTGAAGACGCCGAAAAACGCTGCCGGGTTGCTGTCGATGCCGGTGAAGGCGAACTCCAGGTGATCCGCATCCAGCACGCGGAAGGTGAAGCATGCACCCTGCTTGGCAAGCGCTCCATGAGTCTGATCCGGGCTCAGGCTGCCGCGCATCGGGTCGCTATGGTGGACAGGGGCGGCGCCTCTCTCTCCCGGCTGGGTCCAGACGTCATCCGCCCAGATGGCGTTCCCTTCCTGCCGGGTAATTACGAGGCTTGAAGTTGCATCCACCGGCCGATCAGGAAGTCCGTAGCGGTAGCTGCCGGTCCACGTGCCCACGAAGTCGATCCCCTTGGAAACAGGAGCCACGGGCTCGTCGCCCCCCTTGCGGAGCACCGCATAGAAAGCGGTGGGTTTCTCGTCCTCCCCGGCCATGCGGATGAACTCCACCTCCATGCGATCCTGGGCCAGGAGCCGGAAGCCCACGCGTACGCCCTCCTTTGTCAGCACGCCTCCTGTTCCGGCCGGATTGAGTGAGCCCATCATCCGTTCACGCAGCAGGGCCTTGGGATCGGTCTTCGCAGTAAGTGGACCGCTCGGGCTCCAGACGTCGTCCATCCAGAGCAGCTCTCCGTCCTGGCGGACCAGATCGAGGCGAACGCTGCTGGGCCTCAGTTCGCCCGGCTGCGCAACGAGGCATTGACCGCGCCACGAGCCGGAAAGATCCGGCCACTTTGTCTGTGAGACGGTGCCGACCGCTCCCCTCTTCATAACGGCGTAGAAGGCGGTGGGCGCCAACCCGCCGAGCTTTTTGAAGCTGGCCATCTCGAGTTCCATTTCGTCGGGTCCCTTGAGCCGAAATGCGAACTGCACGCCCTGGGTGGCGAGCAGGCCGCGATCGCCGGCCATGCCCAGGGAGCCCACGAAAGGATTGCGGATCCATTCGGGAAGCGGTTTACCGGTCTTTGGGTCGATCGGATGCCAGACATCAACACCCCAGAACAACTCACCATCCTGACGGGTGATCTCATACCTGCTCTCGCGTACCAGCCGCCCCGCCTCGGTGGGCGTCGCGTATTTTGTGGTCCAGACACCACGGAGATCGACCATTTTGCCTGATTGGGCCATTGTCACGGCGGGCGCAACGAGTGCGAACAATGCTGCCAAAAGAATTACGAAAACCGCATGCTGCCAATGACAGGAACGGGTACTTGATAGGTTCATGATGGACTGCCTCCTCATAGGTTCTCCGATCCGGGGACATCGGATCGAGCGGGCTTCTTTCGTGGCCAAGGGTCACATGTGAAGCAAGAGAATACCAGAAGCGCTACAGGAAGGACAAGTCTTAGAGATGCAAGAACCTGCGTGGTCCCACTCAAGGAAACGTGCCTGCTCATGCCCTGAAACCGGATACCGCAATACGGTTGTATAGTCTATCCTTGACGCAGGGGGCGACATTTTATAAAGTCCACAACCGAATGGGCCGATGTCTGGGAAGATGCCTGAATGGCAGGTCTTGTTTACTATCGAATCGGCTCTTGAAGCGCGGCTTCACCATGGGGTAAACGTGCGAAGGCGGAACACCTCATCAAAAATTGTCTTCACTCTAATCCTCTCTGCTGCCCTGATATATTCGAATCTTTCCTTGCTCAAAGCAGCGGTCAGCCCGCCGCCCGCCCCCACCTCCTGTTTTCTTGTCGGTCAAAAACCATTTCGGTTTATGGGGGGCTTTATTCCCGGATGGCATTTCGGGCTCGAGAATGCGAACAACGATGATAACCTGATGCAAACGGCCAGGGCCGGCGGCATCACGGTGTTGTTCACCATGCTTCCGCAATTCGAAGAGTCTCTTGGAGTCTACACCGAGAGCGCGCTGGTAAGGTTGGACAAATTCCTTGACAGCGCCTCCAGGGAGGGCATTTATGTCATGCCCTCGTTCATTCACGCCTATAGTGATACCATCCAGCAAGGTTTGCCCTATTACCACGTCCGCAGCATCGAAGGAATTATAAAGGTCACCGATCTCCGGCAGGCCTTCAAGAATCGAATGGCCAAACTGATAAACCGTACGAATACCGTGAACGGGAGGAAATACAAGGAAGATCCGGCCATCATGGGGTGGATCTTGTGTCTTGAGCCCGTTTCCGCTCCATGGAATTACCCGAATTACCCTGATGGTGTCCCGGATGTCACCCTGGAGGAGATGACCGGTTGGTTCGAGGAGAGCGCATCATTTATAAGGAGTCTTGATCCCAACCATCTCGTTACCGTCCAGATACATCCTGCATTCCAGGAGTTCTTCGGGGGGGGCAGTGAGTTTCTTTCGGCCATCAACATCCCTCAATTCGATTTTGTCTATTCTGAGGATGCCGATCAGCGTATCAAACGGTATTACCCGGATACAGACTACTGTCTGATGCTGTTCGAATCGGGCAGGCCGGTGATCTTTTCACCCGCTTTTACGAGCGGTCTCTGGAACCGGGAGTCTTTATGCAGCGATTACAGTACGCAGGCTTCGTGGCTCGATGAGTCGACTCGTCTCTACTTTCAAGCCGGGTCGGCGGGTGTCGTGATTCAAAACTGGGTGTCCGAACAGGAATGGATCCCGGATTTCGACCGGTGTTACAGCTATAATAAATCCAACCAGGTGATGTACCAATGTTTCAGCACATTGGGCACATGGATAAATCCGACCAGGCTCCCCGGCATGCCATTACCATTCGTGAAGTGCGACTCAGATTGCGACGGGATGCCGGACCGATGGGAGATAACCTATGGTCTGAACCCGCTGGTCAACGATGCGGCTCTTGACAAGGACGGGGATGGTTTCAGCAACCTGGTGGAATACCGGAAGGGAACAAATCCTGATGATTCTCGTTCGCGTCCGGGTGCAGGCTTGCCCTGGTTAGGAGTACTTCTGGACTGATCTGCAATAAACCGCCCCTTCATGCCTGCCGATAAGAAAAACCGGTCAATGGGCTTCTCGGGGAACAGTCTATCCTGGTCTTGACAAATCAGCCGAAAAGTATAGCCTTGGCCGAAAATTTGGCTTTCTTTGTCAACCACTTTAAGAAAAGTGTCGGTCTTTCCCCATGATCTGGAATATGGGAGGGGCATAAAATTGCTTGACAACACCGAGGCGAAATGTAGGCTTACCCACAATGCGGCTCTGTCTGTTCACGAGTTATTGAGGTAGCATGGATTTGAAAACTGAAGCCCTATTTCTCTTTTCTGAGAGTAGGGCTTTCCCTTTGTGGTCTGTGCAGGATTTCAAAAGGGAGTTGTAGAACAACGTCAGGCCCCGCCGGGCGGAGAGGTATTTGGATGAAGACAGGAGTCCGCTTCGAGGAAGGATGACGCGAACGCGATCGAACATTGTCCTGATAGGAATGCCGGGTTCGGGAAAGAGCACCGTAGGGATTATTCTGGCGAAGCAGACGGCGCGTGATTTCATCGATACCGACGTGATCATTCAGACGTTGCACGGGCGATCTCTGCAGGACATCGTCGACAAGGACGGGTATGTGGCCCTTCGTAGAATCGAAGAGGAGGTCTTGCTCGGACTTTCGGTTCGCAATCATGTCATTGCCACGGGCGGGAGTGCCGTGTACAGCGATGCTGCCATGAGCCGTTTGCGTTCAATGGGTATTGTGGTGTTCCTCCATGTGGATCTGCCGGTCCTGGAGTCAAGGGTGCACGATATGGGGACAAGGGGGCTGGCCAAGTCCCCGGACCAAAGCTTTGCGGAACTCTACGAGGAGCGTCTCCCTCTGTACATGAGATACGCAGACGTTTTGGTGAAGTGTGCTCGCCTCACGCACGAGGGGGTCTCCGCAAGGATCGTTCAGGAGCTTCGCGAAAAGGGAACAGATTCGTTCCAGGAATGGGAGAAAAGAAGAAGTTGAGCAAACTGAAGATTACTTTTTTCCTCCTCGTTCTTCTGCTGGCCGGTGCCGCAGGCTGGGTCCTGTTTGAGGAGTTGTCCAGCTCCGAACAACAGGCGAGGTGGCTCCACCGCTATGCAAGCAAGATGACTTTCGCCGGGGAAGAAGGACCTGCCGACAGGCCGCTCAGGGACCCTTCCGGGCCTTATGACCGACGTCTGGGGTATGCCTTCCTTTCCGTCTTCAAGCGCAACCTCATCGAAAGGGGGTTTCACATCTCTCGTCAGGCGAGGGCGTCGGATGAGTTTTGGAATATCCAGGATATTGGGTTCTTTCCTCCCTATCGAGAAAAGACTCAGGCCGGGCTTCGGATTTCCGACCGGAACGGTCTCGTCATCTTTCACCATACTTATCCCACCCGTGTCTTCAAATCCTTCTCGGATATTCCATCTGTAATCGTGGAAATGCTTCTCTTTGTGGAGAACAGAATGCTCCTCGACGAGCAGCGGCCCATGATGAATCCAGCCGTGGAGTGGGAGCGATTGGCAAAGGCGGTTACGGAAAAGGCGACCCAGTGGATCTATCCGGACCGGTCTGCCAGCGGGGGCAGCACCCTGGCCACCCAGTTGGAAAAATTCCGCCATTCGGAAAGCGGAATCACCGATTCGGTGGAGGAGAAGATCAAACAGATGGTCTCGGCATCTTTTCGGGCTTACAGGGAAGGGGAAAACACCATTGAGGCCCGAAGGCGAATCGTGCTGGATTATCTCAATTCGATTCCACTGGCGGCCGTGCCCGGATACGGAGAGGTCCACGGACTGGGCGATGGATTGTGGGCATGGTACGGAACGGATTTCCATTCCATGAGGAAAGTCCTCAGCACACCGGACAGAGAAACGGATTCCAGCAGGCTGGATGAAAAGGCCCTCATGGTAAAGCAGGTGCTGAGCATTTTCATGGCACAGAGAAGGCCGACTGAATTACTTCTTCAACACCGGGAGGCCCTCAACGAAAAGTGCAACAGCTATATCCGTCTTTTGGCTGCCCAGGGAATCCTCTCCCCGGAGCTGCGCGATCGCTCCCTTTTGCTGCGCCTTCCCTTTCAGATCGCCCCCCCTCCGCTCGCCCAGATGAGCCTGGTGGAGAGAAAGGCCGCAAGCCCGATTCGCACCAACCTGCTTTCCCTGCTGGGTGTGGACCAGCTCTATGATCTGGACAGAATGGATCTTTCTGTAAGAGCGACACTGGATCTTCCCACGCAAATTACGCTTACCCAGGAGATCCTCAAGCTAAAGGATCCTCAATGGCTGATCAAGACCGGGTTGACGGGATTTCGCCTTCTCGACAAGGGGGACCCCGGGAAAGTGATCTACAGTCTTGTCCTCTACGAGAGTACGGAGAAAGGAAATCTCCTTCGACTTCAGACAGACAACTACGAACATGCCTTGAACATCAACGAAGGGGTCAAACTGGACCTGGGGTCCACAGCCAAATTGAGGACCCTCATCCACTATCTGGAGATCATCGAATCCCTTTATGAAAAATACGGCTCTCTGAGCCTTCAGGCGCTCAGGGGGTTGGAAGTCCCTCCCGAAGACAGGCTGACCCAATGGGCCGTTGCTTACCTCTCGCAGACAAGGGAGCGGGACCTCAAGGCCATGCTGGCGGCGTCTCTGGAGCGGTCCTACTCTGCCAATCCCTATGAAAGCTTCTTTACGGGCGGCGGGGTGCACACCTTTGAGAACTTTGACGACAAAGACAATAACCGCACCATGACCGTGCGTGAGGGGTTCACCCATTCGGTGAACCTGCTCTTCATTCGCCTCATGAGAGACATGGTGCGATATCATATCCATCAGGATCCCACAGCCGGCGAGATGTTGCGATCCGCGAATCACCCCATGCGAAAGGAATATGTAGCCAGGTTTGCCGATCTGGAAGGGAAAACATTTCTGGAGAAGTTCTACCCCAAGTACAAAGGAAAATCCCCGGAACAGGCAATGCAGCTCCTGCTCCAATCCATACGCCCCGTACTCGGGCGGCTGGGCATGGTCTATCGCTATGTTCATCCCGTCAAAGATCTTGCCTCTTTCAAGGCCTTTTTGCGGGAGCACTTTCCGGAGTCCGAATTCGGTGAGGCGACGGTTCGATCGATCTACGAGAAGTACGCGCCGGAGAAGTTTACATTGCCGGATATCGGATATATCTCCCATGTTCATCCTCTGGAACTGTGGCTTGTCGCCTACATGCAGAAGCAGGAAAAAACGGAGTTTTCCGATGTGATCCAGGCAAGTGACAAGGCGCGACAGGAGGTCTACACCTGGCTTTTCCGCACCTCCCACAAGTCTGCACAGGACACGAGGATCCGGATACTGCTCGAGATGTCCGCCTTTTTGGACATCCACAAGGCATGGAAGCGCCTGGGCTATCCCTTCGATGCCCTTGTTCCCTCCTATGCCACCTCCATAGGCTCATCCGCGGATCGTCCCGCAGCGCTTGCCGAACTGATGGGCATTCTCGTCAATGACGGCTTACGGATGCCAATGGTGCGGATAGAAGAGATCGAAGCGGCTGCGCAAACTCCCTATGAGGTCTCTTTTTCGAGAAAAAACCCTCGCGAAGAGAGGGTCCTGTCACCGGAAATCGCAGGGGTTGCAAAGGCCCTCCTCTTTGATATTGTGAAGAAAGGCACGGCAATACGAGGCAACCGATCCTTTGTGAGAGCGGATGGTACGGAGATCCCGCTGGGGGGAAAGACAGGCACGGGGGATCATCGATACGAGGTCTATGGAAAGGGAGGGGTGCTGATCGGCTCCAGGGTCATGAACAGGACCGCCACATTTGTCTTCATGATCGGAGATCGCCATTTCGGGACCATCACGGCATTTGTTCCCGGACCCGACGCAGCGCAATACGGGTTTACGAGCTCTCTTCCTGTTGCCATTCTGAAGGGACTGGCACCGAAATTGATGCCTTTGCTGGCTTCGCCCGAGAGCAAGCGCAGGCAATAAGAAAAACTGTCCGCACCACAAACTTCATCCCTCCGGGGTGCATAAAAAAGACGGCCCCTCTGGGGTCGGATTTTTGCTATTGCGTGTTCTGCATTAAGCCGCCTCTATTGAGATATCGAACAGATAATCCCCTTTTCGCGGGCCATGCTTCAAAACGGCCATCGATGTCACCTTTCCTGTACCCCTGAAAAATACCAGTGAAGAGTAGAAGCCCATGCGGTTGAGTGTCGTACCCGGTGAGAGGGAGTCGATCAACTCTTTCCGTGAGGAAGGAACGATTGCGCTCAACAGGTTGGAAAACTGAAAAGTCACCTTCAGCTCTATAGTGCTTCCCTTTAGCTCTCCATCCTCAAATTCCACCGTCATCATTGAGATCTCCGGTTCCGGCTCCTCCCCGTGCTGCTCTCCCGGCGGTTTCTTCGGCGGAAAGGGCAAATCGGCGGCAATCCCTTTCTCCACAAGCGCCAATTTGAGAAGTTCCCGGATGTGCAATAACTCCAGACTGGTCATGGGGTTTTTGCCGCACCATTGATTGAACCGCTCGATCGCGACTTCCGGTGTTCCGAGAAGGAACAAACATTTTATGATATTGCGGGCGGCAATCAGCGGCTGAACTCCTGCAGCAAGGAGTTTTTCGAATTCGTCAACAGCGCGCTGATACTGTCCAAACCTCATCAGAGCGACAGCCCCTTCAAAAGCCGAACGCTCCCGGGTTTCGGAAAAGGAGAAGAGATTTTTTATCAGGTTCTGAATGTCCGCACTCAGCTCCGGAGGTTCATCCGTTTCAGCGGATTCTGCAATCTTTTCATCCACTATCCGAATTCTCTTTTCCACCGCCTCTCTTAGCTTATCCCTATCCGCGAAATTGCCCAGTTTGGAGATACAGGAAAGCGCTTCGATATACTTCTCCCTTGCCTCTGAATAAAGACCCTGTTCTCTATAAAGATCCGCGCTCTTTACCTGTGACTTGATGTATTCCAGGTCAGACACCACTATCCCCCCTTTTGGAGAAACTCACTCCCGGGTCCATTGGAGAATTCTCCTGGTACCTATATGCTCCTTCCAACAGTCAGCAGAATCTTTGGAAGTTTCATACATTCATCCTCCCACCTTCAATCGGTAATATGCTTCTTTTCTTTCCGCTCTTTCGTGCTTTGGGAGTGAAATTATGTTGTACCGGTTCATCCGCGTCAAGGGAAAAGGCATGCATCTTTTTCTTGAATCTGAAAGCTTCCTGTCAGGCGGCAATGAATTGATGTCAGTGGGAATTTAGTCTTTGGGAGAAAGGGATGGACTGCAGCGGAACAAACAGCAGCGGTATAATGCTTGACTCATCGCCTTGTAATGTGAATAACCTATCTTATCCAGAGTATCTTTCCGGCACGAACGTGCCGGTCTCACCTATAGCGGCTGAACTTTTGGCGTTTTTTGACAAAGGTAAGGCTGGCAGCTACAACCGAAATATTGGAATTCGAGTCTAGTCACCAGAAGGGAGATTACTGCCGGATTTTCCCTGAAAGGAGTCGACTACTATGCATGCGAAATACAGCCACCTCTTTCTCAAGACACTCTTTTTGATCTCCATCCTCATGTTACTGAACCCGCCGGATGCTCAATCCAATACCGCTCAGCTTAAAGCCTGGTGCTATTCTGTAGCCATGGAGGAAGCCACCACGAGCCTGGGCGAGTATATTTACTTCACGACTTATGATGGCAGCAGTGGAGAGCCTCCGCATGATGAAGATGATTGGGGGAATTGGTACATTGGACTGGAAATGAAGCCCTCAACGCTGGGAAGTTCAACATATCGTGCCGACTATATCGATGTGGATGACGAGGGCATTTGGGAATGGGGTCCGCTCACCTTGTCCTTGTCGACCCAGGACTCGAACAATAATGGGTTGCTCGACTTCCTGGAAAAAAGCCTGAGCGCAAATGTGTCCTTTTCTGGTACGGCTACACCCGACTGGAACAGGGGAAACGTTTACTTGACCACAACGGTAACCGGATCCATGAATCGGTCAGCGAACACCAGCAGAGGGTCTTATTCGGGTAAATTCCAAAACAAACAAGGAAGCCAAAACTTCAGCGGAGATTGGTATCTCGCCGGTGGCTCAGGCACAGTGACATATGACCCCGGTGCACAATCCGCCCATATTCAGCTTTCGCATGCCAATTTTGCGGGGACAAACGAATTCTCGGGAGTGGCCACCGTAACCATCCAGAGCAAGGATCAGATAACTTTCAAAACTTTCACGCTATCAGATCCAGACGAAGGAGAAACTATAACGGCGTACACTTTCACGCTGCAAAGAAGCGGCAGGTACTACAGGGGAAATATACAGCTGGATGATGGGTATTCGGGCTCCTCATGGCGGGATTATTACAACTACCGCGTGGAAATCTATGACACCGGCGACTGGAATAATGATGGGGTTCCGGATCTGACGGATCCACCGCCTAAAGCAATGCCGTGGCTCCCTTTGCTCTTGGATTAGTGCCACCAGACCCTTTCGCCTTGCTAGAAGTAGGCCTCAACAAAGGTTTGTATCGCATCTTTATGGCGCTCGGCCAGTCGTCTGCCGAACCTCTCCAGCCGCTTCATATTCTCCGGGTCGGCATTGTCCATTGCCGGATCGAAATCTTCAATATCACAGTCCCCGAATGTTCCGTCTATTCTCAGGTATTGGTTCTTTTTCCCGATGCTGTCGAATACCATCTTCAGTTGATAATCAACCGTCTGAGAGACACCTTCCATAATAATTTGGACCAGCGGCTCGACCCACCCGGCGAGCCCCCATTCGCAGCAATGCCCGTAAGCGGCGATTTCGCGTCTGGGGCCCGTACCGAGAGAAAGAATCACAATTTCTGAAAAGCGCACCGGATTCTGCGCGCGCAAGCCCAAGGCCTTGACCAAAGCGTACGCTGCGGGATTGTTGACGAGAACACCTCCGTTTATCAATGGACCAACATTTGGATCCCGATCGCGGTTCACGGGAAGAGCGGCATCACAGCAGGCGGGCACTGGGAAGGCCGTTTGAGCTGAGTCCCGAGCAAGGAACTCCCTTTCCGGTGTCTCTCTTGCATCGTGACGAGAAAAGAAGAAGGGTTGGTACTTTTCCGTATCGCAGGCTGTGATAAGGCATGGACGAATCAGTTCACTCATCTTGACGTCGTTAAAATAGTAGCTCAAGACGCTTTCCAACGTGTAAGCCGAGTACTTCTCGTTTGACAATCCTCCGGAGCTTACGAGCATCTGCCAGATGCTACGCTCGAAAACGTCATCTCCATTTTCCATATACAACCGTAACGTGTCTGCCGCCGAGAACCTTGCGCGATCGGGCATGTCTTTGTCCGGGAAAAGAAGCATGCATGTGAGAATGCCGCCTGTGCTGGTGGTTGCGATCATGTCAAAGCACTCTCCGATTTTTACGGCGGCGCCGCTCTTGTGTCTTCTAATAGCCCTTTCGACTTCCAGCAGTATGGCTGCCGGGATAATGCCGCGAACTCCTCCCCCGTCGATCGACAGGATTCTAAAAATGCGTCGTTCCTTTTCGCCATTCGCGTTCATAAGATTCTCTTCAGAAGAGCACTTTCCACTTTTTCATGCTCGCTGAGCCGTAGAGGTCTGAGGACTGCGGATATTGGGGGGGGGTCTTTATGACTCTTGGGGTCCATTCGGGAATAAAGGGCGGGGCCGCGATAATCATCGATGCCGATGCAGAGTGCACGTTTTGACATGATTCCTCTCCAGAGAAAGGGGTGCCTGAGACTCATCGCAATGGAAATTGAGCACGCAATATTCAATTTCCGTGCCCGCAGAACGCATTTGGTTGGAGAAGATGCAGAGGGATGCGGCTGGTACAATAACGCAGCGCGTTCGATTGTCTCGTACATCCGCAGAAGCAAGATCGGCGGGGTTCTTGAAGGACAAGGCGGAACGAAACTCCCATTTGAAAATGATCGTATTCAACACATGGAAGGCTTTCTCTTTTCATCGGGGGCCAGGATTTCCTGCATCGTTGCACAAAATTCAAGGCACGGTGCACAGAAAATTGTGCAATTCCATTATTTAAGGGAGGGTATGGTTTTCAGTACACCTTGCTCGATAAAGTGTATGGAAATGACTTCACATGAAGTGCTCTTATTTTCGGTGCTTTAGGCAGGCGATCCTCTATTCTTTCAATTTCTTGTGTAGGCATTTCCCTGCATGTCGCCATTTCCCTTTCGAACCACCGGCCCAAAGAGTCAATGATTTTAGGCTATTTCTGAGGAAGGAACGTGGTGGCATAGTCCTTGCGGCGAGCGTTATCCGAGCCCAAAGCCAAGGGGCAGTCTCAGGAATTGAGTGATCGTCCCTCACCGGGCGGACCAGGAGTTTCAGCAGCTCAGCCCTTTTCTTTTGATTTATTCCCTGTAACAACGACCACGCGATCATGACATGCGAGAGTAAGGGAGCCTGGAAGTACGTGTACCGGATAAGGCCGACCATCTTTGTTCGAATGGTCTTTGGCTATCTAGCCATCTTCATTCCCATGATAGCAGTGAGCGCATATGCTATTTCTCAGCTTGCTCTCTTCCACAGAGTGACCGGCCAGATTCTCCAGATTGATAACCGGATGAGAGATTATGAGAAAAAGCTCACAGATTCACTTCTCACTCAAATCCGCTATGAAAGAAAATATTTCATCACAAAGGACAACGAACTGCGTAAGCAATTTCTTGTAGTCGAAAGGGATTTCACAAATCAGATTGACGAAGCCATTTCGGTCGCAGATACCGCAAACAAAATGGAAGTGCTCACCAGAATAAGAAGTTGTTATGACCTCTACCGTTCTCTTTTTAATGAAGAACAGGAAATTGCAGATGAAAGTCGGAACTCCGTTGAAGAGGTGTACAAGGAGGAGAGAAAAGAAAAGGTGGATGAGATCCTGTGGGAGCTCAGAAACCTGAAATCGCAAATTGAGCAGGACACCTATAATAGAATAAAGCATCTTGGCGAGGCCGGCGCAAAGGCAAATGTAATTGCAGTAGCAATGGGGGCAGGTTGTCTCCTTTCGGGAATCATCATTTCCATTTTAATCACCAGGAGCATCACGAGACCTCTCTCCTCCATGAGGGACAAAACAAGGCAAATTGCACAGGGTGATTTTGACGGAAAAATGGATTTTTCATCTCCGCCCGAGATTAGAGATCTGTCACAGGATTTTGATCTCATGTGCAATAAGCTCAAAGAGACGGATAAGATGAAGTCCGACTTTTTCTCATTGATGGCGCATGAGTTGCGCACCCCTCTTACCTCTATCAAGGAGGGAACTAATCTCCTGCTGGAAGGCATAGGCGAGGAGGTCAAAGAAAGAGGGAAAACGGTTCTCACGATTATGGCCGAGGAAAGTAATCGGTTAATCGACCTGGTCAATTCACTGCTGGATTTATCGAAAATGGAGGCTGGAATGATGGCTCTCAACATGGAAACATCCGATATCCAGCCTCTCATAGACATCGCTGTTTCAGGAATGAGACCTCTGGCGATGGCCAAGAACATGAGCATTGAGGTCCAGATAGGTCAGGATTTGCCTCTTGTCAAAATGGACAGAGAGAGGATTCTCCAGGTAATTAGAAACCTGACCGGGAATGCGCTGAAATTTTCACCGATGGGTGGGCATATTGCGATATCGGCTCGATCCGTGGAAGAGGGAGTAACGGTTTCCGTCGCAGACTCGGGACCGGGGATACCGGTGCAAGACTTGAACGCGATCTTCGACAAGTTCAAGCAGACGACGATCACGAGTTACAGAAAACTCAAAGGAACAGGTCTGGGGCTGGCCATTGTCAAGCGAATTGTCAATGCTCATGGAGGCAGAGTTTGGGTAGAAAGCGAAACAGGGCGTGGAAGTATCTTTTTCTTTTTATTGCCGGCGTGATTTTGATCGGTTTTACCGGGTGTGCGGCATTGAGAGAAATAGAAAATGAAAGAAGAGCCCGTGAAAGTCTCCTTTCGGCCAAAGAACTCCTTGGCCAGAGGGATTACTCGGGAGCTCTGAAGGAAAGCCAGAAGAGTTTGTCCTTATCCGGTCACCAGCCTCCTGCAGAAGCCCTTTTCAATATAGGAGTTGTTCACGTACATTTCGGACATGTCAAAAGAGACTACAAAAAGTCCATCGACGTCTTTAGAAGAGTATTGAATGAATTTCCTGAAAGTCATTACGCCGGCCAGGCGGCAATATGGATAGAGGTTTTGCAGGCTAATGAAAAATCAAGGGGAGAAGTCGAGGAGTTGAACAAAGCCGTCAAGGAATCCAGGCAGGAGAATCAGAGGTTGAACAAGGAAATCGGGGAATTGATCAAAACGATTAACACCTCGAATCAGATAGACATGGAAATCGATGCCAAAAAGAAGGAACTCTCAAAATGAATCCCTTGTCTCCGGAAAAGATATTGGTGGTGGACGATGACAGCAACCTGCTCAAGTTAATCAGATTGAGGCTCGAATTGGCAGGGTATGAAGTGGCCACAGCTCTTGATGAAGGGGAAGCAATAGCCCAAGCCAGAAAAGAAGTTTTCGACCTTTCCATCGTTGATCTCAAACTCGTACAAAGTGATGGGATTTCCCTTATGGAGGAAATGCATTCAATCAACCCTGCTATGCCTGTAATCATTCTCACTGCCCATGGAAGTATCGAGAGTGCCGTAGAGGCAATGAGGAGAGGGGCTTTCAATTATCTCAATAAACCGTTCGACCCTCAGGAGCTGCTCTTTCAAATTAAGAGGGCAATTGAGAACCAAAAGCTTGTCTCAGAGGTCAGCAGACTCGAAGGGGCTCTGAAAGAGAGATACGATTTCAAAAATATCATTGCGCGAAGCGAGAAGATGCGACGGGTCTTGGAGCGGGTCTCCCGCGTTGCAGGAACATACTCTACCGTCTACATCTCCGGGGAGAGCGGCACCGGCAAGGAAATCATAGCAAAGGCCATCCATTATGCCAGCGAGAGGAGAAACAAGGCTTTTGTGGCTATCAACTGTGCCGCCATCCCTGAAACCCTCCTCGAGAGTGAGTTGTTTGGCCATGAAAAAGGGGCCTTCACAAATGCGATCAGGACCTACAGAGGGCTCTTCGCACAGGCTCACGAAGGAACGATCTTTCTGGATGAAATCGGCGATATGCCTCTCTCCATTCAGGCAAAACTTTTGAGGGTCCTCCAGGAGAGGAAATTCTATCCGCTTGGAAGCGGCAGAGCGGTGGAAGTGGATGTAAGAGTGATTGTTGCGACCAACAAGGACCTGGAGGCAGAAGTAAGAAGAGGTCTTTTCCGGGAGGATCTTTTCTATAGAATTCATGTCGTGCCGATCGATCTTCCGCCGTTACGGAAAAGAAAGGAGGATATCCCTCCTCTTGCGGAACATTTCATCGGGGAGATCAGCAAGAGGATGAAAAAAAATATCAGGGGCATCTCGGCTATGGCGATGCAGAAGCTCATGCTCCATGACTGGCCTGGAAATGTGCGGGAGCTGGAGAATACCATAGAGCATGCAGCGGCTATTACACGGCACGATATCATCAATGAAGATATTATCCTTCCCAGGAAGGACTTGCCCGCAGAACCGCTGAGACCTCTCAAAGAGGCGGTGGAAGATTTTAAGAGGGGATATCTTGTCCGCCTTCTTGAGTTCACCAAGGGCAACGTGAGCAAGGCGGCTGACCTGGCCGGAAGATACCGCGCGGATTTTTACAACCTTCTCAAAAAGCACGACGTCAAACCCGAAGATTTCAAAAACCTCGGAAAAAAAGAAAAGCCCCAGCCAACCTAGTGTCGCGTCTCAGAAGTTCATTTGAATACTGCACCCGACCACCCTCACCTGACCTCCCCCGTCAAGTGGGAGGAAAGTACTGAGAAGCCATTTGCTTCCCCTCCACTGGCGGAAGGGGCTAGGGGAGGGGAGAGCGCGGGATAAGCTCCGGGAGCAACTGCGCAAACAGCTTCATGCCCCCATAAATAAAGTGCATGAAAAAGCCTACGCTCTGACCATGCACGAATGTATGGAAAATCATTCACATGGGGAATTCCAGCAGGCTCTATAGGCTTATAAAGCTTGTGATTCCGTCAATATGGGCTGAACCGGCTCATGGCGCGCCGCTTGCAAAGCATGAAGTCATACCGGTTATACATTCTTCATTCTTTCCAGTCTCCCCGGGGTGGTCACCCTTGAATCGAACACTCTCTCAAAATGCCGCGCAAAGGAGATACGCATGGAGTTACGAGACCTGGATATGGAGCCGCCAATAGGAGAAAGGGCCGGGCGCCGCTTCGGCGGAGGCTCCGGGCTCGATTCACAGAACAAGCAGCTCATTCTGAAAGCGGCCGGTCTACTCCTCCTGTTTATCCTTCTCATTCTTTTCTTCGGTGGCCGGAGGGGAGACATCGATACTGCAAAAGAGTTGGATGCAGTCAAATCCAGGCTGGATGGGCTGGAGAACGATCTGGCCCGAATCGAAGCCGTCGAGCAGAAAGTTGCCTCCTCCGGAAACCGTATAATGGAACTTCAGGCTTCCGTGATCAGCCTCGAAATGGCGACCAGAAATTTGGAAATGACTACCGGCAGGATGACGGACCAAATGGAAAAACCAGTGCAGCCCGTTCCTCCAAAGCCGCAAGTCCAACCGGCTGCTCCTCAGAAAACGCCGACCTCGCTCGAAAGGCGGTTTCATGAAGTGCGTCGAGGAGAGACGCTTTTCAGCATTGCGAAGAAATATGGAATGAGTGCCGAAGAATTGCGCAATGACAATAAGCTCTCGAAGAGCTTCATTCAACCGGGGCAGAAGCTCGTTATAGACCCAGGAAAATGATGATTTGGAAACACGGAACCGGAGAACAGCAGGCGCCGCAACCGAGCCGTTTGGAGTGGCCGAGCTGCCTGCCTTCACCGCTCTCCGCCTGATAGTCCTTTCAAAACCAATAAGCTTTACGCCCTGGTGGCAATGGAACGAACAGGAGTCATGCGAAAAAGGAAAGACCCCTCCTCTGTCAAGCTGAAGGGGGTGGGAGACGGGATCCGCGTCTCTTTGGATTCATCCCAGCCACTTGAAATCCTGCAAGCGGATCTCAAGCTCGCCTTCGAGAGGCTGAACCATGTGGCGTTCAATGCCAGGGTGATCCTTGAACCAGGAGGAGAAGAAGACCACAAGGAGTTGATCGACCCTCTTGCAGCCTTTCTCAAGGAGAACTTCGCTGTCAGGTCGGTCACCTGTCCTGTAAGGAAGCGGGCGGGATCGGAAGAACGCCTCAGGCAGGAGGACCTGGTTCAGGGTTGGCAAAACCGCCGGAGCGAAGCCCTTATCCTTGCAGGGAGAGTGCGCTCCGGTCAGAACATCACGGCGAGGAGACACCTGGTTTTGCTCGGAGATGTGAACCCGGGAGGCGAGATAGTCGCCGGAGGGGACATCTTCATTCTGGGCAGTCTTTGCGGAACCGCTGCTGCAGGCCAACCCGACCATGAAGAGGCGATCGTCCTGGCTCTCGATTTCAGGCCCATACAGGTTCAAATCTCAGGAGTGATTGCAGGCGGTTTATCCAGCATGTCAAGCGAAAGCCAGGCGGAATTCGCCCACGTCAAAGATGGTGCGATCAGAATAGAGAATTACATGGAGACCGGCCTTTTCAGGCGCCTTTCATGGCTCCAGGTAAGGTAAAGGGGCGTAGGGGGTCCAAATACGGTAAAGAGGTGCACCTTGGAAGGACGAATCATAGTTGTGACATCGGGCAAAGGGGGCGTTGGCAAGACCACGGCCACATTGAATATC
>PHBH01000092.1 GCA_002840535.1 Deltaproteobacteria bacterium HGW-Deltaproteobacteria-15 | reverse complement strand
TCACCATGCTGGAGGACAGCAGGCTGACCATGGATGTCGCCGAGAAGATCGAGGTGAAGGATCTCACCGAGATTGTCAGTGAAGCGATCGAGTAGGAAAGGAATGATGGAATGGTGGAATGATGGAAGAATGGAAGAAGACCGATCTTAAACTGTCTCAAACTGGTCTTCCCAATATTCCAATATTCCATTATTCCAATCTTCCGTTACTCCGATGAGGTGATAGAGAAGTGGAAAAAGAACAGGTTCAAGAACAGTGTGTCGATAATCCCGCTGACAGTAACGTGGGGGATGTCATGGTTGTCGGTGGGGGGATCAGCGGCATTCAGGCCGCCCTCGATCTCGCCTACACGGGTTTCAAGGTTTACCTGGTCGACAAGTCTCCGGCCATCGGCGGCAAGATGGCCCAGCTTGACAAGACTTTCCCCACCAATGACTGCTCCATGTGCATCGAGTCTCCCAAGTTCATCGAATGCAACAGACATCCCAATATAGAGATCCTGACCTATACTGAAGTCGACAGGGTGGAAGGAGAACCTGGGGAGTTCAGGGTATCCCTGATCAAAAAGCCCAGGTACATCAGAGGAGAGGAGTGCAGGGGTTGTACGACCTGTACCGAGTACTGCCCGGTCATGGTCCCCGACAGGTATAATCAGAATCTGTCTCTGAACAAGGCGAGCCATATCCATTTTTCCCAGGCGGTTCCGCTGATCCCCTACATCGATCCCGAGCAATGCCTTTTTCTCCAGGGCGAGAAATGCACCATCTGCGTAGGGGCCTGCAAGAACAAGGCTATAGACCTTCATCAAAAACCGGAGAGGATGGAGGTGGAGGTCGGCGCGATCATTCTTGCCCCGGGCTACGAACCGTTCGATCCCGGAGTGAGAGGCGATTATGGCTACGGAAAGATGGAGAACGTCGTCACCAGCCTCGACTTTGAAAGGATATTGTGCGCCACCGGTCCTTATGAAGGCGAGATACGGCGGCCTTCCGACAAGAAACATCCACACAAGATAGCGTGGATCCAGTGCGTCGGTTCCAGACGGGTGACGCCCGGCGACAACAGCTATTGTTCGGCCGTATGCTGCGCGTACACGCAGAAACAGGTCATTCTGACAAAGGACCATGATGCCGATGCGGAGTGTACGGTGTTCCACAACGACATCCGCTCGTTCGGCAAGGACTTCGAACGCTTCTATCAGAGGGCCGAAAACCTTCCCGGGGTTCGCTTCATCAGAAGCTATGTGTCTCTTGGGAAAGAGATCCCCGAAACCAGGAACGTGACTCTCAAATACGCCACCGCCGATGGAGTGAAGGAAGAGGAATTCGACATGGTGGTGTTGTCGGTCGGGTTGAATCCTCCCGCCGATGTCAGGCAATTGGCCGATAAATTCGGAATTGAGCTCGATTCTCACGGATTCTGCAAGACCAATCCCGTGAATCCTATCGAGACCTCCCGCCCGGGCGTCTTCGTGAGCGGCGCCTTTCAGGGGCCCCTGGATATCCCCGAATCGGTAGTGACGGCCAGCGGGGCTGATTCGCTTTGCAGCCAACTTCTTTATTATCAGAGGGGAAACCTGGCCAGAGAAAGGCAGTATCCAGCCGAAAGGGACGCATCCAAAGAGAAACCCAGGATTGGAGTCTTTGTGTGTCATTGCGGGGCCAATATCGGAAGGGTCGTGAATGTTCCCTCGGTAGCTGAATACGCCTTGACCTTACCGAATGTTGTTCACGCTGAAGAAGCCCTCTTCGCGTGCTCGACGGATACTGCCCGCAAGATATCGGAGACAATCAAGGAAAAAGGCCTCAACCGTGTGGTTGTTGCGGCCTGTACCCCCAGGACACATGAGCCGCTGTTCCGGGACACGGTTCGTGAAGGCGGGATCAATCCATACTACTTTGAATTTGCGAATATCAGGGAACATTGCTCCTGGGTCCACTCCAAGGAAAAGGAAGTTGCCACCCAGAAGGCCAAGGATATCGTCCGAATGTCGGTGGCGAGAACCGGACTCCTGGAGCCCTTGAAGGAATTCGAGCTGCCGGTCGACAAAAGGGCGTTGGTGGTCGGAGGAGGTGTGGCTGGAATGACCAGTGGACTCAGCCTGGCAGAGCAGGGGTTTGAAGTCTATCTGGTGGAGAAAGACAAGGACCTGGGCGGAATGGCTCGAAGGATTCACAGCACCCTGGAAGGGGTGGATGTTCAGGAATACTTGAGCGACCTTATACGCAAGGTTTACCGCCACCCTTCCATTCATGTAACCACCGATGCCAACATCACAGATGCTACGGGTTACGTGGGGAATTTCATCACCAGGGTGATCTCCAAGAGAATGGTCAAGGAGATCCACCATGGAGTTGCCATCATTGCCACCGGTGCTGAAGAGTACAAACCCACCGAGTACCTTTATGGAAAAGACGACAGGGTAAGCACCCAGATTGAGTTGGGCGAGAAGATCGCCGGCAAAGATGAAAAGGTGATCAACGCTAAAAGCACGGTGATGATCCAATGCGTTGGTTGCAGGAATGAAGAGAGAAATTACTGCAGCCGTGTATGCTGCAGCCACTCTGTAAAGAACGCATTGAAGCTGAAAGAATTGAACCCCCAGATGGATGTCTACGTTCTCTATCGGGACATGAGGACCTATGGTTATAAAGAAGATTATTACCGGGCCGCGTCGGAAAAGGATGTAAAGTTCATCCGCTATGAGCCGGATGACAAGCCACAGGTTGAGGCGGGTCAGTCGGATGATGGCCGGCCCGTTCTCAAGGTCACCGTGACCGACTCTGTCCTGGGCAAGAAGCTGGAACTCGACGCTGACATACTGGCTTTGGCCGCTGCCGTCGTTCCCGCATCTTCAAATAGCGAGACCGCAAAATTTTTCAAGGTTTCACTGAACCCGGACGGCTTCTTCCAGGAAGCGCATGTGAAATTGAGACCGGTCGACTTTGCGGCAGACGGGGTTTTCCTGTGCGGGACTGCTCATTATCCCAAACATCTATCGGAAACGATCAGCCAGGCTTATGGAGCTGCAGGCAGGGCTGTAACGGTTCTCTCAAGGGATACGGTCACAGCCTCCGGCGCTGTTTGCGAGATCAATGAGAATGATTGTGTGACGTGTGGGGCATGCATTTCGGTCTGCAAGTATGGTGCAATAGAATTCGTCGATTCACCACAAGGCAAAAAGGCCAGGGTCAACCCAGTCCTCTGCAAGGGCGACGGACTATGCAACGCAGTGTGCCCGACCGGCGCAGCTTCCCTGAAGCACTTTACGGATCAGGAGATCGGCCGCCAGATTGAAGCTTTGTTTCAGAAGCCCGGCCTCGAAGACACAAAGACACAAAGAGGAGCCGTTTAATCGGGCTGTAAGAGATTTCATATTCTTCGTGACTTAGTGCCTTAGTGGCTGACGTTAAGAATAAACTTTGTGACTTCGTGCCTTAGTGGCGGAAATTTTGGGAGAGAAGAATGGCTACAGATTACCAGTTCAGACCAAAGATCCTCGGCTTCCTCTGCTTCTGGTGAGGATACGGGGCCGCCGACCTGGCTGGAGTTTCCAGACTGCAATATGCGACAGACATCAGGCTTATCCGTGTCATGTGCACCGGAAGGGTCGAGCCATCCTTCATACTCCGCGCTTTCTCGAATGGAGCGGACGGAGTGTATATAGGAGGATGCTGGCCCGGCGAATGTCATTACTCGACTGAAGGCAATTACCATGCTTTAAGCATCGTTCTCCTCATGAAGAAAGTGCTGGCCCACATAGGGATAAATCCTGAAAGATTAAAAATTGAATGGGTGGGCGCATCAGAAGGTGTTCGCTTTGCCGAAGTCATGAATGACGTCTCCAAGAGGATGAGAGAACTGGGGCCACTAGGCGCGGCCGAAGGGCTGGACCCGGAGAGGCTGGCATTCAAACTCGAAGCAGTGAAGAGCATCATCCCTTACATAAGGCTTGTAGAAAGGGAGAGACTGAGGATGCATTCCCATAAAGAGGAGGAATACAGAGAATACTATGCCAGCGATGAGTTCAACCGGCTGTTCAAGGAACTGGTCGCAGATAAACTTGCAGTGAGCGAAATCATGCTGCTTCTGCGCAAAGGACCGCGGGCAGGCGGAGAAATCTCCGAAATTCTTGGCTTGAAGCCTTCTGAAGTTTCAAAGCACGTGAATATCTCGGCAAGACAAGGATTGGTGAGATTCGATGAAAGCCGGAGAGTAATGCTCGCACTTACGGGAACCGAAACAGCGAGCGCATTCCCCGCAGCTTACTGCGGGGGTAGCGAGCAAGTCAAGACAGTCGGAAAGTCCTCGTGAGGTGGAAGATTCCTGCAGCATTCTGCAGAGAATCTTCAACGGAGCCGGCTCGGGCGTAGCGGAAAGATGGAGGGTTGCAGGATACATGGATGATCATAGAATCGACGAGATTGTCAATAAATATGAGGGCAAACCCAATTCGGTCATTATGGTGCTGATGGACATTCAGCATGAAAACCGCTGGCTTCCGCGCGAGGTCCTGGAGAAAGTCAGCAACAAGCTGGGCGTGCCCTTAAGTGATATATTGCACATTGCCACCTTCTACAAAACCTTCAGTCTGAAGCCTCAGGGGCGCCATGAAGTTCATGTATGTGCAGGCACCTCCTGTCATCAACGCGGGTCGGCAAAAATCCTTGAAAAGGTCCGGGATTTGATCGGCATCAACCCCGGGGAAACCACTTCGGATCTGAGGTTTAGTCTTGAGAACGGAAGCTGTCTCGGATGCTGTACGTTGGGCCCTGAAATAGTAGTCGACGGAGTGCATCACAACAATATCACGCCGGACGATGTGGAAGATATCCTGAAGAATTACAAGTAAGGGAAAATCATGGCAAGGATAAATTCAGCTGCTGAATTGGAAGAAGTGAGAAAGTCCATCGCGACCAAAAAGGATCCGAGCAAGCCCTGTGTAGCGATATGCGGCGGGATAGGCTGTCTCGGCGGTCGGGAGAATCTTATTCATGCCTTTGAGGAAGAGGTCAAGAAGCAGAAGCTGGAGGGCAAAGTCGATGTGAGAGTGACAGGCTGCCATGGCTTCTGCGCGCAGGGGCCGAACATCATTATCTATCCTGAAGAGATCTGCTATGTGAAGGTGCAGCCGGAAGACGCTTCGGAAATCGTTTCTCAGACCTTGATCGGGAAGAAGGTCGTTGATCGGTTGGTTTATACCGATCCGAATACCGGAAAAAAAGCTGTTCATCAGTCTGAAATACCTTACTACAAGAAGCAGACGCGAAACCTTCTTGGAACGAACCCCAGGATCGATCCCAGGTCCATTGACGACTATCTGGCGATAGGCGGCTATTCCGCCCTCGCGAAGGGTCTTCTTCAGATGGGTCCCGAGCAGGTCCTGGAAGAGGTAAAGAAAGCGAACCTGCGCGGTAGGGGCGGCGGTGGATTCCCTGCGGGTTTGAAATGGGAAACGGCTCGCAATGCGAAGGCTGAAATAAAGTATGTCATCTGCAACGGCCACGAAGGCGAGCCGGGCGCGTACATGGACAGGGCAATTTTTCAGGGAAACCCGCATTTGACGGTCGGGGCCCGGCAAGGATTTATCTATACCCGCCATGATATGCCGAGATTGAGAGAGAATATCGATCTTGCCCTGAAGAAGGCTGAAGAGTATGGCTTCCTGGGCAAGAACATCCTGGGGTCCGGTTTCGACTTCCAGATCGAAGTGCACCTGGATGTCGGAATCTTCGTATCCGGTGAAGCGAGCGCATTGATGAGGTCAATAGAAGGGAAGGCGCCTGAACCAAGGCCGAAATATACACGAACCGCGGTGAAGGGCATCTGGGAGCGGCCGAGTAATCTGAACAATGTCGAGACATGGGCCAACGTGCCGCAGATCATCAGCAAGGGCTCTGAATGGTACGCCGGTATCGGAACGGAGCGGAGCAAGGGCACCAAGATGGTCTCCTTGTCGGGCAATATCGTGAATACCGGCGTCGTTGAAGTCCCCTTCGGCACTTCCCTGAAGGAGATCGTGTATGACATCGGCGGCGGAATTCCGAACGGGAAGAAACTGAAGGGTGTTCATTTTGGAGCGGCAATGGGCGGAACGCTTCCTGCCGAGCTGATCGATACACCATTGGATTTCGATGTGCTTTCCAAGCTGGGCGCAGCGATTGGAGCCGGCGGGCTGTTCGTCATGGATGAAGATACCAGCATGGTCAGCATGAGCAGATTTTTCCTGGACTTCCTTGCCAACGAGTCGTGTGGGAAATGTGTTCCATGCCGGGAAGGGATCAGACAGATGCTGCGGATCTTCACCCGAATGAGCGAGGGAAAAGGAAAAGAGGGCGACATCGAGACTCTGGAAGAGTTGTGCGAAGTGGGCTCGCTCGCTTCACTGTGCGCACTGGGAAAGACGACTTCCAGCCCAATCAGGAGCGGTCTGCGCTTTTTCAGGAAAGAGTATGAGGCAAGCATCAAGTCCACGGAACGCACGGCCTAGAATGATATCCAAAGAGAGTAAAAAAAGATGAGCGATATCCTTTTGACGATTGATGGAAAAGAAGTACATGCCAAACCGGAGACGACCGTTTTGGACGCTGCGCGAAGCGCGGGCATATTTATCCCTACGCTATGTCACCACGAGAAACTCGAGCCTTATGGGGGCTGCCGGCTTTGCACAGTTGAAGTGGAATCCCGCGGCAGGATAAACTATGTCGCTTCCTGCCTTTTCCCTGTGGAAAGAAATCTGGTGGTGAGAACCAGGACAGAGAAGGTAGATAAAATTCGAAAAGTGATCCTGGAACTGCTATTGGCGCATGCTCCCGATTCCCCGCAATTGGTGGCGCTGGCCGAAGAGTATGGAGCAAAAGCCGACCGTTTCGACAAGGAGTCGTCCTTTTGCGTTCTTTGTGGGCTATGTGTGCGATATTGCGCCGAGGTCAAGAAGAAGAATGCCATTGCCTTCGTTGATCAGGGTCCAAAACGGGAGATCAATTTTATTCCCGAGATCGCTTCAAAGGAATGCTGGAACTGCAAGGAGTGTTTCCCTCTCTGCCCCACATCATACCTGCAGGCCGCTTATCTTTTGACCGAAGCGCTGGCGTTTCCCGCCTCTTTGAAGAGCGAGTCGGGGTCCAGGTAAGCTTTCTTCCGGTACGGGAGTCGATGCTACGCAGTCATCCGCCGCTTCATCTCGGAAAGCTTTCGAATATGACCTTTCTCCTCTTCAATCAAAGCCGCGACAGCCTTCCGGTCGGATTCTGCCAAATAGGGCAGGAATTCTGTGAAGTACAGAATCGCATCCTTCTCAAAACCGATTGCCAATCGGAAAACATCCCTGGCATTGATGGCTTTTTCTACAAACTCCTTTGAGTCCATATCGGAATAAAGGCGGTCGTCGACGATGGAGTCCATATAGGCCTGCATGTCCGCACCGTATTCCTCGGAATGGGTTTCCTCGGTCGGTAGATTATCCCGGATGCGTGTAAACGCTGCGACATGCTTCTCTTCCTCTTTCGTCAGGAATTGAAAAAGGTCTTTCATGCCGGGATTCGTGCTTAACTCGGATACCTGCATATAGAATTCTCTTCGTTTTCTTTCCTTCTCAACAGCTGCTTCGGCAATTTCACGCGCAGAAAACAGAACAGTCATCACATATCCCCCTTAGAGCGAAGTGTTATGTTTTTAACCGACCGGTACCGCAATAAACGTGAATCCCCGATTCCTTGGATGGCGAGGCCAGGGTCATGTTCAGGGAATTGGCCAGTTGCACTGCCAGTGCAGTTGGACGGGAGGCGGCGATTATGAAGGGAATCCTGGCGCGGGCCGCCTTTTGAACCAGTTCATAGCTGATGCGGGAAGACAGGATCAAGATCCCCGCGCGATCGAGCGTTTTTTTCAGGAGAAGCTTCCCAATGGCCTTGTCCAGCGCATTGTGTCGCCCTACATCTTCGGCCAGTGAGAGAAGTTCAAAGGCAGGGGTATAAATGGCTGCAGCATGGGAGGCGAGGGTCCTCCGGTAAAGGGCCTGGGACGCCTCCAGCCTCTCCAGACAGCGATAAGCCTTTTCCAGGTCAATGGATGGACCGTCGGGCAGAACCCGAAGTATCTGCGAAAGGTCTTCAATCAGTTCTTTGCCGCAGATGCCGCAGCTCGTTTGGCTGACAAAGCCCCTCCGTTCCAGCACAGCGGTTATTAGGGACAACCTGGCCTGTGTAACTGTGAGGGTCACCACGTTCGTGACCTCTCCCTCACATGAGCCGATTGTTTCAATGTCGTCGGCGCTGTCGAGGATTCCCTCTGCCAGGGCGAATCCGGCTGCATGGGCAGGTTCGTCTCCGGGAGTTCGCATAACCACCGCATAGGGCTTGCCCTGAACCCGGATGGACAGGGGCTCCTCCTCGATCAGATCCAGCCGGGTGGAAGTTTTTGCCTTTCCAGCCTGAAAAAGAACAGTTAAAGGGGAAATGTTGTCGCTCAAGAATCCTCCCTGGGACTGATGAGGTGAAAGGAACAACTCGCGCCCGACCGTTTCAAGCCTTTGGACATCGTTAAAATTTCCGCTTTCAATATAAGTGTCTTGTAGCTAAATTGTACTCCAAAAGAAATAGGAATCAACATCAGGAACCGAATGGAAGCACAACGGCGGGTTTTGAAAATGTCGAGGACAGGAAAAAGAGCAGAGGATCAGGTCGGTGAAGTTTGAAATATACGGAGAAGAGATGATCGACAAAGAGGTGAGGCAGAGTGGCGGCAGCGGGAGGATCTATCTTCCACCCGACTGGGTGAATCGCCACGTGAAAATCATCAGGATTGACTGAAAGCGGAGGGGAAAATGAGCCAGGTGAAGGTAAGAAGGATCAGGAAGGAAGATGCTCCTCAGGTTTCTCGGATCGCCCGGGCTATTGACAAGGCGGCGCCGGCCATTGACTTCAGGAGGATTCTGGACCCCGGGTTCCGGACCTCTTCTGAGGCAGGGTTCGTGGCCGAGGTGGAGGGAAAGGTGGTCGGATATATGATCGGGACCGTTTCGTCCGGGAGCTTCGGCCTGGACAAATGCGCCTGGATCGTGCTCTTCGGCGTGGATCCCAAGCTCATGGGGCAGGGTATCGGCAAGCAACTCGCCGAAAAGGTCTTCGAGTATTACAGGAAGAGGAAGATCAAGAATGTACTGACTACCGTGAAATGGGATTCCACGGACATCCTTTCCTTCTTCAAGACCCTCGGCTTCGACAGGAGCGAGTTCATCAATCTTCATAAGGTCCTGGAGTAGCGAGAGGCTTTGACGAGGATGATCACTGCAGGCATCGATTGTGGAGCGAAAAACACCAAGACCGTTTTAGTGAGCGAGGGAAAGGTCATCGGAAGGGGACTTGTCCTTACAGGCATCGATCAGGAGCATTCCTTTCAAGCGTCTCTGATCTCGGCATGCGGGAATGGTGGTATTTCAGAGAAGGATGTGAAAAGGTTCGGCGCAACCGGGTCAGGGAAGAACACCGTCACAAACGGTCTGATGGTAAATGAGATCGAGGCGATCGGGCGATGCGCCGGTTTTTTCTTTCCCGATGCGAGGACCGTCGTGGATGTTGGTGCGGAAGAAGGACGGGCGGCCAAGCTGGATGAAAGGGGCAATGGGGTGGACTTCGTGCTCAACGAAAAATGCGCGGCGGGTGCCGGCGCCTTTGTCGAGGCAATGAGCCGAGCACTGGAGATACCTTTGACGGAAATGGGCCCCCTCGCCCTCAAATCCGAAAAGGGGATCCCCATGAATGCACAGTGTGCCGTGTTTGCAGAGTGCGAAGTGGTGGGGCTCATTCACGCAGGAGCGGAGAAGCGGGATATCTGCAAGGCCATTCACGATGCCATGGCGAGCAGGATCGTCTCCATGATCAGGCGGATCGGGGTGAACCCTGAGGTGGTCATGCTGGGGGGGATGGCTCACAATGCGGCTCTGGTGGAGGCCGTGAGGCGGCAGCTCGCAATCCCGAAGCTCCTCATCCCCGAGAACCCCGAGTTCGGTGCAGCGGTTGGAGCGGCATTAATTGCCGCGGAAGTCTGAAAGAGAATTGTCCTCTCGCCCGCTCGTCCCGCGATTGGCGGGACTTCGCTTGAGCACACGGAGTTCGCAGGAAGAGTCCGCTTTGTCCTGCTTCCTGTCCCAGGAAGCAGGACAAACTCTGCGATCTTTGTGAGAGAAGAATTCGAGCGTTGCGCTGCAATCAAGGCAAGGAGATATGGCTGAGCAGAAAGAATTCTGGAGATGGCCCGAGTCCAACTGGAAGGATCCCCATGCCGACTGGAAGAGCGCGAAATACATCACGGTCGGCGTCGATGTGGGTTCGGTCAGTTCACAGGCCGTGATCATGGCGGACGGAGAAATCTTCGCCTATGGGAATATGCGTACCGGTTCGGACAGCTCCAACAGTGCGGTGAACGTCCTTGCCTTCGCACTCGATGGTACGGACATGCCTGGGGAGAGGATGGATTATGCCGTCGGCACCGGATATGGCCGGGTCAATGTCCCCTTTGCGGATCGCACCGTCACAGAGATCTCCTGCCATGCAAGGGGAGCCGGCTTCATCTATGGCTCGGGAGTAAGAACCGTGCTGGATGTGGGGGGGCAGGATATCAAGGCCATCCAGTGCGATGAAAACGGCAAGGTGACAAACTTCCTCATGAACGATAAGTGTGCCGCAGGGACCGGCCGCGGCATGGAGGTGTTCTCTGATCTCCTCGGCGTGCCGATCACCGAGGTGGGCGAGCGGTCGTTCAATGTGAAGGAGGAGCCTGCAGCCGTGTTCAATACCTGCGTGGTGTATGCCAAGTCAGAGGCCATAGCTCTTCTGAGAAATGGCTCTACCACTGAAGAGGTGCTTGCCGCTTACTGCAGGGCCATGGCGGAAAGGATCTATTCCATAGTGGAGAAGCTCGGCATTTTGCCCGAATTCGCCGTCACGGGCGGCATGGCCAAGAACAGGGGCGTCATGGACAGGCTCATGCCCATGATCGGTGTCAACTCCGCGACCACAAAGTGGGACCCCCAGATCGCCGGAGCCATAGGCGCCGCCCTGTTCGGATACGCCCTTTGCCAAAGGGGGAAGGGGCGGAAGAAGTAATCCCTGCAGAGCCGATGGGTTTCCCCCGGCTCAGGACCTGCCGGGGTCTACCCATCCTACCGAGCTTTGCCGGCGTGGGAAAGGGAGGAAAAGGGCGCGTGCGCAGAATTGAACGGATTGGACCGCGAAGACGCGGAAAGAAGAACGCAAATAGATGTTTTTTCACCTGACCGGAAGTCGCTCCGGCAGGTGAAAAACCAATAGGTTCCTTGGCGCACTTAGCGTCTTGGCGGTTTAGTGTGACGTGGAAATCCTGGCCCTCTGGACCAGGTCAGAGACAATCGGCTCAGCCAGTAAACCATTTTCTGGAAAAGTTG
>PHBH01000091.1 GCA_002840535.1 Deltaproteobacteria bacterium HGW-Deltaproteobacteria-15 | reverse complement strand
TGGAATTGTGGAATGATGGGTCTCAAAGCGCATAAGGCCATTTTGCAGAACATTCATCTCCCGGTTTTGGGTGATTACTCCCCAATATTCCACTATTCCAACATTTCAATATTCCGGTGACAAGAGCGCCACAAACTTCACCCCTTCGGGGTGCATCGAAGCAGGCCCCTGTGGGGTCAACTTTTACGCTGCCGCGCACACATTTGCCGGGGATTGGAAGAGATGAATTGCCCCAAGTGCCGGTTTGAACAAGAGGACACGAACACCGAATGCGTTCGGTGCGGCCTCGTCTTCTCTAAATACTACAGAGGCCGCAGACCCGAACCGGATCTGCCGTCCTCGGTGAGTGAGTCGGAAGATAAGCTCACTCCACAGAGATTCGCCCTGAAGGATTTTCTCTTCGAAGTGGAGATCGAAACCAATCCCTTCTATTTTGCCGGCCGGGTACTGGTTTTTGCCGGCCTGCTGCTCTGGGGAATCAAGCTGATCCTCACCCCCATGACAGCCGATAACTTTATGCACCTGGTCAATCTTCCGTTTCATGAGGCGGGCCATTTGTTCTTTCGACCACTCGGCCAATGGATGGCATCTCTTGGCGGAACCTTGGGCCAGTTGCTCATGCCTGTCCTCTGCATGGCCGTATTTCTGCTGAAAACAAAAGACGTTTTCGCGGCCTCCGCCAGTATGTGGTGGCTGGGGGAAAACTTTATGGACATCGCGCCGTACATCAACGATGCAAGATCGCTCAAGCTGCCACTTCTGGGTGGGAATACAGGCGAAAGTTCCCCCTATGGATTCCACGACTGGGAGTACATCCTTGGTGAGATAAACCTGCTCCACCATGACCACGTCCTTGCCCAAGTATCAGACAAGTTGGGTTCCATCGTCATTATGGCTTCCCTTGCCTGGGGGAGTTTCGTGCTCTTCAAGCAGTATCGGCGGCTCCATTTGAGATAATCTTGATTCTGCAAGTATTGCGGATTATCCCGCCAAAGGTTTGCTGAAGGTATTCGAGGCTCAAGGAAAAGAAAAGGTCACATCCGACGATGTGACCCTGGTACGATTAATCCGATGACGATCAGCTCGATGATACGTTCGACGGTTTTCACCAGCACACCTTGAGTTGGATTTCAGCCAATTTGGGAATTTCTCTTTCGCCTTTTTCGGTCTGTTCAAATTGCTCGGGATAGTCGAAATACCGGATCGGCTTACCGTCCTCTCCTCCTGTGAATAAGGTACTGGAGAGAACGAGAACGACAAAAATGGCGACTACAACGATGATCGGGATAAGCGCAGTATACATAGGATCCTCCTTTCAATGCCCGTGTGTTGATTGATTTATGCTCATCTGTAATATCAACGTTCGTGCCAATCCGGGGAGTTTGGTGGTCGTACAGAATCGGCCCAGATTAGAGGAGGTTGAGACGTGGGTCACAAGGGGTGTGCTGTGTTTCATTTGCAGGGGGATGTAACAAGTTACAACCTGTTGCTTTACAGACGTGTAACAACGTGAGCTCAAGCTTTGATACCCAACGGGCCTGGTTCTTCACGCTTGACGTAAAGCATGACGTAAAGCATAAAGAGGTTAAGATTCTCATGCTCACGCAACCCTTCGCAGCCGGGGATTCAGCCGGATAAAGGGTGCGGATCAGCGACCGGCCAAAGTCAGCGCCCTTCGGAGACGGATGAATGCTTGCCAATCTGGGACGCATCATCGGACAGAATGCCCGCCAATACCGGGAACGGCCTGCGTTGGTGAACATCGAGCGCGGAAGGTCGTTTTCGTACGGTCAAATGCATCTTCTGACAAACCGCATGAGCCATGTCCTGACAAGCGGGTTTGGTCTCCGGCAAGGTGACGTATATGTGAATCTTCTCGAAAACGATCATGTTGCCTTCTTTCATCCATGGATGTTCAAATGCCCCGTCACCGGTGGTTGGATCGATGTGCGCGAATCACTGGCCGAGCAACTCAAGCAGATCGACCACGTCCAACCCAGGGTCGCCTTTGTCGAAACCCGCTTCCTGGACGCCGTGATGGAGCCGCTCTTGGAGCGGGGAATCGATGTTGTCTGCATGGATCCGCCCCGGGAGCCGCGCCCCCGGCTTCATTACTTCTGGGATCTGGTGGGGAGGGCAAGCGACGCTGAGGTGGATGCGGAGTTTGCCTGGGATGATGCGGCTTCGCATGTGTCCGTACTGCGTTTCACCGGCGGCACCACTGGCGCCGCAAAGTGCGCCATGTACACCCCGGCCAACTTCTGGGCCTGGGGCATGAACCCGGCTCACTACCTGCACACCGTGCCTTTTTCGCACCCGAGGGCTTTGCTTTTTTCACCGATCAACCATGCGGCATCCGGTTCCGTGGTCATTCCGGTTCTCCTGAAAGGCGGCACCCTGTACACCTTAAACAGGGCTGATGTCGAACTCATAGCCCATTATATCCAACAGGATGGTATTGAACTGATCTACACGGTTCCAACCGTGCTCTACCGGATGCTGGATCTCCCTGACAAGTACGACTTCTCCAGCTTGAAAACCATACGCTACGGAGCGGCGCCTATATCGCCCTCAAAGCTGGAACTGCTTCTCAACCGGTTGGGGCCGATCTTCGTTCAAGGCTACGGCTCCACCGAATGCTGGCCTTCCTGCACCATACTGGCTCGAGAGGACCATCGCGTTGATTCGGTTCAGCGGACCGCAAGGCTTGCCAGTGTGGGCCGGCCTTTCCCGGGTGAAGAGATACTGCTTTGCGATGATTCCGGCCGTCCGGTCCCTCCGGGTTCGGAAGGGGAGCTTTATATCCGGGGAGCCAACACCATTCAGGGCTATTACAAAGCCACGGATCTGACCGGACGGAATTTCACATCCAGCGGCTTCTGGAAATCGGGGGATCTTGGCTACTGTGACGATGAAGGATACCTCTTTCTGGTTGACCGCAAGAAGGACATGATTATCACGGGCGGCTACAATGTCTATGCAACGGAAGTGGAGAACTGCCTCAACTCTCACCCGGGGGTGTCGAGCTCGGCGGTGGTCGGAGTTCCTGACGAGGAGTGGGGTGAGGCTGTCTGCGCGCTGGTGATGCTGCGGGAAGGAGCGGCTCTCTCGCCTCCGGAGCTGACTGCCTACTGCAAAAAGCGCCTGGCCGGGTACAAGGTTCCCAAGCGAGTCGAATTCGTTGACTCTCTGCCGGTCAGCGCCGTAGGCAAAGTCCTTCGCCGGGAAGTGCGAAGGCATTTCCAGGCCCCACCCAGGCAGTCCTCGTAAGAGCCCCTCATGCCGCACCACTTTTTCGGCGCCCGGGTTTCACCTTTCCAAGCACCCTGAGCACCCTGTCCGGTGTTATCGGGTATTCGTGCACCCACATGCCGATCGCATTGGAGACCGCCATGAGCACCGCCGACGGTCCGGCAGACGTTGCGACCTCTCCGACGCCTATGGCATGGAAACGATGGCTGTCAAAGGGGGTTTCCATCACCACATTGTCGATAGGCGGCAACTCGAGAAAGGATCTCCACTTGTAATCGATCATGTTGGCATTCAGCATATGCCCTGTGACGCGATCGAGGACCGTCTCCTCGAAGATGGCGGTGTCTATCCCGGCCGACCCGAGACACCCGTTGAGCTGGCCTTCCAGTCCGGGAGGGTCTATGATCTTTCCCGCATCCGTCGCATTGACTACCCGCATCAGAGTCACTTTTCCGGTGTCCGTGTCCACCTCGACCTCTACGAAGGTCATCATGCAATTGGTCAGGGTGTTGTCCGGAGAGAACCTTCCAACCCCGGTGCATGTGCGATCGACCCCCATTGCCTTCCAGGGGATTCGCTTCCCGGGATCGTCTTTGAGAAAAACGAACCCGTCCACGGTGTCAAGGTCTTCGGGGTGGGCCTGGAGCTTGGGGGCGAGGATCTCGAACAGCTTTCGTTTTGCGTCTTCGGCAGCGGCGATCACCGCGCTCCCGATCGCGTAAGTGCCCCGCGATCCCGCTGTCCCGAATTCATAAGGATTGATGAGGGAGTCGGCTGGCGTGATGGAGACCTGATCGAAAGGGAGTTGAAGCACCTCGGCCACCATTTTGAGGAGGTTCGTCCTCTGGCCGGTGCCGTGCTCGGTCACACAGGAAAACAGGAGCCCGCTTCCATCCGGATGCAGCCGCACGTACGCTTCGGATGAATCCTCGCCGATATCGGCGTCGCCATGAACACCCACTCCGATCCCTCGTCGTTTCACTCCGTCCGTAGACGAAGGTGTGAGCCATCCCTTCCACTTCTCTTTCCAGCCGAACCGGGCAGCGCCTTCTTCCATGGCCTTGGTGTAATCCACGCCCCTGTACGTATACCACAGCCCGTCGCGCCAGAAGTAGCCCTCCCCGGGCTTGACGAAGTTCTTCTTCAGGAACTCAAAAGGATCGACCCCTGCCTTTTCCATGGCCAGGCTTATCAGCGGGATAATGGCGCACTTCAACTCCTGCCCGCCAAACCCCCTCACGATGCCCGAGGCATTTCGGTTGGTGCAAACGATCGTATTTCTGAGGTCCCAGTTGGGGCAGCGGGCCATGATCTGGAGTTCACCGCAGCCCACCGCGACCTGTGACTGGGTGGTCATGGAGTAATAACCCGTGTCCACCAGCCATGTGCCGGCAACCGCCGTCAAGGTTCCGTCCCGTTTCATGCCCACCTTTGCCGTTATGCGCGAGGAGGGCCGGAGAGTGAAAGTGGCAAGATGCTCCTCCTTGCTCATCACCATCTTCACGGGCTTCCCTGTTGCCCGGCTCAACAGGATGGCGTAGCTCTGGATCTGCCAGGACATGAATTTGGAGCCATAACTGCCTCCGCAGGGGCCGCCGATGGTCCTCACCTGAACGGTTCTGTTGGTAGCATGGAAAAGGGAAATCTTGTCCATATACGAGGCCTGGTTGGAAACCCACAGGGTCGCTTGGTCCGGTTCCTCCCACAATGCGATGACCCCGGGTTGTTCCGGTGGCAGCGGATTGGGGATGTTCTCGTATCCGAAGGTTCCTTCCGTGATGACATCGGCTTCCCGGAACCCCTTCTCCACATCCCCCATGATGATGTCCTTCAGGCTCTTGGGACCGAAAAAGGGGACGCCGGGGGTGACCACGTTTCCCGGGAACTCATCGTAGAGTTGCGGGGCTCCGGGTTTCAGGGCCTCCTCCATGTCCAGGACAGCGGGCAGCACTTCATATTCAACGTCGATAAACCGAAGCGCATCCCTGGCCGTCTCTTCGGTTTCAGCCGCCACCAGCGCCACTGCATCGCCCACGTAGCGCACCTTTCGATCCAACACCCTGGTACGGCCCCCGCCAGTCCGGCACGTCTTCCCAGGTGAGAACACCCTTCACGCCCTTGAGACTCGCCGCTTTGCTTTTGTCGATACTCTTTATGAGGGCGTGAGGATGCGGGCTTCGGAGCACTTTTCCATGAAGCATATCGACCATTTTGATGTCGTTCAGGAACCGCGCGGAGCCCGTCACGATCTCAGCCGCGTCCCTCCTTGGCATCGCTTTTCCAATGTATCTATACTCCGCCATACGCTTCCTCTCCCCTTTCCTGAGACCGAAATGAGTTCGACAGAGCTTGCATTCTAAGACGGGAGCGGTGGGCAAGTAAAGAAGAAGAGGGGGTCACAGAACGGGAGATCCGATTTCGACAAGATTGCCGTCGGGATCGCGGATGTAGACCGACATCAACGGGGATAAAGTCCCCTGCCTTCGAACAGGGCCGCATTCGATAATGACACCATGCCGTTTCAGATGCTCAACAACCTCTTCTACAGGTTGTTCCACAATCAGGCAGAAGTCGGCCGACCCAGGTGTAGGGCGGGCCGCGCAGGGGAGGAACTCTTCACCGGCAACATGAAGATTGATCTTCTGCTCGCCCAAACTCAAACCCTTTCGATTCTCACCAAAGCTCAGGACCGCAAGCCCCAGAACGTTTTCGTAAAAATCGATGGTGGCCTGCATGTCCCGGACAGTGAGCACCAGATGATCGAGTCGCGCTGGTTTCATGAGGTTTAGTAAACCAGAGTTCAGTGTTCAGAGGTTCAGGGTTTTTGGTTTGTGCTATTCATTCGATGTTGGACGTTCGATGTTAGATGTTCGATGTTAGATGTTCGATGTTCATCTTTTCCTGAACGCTGAACGCAGTTTAACCCGGGGCCAGGATCTCCATCAAACGGTTGACATCCGTTTCCTCTTCCATGGCGCGCACTCGATCCACAATGGCCCCGCACTGCTTTTTGCTCAACACGGATGATGCCAGATCGAAAAATTTTTCAATAATCTCATCCCAGGAAAGCGGATTCTCGGGATCCCCCTTCGGATGCTCGACGGCGGACCGGAAGCTGCGGCCGTCCCGGGTAGTGATTTCAACTTGCGCCGGCCACCTGGCCGGGAATTCCTTTTCGATTTCCTGATTCTCAATGCAGATCACCCGGCGCATCAGCTCGCGCACCCTCGGCGATGAGATATTCTCCATGCAGTATTGATCGAGGAACGCGCGGCCGTAAAGAATGGCCACGGCCGCGCCGAACGGCATGCTGAACTGGGCATCCACGATGGTCTGGGGATTCAGTTTATGCTCCCTTGGTTCTGAAACAATCGCGAATCCCGCCTTGAGAACGCTCACCACCACCTTTTCGATGTCGTTTTCAGTCAGTCGATTCTCCCGAACGATTTGGAGAATGCAATCGATCGGCCCCTGTTTGTAGCGACAGCAGGCGTGGGGTTTGATGCTCGTTTTCATGACCTCATAAGGGTTCCCCCATCCGGCCAGGACCTTATCGGGGTCAGACACCGGTGAGTATGCGTGCAAAAAACCAAACCGGCCTTCGAAGATGCTGGTTGGGCCGGTGAAGCCCTCCCTCGCCAGGAGCGCGGCGATCAAACCTGCATGTGCAGCCCAGCCCGCGTGGAATCTTTTGGTAAAGGAGCCGTCAGCCAGGAATTCCATGGACCCGGAGGTCTGGCTCCCGGCGATTCCGAGTGCCCTGGCGATCTTGTCGGCATCAAGCTTGAGGATCCTGGCCGCGGCGAGCGCGGCCCCAAAGGTCCCGCATGTCGCGGTCGGGTGGAAACCCCGGCCGTAATGCGCCGCGGGGTTCAGGGCCACACCGAGCTTGATGGTCAGTTCGTAGCCCGCAATGATGGATTCCAGCAGTTCACGGCCCGAACACCCTGCCAGGCAGCCTGCGGAGAGCGCCGCCGGGATTATTGTAACTGCGGGGTGCAGCGAAGCGGCGTTGACCACGTCGTCCAGTTCCAGGGAATGGGCGCCGGTTCCATTGGCCATTGCCGCGAAAGAGGCTTCCGCGCGCATCCGCGTGCCGATGACCGGGACGCCCCTGGATGTGTCATGGTTCGAAGAGAGAAAGCGCTGAATTGCATGCGAGGAATCGGTCTGTGATCCTCGAATAGCGACCCCCAGATGATCGAGCAGGAGATACTTGATACGATCCAGCACCGGTTCATCGAGAGCCGCAAGGTGCAATCCCAGGGCGAGGCTTGCGACCTTCCGGGCTATTTCCATAATGAGTTCCCTTCACCTGGCGCGGCGTCTCTGAAATACATCGAATAATATGTCATTTCGACCTCCCGCCTGTCCTCCTCCTTTCCCGCCTGAGGCGAGGCGGGAGGTGCCAGGGGAGGGGGGCTGAGACACGACACTAACTCACCGGCTGCGACTGCAGAACGCTCTTCGGCGGCGCGATCAGCCTGTGACGAAAAACGCCCCAGACCGTTGCCAGCAGTACAATCACCCCAAAAGCAAGCACTACGGTGCCGGCCGGGTAGAACATCACCACGAGCGAGGCGATGGCGAGCGCGGCTCGAACGACGATGTCTGCACCCTTTTGCCTCATTAACTGGCCAAGCATCGCAGTGGAGACGCCGCAGGTGGAGATCAGCACCAGGAGGGTGTCCGTGACCTGCAGCCAGCCGGGGGTCACCACCATATGGGTGCGGACGAAGATAGCGAACGACATGAGGGTGATCGGGAGGCACAACCTCACCGCCTCGAACATAGTCCGCATGAAGGAGGCATCTGCGATGCGCGCTGCGACAGCGGCCGTGAGCGATGTCGGCGGGGACAATTCACCCCAGACGGCGATCAGGAAGATGAAGAAGTGGGCGACCCACGGGTCGATGCCCAGCTTGCGCAGCGGGTCCACCACTATGACCGCGAGGACGATGTAGGTGGCGGTCGGCGGAAGCCCGGCGCCGGCGAGCCAGCCGAAAATCCACGCCATCAGGATGGTGGCGATGATGCTCCAGGCTCCGATTTCAAGCAGGATGGCGCCCATGCGGTTGATGAAGCCGGTCACGGTGAAAAGACCGATCATGATGCCGAGCGTCGCCAGCAGCAGCAGGAGATAGGAGGTCATGTTGGCGTGCGTCTCGATGGTCAGGCGGAAATTCCTGAGCAGACTTTCCTTTTCCGCTTCAGGGTCCTTCCGCAGGTACCTGAAGTAAAAGTATGCAAGGATCAGGAGCGCGTACATGAAGCAGCCGGTGAAAAGAGCGGCCCGCAGCTCGCCGTATTTGAGAACCCCCATCAGGAAGATGAGAAACGCGATCGAAAGGAAGAAAATGGCGGTCTTGACCTGGTCGTAGGCCTCGACGACCGAAACCTCGATCGGATCGGCAGGCAAAGCGTGGACGCTTACAAGATAGATGGAGAGAGCGAGCGTGCCATAGTACACGGCGGAGAGGGAGAACGCGCGAACCACTACGTCCCAATAGGGAACGCCGAGGAACTCGGCCATCAGGAAGCCGGCGGCGGCCATCAGCGGCGGCATCATCAGCCCGCCCATGGATGCACTGACTTCCACGGCCCCGGCGAAGGCCCGCGGCACGCCGTAGCGGATCATCAGCGGGATGGTAAAACTGCCGGTGACGGCCACATTGGCTGCACCGCTGCCGCTCACCAGGCCGATCGAGGCCGATGCCAGCACCGCCGTTTGCGGGATGGTTTGCCGCGACCGCCCGGCAAGCCTCCGCATGACCATGACCATGGCATTCTGGGCCCGAAAACCGTTTGCCGCTGCCGACAGGATCAGAAAGGCCGCGATTACCGTCAGTGCCAGCTGGCCGTAGAGGCCATAGATGCCGGTGGCGAGCTCGACCGTGCTCGACGTGACGATCCGGTAGAATGAAGTCCCGGGGTGCCAGAAAAAATCAAGCGGGCTCAGATAGCCGTACATCGTGTAGAATACGAGTACCAGGTTCACCCAGAACAGGGTCGAATGGGCGATGCGCGACAGTTCCATCACCAGCAGAAAAATGAGCAGACCGGCAATGAAATCCTGAGTGGTGTAGGAGCCCTGCCGCCAGATCGCGATCTGTTCGTATTCCATCCAGAAATGATAAAAGGCATAAACGCAGATGGCGGCGTAACACGCGACAAGGATATGATTCACCATCGGCGGCAAGCGCTTGTAAAGATAATCCTCCTGATACATGAACAGGATCTGCACGAGCAGGGCGATCGGCACTAGATAGCATGCCAGTTCCATCGGTCCGCCGAAACCGGTGTAAAAATACCAGATCAGCCAGATGAACATGACGACCGATAGAATGAAGGTGAGGTTCTTGAGATTGATGTAGCGCTTGATCCGGTCACTCAGCATGGCTATCTCCCTTTCGATCGAGAGTGCTTTTGAGAAGAGAGCCGCTCCGAAGGACTCCCATCCTTTGCCGTCGCATCGGCCCACGCGACAAGCACCCGGCTTGATGATGACTCAGAAACAGGGAAACGTCCAGGGGCGAGAGCCTCCGTCCCGGCAGGCTGCTCACCCCAGGCAATCCGTCTGCTCGATTACTTGGCTATCTTCCACTTGTCGTTCCAACCCTTGTGCTCTTTCAGGAACTTTGCCAGCCCCGCATGTACCGGAACATGCGGATTGGCCAAAATGCCGTTCACCTGCATGCCTACGAAGTCGCGTGCCATGGGCGTGAAGCCCGGATCGGCCTTGGCAAGGTTTTCGCGCTCTTTGTAAAACGAACTCAGCATCTTGTAAACGACGTCTTCGGGCATGTCTGCACGCACATTGTAGCCGAAGAGGAGCGGCACACCCAGGATGGTCTTTACGCCGACGTCCTTGCTGAATGCCTTGGTCGGGTCGATGTCCACGGGAGCGAGGTTTGCCGCCTTCAGCTTCTTGATTTCTTCCGGGCTCGGATTGATTACCCTGAGATCCGTGCGCAGCTCGGTCTCCCGCCAGTAGGACGACAGCGATTTGCCGGCGGTCGTATAAGCGACGGCGCCGACGATGGTGCCGGACTGAAGCGCGTCAGCCTGGGTGGCCTCGCCGATCTGGACATGTTTGAACTCATATCCCAGTGCTTTGAAAATGCGCATGAAATTCAGCCAGTTCATGAAGCCTGCGGGGGTGAAGAATACGGGCTTGCCGCTGAAGTCTTTCCAGCTCTTGAACTGGTCGGCCTTCGAGGCGGCGACGGCCATGAACGACTCCATGGGGTAGGCATACCAGGTGTGCACCATCAACGACTTGGCAGGTTTGTAGTCTTTGAAGGCGCCTGTCCCGGCGTAGAGCGGGGTAATGCCCACATCGGCCGTATAGCCGATCTCGGCGTTTCCATCCATGGTGGCCTTCATGGCGCCGGTCGTGGACGGATAGGGGTTGACGGTCACGGTGTACTGTCCGCCGAGCGCATCCTCCAGTATCTTCACCATGGAAGCCGCGACCTTGTACCCGTAAGAACCCGTGCTGGATGTGGCCCACCGAATGGACTTGCGTTCCTGTGCTTGGGCCGTGCCGATCGCTGACAGGGCGAAAACGACGGCCAGGGCTGCTACGAACACCGAAAAAGCCAAACCTGATTTTCTCCTTAACATCCTGTTCCTCCTTTTCCTTCTTCTAGTGTTGAGTGAAAGACGCGCCGTTTCCCGACACTTCAGCAGCGGTTCAGCGGCACGCCGCCCCTAATACTGCCTTGCAACAGCTTCCACACAGGATTGCTGAATGCAGGACGCACTGAAAAACCCCACCAAACCCCTTCCCCTTTGGGGAGCATCCGGATGGGTTCTATTGATCCGGTGTGAAATCATGGCCTGAAAATCCGAATCTCGAATATCGAAATTCGAAACAAAGCAATTCAAATTCGAATTTTCAAATGACAGAAACGAAGATACCTGAAAAGTGCAAGTACGATTGTTGTTTTGGTCATTTGGATTTTGGTCATTTGAACTTGTTTCGTATTTCGTGCTTCGGATTTCGGATTTATTCATATCC
>PHBH01000057.1 GCA_002840535.1 Deltaproteobacteria bacterium HGW-Deltaproteobacteria-15 | reverse complement strand
CAACATCGAATCACGGAAGTGAGAACTAAGGCAGGCGTACAGTCCAGGATTCACGATGGAGAAAAGAATGCTTTTTCGAATTAGGATCGGGCTTGCCTTGTCGATCTGCATCGCCCTTCTCTTTTTCCTCATGCCAGTAGAGAGTTCCGCACTGGAGGTTCCCAAGCTCAAGGGCAGGGTCAACGACTATGCCGACATGCTTTCCCCTTCCACTGAGCAACAACTCGATACCGCGTTGAGGGAATTCGAAAGGACGGACTCCACCCAGATTGTTGTTCTGACAATTCCTTCGCTCGAAGAAGACAGCCTCGAAGATTTTTCGATGAGAGTTGCCGAGAATTGGAAGATAGGACAAAAGGGTCTGGACAACGGGGCCATTCTTCTGATTTCCAAGAACGATCGAAAACTGCGGATCGAGGTGGGTTACGGCCTTGAGGGCAAAATGACCGATCTCATGGCAGGACGCATCATCCGCGACGTGATCACGCCACGTTTCCGCTCAGGGCAGTACGATCAGGGCGTCATCGAAGGGGTGCAAGCCATGATCCGGTTGACGAGAGGCGAATTTGAATCCACCTCCGAGGCCCAGCCCGCCGGCAAGGGCCGTCCGGATTACCGAGGGTTCTTTTCCATGTCCCTGGTCTTCTTGTTTCTGATCAATGTGCTCGGCAGGGTTCGGCGTTCGCTTGGCGCATTGGCCGGGGGTCTGCTTTTCCCCATCATCAGTTCCGGGTTCTTCCACCTGGGAGTGACCTGGGCCCTCTTGTCGATTCCCATTGGGATTGTCGTGGGCCTTTTTCTGAGCCTGTTTGGAGGTCCCACATCCTTTGGTCACAGGCGGGGCCGCGGCGGGGGCAGGAGGATTTGGAGGAGGAGGTGGTGGAGGGTTCTCCTCTGGAGGCTTCGGCGGTTTTTCAGGAGGCGGAGGAGGATTTGGTGGAGGAGGCGCATCGGGAAGATGGTGAGCCGAATTGCAGGATACAGGATGCAGGCATCAGGTTGCAGGATGAAGAGGTTGCGATGAGAGATCCGGCCGATCAATTCCTTACCGATCAGGAACGGGAAAAGATCCGCAGAGCGGTCGTAGAAGCGGAGAGGATGACCTCAGGAGAGATTGTCCCGATGGTCGTGTCCGAGAGCCATGAATATCCCATGGCCGACGTGCTTGGAGGAGTGGCCATCTCCCTGCCGCTTGCTTTGCTGATCACACCTCTCCTAGGGCGCTGGTTCTGGATCGGCGCTCAGAACATGTGGCTCTTTCTGGCATTCTTCATCGCACTCTTCTTCATCTTCCACCAGGTCGTCAAACGTACCCGTTGGCTGAAGCGTTTCTTTGTCTCACCGGGCGAAATTGAAGAAGAAGTTGAAGAAGCGGCTGTCGTCAACTTCTTCCGGGAGGGATTATACAGGACCCGGGAAGAGACCGGCGTTCTCATCTTTGTTTCCCTTTTTGAGCATCGGGTGTGGATCCTTGCGGACCGGGGTATCAACGAGAAGGTGGAGAAGGGCAAGTGGAGCGAGATCGTTCAGGAGATCGTTGCCGGGATTAAACAGGGGCGACAGGCGGATGCGATCTGCGAGGCGGTGAAGCAGACAGGGGATCTGCTGAAAACCCATTTCCCAAAAAGAGCTGACGATACGGATGAGCTGAAAAACCTGCTGTGAAACCATGTTGCAGGCCCACTCGTTGATGATTTTGGCTGTAAGTAAGGCTGCACCCACAGAGGAAGGATCAGGCCCTCCAGCCCTGGATAAAATTCGCGGCCGGACGAACGAATTCTGGATTCCCGCCTTCGCGGGAATGACGCACTGAGAGAATTCCTGCCTCTCTGAGTAAGGCAAAACGTCCTTGATCTCTGCTGTTTTTTGTTTTAATCTGTCAGTGGCGCTTTGGTCCCGGAATTTCTCCCCTGCTGACAGAAACAGAACCAGCCTCAAATACCCTCACTTTCAAAGAGCCGATAAGCCAAACGACGAGGCAAGTAACCCCGCGCATGGGGAATAATCAATGCAAGACCTTCAATTCTTATCAAATACCGCACTTGAATTCCTCACCCTTTCCTCTGAAGCGAACGTCTACCAGTATATAGGAGAGAAGCTGAGGGAAACTGTCAGCGAGTCGATTGTCACGGTTAATTCCTATGACCCGACTTCCGGTTTTCTTGTTCTTCGGGCCATGGCGGGGCCCGGGAAGCACAACGAGACGCTGGTTCATCTGATAGGACGGGATCCAATCGGCATGTCCTTCAAGGTGAACGATGAAGAAGCAATATCCCATTTGCTCATCGGGAAACTGTTCAAGGGTCCCAGCGGCATACATGAATTGACCTTCGGGGAAATTCCACCGAGGATCGCGCATGAAGTGGAGAAGCTCCTTGGGATCGACGAGATTTACGGAATCGGCTTTTCCTCGGGCGGAAGACTCTACGGCAGCGCAATGATCAGTTCGAAACCCACGAGCTCCCTCCTGAAAAAGAGGGATACCATCGAGGCTTTTGTTCACCAGGCATCAATGGCTTTGCAGCGCAAAGAGGCCGAGGATGCATTGCGCGAAAGCGAGGAGCGGCACCGATCCATCTTTGAAAACAGTCTGGATGGAATTGTCCTCTTCCATTCCGACGACCTTATCCTGGCCGCCAACCCGCAAGCATGCAGGATGCATGGCTATACGGAAGCCGAGTTCCTCCGTCTGCGCAGGAACGACATAGCGGATACAAGCGATCCCAGGTTGCGGGAGAGCATCGAAGAACGGGTGCGCACCGGCCGTTTCAAGGGAGAAGTGACCCACGTCCGCAAAGACGGTTCGAAATTTCCCTGTGAAGTCTCCACAGTGGCTTTCCGGCATAAATATGAACAAGATTCCAGGGTCGCCATCTTTCGCGATGTGACCGAACGCAAACAGGGGGAAGCGGAACGGGAACGCATGGCTGCACGGGTGGCGGAGAGCGAGCGGAGATATCACTCGTTGTTCGAGTCAATGAGCGAAGGATTCGTTCTGTTTCGGGTTTTGCGGGATGAGACCGGGCGCCCAAGGGATTTTCTGTACCTGGAAATGAATCCGGCCTGGGAGCGGCTCGCACAAATCTCCAGAAATGACGCAGCCGGCAAGCTGGCAAGCGAAGTCTTACCCGAGGCGGTCCCCTGGAATATCGTGCTGGCCAGGAACGCGCTGGGAAGCCGGCAACCGTTCCGAATGGAGCGCTACTCCAGATGGGTAGGAAAATGGCTCGAATATCGCGCCTACTCTCCCGGCGAAGACCTGATGGCGGTGCTCTTGACAGACATCTCCGAGCGCAAACGCGCTGAAGAAGCACTCAGAGATGCAAGGGATGAGCTCGAGATACGAGTGCAAAGGCGCACGGCGGAACTGGAGCTGAAAAACAAGGAGTTGCAGGATTTTGCCTTTATTGCATCTCACGACCTGAAGGAACCCCTTCGGAAGATTCAGGCATTTGGAGACCTGGTCATGATGAGGTCGCGAGACTCTCTCGCTCGTGAAAGCATCGACTATCTTGTCCGCATGCAGGATGCTGCTGCAAGAATGGGGCATCTCCTTGAATCGCTTCTGGCCTATTCCCGTGTGACTACGAAAGGCGGAACCTTTTCACAGGTCGACGTCGCTGAAGCGGCACGAATTGCCCTGTCAAATCTGGAAATCCGGTTAAGAGAAACGGGTGGTCATGTAGAACTGGATGATCTGCCTACCTTGGAAGGAGATCTCACCCAGCTTGTTCAGCTCTTTCAGAACCTTTTCAGCAACTCCCTTAAATTCCGCCGTGAAGCTGAAGTACCCCTGGTGAGGGTCCATTCAAGATCTTTTGAAGACCCGTGGCACGGGGCAGGCGCGGTTGAGATCTACGTGGAAGACAATGGAATCGGCTTCGATGAGAAGTACCTCGACAAAGTCTTTATTCCCTTTCAAAGGCTGCACGGCAGAAACGAGTACGATGGAGTGGGGATGGGACTTGCCATCTGCAAGAAGATCGCGGAACGCCACGGCGGCACGATTGACGCAAAGAGCACCCCGGGAAAGGGCTCCATCTTCGTTGTGCGGTTGCCCATGACCCAGGCGAGTGACCCGGGAGGGATGCGCGTGCAGATGGAGGGAAGTTCTTGACATTTTACGTCGGCTGGATACAAATAGTCTTGTCGCTAGGGGTGTCCATCTGAGAGCCAACCGAATGTTGGCAACCCTTAGAACCTGATCCGGGTAATGCCGGCGGAGGGAAGCGACGGGTTTCCAATTGCGGATGGTTCCGGGTTGAGAGCCGCTTTCCTCCAGGAAAGCGGTCTTTTTTTTGGAGAGGAGATCCTTTTGAAATCGCGAGACGTGGCGCGAGCAGTCATCCTGACGGCACTTGCGGTGGCCCTGTCCCCGGTATTTATCCCTGTAGGCGTGGCTAAGTGTTTTCCCGCACAGCATATGGTGAATGTGCTGGCGGCGGTGATGCTTGGGCCGGTCTATGCCGTGATCGTTGCAGCGGCTGCCGCAGTCATCCGCAACATACTTGGGCTCGGAACCCTTCTCGCTTTTCCCGGCGGGATGATCGGCGCTCTGCTGGCGGGCCTCGCCTATCTGGCCACGAAAAAGACGGTTGCAGCCGGTGTGGGGGAGGTCATCGGCACCGGCCTGTTGGGTGCTCTGGCAAGCGCGTGGATTGTGGCTCCCGTTTTCATGCACAAGACCATGCCGCTTGTCGCCCTCCTTATCGCCTTCAGCATCAGCACCATGGGAGGCACATTGATCGGCCTGATCGCGCTCAACCTGCTGCGAAAGGCGGGGGTCTGGAAACCGTGATCTCCCTGTCCGACGTCTCCTATCGATATCCCGGCAACGATCAGGCATGGGATCTGGAAAGAATCACCCTCACCATTGAAGATGGCGAATTCGTCCTGGTCTGTGGGGCCAGCGGGTCGGGTAAATCCACTCTTGCCTACCTCTTGAACGGGCTTATACCCCATTTCTTCGGCGGCATCCTCCAGGGTGACGTTCGGGTAGACGGCCTGGACACCATGGAGATGAGCGTCGCCCGGCTTCTGCCCCATGTCGGAATGGTTCTGCAGAACACGGATGCCCATCTTTTCAGCAGTACGGTTGAGAACGAGATAGCGTTTGGCCTCGAAAGTCTCGGCATTGCGCAGGCGGAGATACGGACGAGGATCCGGCGGATTACAGAGATGCTTGGGATCGAGGATCTTCTCGATCGCCCTCCCCTCGCTCTTTCCGGGGGAGAGCGACGGCTGGTTGCAATCGGCTCGGTGCTTTGCCTGAATCCCTCCCATCTTGTTCTTGACGAGCCTTTTGCGCATCTGGACTGGGAAGGCATCCGGCGTGTGCGTCATGTGCTTGCAGGACTCCACCAAATGGGCAAGTCGGTTGTTGTTATCGAGCACAGGATTTCCGGTTTGCTTCGTCTTGCATCCCGGTGCCTCATCGTGGAAAAGGGGAAAATCATTTCAGACACGCCGTCCCTGGGGGGTTCCGCCCTTCTGCGAGAAATTCATCTCATCCCAATTTATCCTGAGAACCCGAAAAGAGACGTGCAATGCAACACGGAGAGTATTTCTCTTCAGGATCTCTCCCATGAGCGGGAGGGGAGGAAAATCCTGGAGGATGTCTCATTCCGGATCAGGCGAGGCGAGGCTGTAGCAATCGTGGGAAGGAACGGCTCCGGCAAAACCACCTTGATCAGGCACTTCAACGGACTTCGTCGGCCGAGCCGGGGAAGTGTCTCGGTCATGGGCTCGCCGCTCCAGGGAAGAGGCCCACTGGAGATGGCTTCACTGGTGGGCATCTCCTTTCAGAATCCCAATGACCAGTTTTTCAAGACCAGTGTAAGGGAAGAATTGGCCACGGGTGTGAAAGTCTCAGGCAAAGGGCAGCATGAAGTATGGGAGATCTGCGACCTCTTTCAACTTCGCGGCATAGTGGATCGTTCCCCCTATCGATTGAGCGAAGGAGAGAAGAGACGGGTAGCCATTGCGACCATCGCGGCCATGAATTCCGAGATTCTGATAATCGACGAACCCACGGTGGGACAGGACGGCCGGTTTCTGGAAGCCCTTGCGGCTCTTGTGGCCGCTCTTCGGGACCGGGGACACACGGTCGTGATCGTTACACATGACCTTGACTTCGCGCTTGCCGTTTCCGATAGATGGATTGTGCTGCACGAAGGCAGGAAGGTCGCTGACGGCAGGCCTGAGGAATTGATCAAGGATGAGAGATTGATAACACTCGGGGCGGTAGGGCCGGAACTCGATTCGGGCTTTTGCTGAGTTGCCGTTGGCCAAATTCGAAATCCGAATATCGAAATCCCAAACAAATTCAAATACCCAATGTTCAAATGGCAGAAACAAAACCAGTAGCCACATGCCACTGTTTGGATCATTTGAATTTTGGTCATTAGGGATTGTTTTGAATTTCGGATTTCGTGCTTCGGATTTTGTGCCGAATGCGGGGGGATGAGAGAGGATAAGATGGGAGTGGGGTGGTGTTCAACAGAAAAGGAGAACTATTCGTTGTTGTCAAACCTTGATCCGAGAACCAAGATTTTCCTGGGAGCAATGGCCATTGCCGCGGTGCTTTTCACCCGGACTCCGGAGTCTCACGTTCTCGAATCCCTGGCCCTTCTCCTGGTCATGTATGTCCGGGGAGTGCTCAGACCCTGGGGACGCGGTATGAAGCTTATGGCGCCAATGATCGTGCTGGTCTTCGCCATCGGCCTGATCAGCTTCGATTTGGAAACCGCCTCTCTTCTTTCAATTCGGCTCTTCAATCTCCTCACCGTATCGTTTGTATTCTTTCGCACCATGCCGCCCGAAGAGATCGGAGACGGTGTGAGAAAACTGGGCTTGCCCTATGAGTTTTCCTTCATACTCACCACGTCCATGCGCTATGTTCCTCTCATTGGCAGGAGGATCCGGCTGATCGTGGAAGCCCAGATGTCCAGAGGCATCGATCTGCGTCCGAGAATCAGGAATTTGCGCAATTTCATTGCCTTACTCATGCCGCTTCTGATCCAATCCTTTCTCCTTTCAGAGGAACTCGCCATGGCTATGGAGGCTAGAGGCTTCGGTCTGAAGGGTAGAACCTACAGAAGAACCTATCGAATCACTTCCAGGGATGTTGTTCTGGTCCTCCTTTCACTGATTCTCCTGGTTGCATTCTTGTGGTGGGAAAGAGGTTGAAACTCTTAAGTTTCGATCTCCTCCGGTCGATAGGAGTGCAAGAAGAAAGTCCGCTGAATAGATGAACGGGCAAAGGAGGCGATTTCATGAACTTTCAAATGACGCTAGGAAAGAGAATCGGCTCCATCATTGCCATCATGCTGGTACTCATGGCCGCCGTGGGCATAGCCGGGTATTCAGGCTTGAGCCGTGTTCTGGCGGTTGCCGGTTTTTACAGGGATATCAAAGAGGCCGCCGGCGCCGTGGCAAATGTCAGCGCAGGCATGGATCGCTATCTCCTGACAGTTGCCATGGGCTCTGCAGGGAGCCGGCCGGAGATGATCAAGGATATCCAATCCCGTCTAAGCAAAGTTCTTATCATCATCGAAGAGATGAAAGAGAGCATCGATCAACAGAGCGCCGATCGGCTCGCTTCCGTAAAGAAAAATCTCAATGAATATGCTGCGACCATGAATGATTACTTCCCCTCGGAAAGTAAAAAGGGATCGATGGAGGTGGAAGTGGAAAAGGCATATGATCTTCTACTGGAGACGGTAGGGAAAGGGATTCTCTGGTTTGACGAGGAACTGAGCACCATAAAGGTGTTCAAGGGGGTTTCAATCGCCTATCTCAAAAAGAGCTCGGAGGAGAACTGGAAGAACACGGAAGCCGAATTCGCGGCCCTGAATAAGGTGGCCGGGGAATGGCTGAAAAGGGTCGCTGCAATGGACCATATGAAAGACGTGAGCAACTCCCTTCAAGGCGCATTGGGCGATCTCAAGCAGAAACTGGAAGACCATCATGGAGTGGTCCTTCATCAGGATAATCTTCGCGCCCGGATGGACAGGTTCAAGGCAGGCCTGGACGAGGCGTGCGGTCAACTCGGCGCCGCCAGCCTCGAGAAGCTTCACAGCCAGACCCGCAGTTCGGTAGGCTTCATTCTTGGGTTTATGCTCCTGGCCCTGCTGGTGGGGATTGGATATGCCTCCTATTCCGTCAGGAGGATTGTGGGCAGACTCAAAAGCTCTCTTCAAGGCATTGCAGAAGGCGCGCAGCAGGTCTCCGCCGGCGCAGGGCAAGTATCTGCGGCCAGCCAGTCGCTTGCGGAAGGCGCTTCTGCCCAGGCGGCAAGCATCGAGGAAACCTCGTCCTCTCTCGAAGAGATGTCGTCCATGACCGGACAAAACGCAAATAACGCAGGGGAGGCAAATCTGCTCATGCAGGAGACGAAGCGAATCGTGGTCTCGGCAAATGAAACCGTGTCGCAGCTCACCTCCTCCATGGAGGGAATTTCTCGCTCCAGCGACGAGACATCCAAAATCATCAAAGCAATTGATGAAATCGCCTTTCAGACCAATCTCCTGGCGTTAAATGCCGCGGTCGAGGCAGCCAGGGCGGGAGAGGCGGGGTCAGGCTTTGCAGTGGTGGCGGGAGAGGTGAGAAATCTTGCCCTCCGGGCAGCCGACGCCGCCCGCAATACGGCCGGGCTGATCGAAGACACTATCAAAAGAGTCAAGGATGGAACGATTCTGGTGAGCAAAACCAGCAAGGCCTTTGACGAGATTTCCCAGAGCTCAGCCAAGGCCGCTGATCTGGTAAGCGAGATTGCCGCAGCGTCCAGGGAACAGGCACAGGGGATCGAACAGGTCAACAAGTCTGTTGCAGAGATGGACAAAGTCGTTCAGCAGACCGCAGGCAGCGCCGAGGAGTCGGCCAGTGCGGCAGAGGAGATGAACTCCCAATCCATACAGATGAAGAACTTTGTCAACTACCTGGTTGTCCTCGTTTCCGGCGAGAGGTCCGCCGACACGTCTCACGAATCCGAGTAGATTGAACTGCAAACCGTTCAATCCTGCAGTTGACATCCTTGCGTCCGGGCTTCCCGGCCTTCAAGCTTACAATGATTACTCTCTAAAAAGCAGGATTCAGCATCCATGATGGTTGCAAAATGCGAGATGCGGGCAATAGAATAAGACCAGCCCGAAGAAACGAAACTTCTGTAATCCAGTTCAAACCGTAATCATGTCTCTCTTTGGTGCAGGAGCCCTTATGCCTGAGGAAATCGTGGAACTGCGCGGACATCTGATCGACTCTCTGGTCCTTCCAAAGGTCCTGGACGCCATCCGCAGCCACAAGGGGTGCTTTGAAATCCAGCAGATGGAGGTCGGCATCCGCCCGCGGGATCCGAGCTTTGCCCGCATTCTTGTGGCCCATGACGATGAACATAAATTGGAGTTGCTGCTTCAGCACATCGCTCGTTACGGAGCCGATGCGGTGGAACGGCACGAGGTGGAGTGGAAACGCTCGGTCCGCGACGGAGTGTTCCCGGATGGCTTCTGCTCGACCACGAATCTGGATACCTGGATCTACCTGGCAGGCCGCTGGCGGAAAGTCAAGTACCCGGAGATGGACAGCGGCATTCTGCTGTTACCTGACGGCCGCTCCGCGCGCACCATCAAAATGTTCGAGGTCAGAAAAGGGGACCCGATTGTGATCGGCAGGAAGGGCGTGCGGGTGAGTGCGGTGGAGAGCTACAGGCCTGCAGGAGAATTCGGCTTCATGGGCAGCGAGATCTCCATGGAAAAGCCCAAGGGGCTCCTCATTCGGGCACTGGCAAAGCAGATGAAGGAGGAGCGCCGGCGCCACCGTCCTATTCTCTGGGTTTGCGGTCCGGCAGTTGTCCATTCCGGCGGCTCAAATCTGTTTGTAAAACTTATCGCCGAGGGATATGCGCAGATCCTTTTCGCAGGCAATGCCCTGGCTGCGCACGACATCGAGAGTTCGATGATGGGCACTTCCCTGGGGGTCTCGATCCATGAGGGAGCCGTGACGCGGGGCGGCCACGAGAACCACCTGAGAGCCATCAATTCGATCAGGGCGGCAGGCTCGATCCGCAAAGCGGTGAAAAAGGGGATCCTCCGCAGCGGAATCATGCATGCCTGCGTCATGCACGACGTCGATGTGGTGCTGGCCGGATCCATCCGGGACGACGGGCCGCTACCCGAGGTCATCACCGATGCAGTGGCGGCACAGGCGGCCATGAGACGGCGATGCTCCCGGGGAAAAGGCGTGGAGCTGGCCGTCATGGTGGCCACCTTGCTTCATTCCGTGGCCACCGGCAACATGCTGCCTGCGCGAACAAGGGTGGTGTGCGTGGACATCCAGCCGGCCAACGTGACCAAGCTCATGGATCGCGGAACATTCCAGAGTGTGGGGATCGTCACGGATGTTCAGCCCTTTCTTCATGAACTGGTCACGGAATTGGGGATCCGGTGAACGCTCCAGTATCCGGCGACCGCTCCATGCGATCGCAGAAACCCCGGCCGGCCTTCCTCATGTGCCGCCCCACCTTCTATGGGGTCGAATACGAAATCAACCCATGGATGGATGTGCGCCGCCAGCCCGATCATCCCCGTGCAATCAGGCAGTGGCAAATGCTCAGGAACATGCTGCAGGCGATCGGAATGCATGTTGAGCTTGTTCGGGCAAGGCCGTCTCTGCCCGACATGGGGTTTACGGCCAATGCGGGACTCCTGCACGGGGACATTTTCATTCCGAGCCGTTTCAGATATAAGGAACGGGCCGGGGAAGAGGTTTTCTTCACGAGTTGGTTTTTTCGAAGGGGTTATAGAATACGGCCCCTCCCCGCGGGCCACCACTTCGAAGGAGAAGGTGACGCCCTCTTCGTTGGAGAAAAGCTCTTCCTCGGTTACTTTCATCGAACGGATATCCGCACACACATCCTCATCGGAGAGATACTGGAGGTCCCTATCTTCTCGCTTGAGTTGGTGAATCCCTATTTCTACCATCTCGACACCGCTTTCATGCCTTTCGGACCCGAATCGGCGATCTATTATCCGAAGGCGTTCGACTCCTACACCCTCCGCATACTCAGACAAAACATTCCCGACCTCATACCCGTGAACGCGGAGGAGGCGCATTACTTCGCATGCAACACCGTGTTCGTCGGGCCCAAGGGAAAACAGGCAAGACACGCGGTGCTCAGCGCTCCGGCCAGGAGGCTCGGAAAGATCCTCGAAGGCCGCGGCATTGAAACACATCCCATCGAGACATCGGAGTTCATCAAGGCCGGCGGGTCTTCCAAATGCCTGGTGCTGAACCTGGGGTACACGTACTGAGGCGCCACCCGGGAGAGCCCCACTGTGGGACAGGCATGCGGCCTCAGGTGCCCCCCCCGAGGAGGGCTCAAGTCTTGAGATTCTAAACGATCTCTGTTGTAGGAACTACGCCCTCTTCACCCCGGATTGGTCGAACCTATTCTCGTCCTTCTCTGGAAGTGGAGGGTTTAGTGACAACTCATTTGGAACGGACCGACACATCCCATGCTCGCCTCATACCCCCGCATTTCTGCAAAGGCGAATCCTGCATCTCGAGAGCGCAGGTCGCGCCTTCGGAGATATCCCGGGGCGAACCGGGGAACCATTTCCTGCCTATTTCCCTCACCGCATCCAGCAGTCCGGGATAACTCGCAGGTTTGGTGATGTAGGAGTCGGCGCCGGCCTCTTTGCATCGTGAGATATCTTCCTCCAGGTTCGAGGTAGTCCAAACCACGACTGGAATTTCCTGCAGCCTGGCGTCCGATTTGATTTCCTTGAGACACTGGCGGCCATCCTTTTTGGGCATGTTGAGATCCAGGAGGATCAGTGCAGGCCGCGGGGATCGATCAGGGTCTGAGTAAACGCCCCGTCGTCCAAGGAAATCCATCAACTCCTCCCCGTTCTCCACAAAATACAATTCCCCGGCGATTTGCAGTTCCCGGAACGCCTGTTCAATGAACAGCCTGTCATCGGGATCATCTTCCGCCATCAGAATCGAGAAGGGTGTACATTTACCATTCCCGGATAATTTCATGCCTCACCTTTCTCTCTGGGAAATGTCACGGTGAAGGTGGAGCCTTTTCCGACTGTGCTCTTCGCAATGATACAGCCGCCGTGCCGTTCTACTATTTTCTTGCAGATGGCCAGCCCCATGCCGATGCCATCATACTCGTCCCGCCCATGAAGGATCTGAAAGGGAGAAAAAATTCTTTCAACATACCTTTCTTCGAAGCCGATCCCATTGTCTTTCACCTGTATCGTGAATACCTCCGGTTCCCCCAAATGGCATTCCATATCGGGATGAGCATGGATTTCCAGGCGAGGACTCTCATACTCCGAATGGAACTTGAGGGCGTTGCCTATAAGATTTTGAAAAAGTATCGCCACCTGCTGAGCATCCGCTTTCACGATCGGCAAACAGCCCAACTCCACCTCAGCGCCGATTTTTCTGATCAGTTCCTTGTGGCTGGAAAGGATCTCTTTGACGAGTTCCTCGAGGTCGACTTCTGAAAAGAAGATCTCCCCTGAATCTATCCGGCAGTAAAGCTGAAGCGCGTCAAGCAACCCCTGCATCCTCAATGCTGCATTCTGCATTCGAGCCAGATAGTGGGGCGCCTCATTCGACTCTCCCCATTTGGCGGCCATCATCTCCCCGAAAACTCTGATCTTGCGAAGAGGATCCAGAAGATTGTGGGATGCAATCGATGCGAAATTCTGAAGGTCCCTGTTGATGGACTCCAACCTTTGGGCCTGGCGCTTCCATCGTTCCTCAGCCTCAGTATTGCATTCCTTCAGAGGCGGCATTCCGTAAACCTCTTTGGCAGGGTTTCGATGGGCCACATCGACAATACAACCAACCATGCTCTTTGCGCGACCTGACCCCGCTCCGCAGGTCCTCGTTGCATCTTCTACAGAAATATAGTTACCGTCCTTCCTTCGGATGCGATAGCTCACCCTGCACCCTCCCGCCGCAAGGCCTCTTTCATACTCTGCCTTCACCAGCGCTCGATCTTCGGGATGAACCTGCTCGAGCCACCATTCGCGGGTCAGATCTACCTCTTCCGGCTCAAATCCCAATTTTTCCTTCAAACCGAACATCATCCTGAAACGGCCGCTTTCCCTATCCAAATCATAAAAGAGAGTTCCCGAGGTTTCAGAGGCGAGGCGGATGATATCCTCTCTCTTATCTGAAATTTCGCCCATTGTACTTTGTCCCGATATGGCAGCCCCCAGCTCTTCTATGCGCTGATGCAGCCATCTCAACTCGCTACTGACTTCGGATGTTTCCAATTCGCTTTTTTTCACCGCTTCCTTCTCCACTCCTGCCGGATCAAACTTCAAACCTGTAATCATGGTCACCTCAATATGCTCATTTTCGTGTGCCGGTCATCAGGCGGTTTCTGCATTATCGTCTATCACGCACCCTAAACACGAATGGGTTGGCGTAAAATCCCAAAGAAGAGGTCTCTAGTAAATAGGGATGATCCTGTATTCAGGTGGTAGGGCACGGGCGCAAAAAGGATACAAGAGTAGTAGGATGTACGAACGAAATGCTTAAGAGGTGCTTAGAAGGAATGGACCTTGCAGCTCTTTCTGAAATGATGACCGTAGATTGCACAGGTTACGGCCAGGGTGATCATCTGCGGGCGACGGAAAAGCGTCCAGATGAGAATTCCCCAATACTGAAACCGTTCCCTGCCGAATATGCCGAGACTGAGCATGGAACGGAAGAGGGCCAGAGTCCGTTGAAGATCGGGCCGTGCCTTGATCTTGGGCGGTTTATACTCGCGCAGGAAAGTCCTGATCCGCCGGTAGTACTGTTTGGGCGAGTAGATGGAACCCATAACATAAGCGTATCCTTCGCGTAATGCCGCGAAGTCCATACGCGTCACGATGTTGGTCGTACCATCGGTATTGCCTGTCATTTGTCCGAGCAACCTGCCCTCCCGCATCAATCGCTCATACAGTTTTGTCCCGACGGGGGCCTGGAGGAGACCGACCATGGCAGTCACAATGCCGCTCTTCTGTATGAAATCGATCTGCCGCTGGAAAATCGAGCGGGTGTCTGTGTCAAACCCGAGAATGAAACCGCCATGCACCTGCAGCCCGTTTCTCTGGATGCACTTTACACTTGCGATCAAATCCCGTTTTGTATTCTGTTTTTTGTTGCATTCAGCCAGTCCCTCTTCGCTTGGTGTCTCGATTCCGATAAACACCGCGTCGAATCCGGATGAAACCATCATCTCCATCAGGAGTTCGTCATCGGCCAGATCGATGGAGGCTTCCGTCAGAAAGGGCATGCCTTTCTTGTTCTTCCTCCATTCCATCAGTGCCGGGAGAAGGCGGGTTTTGAGGTATTTCTTGTTCCCGATGAAGTTGTCGTCGACAAAAAAGACCTGCCCCCGCCAACCGAGGCTGTAAAGGAGATCGAGTTCCCCAGTCACCTGCTCTGCGCTCTTGATGCGAGACTTGTGGCCGAACAGCGCCGTCACATTGCAGAACTCGCAATGGAAGGGACAACCTCTGGAGAATTGGACACTCATGGAGGCGTAGTCCTTGAAGTCGATCAATTCCCACATGGGAGCCGGGGTTGTCTTGATGTCGCAATGTTCATCGGTCCCGTAGACTCTCCTGGCACATCCATTTTGAAAATCCTCGAGAAAAGGCGCCAGAGTGATCTCGGCTTCATTCAGTACGAAATGATCGATATCTTCAAATTGACTGTACTCGGCCGCAAAAAGGGGCCCGCCTGCAACCACTTTGACACCGGCTTTCTTACAGCGGGACACGATCTGGGCGACCGAATCTCTCTGTACAGCCATGGCGCCGAGAAAAACCAGATCGGCCCAGGCGAGATCTTCGTCCTTGAGCTCCTTCACATTGACATCCACCAGCCGTTTCGTCCACTCCCGGGGCAGCATGGATCCCACAGTCAGCAGACCGAGCGGGGGGTAGGCAGCTCTTTTACGGATAAACTTGATGGCGTGCTTGAAACCCCAGAAGGTGTCGGGAAATTCAGGAGAGATCAGAAGAACCTTCATGTTTTGCGACCTTGGAAAACTGAAATGGAGAATAGCATACCGGAGTCACAGTTGCCGCGATCCGTCATGACCAGGATCTCCTCGCAGCCGGAAACCGCACTCTCAAATACGACTGCTACGCACCTGGAGCGATTACTCGCCTCTTCTTCTCGGCCCCATGCCTCGGGACTCGGTGCGAGGGCGAGCCTTGTTCACAGTAACGGCTCTTCCCTTCAGGTCCTTTCCATTGAGAGCCGCAATAGCGGCTTCGGCTTCGTCGTTTACCGGCATTTCGACGAACCCGAACCCTTTGGATCTGCCGGAGTAGTTATCCTTGATGATCTTGACCGATTCCACCTGACCGTATGGTGCGAAAGCCTTTTGGAGATCGTCCTCGGTGATCTGATAAGACAAATTGCCCACGTAAATGTTCATCTTCTCCTCCCCTTCATGTTTTCTTCCTGGATTCCCAGGACCCAACTCCTTCCTAAACGGTCGGACCCTGGCGCATTTGCCTTTCTGTTCTGCTCCACGTCTTTGGACCGTAGTTTGAGGCAGATGGCTCAGGCTCAGCGGCCGATCGGATCTCCTTCAGGACTTCTCAGGTGTGAAAAGCAAAAAGAACGGCATGTGCCGATGCTTTAAGACTATAGACGGCTGGATGTGTATACGAGGAAGGAGTGGATGCTTCCGGCACTTTTTCGAGGAGAAGAGCCAAGCAGAAGAGTGAATCTCGCCGGATGTTACCATCGTAAGCACACGCAGGTCGGTCCATCGCTGAAAAAAGCAAAGCGTCAATGCCGCCGGTTGGAAAAGAATCAAAACGAAATTTTACTCATTTTATAACTGCGGGGCAAATAGTCAAGCTTCTTTCTTTTAGCATATTACCTGAACAAACCAGATAAGGATCCGGCTCCAGAGGGGTCGGCCTTGATGCACCCCAGAGGGGTGGAGTTTGCAGCATCGGAATAATGGAATGGTGGGGAAGAACAATCACGGGACTTGGGGGTGGATGTTCGATAGGACATGATTCACATGACCGGCAGTATGCTGACAAAGGAAACGGGACGGTTCCAAAAGAAAAAAATGGCGGAGAGATCGGGATTCGAACCCGAGATACCCCTTTACGGAGTATACTCGCTTAGCAGGCGAGCGCCTTCAGCCAACTCGGCCATCTCTCCGCAGATTCATCTTCGGCAAATCACTATCCCATCTTGAATGTTTGCTTGCAGCCCTTTTACCGGCCAAAGCTGCAATATCCGTGAAGTTCGACTCTACCGGACCTGGTGGCGGAGGGAGTAGGATTCGAACCCACGGTCCCGCGGAAACGGGACAACGGTTTTCAAGACCGCCTCCTTAAACCACTCGGACATCCCTCCTCCGCAGAATGAGGAAATATAATACATGTATACTGGGGAGTCAAAAGCTTTTCAAGAACCGGCTGTTAACCCTAGGACTATCATGTCCTGTCCGTAAAGAGAGCAAGAGCGCATCAGGATGACGCAAGAACACATCATGCTTGCTTCGTCCACTCGCTTTCCGCCGCAGCCATCCTCTCCTTCATGAGCCGAATCGTTTCAGCATAATCCTTGCTGTAGAAAACCGCCGATCCGGCCACAAAGACATCGGCTCCGGCCAAGGCTACTTTATGGATGGTTTCGGGGTTGATTCCTCCATCCACTTCAATCTCCACAGAGAGCTTTTTCTTCCGGACCAGTTCCCTGATCCATTCAATTTTGGGGATAATCTCAGGAATGAATTCCTGTGCCCCGAAACCAGGGTTTACGCTCATAACCACCACCATGTCCAGGTCGCCTATTATGTACTCCAGACACTGAGGGGGGGTGGCGGGGTTCAGGCAAACACCCGGTTTCGCCCCTTCCCTCCGGATGTGCTGAATCGACCGGTGGAGATGAGTTGCCGCCTCGGCATGGATGGTCAGGATACTCGCACCCGCCTCCACGAAATCGCTCACGTACTGGTCGGGGTTGGAGATCATGAGATGCACGTCCAAGGGCAGTTTGGTCATTTTGCGAACCGCCTTTACAATCAGCGGACCGATGGTAATGTTCGGAACGAAGTGGCCGTCCATGACATCCACGTGGATGTAGTCTGCACCGGCTTGTTCCACTGCCCGGACTTCTTCTCCTAGCCTGGCGAAATCCGCTGAAAGAATGGAAGGCGCGATTTTTCCCATGAATTCCTCCTGTCCGGAAGAGGTTTGTCTGAGACAAACTGTTCTTAACGCTTTTGAAACAAAACCCCGAAAAAACCGTCCATCTGATGCAAATGAGGAAATGTGCGGAAGAACCCGTTTTCGTCCATCAGGTCCATGCACCAGCCCGGCGCATTCCTCCTCAAGTCCACCAGCCGCGCGTCGGCATGGTCCCTGAGGAGAGATCTCGCCACCCCTTCGTTCTCCTCTCTTGAAAGGGTGCATGTCACATAGAGCAATGTCCCCCCCCTTCGGAGCAACGGAAACGCTTGCTTCAGGATGGCACCCTGCAGATGCGACAGCCGTTTCAGGTCCTCCTCTTTCCGGTTCCATTTGATGTCTGGATGTCTCGAAATCACCCCCAGGCCCGAGCAGGGCGCGTCGACCAGAACCCGGTCCCACTCTCCCTTCAAAAGAGAGGCCGGATTCGTTGACCCATCTCCCACCGCAGGATGGATGGACCGGATGGACAGCCGTGCTGCATTGTCCCTGAGGTTTACCAGTCTCCTGAAACTGATGTCAAGCGCTGCGATCATCCCCCTGTCGCCCATCCGCTCGGCAATATGGGACGCCTTGCCCCCAAACCCTGCGCAGACATCCAGCACCCTTTCTCCCGGGCGGGGATCGAGCAGGTAGGTACAGACCTGGGCTGCTTCATCCTGTACCTGAAAGAGACCGTCTTTGAAGCTCTCCAACCGATCGATCTTCCCTCGAAGATCCTTTGCCAATATCCCGTCCGGAGAATAGGCGGAGGGCGAGCACTGCACGGACTCTTCAGCAAGCCTTGCCAGCAGTGTGTTCCTGTCCGTCTTGAGCGTATTCACCCTCAACGTGATCCTGGGAAGTTCGTTTCCTGCAGAGAGTAACCGATCCGTGAATTCGGCGCCCCAGTCCCTGTCCCACATCTTCACCAGCCATTGCGGATAAGAATAGGAAACAGATCGAAACAGGTCCGGCTCTTTTTCCCTATCGGGCATGTGGAGTTTCTTTTTATTCCTGCAGACGTTCCGGAGAAGACCGTTTACGAAAGACACAGCGTAGCGAGGACCGATTCGTTTGGCCTGGCTCACCGCTTCATTTACCGCAGCGGAGTCGGGGACGCGATCCATGAAGAAGATCTGGTAAAGGGCAACGCGAAGAAGATTGAGAATCGGGAGGTCGATTTTCCTGAGTGGGAAATGGGAATGCTGTTCGATAATCCAATCGAGGCGAAGCCTCCACCGGAGCACACCTTGCACGAGGTGATTCAGAAATGCCCGGTCTCTTTGGGTCAGATCCGCGCCTGCAGGGAGGAGCTCATCCAGCGTGCCGCCCGAAGAACCCGGGCTATCGGCCTTCCTGTTGAGAACGCTCAGTGCGAGATCTCTCGGGTTCTCTGTCTCCATATCCCAGGAAGACCCTCATTCCTTCCTCGACGATATTCAGGCTCACATCCGTGTCGAAACACGGGCCGTTCGGTCGCCTGTTCAGGATTCCAAATACCGGAATAGGATAGGTGTCCTGAATTCCGCTCGTCAGGTCTCTTTCACAGGCCACCGCGATGATGATTTCCGGTTTCATGTCCACCACAATTTTCCTCGCCAGGGTGCCCCCTGTGGCCACCGAAATGGAGACACCATACTTCTGGGACATGGTTTTTAGATTCTTGATCTTGCATCTGCCGCATTCCTTGCAGTTTTCCACCTTCCCTCCCGTAATCCTCACATCGCACTCGTGGCTCTGGATGCATTGGGGGAGAAGAATGAGAAGCTTCTCGGGATAGACCCGCTTCGCTTCCCCGAGGACCAGAAGGTTGTTCGCCGCGATAAAGGATCTCCTCACCCGATCCTTTCCGATGCCAACCAACTTGCCGACCAGGACCAGCAGAGGAAAAAGAAAGCGAATGACGACCCCACGGATACGGCGGTTGAAAAAGAGGTTTTTGCCACGAATAATAGTCAGGACCAGGGTCAAGCCTCCGCCAATGAGGAACATGACCAGTGCAAAGAATACGATGGCCATGATCAGCGGCAGATTCGGATGAATGTAGGTGAACCCGACATAGGGCACCCACCAAAGCACCACCGAGAGGATCACCAGCAGAAAAGAGGTGAGCAGGAGGAGAAAAATGAAGGTCATCTTCTCGCCGCGGCCGCTCTTCTTGAGATCAACCCTGTTTTCGGACAGCATCTGAAGCGGCTCATCCGATCTCTCGTCCTGCATTGCATTCACCTCCCCAACACCGCGCCCTCGGGCAAAGAAAACCCGCGAAGAAAATCCACGGCGAAGATCCTCTTCTTTGCAGCCAACTGCACTTCCCTGATCTCCACTGCTCCTCCTCCGGTCTCCACCATGAGCCCCTTATGTGACCCTACTACCCGCCCCGGCACTGCATGGGGACGCTTCTCGTCCTCAACCCTGGACGAGAACATCTTGATCTCGTTTCCCTCATAGAAGGTGAACGCCCCGGGTTTAGGATCCAGGCCGCGTATGCGGGCAGAGACGTCTGCAGCACTTTCGTGCCAGTCGATCAGACCGATCTCTCTTTCTATCTTGGGCGCATAGGTGGCCCGCATAGGATCCTGGGGTTGCTCCTGCACAGGTAGTTCCTTCATTCGAGAAAGCGCGCGAATCAAGAATTCTCCGGACATGCCCGCCAGCCGGTCGTGTAACCGGCCTGCGGTTTCTTCATGATCGATAGCGATCTCTTCCTGAAAGAGAATCGGTCCTGTATCCAGCCCTTCGTCCATGCGCATGAGGGTGAGTCCGGTCTTCGGCTCCCGGTTGAGGATCACCCAGGGAATGGGCGCGGCGCCCCGATAAGCCGGGAGCAGTGACGCATGGATATTGATCACACCCCAGGAGGGTATTTCCAGGAGTCTCTTTCGAAGAATCTGGCCGAAAGCGACGACAATGACCAGATCCACCCTTTTCGCCAGAACGAGGTCGCAAAACACCGGATCGGATGCCTTTTCCGGCTGGAGGAGTTCGAGACCCTTTGCAAGTGCAAGGTTCTTTACAGGGGAGCTCGCGGTTTTTTTCCCCCTTCCCTTTGGCCGGTCGGGCTGCGTAACCACTCCGACGATATCGTATCCATGCCGGAAAAGCGCTTCAAGGGAGGGCACGGCAAATTCAGGGGTTCCCATGAACAGGATTCTTGGATTTGCGGGAAGCCTTTCACTGGCAGGGTTCAGGTTCATTCGGGCTCGGACGACTGGCTCTTCATCAGCATCTTCTTGAGTCTTTTCTTATAGAGTGCCCTCTTCAGGCTGCTGATGTGATCGATGAAGAGGACCCCTTTCAGGTGATCGATCTCGTGCTGGAGACAGACGGCCAGAAGCCCTTCGGCATCGAGCTGAACAGGGCGGCCGTTTCGGTCGAACCCTTTTACCTGCACATTGGCGAAGCGCGTGACTTCGGCGGAAAAATCAATCACGCTGAGGCAGGCCTCATCGTGGACGATCTTCCCCTCTCCATGCACTATTTCAGGATTGATCAGAACCCCCATCTTCCTGCCGTTAGTCCTTGGGGCTGTGTCATAGATGAGGAGCTGTTTCGTCACTCCGATCTGGTTTGCGGCGAGCCCTATTCCAGGCGCATCGTACATGGTCTCGCCCATATTCTCGATCAGTTTCTGCAGGTCCTCATCGATCTCCTGCACCGGTTCCGCCTCGACTCTCAACACGGACTCGGGAAAAGTATAAATTTTCAGTATTTCTGCCACCGGAACACTCCAATGCTGTAACATTGGTTAATTGTAGTTCCAAAATTTGAATAAATCAAGAAGGCTCGGACAAATCGTGCTTGACTTTTGAAGGCCTTCTCCCTATTCAAATTTCCATGAAAGAGCTTGTGAATTTTCTTTTTGAAACAGGAATGCTGAAGAAGACCCCTCGATCCGGGTTTCAGTTTCTCGGCTCAGGAGAAGAATCCGTAGCGGAGCACTCCTTCAGAACAGCAGTCATTGCCTATGTCCTCTCTTCCCAGGAAAAGGAGGCGGAGCCGTACAAGGCCGTGCTCATGTGCCTTTTCCACGATCTGCATGAGGCGAGAACAGGGGACCTCAATTATGTGAATAAGCGGTATGTGAAGGTGGACGAAGACGGGGCTGTCCGTGACTTTGCCCGGCGGTTGCCATTCGGGCGGAATCTGATCGATCTCACCCGGGAGTTCAATGCCGGAGAGAGCCTTGAAGCTAAAATCAGTAAAGACGCTGATCAGCTGGAATTGATCCTTTCGCTCAAAGAGCAGCAGGACATCGGCAATCCCCACGCCCGGGACTGGCTTACCTATGCCTTGAAAAGGCTGCAGACGAAAACCGCAAAAAAGATGGCGGAACAGATCCTGGTTACGGAAAGCACGGACTGGTGGTTCGAAAAGAACACGGACTGGTGGGTCAACGGGCCTGGAAACGGCCAGAACAACAAGAGATGAGATAACACTTTAGCTCAATGCATATGAAGCAGACATACTGAGGAAAACGTATGGACCTCATCAACTCGCTGTTTCATAGAGCGAGAATGCTTAAGGAGAGACTTTTTTCAGGCCCTCACAAGAGCATCATGTACGTGAGCCTGACCGTTTCCTTCCTGATCCACGTCGTCCTCTTTGTGAGCCTTCAAAAGGCGTTTCCGCTCTCCTGGGTTACCGAGAACATGCGAACGTTCCAGGTGGAGCTGCTCAGGCCCCCGGTGGACGGAATTGAGAAGGATTCCGGGTCCGGGGCTGAGATCGGATCTCAGCAGGAGAAGAAGCCTTCGTCCGAGGAGGATCAGGAGACCATCAGTCTCGACACCGATGATCGAAGGTATGTGAGTTACGCCAAAGCGATCAAAGAGAGGATTGCGAAGCAGTGGACGTACCCGCCCGATGCCAAGGCTCATCTCCTGGAGGGAAAGCTGAGACTCCTCTTCAGCCTGACCAGGTCAGGAGAGTTGAGCCGAGTTCGAATTCTCCAGCCTTCCGGATTAACCATTCTGGATCAGGAAGCGATGCGGGCAGTCCGCGCCGGAGCTCCTTATCCTCCTTTTCCCGAGCATGTGACAGTAGGCAGGCTCAACATCGATGCAAACTTCGAATACAGACTCACGGCCAAGAAGTAAGTAAGCAGTAAGCAGTAGGCAGTAGGCAGTAGGCAGCAAGAAGCAAGAAATGCTTTCGAGCCTTTCGGTAACTCCAGATTCTTCTGCCTACTGCTTACTTTTTCCTCCGCAGTACTGATGGGTTTCGCTGCGCTCTACCCATCCTACATACCGACTTCTGACTCCTGTCTTCTGTCTTACCTGCTTACTGCCTACTGCTTACTGCTTACTTCTTTAGGATGACCGGTTCCTGGATAGGTCTTCCCGAAGAGACCTTTTCCCAGAAATCCTTTTCCCTCAGTTGCCAGCCCGGACCGAATGCGGTCTCAAAGAATCCGCCGAGTCTTTCGAAAACCCGCCGCCATCCGGGCATTGCCGCAAGGGTGAGAACATCCTCCAGGAAGGGCACGATCTCTGCGAGCTTCTCCTTTGGAAGAAAAGCCCGTGCCCCCATCTCGATAGATTTCTTCAGGGCATCCACGTTCAGGGCATGGGCCGTCAGCATCACGGTTGGAAAACCGAGTTGAACCGATGCATTCAGGAGGTCGAATCCGCGAACCCCCATGATGTCCAGAATGACGAGATCGTAAGTCCAGGACCGGATCAGATGATACGCCGTTTCATAGTTTGTGGCCTTATCCATTTGGAGCCCTTTGAAATCGGCAAGCTGCTCCTCAAGGGTGTCCAGGACATCGGGCTCATCGTCCACTGCCAGGATGCGCTTGTTTTCCAGTGCTGATTCCGCCATATGGAACCTCTTCGAGGGTTTCTCAGTTTGTCTGGTTTGTCGGGTTTCTTTGGTTCAACTAGAAAGACTAAATAAACAAGATAAACTTACCAACCGCTATTAAACCTCTTCGAGAGGGTCTCTCCAGTTTGTTTCGTTTATCTGGCTTCTTTGGTTAAAGTAAAGGAATAAAAGGAACCGGAGAAACTCAACTGACTGCTTCTACTTTCCCCTTTACCAGTCTCCTTTTCTCCTCGTCCCTGATCTCTCTCCGAAGCAACTTACCCACCTTTGACTTTGGCAGCATGTCCCTGAACTCAATATAGCTCGGTATCTTGTATGGAGCCAGCCTTTCACGACAGAACTTGAGAAGCTCCGTGCCGCCGACGCCCCGCGCGTCCTCTTTCAAGACGACAATGGCCTTGATGCGTTCGCCGACTTTCTTATCCGGAATCCCTATTACGCAGGCCCCAACGACGGTGGGATGATTTTGAAGAACCGCTTCCACTTCAGAGGCTGAAACCCTGTACCCCTTGTGCTTGATGATGTCCGCTGATCGCTCTACATAGAACAGCTCGCCATTCTCATCCATCCGCACAAAATCGCTCATCCTGTAATAGATGTCGTCCCCGATAGGGACATAGGAGCGCGCCGTCTCTTCGGGTTTCTTCCAGTATTGCTTCATGGTGTATGGAGAGGTCACCAGCAGCTCCCCGCTTTCTCCAGGCGGCAAAGGCTCCAATGTCTCCGGATTTACGACGATGCACTTTCTGCTTTTCAACGGCATGCCGATGGTCTTGGCCTTGGGCTCCTTCCCGATCCTGCTGTAGGTGATGTGGCCCGCCTCAGTCGATCCGTAAACCTGGTAGATAGGAACGCCCACATGACTCTGCCACCGCTTGTACACCTCTTCAGGCAACACATCGCCCCCGCAATAGCAGTACGTCAGGGACTTGATATCATACCGGTCGCGGCGATCGTTCTCCAGGATCATCCTGTAGAGGGCAGGCACTCCAAGCATCCAGCGCGCTTTATACCGTTCGATGGTTTCCAGGATTGCATCCACCTGGGGCACGGGGATTATCAGGGTGGTATTTCCTTTGTTCAGGCCTATAGCCATGAAGAGGCCAAGGGCCATGATGTGGAAAAGCGGGTTCACCGCCAGGTACGTATCCCCGCCCTCGCGTATATGACCCTCCACCACGTCCTCGATGATGTCCCGTATGTAGGAAGTCATCCCGATGTGGTTTCCCGGAACACCTTTCGGGAATCCCGTTGTCCCCCCGGTGTAGAGAATATAGGAGAGGTCCTTCTGCGGGTCCAGTTGAATGTCCGCTCGCATCGGCTCATGCTTCAGCAGGGTTCTTAAGGAATGCACCTTGTCGTCCTTCTCCACCTTCCCGTGAGGGACTTTGTCGAAAAGAAAGCCGAGTGAACGCTTCCACAGAGGCAGCAAATCGACCAGGTTGGTTACAATCACCCGCTTCACACCGGTGGCCGGGAGCACCTCTTTCACATAGCAGAAGTTGGTATCCTGGCAGATCACGGTCTCGGCGCCTGAATCCTTGAGCATGTACTCGATCTCGAAAGAGGTATAGATGGGGGAGATCGGGACAATGACTGCTCCCATCTTCTGAATGGCCAGGAACGCGATGACCCACTGAACGGAGTTGGGTATGTAGATCATTACCCGGTCGCCTTTGCGGACGCCCATCTCCATCAAGGCACCTGCGAATCTCTCCGAAAGGTTCCGAAGCCGGGCAAAGCTGAAGCGTTCGCCGAGGAAGACGATCGCGGTCTTCTGCGGGTAACGCTCGCTCATCCGGTCGAAGCGGGTAAAGGTCAGTTCCTTTTCCAGGGGCAGATCATTGGAAGTCATGTTTCCATCCACGTTGGTAATATGTCATTTATCATCTGTCGTTTGTCATCGATCATTGTTATTTTGATTTTCATTCGACGTTGGACGTTCAATGTTCGACGTTCATTTTCTCGCAGTGCTGATGGGTTTCGCTACGCTCTACCCATCCTACTTTCTTCATTCGACGTTGGACGTTCGATGTTCGACGTTCATACTTGTCCTGACTTCTGTCTTCTGACTTCTGTCCTCTGTCTTCTGTCTTCTGTCCTCTGTCCTCTGTCTTCTGTCTTCTGTCTTCTGTCCTCTGTCCTCTGTCTTCTGTCTTTGACCTGCTTACTTTTTTTTCACACTCCGAAATACGCCGACCGCACATCCGGATTGCTCATCAGCTCCTGCCTCGTCCCTTCCATCACGGCAGCGCCGTTTTCCAGAATAAAGGCATGGTCCACAATGGGCAGCACAGGCCTCGCATACTGCTCGGTCACGATGATCGTCAACCCTTTCTGGTCGCGGATCTCCCTGGTTCCCCGTATGAGGATCGCCTGCATCAGGGGGCTCAACCCCAGGAGCGGCTCGTCCAGCAGGAGAAGCTTGGGCTGGGCCATGAGCGCCCTGCCGATGGCAAGCATCTGCTGCTCCCCTCCGCTCAGGAATCCCCCTATCCTCTTCTTGAGCTTTGCGAGGGCCGGAAAGACGTTGAAGACGTATTCCAGGGTCGCTTTGGCCTGAGAAGAAGATGCGAGATACCCGCCGATCAGCAGGTTCTCCAGCACGGTGCTCTCCTTGAAAATCCGCCGTCTCTCCGGGCAGAGAACCAGCCCCTTCCTCGCCCTCATACTCGGTTTTAGATCGATGATGTTCATGCCCATGTAGCTGATCTCGCCGAGCACGGTGATCCGCTCGCCTCCGGCCATCTGCTCCTTTTTCCTGATGTCCTCGATGATGCCGGAAAGGGTGTACATCAGGGTCGATTTCCCGGCGCTGTTCGCCCCGAAAATTCCCACAATCTGATGTTCCTCACAGCGGATGTGAACGTTATTGAGGGCGAGCATGTTTTCATAGAAGACCATCAAACCCTTGGCCTCAAGCATAGGTCATGACCTCCTCGACATCTTCGGAGCCGAAGTAAGCCACCTTGACTCTTTCATCGGCCATCACCTGTTCGGGGCTCCCTTCGGTGAGCTTTTCACCGAAGTTCAGGACCATGATCCTGTTCGCCACCCGGAAGAGCTCCCGGAGCCGGTGCTCGATCATGATCAAGGTGATTCCATCCATCTGGAGCCTCTCGATAAGAGGAACCATACTCGCAATCTCGCTCATGCTGAGGCCCGAGAATACCTCGTCGCAAAGAATGATCTCCGGCCGAAGAGCCAGACACCTCGCGAGTTCCAGCCGTTTCAGGTATCCCGTCGGAAGGGTCGATGCGATCTTGAAAGGCACAAACGAGTCGCGCTCGAAGCCGATCTCCTCCAGGATATCGATCCCAACCGTGTTCCTGTCCCCCAGCTTTCCGCCTCCTCTCCAGCCGCCTGTTCTCTTGGCTCGCGGCGAGAACAGAGGAATCACGAGATTCTTGTACGCAGGAAGGCTGAAATAAGGCCGCATGATCTGGAACGTCCGCGTGACACCCAGGTCTGCGATCTTGTGGGGAGGTTTCCGGGTGATGTCCCTGCCCCGAAAGAGGATCTTTCCCGAATTCATTCTGATGAACCCGGTAATGCAGTTGACCAGGGTGGTCTTGCCCGATCCGTTCGGACCGATGATCCCCAGGATTTCTCCCTGCCTGACCGAAAAACTCACCCGGTTGAGCGCGAGAATTCCGCCGAAGGTCTTTGTCGCATCAGTGACTTCGAGGATAGATTCGTCTGTCATACTTTTGACCACCTTTCAAACTGGTGGTATTTTCGCTGGCCATATACCATGATCCCCTCGCTCCGGAAGACAATGAACCCCATAAGAATCACGGAATAGAAGGCGATTCGCAGTGTGCCGAACTCACGCAGCAACTCGGAGATGGGAACCAGGATCAGACACCCGAGCACCGGGCCGACCAGGGTGCCGCCCCCTCCGATAACCGTGGCCGCAATGGGGAGGATGGAGAAATCCAGGGCAAACAGGGAAATCCCCGACCACATGTAGATGTGGACGAGACAGGCACCCGCCAGGCACCCCATGAGAGAGGCGGCAAACACAGCCATGGCCTTGTAGTGGGTGATGCTCATCCCAGAAGCCCGGACAGCCTGGTCATTATCTTTGACGGCCCGAAAGACCAGGCCGATATCCAGATTCACCACCCTTCTCATGCCGAAAAGGAAAACGAGCACCAGCAGGATCATCAGGTACTGCTCCACCCACTGGTTTGGAAAGCTGCCTATCCCCATGATCCCATCCGTTCCGCCCAGGATGTTCAGGGCCTCGATGATCCTTGCCAGAACAAGGGGGTACATAAGACTCACGATCGCGAAATAGACCCCCCGAAGCGGGAGACAAGGCAGCAGGAGCACGGTGCAGATGATTCCCCCGATGATGCCGGCAGCCGGGATGGAGAGAAAGGGAGAGAATCCGACCCACTTGTTCAGGATGGCCGCGATGTACCCCCCTACGCCGATGTAAAATGCCCCGCCGAGAGAGACCAGACCCACATAGTGGGCGAGGAAATCGAAGCTCAGCGCCAGAAGAGCATAGATGCAGACGATGGAGATCACCCTCTGCCAGTACATGCCCGGCATGGCCAGGGGCAGGATCAGCATCCCTACGATCAGCAGGAGCCTCGGCACGGAGAGATAGGCCAGCTCGCGCCATGACATGAGCGCATAGATCCCGTCGGCTCTCACCTTGATGCCTCTGTCCAGTCTTTCCTTGCGAAGACTTACACCCTTTTGTTCCACGCCTCTACACCCTTTCTTCCAGTTCCTTCTGCCGCCCGAAGAGGCCGGACGGCCGCAAGATGAGAGTAAAGATGATCGCCAGAAGCGCAACCACCATCTGGTAGTGGCTGCCCAGATAGCTCACTGTAAGGATCTGGGCAAAACCTATCAGAAAAGATGCCAGCACCGCACCCACCCAGCTCCCGAGACCGCCTACGATGCACACGGCAATCGCCAGGATCAGGACGTTGTACCCCGCCTCCACAACGATATTGCCGAGAGGAAGGAGCAGGACTGCCGCCAGGCCGGCGAGCATGGAACCCAGCCCCATGGCGACCAGGGCCATGGTGTCGGAGTCGATGCCGAGCATCAGCGCAGCCCTTTCATCCTGGGCCATTCCCCTGAGCGCCAGCCCCAGCCGTGTGTAGTGCGTGAAGAACCAGAGAAAGAAGATCACCGCGGCCCCGATGACCACGATCAGAAGCCGGTGATAATCCACCGGCGTCCCCAAAATCTCGACGCCGCCCGTCACGAAAACGGGCAGGGTATAGGTCATGCCCTTGAACCCGCCCCAGCGAAGCGCTTCGAGGACCGTAAGTCCGATGGCGTAAGAGGCGATGATCTCGGAAATCGACATGCCTCTTACCCTGATGAGGATGAACCGATAGATCAACGCCCCTATGACTCCCGTGATGGCGATGGCCAGAAGCACGCTGATCAGATACCCCATTCCTACCGCGCGCAGGAAAATCCAGGTCAGGAAACCGGTGACCACGTACAAGGCCCCATGGGCGAAGTTCGGCACACGGCTGATTCCGTAGACCAGAGCGAATCCCAGGGCCATCAGGGCAAGCGCAATGCTGTTGATAATGCCGTAGATCAGGATGTCCATTTTTCAGACTCGATCGAGCTGTTGAGGTGAATAGGTTCTTAATGTGAAACTTCTTCGCAAGATGCGAAGATGAGCAGGCTGGGCATCAGGTTTCAGGCGTCAGGTGTCAGGTGTCAGCAAACCCCGAACTGAAACCTGAACACTGACACCCGACACCTTATTGTGTTGCGGCCGTAGGCCTGCATCGGGTGTTATGTCGGTTGTGGAAAACCCGGAGCAGAGAGGTGATTCCCACCACTCCTCGACTTCTTTACTCCAACACCCCAATCTTCCCGTTTATCACTTCTTCATCATCCAGGGGGGTAGCTGAATCTCGCCGGTCGCAATGCTTTCTGGAAAGACCACGACCCTTTTTTGTTTCTGCCATTGCAGGATTGTTCCAACGGCGCCCTCTTTGGGATCGAGGGCCGGTATTACCTGGTGGGTCTTGGGATCGAACCGGATGCGACCGTAAACGCCCATCAGGTCCGTCTTTTCAAGGGCGTCCACAACCTTGGCCGAATCCACGCTCTGGGCCCTTTCGATGGCATCCTTGAGCGTATACACGGCCATGTAACTGCTGGAGCTGCCAAGCCCCTCGGGCTCGATGTTCCATTTTTTCGTGTAGGCATCGAAGAATTTCATGGTCCATTCGGTCGCTTTGGAAGGGGCGTTTCCTGCGTTCACCACATTGCAGAGCGTATACTCCCCCTTGCCTTCGGTTGCCTTCCAGAAGCCGGGCTGTTCGGCAGCGGCGAGCGTGGAGCCGAAGGGGAGTGCGGGGATTTGAAGCTCATACCACTGCTTGAGAAGAATCGAGCTCTCCGGCATGTCCATCCAGATATTGAGCACCTGGGCCTCTGTCTTCTTGGCCTTCAGAAGACCCATGGAGAAGTCGCCGGTCCCGGTGGGATAGATCTCGGTTCCGGTCACTTCCCAACCCTGCTTGGCGGCTATCTTTGCAATGATCTCGCCGCCGCCCCTTGCATGGGCCACGTCCTGCACCATGATGAAAACCTTGTTGAGCTTGTGCTTGTCCTGGAGCTCCTTGAAGCAGGCCATGATCTCCTTTACGAGCTGCCCCGCTTCCCCGTGGATCCGGAAACAATACTTCAGACGGTCGTATTCTTCGGCCACCCTGGCATGATATTTTGGGGTGAGCACGCCGGTGGTCAGGATGGAGACTTTCTTGTATTTGGAAAGCAGGTCCATGGCAGCCAGGGCAGCCTCTGAGCGGACGGGACCGCCGATCAGAAAATCCGCCTTTTTCTCGAGGATCAGCTTCTCCACGGCCATCAGCGCCTCGCTGACAGGCACCCCGGGTTCCAGGTCGCGGGTGTCGATGACCTCGACTTTGAAAGGCCTTTTTTCCTTGCCCACCTGAACCCCGCCGGCCGCATTGATTTCCTCGACGGCGAGCTTGATTCCTCTTTCCGCGTCCCACCCGTAAAGGAATGCGGTGGACAACGGCGCGCCGATCACAATCGGCTTCTGGGCCAAGGCAAGGCCCGATGAAAGGATCAGCAGACATACGGCTACCGGTAAAAACAACAATCCAATGGTACGGGTCTTCATTCTTTTCCTCCTTTTGAATGTGGATCTAAAATCAGACGTCGATCTCATGCACTCGGCCTCTCGAGCCGGTGCTCTTTGATCTTACGCCTGACCTCTGCCAACGGAATCTGAAGAAGAAGAGCAGTCTTTTGAATGTTCCAATGAGTTTTTACCAGCACCTGAAGGAGATGATCCTTTTCGCGCTCCTTGAGGGTTTTGATTTGCATCGCCCTGCAGCTCCACTGGGGTCATCTCCAGAGCAAGAGACGTGCCGGGATTCAAAGAAAATCCCTGAAAGGTCAAACGACCGGAATCACTCGTTCTTCAAACCGACCGCTATCCTCCCCTGCCTCTCTTCATCGCAAAGAGATGAAAGATTCTTTCAGGTGTGAGAAAGTTTCTTGCTAGTGCCGCGTCTCATAAATTCTGCATCAAGAAATGGCGATTTGATTTATAGGGCGATGCTTCCTATTTGACCCATTTCCCGGAGACGCGGAAATCCGAAATTCGAATATCGAAGCACGAAACAAATTCAAATGATCAAATACGAATGACCGAAACGGACAGCAGTCTCATAGGCGCGCAGTTTGTTTTGAACTTTGAACATTTGGATTTTCGTATTGTTTCGGATTTCGGATTTCGATATTCGGATTTTCAATTCTCACACCATTGTGAATTTCCAAAATCCAAAACAGAAATTATGGGACGGCGCACCCTTCCACCAGATCAATCCCGTACCTGCGGATCTTGCTTCTGAGAGTCGGCAGGGAGATCCCCAATAGACGCGCGGCCTGCGTACGGTTCCAGCCGCACTGGGAGAGAGTGGTCCGGATGTGTTCTTTTTCCATCTGGGGCAGGGAGTAATCTTCCAGGCCCATCTGCATGGTCGAGTGATTCATGGTGAGGATTTTTTCGATCTCCTCGAGGAGAATGACGTTGCTCCGGGCACGTATCACGGCCTCGACCAGAAGATTTTCCAGCTCCCGCACATTCCCTTTCCAGGCGTGCGACTTCAACCGTCCGATCACGCCCTTCTGGAGTTTAAAGACCTGGGTTCCCAGCTCAAAGTTGATCTTTCTGAGAAAATGGCTTACCAGGTCCGGGATGTCCGAAAGCCTGTCTCTGAGCAGGGGCGCCTGGATGGTGACCACCCGCAGCCGGAAATAGAGGTCCTCTTTGAATCTTCCCTGCTGCACGAGTGTCGAGAGGTCCTTGTTCGATGCCGCAATGATGCGGCAGGAGGACTTGCGCGTCTGCTGTCCGCCCACCCGCATGTATTCCCTTCTCTGGAGAAATCCGAGGAATTTTCCCTGGACGTTCAGGGGCAGTTCTCCCATTTCATCCAGGAACAGGGTCCCCTTGCCGGCAAGTTCTATCTTTCCGAGCTTGGTATGATTCGCCCCTGTGAAAGCGCCCTTTTCATGTCCGAACAACTCGCTTTCCATAAGGCTTTCCACCACGGCGGAGCAATCCAAAGTGATGAAAGGCTCCTTGTCATAGAGGCTGTTGCGGTGGATCACGCGGGCAATGAGTTCCTTCCCGGTTCCTGTCTCACCCTGAATGAGCACCGTAGCCCTGTTCTGAGAGAGGAGACCGATCATCTTGAAGATGCCTCGCATCTGTTTGCTCTTGCCTATGATGACATCCGTGTTGGGCTCGCCTTTTTCCTGCGTCGGGGTCTCCCGATCCACTGCCAGGACGCAGATGGCCCTGTTAACGGTCCTCTCCATCTCTTCCGCATCGAGAGGCTTGTGGACATAATCATAGGCGCCGAGCTTCATGGCCTGGATGGTGGTCTCCATGTCATGAAACGCGGTGATCATGATGATCTTGCTCGGGGTCCCCAGTTTCTGCATCCTGCTCAGCAGATCCAGGCCGCTCGTGTCAGGGAGCCGGATGTCCAGAATCACCACGTCCGGCGTATGACGGCTGAAGAGGGACATGGCTTCCTGACCGTTGCCGGCCTTGAACACCTCATGCCCTTTTTCAACGAGGAACATTTCCAGCGTTTCCTGGATGCTCACCTCATCGTCTACAACGAGTATCTTGGTCATGCCTGTCCTGATGGAAGAATAATGGTAAAGGAAGCCCCTGCCGGGGGGACGCTGCTTACCTCCACGTCTCCGCCATGGGCTTCCGCGATTCGCTTGATGATGGCAAGCCCGAGCCCGGTCCCTTTACTCTTGGTGGTGAAAAAAGGCCTGAAGATCTCCTGCCGGTCCTTCTCCAAAACGCCCGCACCTTCATCCTCGACAGTAATGCGGGTCTGCGGATTCCCTCCGTTCCTGAAAAAACGGGTTCTTATCCGGATCCGGCCTTCCATTGGCGAAGCCTCTATTGCGTTGAGCATCAAATTGATCAGGGCCTGGCTCAACCGTTCGCCGTCCGCGTGGATCAGCGGAACGGCGGGATCCAGGTCGGTTACAATCGCGATCTTTTCCGCCGAAAGCTTCGTGTCCAGGAGCTCTTCGCAGGAGATCACGAGATGGTTCACGTCCACCGGCCCATACTCCATCCGGAGCGGTTTTGCAAAATCGAGGAGTTGGCTCAGAATGCGCTCGAGCCGCATCACCTCGCGAACGGAGATATCGATCCGACGGGCGTCGTTTCCGCGAAGTTTTGGATGATTCTGCAGGATCTGGAGATTCATTTTTACCGCAGAGAGCGGGTTTCGGATTTCATGGGAAAGAGAGGTGGTGATCTGGCCGATGTAGGCCATCCTTTCCGCTTCCCTGACCCTCTGCTCCATCTGGAGTCGCTGCGTGATATCCCGGCAGATGCCGATGCTGGACAGCCTGTTCTCGTAATGGGTGTTCTTGGCGAGGATCTCCGTTGGAAACATTTTTCCATCCTTGGTCAGGCGGAGATACTCGAATGTACGAGGCATCATCGGTTTTTTGGTAAGACTCCTGCGGTAAATGGTAAGGACCTTTCTCCGGTCATCGGGGGCTACGAAGAGGGAGAATTTCCTGCCGAGAACCTCTTCCAGTGCGCAGCCATGCATCTGGCAGTACGCCTGGTTCGCAAAGACGATCACCTCTTTCTGTATGACGAAGTAGCCATCGGTGATTTCCTCGACAAGCCCTTTGTATTTCAACTGCGATTGCCTCAGCTCGCGAGTTCTCGTCCTCACCTTTTCTTCGAGCAGCCGGTTCTGCTCCAGGATTCTCTCTTCGTGCATCTTCTGGAAATGGTCGCTGAACCGGTGCGTGGTATAGGAAAGGCAATGATTCACCTTCGTCACCTGCTCCAGAAATTCCTCATGGGTGCAGTCCCGGGCCAGGAGGGGTATGGCAATTGTCCTGTAGAGTTCGAAGGCCTTCTGCACGTCAGAAAGGAGAAAGCCGGAGCCAAGGCGAAGGCGGGTGATCTTGTCTATGAAAAGATCAATCGGGCCGTAGTCATCGTGAAGGAGCAATTGGAAGTTGGCTTCAAACGCTCCGGTGCATGTCCCATAGAGTTCTTTTCTGGGCCTGCGGGCGTATTGTTCGCCTACCTGGGTACTAAGCCGGTCCACCCACTCGTGAATTATTTTCGCCCTGTACTTTTCTCGAAAATCAAAGAGAGAGAAGGCCATGTTTCAGGATCGAAAAAGGTTTTCCAAGCAACGATGAGGAGTGTTTGTTTGTGAGATGAGGAAATACGAACGATATCAGACTCAACTCGAGAAGTATGGCTTAACGCGGTTGTGGATGTCAAGAAGATTGCCTGGAAGGCTGCTGTCATTATCCTGGATCTTGAGTCCTGTATCCTGTATCCTTCATCTTGGATCCTGTATTGCGTGTCCTTCGTCGTGTATCTTGCATCCTGTCTCCTGCGACCTGATTTCTTGACTTCACCGATGTTGTGATTATAATTGGACATTTCCGATTGGGACTCTTGAGTCAGGAATCGAGGAAAAATGCCGGGTAAAGATTATTACAAAACGTTGGGCGTTTCCAGGAATGCTTCTGCCGAGGAGTTAAAGAAGGCCTACCGAAAGATGGCCATGAAGTATCATCCGGACAGGAACACCGGGGATAAAGCGGCCGAGTCCAGGTTCAAGGAAGTCAACGAGGCCTATGCCGTCCTGAGCAACGCGGAGAAGCGCAAGCAGTATGACATGTTCGGCGCTGAAGGCTTTGAGAAACGTTTCAGCCAGGAAGACATCTTCCGTGATTTCGACCTGGGAAGCATCTTCAGAGAATTCGGCTTCGGAGGAGGAGGCCGGTCCCAGAACATTTTCAACCAGTTCTTCACAGGGGGCCAGCAGGGCAGATCATCCCCATTCGGCACCGGACATGGGCCGATGCACGGCCATCGAAGCGAACGTGGCAGGGATCTTATCTATGAGCTCAACCTGAATCTGGAAGAGGCTGCCGTTCCTACCTCCAAGGTGGTCTCCTACCAGTCAAACGGTCATCCTGAAACGGTCTCCGTGAAAATACCCGCAGGGATTTCCTCCGGGAAGAAGCTGAGGATCCAGGGAAAGGGGCAGGCAGGGAGTCGAGGCGGCCCCCATGGAGACCTGTATGTGCAAGTCAAAGTGCTCGACCACCCTGTCTTCAGAAGGGAGGGGGACGACCTGTACATCGACAAGGAAATCAGGTTTTCCGAGGCCCTTTCAGGCACCGAGATCGAAGTTCCCACAATAGACGGCAAAACACTCCGGCTGAAGATCCCGCCGGGAACGCAATGCAATGCCAAGTTCCGACTCCGCGGCTATGGCATGCCGCGCATGGGCGGCACCGGCCGGGGAGACGCTTATGCGCGCGTCTTCGTATCCGTTCCCACAAAACTGACCAAAAAACAGAAGGCCCTGCTCAAGGATATGGAAGAGGCAGGGCTGTAAATGAAAGCCCTTGCTGTATTCTCCGGGGGCCTTGACAGCATGGTCGCCGCCGCACTCGTGAGGTCCCTGGAGATTGAAGTCCTCGGTCTTTTCTTCGAAACCCCGTTCTTTTCTTCCGAAAAGGCCAAAAGATCAGCCGAGTCAATCCGTCTCCCTCTCAAGATCGTCGATATCTCCGGCATCCACCTGGACGTTGTGAAGAACCCAAGGCACGGGTACGGGGCAAATATGAATCCCTGCATCGATTGCCACACCCTGATGCTTTCCCAGGCAGGTCGGATGCTGGAAAGCGAGGGTGCGGACTTCATATTCACAGGAGAGGTTCTCGGCCAGAGACCCATGTCCCAGCATAAGAGAGCGCTATCCCTCGTTGCCGCAGGCAGCGGCTTTGGAGGGCTCGTTCTCCGGCCCCTTTCCGCCAGGCTCCTGCCACCGACCATACCCGAACTCAAAGGATGGGTAAAGCGGGAGAGCCTGCTGGATCTTTCCGGCCGGTCACGCAAGCCGCAGATGGCCCTTGCCGACGGATTCGGAATCCAGGACTACCCCTCTTCGGGAGGGGGATGTCTGCTCACCGACGTCATCTTTTCCAGGCGGCTGAGAGACCTTTTTTCCTCGAAACCGGATGTCAAGGTGCGTGAAATCGAACTCCTGAAGATAGGCCGGCATTTTCGTGCGGGCCATCGAACCAAGCTGATAGTGGGAAGGAATCAGAAGGAAAACGAAAGGATATGCAGTCTCGCGTCCGAAGAAGATCTGCTTTCGCACACGGTGTATGTCCCAGGACCTGTGGTGCTTGCAGTCGGAGAGATCTCAAAGCAGATCGAAGACCTCGCCGTGGGTCTGACGATCTGCTACAGTGACGCACGAACCCCTGCGCCCGTCGAAGTAAGAATATTGCGAAAAGGAATAGAAAGAGCGCGGACAGAAATACCCCTGCCCAAGGATCATTTCAAACGATTCATGATCGAGTAAACAATCCGGCCACAGAGGATCCGCTTTAGCATAAGCCTTCATGGATGCTGCCGGCTAAATTCGAAATCCAAATATCGAAATCCGAAACAAATCCGGACATCAAATGTTCCAATGACAGAAACAAAGGCATAATCACCTTTCCATGTTTGATGATCTCGTAAAAAGTCGACAATACCCTTTTTTCGTCATCCCGGCTGAATGAAGCCTGTCCCGGCGAAAGCCGGGAGCCGGGATCCAGTATTTCGAGCCCTTGCAGAATATCTGGATTCCGGCCTGCGCCGGAATGACGACTTTTTACGTGAGATTGTCATTTGTCGAATTTCGGATCGCATGCTTCGGATTTCGATGCGCGACACTAGAAGCGCAGAAGGCGGGCCATAAAGGACTTGCCCTCTATCTCCTTCAGTTTTGCACGGAGATCCTGCATCTCATTCTCAATGAAGTCGATGTCGACTTCTACTTTGACCCTTCTCTCCTCAATCTTGTGCAATTCCAGCCCCAGGTCCATGAATTCGATCTTCTCCGCCCGCGGCAGTTCGTCTCTCTTCAGGGCTTCGATCCTTTGAGAAACCCGCTCCTTCTCGCGATCGATCTCCCCTATGTTTTTCTGATAGGAAAGCAGTTGGGCTTCCAGCGTCGCAATGCGGTCCACGACCACTTGTTTCCGATCCATGGACCAGAACAGGTACCCGAAGGCAAGGGATGCAACGACTGCGAGCAGGATAAGGGCTGGGATGAGCTTTCTCAAAAGAGAAGAGATCAGGGATGTGAGGCGGTATACCACCATCGAAGAGGCTTTTCTCGACTGATGAGCGGGAAATCGTCCTTCTACCTTGCCCACTATCACATGAACGGCAGCGGTCAGGTTTCCAATTCCGAGTTCAAGTTCTCGCCCGAGGTCGCCGTCCCCGCACTTTGCCCGGGTGTCGGGCTCAGGATTTCGCAACTGTTTGACCGTCTTATGAAGATCGGATACAAGATGCCCTGTTTCCGGTTCCTTCTCCCACTTTCCGGGGAATCGGCTCTTTAGCGATTTGATTTGCTCCGGTAGCGTCTGAAGTGTCCGGTCCATCTCGCGGCCCACTTTTTCCAGTAATGGCGGGTCGCAGAAAAACTTGTTGGCCATGCTCAGGAGGAGCGCCCCTTGTCTCAGCTTGGCCAAACTCCCGAGAGCTTCGTAATGGTCGTTATCCATGGGTCTCAACCTCTGCTCGGCGGAGGATAGGAGAAACAGGGTATAGGTGTCAAGGGGGATACGAGACGATCAGAATCACCAGGATGAAAGAGGCGGTAAACAGGATACAGGCTAAGGGATACACCTGCAAGTGTGAGCTGAGTCGGCCCTGCACGCGGGAAACCCTGCTCAAACAACATGGTATCTTCAACTCGGATGCGGGATTATCATGTCAGATTTCCCTGCTCTTCGTGCTATACTGATACAGAATCATCGTAACCGCCGCCCGCTGCTCCAATAAGGGAACAAATCAATCCGGGCGGTCTCAAAACAAGTTTGTAAAAGGTGCGCCATGGCCAAGGAAACAGGCGTAATTGAAGAGGTTGTCGGCGAGAAGGCAATGATCCGTGTCATGAAGAGCGGTGCCTGCTCCTCCTGCTCGGAAAAGGGCTCCTGCCACATGCGTCTGGGCGGGGAAAAGCCGATAATCATAGACGTGGATAATCATCTGGGCGCCAAACCTGGAGATTTCGTGGAGTTGGCCATACCGACACGGAGTCTGCTCAAACTGTCGTTCACAGTGTACTTTGTGCCTGTTCTCGCCTTTGTCCTGGCGGCCGTAATCGGCGGGGAATATGGCCATCTCGCGCACTTAAGCCCTGATGCCGCTTCCATTCTGTTTGGGGGTTCTGTACTTGTTGTGAGCTTTCTCGTACTGAAACGGCTGGACCGGAGCATCAGAAAAAAGGGACAGTACTATCCGAGAATGACGAGAATAGTGCCCGGCGAAACCTGCGAGCGGGCCGATTCCTGAAGTGGGGCAGCAGATTGTCGCACCCGCTTCCTTCTCCCGCAGTGTGCAATCCTACCCTGCATCCTGAATCCTTTTTATCGGTAAACTTTCCGCAGATCCAAACGTCTAATAAACAGGTTTGTGGATCCTAAATTCCGAATTCGGATCATCACTTGGAGGACGACTATGAAAAAGGCTGTTTTGCTGGCGATTCTCCTTACGATGTCAGTATCTCTCATATCGTGCGCACATTACCCCCCGGACCGTTACAACACCCAAAAAGGCGCCCTCATCGGCGCGGGCGCAGGCGCCCTGCTCGGCCAGGCCATAGGCGGAAATACGGGAGGCACGCTCATCGGGCTTGCTGCAGGAACCATTCTCGGAGGCCTGGTGGGGAATGCCGTAGACCAGGACTACCAGGCTGCAAGGGATGCGGCCCTTTATCAAAAACAGGTAGTCTATTATGATAAAGACGGTTCAGCCGTTGAAGCGATCCCCGGGGCCGTGGATCAGAAAACGAACTGCAACAAGGTGACAAAGCGAGTCTGGAAGGATGGAAAAGTCGTCAGTGAGAGCGTCGAAGAGATCTGCACCGAATCGGTTCCCGCCCCGCCCCGAACGGTAGTGGTGCAGCCTCGATACGCCTACCCGCCTCCGCCCGTCTACATTCACCCTTATCCTTACTATTATCCTTACTATCCATCTATTTATCTTCGCTTCGGGTCGCCTTACCGCCACTATCATCGTGGGCATCGCTGGTAAGAAATCCGCCACAAAGGCACAAAGACAAAAAGAGAACCAGGATTCTTCCTTGGTGTCTTTGTGTCTTTGTGGCAGCGCACTTTCAGGGGATCCTGTAGACCATGGAGTTCACGTTCATACCTGCCCCCACGGACGCAAAAACCAGAACGTCACCCGATTGAATTTCATGATTGATGAGACTTCCTCTCCAAAGGAGGTCGTACATGGTGGGGAGCGTGGCTACAGAGCTGTTGCCGAGCCATGAGATCGTCATGGGCATGATGTTTTCGGGGATTTGTTCGTGACCGTAAATCTTGAACAGCCTTCTCAAAATGGCCTCATCCATTTTCTGGTTCGCCTGATGGACCAGAACCTTTCGCACGTCTCCCAGGGTCATCCCGGCCTTTTCAAGACTTAGTTTAATGACTTCGGGCACTGTCCTGACCGCGTATTTGAATATTTCATGGCCGTGCATTTTCAGGTAGAGCCTGTTCCCGTTCCCATTGATGGACGGGGCATAAGACTTGTCCAGACGCAGAAGGTAGACGTCCTTGAACGTGTCGGATCTGGTTACATGCGACAGGATGCCGCCTTCCTTTTCCGTCGCTTCAACCAGCGTCGCGCCGGCGCCGTCAGAATAAATCATACTGTCTCGATCATGGGGATCCGACACCCTCGATAAGGTCTCGGCCCCGATAACCAGGATCTTCTTCGCATCTCCGGATTTGATATAGTAGTCGGCCAGGATCATCCCATGTATCCAGCCCGGACAACCGAAGGGAATGTCGTAAGCAACCGTGTAAGGATTCTTGATCTTCAGCTTGTGTTTCACTCGCGCCGCAATGGTGGGGACTGTGTCGGTAGTCTGGTTGTCTGCCGTAATCTCTCCGAAATTCTGTGCAACGATGATGTAATCCAGATCTTCCCGTTCCACGCCCTCCAGGGCGTGCTCGGCGGCCAGGAACGCGATATCCGAGGTATTCAGGTCGTCGGTTACATATCTTCTTTCCTGAATGCAGGTGATATCCTTAAACTTCTCAATAATCGACGCATTTGGATTTTCCAGCGGTTCTCCGCTGGCGTCAAAGAATGAACTTTCCAGAAAATGTTCATTCGGTACTTTCAGAGAGGGGATGTAGCTTCCGGTGCTTGTGATGATCGAGTTTGGCATATGCTCCTGCTCAATAGAGAGAAAAAAGGCCGGTTCAAGTCGGGACTTCAGCTTGTTTTCAGGCGTGCAATCTCTCTTCCGGTCTTTGGATTGTACAAGAAAAAGCCTTCAAATGGGTTTTTTTATCAGCGGAGGAGACAATAATCAAGTTTTTCCGATCAGAGGACAGGCGAGTCGTTCGGCCTCTTCTATGCGCTCAGGACGCCATCCGGGTCTGTCATCCTTGTCGATGAGTCTGGCTCGAACGCCTTCCAGGAAATCGGGGTGGCTCAGGATGAATCGGGCCGCATCGAGGTCGGTCCTGAGCACATCCTCGATGGTTCTCCCCTCGTTCATCCGGAGGAGGTTCAGTGTAAGGACAAGAGAGGTCGGAGAGCGCTCTGAAAGCTCACGAAAGACATCCCGGCAGAGATCCGTGAACACCGAGCACTCTCTGAGCCCTTCCACAATGCCGGTAACCGTGGTCTTCCCGGCAAAATAGTTTCTGACCCAGTCGTCCATCAAAGGTTTCGATGGTATCTCCCTCCGGAGGAACGGTTCGATGAGCCTGACGATTCCCGCCGCAGCCTCCCCCCTCTCTAAAGAGACATCCATTCGGCTCTTCTCCAGGACGGCCCGGATTTCCGGGATGTCCCTGGAAGCGGCCATGTGCGTGGCAAGACCTGCTCGTACGCATTCCGACCCGGCCATCTCATAGCCTGTAAGCCCCAGGTATTCAGGATAGCCGGGCGGGCATTTTCGGAACATCCAGCCGGTGGCGCCGACGTCCGGAAAAAATCCGATGCGTGTTTCGGGCATGGCGCTCCGTGTCCTTTCAGTGCACACCACCACGTCCGCTCCGGCGCTGAGGCCGAGCCCCCCTCCCATCGTGATGCCATCGGCCAGGACAACGACAGGCTTCGGGAAACGATGGATAGTAAGATCCACCCGATACTCTTCTTCAAGAAAACGGAGACACTCTTCCATCTTTCCATGGGCGACCAGGTGGGCCATCTTCTTCACATCCCCGCCTGCGCAAAATCCCCTCTCTCCTTCTCCATAGAACAATACCACCTCGACAAGAGGATCCCGCTCCGCTTCCTCCAAGCCTTCCCGGATGAGCTGCACCATTCGTGGATCAAGGCTGTTGACCGACTGGGGCCTGTTGAGGACAACGGACATTGTCCGGCCTCTTCTTCTGATCAGGACGGGAGCTGTTTCCTTTTTCTCAGACATGAGTTCTCATCCCCCACCGTTTGCCTTGATCATATCATAAAAGATTTTTCGTAACATTTTAGCTCTTTGAAATTGGGCGCAGGATTGGGCCTGGGGTGCTCCCTGTCTTCATAAGAACAAAAGCCGCTGCCCATTGTTTCGCGCCGGCACTAAGCTCGGGCGGGCGGAGAGCCTTCTCGGTGGTCTCCATTGACAGATTTGCGTGGAAGGCTGGAGCCAAGTTGATGTTGACCATTGGAGAGATAGCTACTAGAATCGGCCAATTCTCGCGGGGGCGACACCCATCAAAACATTAACTCCGGAGATATCGACCGCTTTGGGACCTATCCCTCTTCAGAGATCCCGGATCTTCCTCTGTCTCCTTTTCCTCTTCTTCTCCATGGCGCCTGCGGCCCTTGCGGCGCCGATCGCATTCAATGACTATGCGTCCCGCATTCGCGAGTCCATCGCGCTGATCCAGACAGGAGATGATCGCATTCCGGCTGAGCATGCGGCGATACTGCGGGAGAAGTTTCCACCCGCATTGTTGATCAGCCGCAAGGGACAGACCTTGAAAGTGGATTGTGGCCCGCTCGGCCGATGGATCGACGAGGCTGAGAAATCTGCGGGAGGCAGAGCGCGTCTCCTTACCCATATGAACGCCCTGCTCAATCAGATCGGCGATGAGACCGGATCCCCCCTCTCGGAGGAAAAAGCAAAGGGGTTACTGGAGGCGATTTTCAGTTCGAGGGAATTCCGGCACCTCAAAAAAGCGGAGCCCCCTGCGTGGAAAGCCTGGCTGCAAGAGCAACTTCGCCGATTCATGGAATGGCTCGGTATGCACTTCGGGAATTTCGACGGAAAGACACTGGCATGGACTTTTCTGGCCGTTTTGATTGCGATTGTTGTGGCAGGGGTTGTTCTGATCATCCAGATCATCCGTTCAACCGGAGGAACCGGCTGGAGATGGAGGCAGGCCGCGATCGGAAAACAGGAAGAAACACCGGAGAACGTGCCGGTGGACTGGAACCGGCTGAGATCGGAAGCGGAGAGGAAAGCGGTTTCCGGCGAGCTTCGCGATGCTGTCAGGGCGCTGTTTCTGTCGGTGCTTCTGGAGGGGCACGCCAAAGGGTGGTGGGTCTACAGGCCTGAATCGACAAATACCGAACACCTCTTGCAGATGGGCCGTTCACAAAGGAAGGAACCGTTCCGCAACCTGGCCGAGTTGTACGAGAACGCATGGTACGGGTTGAAAACGGTCGGGCCGGATGATTTCGCGACCTGCAGAAAGTGGGCCGAGCAAATGGGGGGCGCATGACAGGCGGCTCCTTTTCATCCTGGAAACGAATGTTCCTGTTCTGGGGGATCTTTTTTCTGGGGGCTTATGGACTCGTTCTGCTGGAAAGCAGGCAGGGCGGGGAAAAGGGTCCTGGCAGACCCACGACTTACAGCACAGGCACTCAGGGTTATAAAGCCCTCTATCTGTGGCTCAGGGGTTTGGGTGTCCCCGTGGAGAGATGGGAACGTCCGATCACGGGTCTGGACCGCAAATTCACTGTTTTCGCTATCCTTCAGCCCGAGTGGGGTCCGGATCCCGGAGAAATGGAGGCAATCAGGAATTGGGTACGGCAAGGAGGCACCCTGGTCCTCTCGTCGGCGCCCGCGGGTCCTTTCATTTCCTTCTTCGGAATTGAAGGGGTTTTCTCCTTCAAAGGAGCGGTTGCCCCCGCAGCCGGCAACTCCGGTTTCAGCCCGGGCCTTATGCTCCCGCCGATGATAAGCTCTCCAGAACCTCTCCCCATGGGTTCGCTACATCGAGGCCTGAAGTTGTTTTCCATGCATCAGACCAGTCGGGGGGGGTCATCGCAGTGATTGACGAAGGTAAGGGAAGGGTCATAGCAGTAGCGGATCCATTCCTTTTCAACAATCACTCCCTGAGAACGGGGGATCATGCTCGACTTTTCCGGAAACTGATTCTGCCTCATCTGGGTAACGGACTCCTCGCCGTGGACGAATACCATCACGGCTTCGGCCGCGCAACTTCCGTACTGGGTCACGTGAGCAGCTCCATCATCTTCTATCCCCTCTTGCAGTGTCTTTTGCTGTCCCTCTTTCTCTGGGCTGCCACGGGCAGACGTTTCGGAGCGGCGAGGCCGGTCCTGGAGGGAAACGATCGATCCTCGATGGAATATGTCAGGGCCATGGCCCGGCTATTCCAGCGTGGGAAGAAGCGGGATTTTGCCCTCGAGTCCATGGTTCGATGGGTAGAGGATGAGGCCAAGATCCACCTTGTGCATTGGGAAGACAGCCTGCAAAAACCATTGGACTCTGCACGTCAGGCAATCCGGGATGGAAAAATCACGGATCGCGGTCTGCTGAACCTTGCGCGGCAACTATTCGATGCACTGGAGAAGGCCAGAAGAAAGTAGGTCTCCACCCGCAGAGCCCCGCTCTGCGGGACAGGCGCGCGGCCTCAGGTAGCCCCCCGAGGAGGGCTCATGCGAAGGGATATGAATAAATCCGAAATCCGAAGCACGAAATACGAAACAAGTTCAAATGACCAAAATCCAAATGACC
>PHBH01000056.1 GCA_002840535.1 Deltaproteobacteria bacterium HGW-Deltaproteobacteria-15 | reverse complement strand
CAAGAGCTATAAGCGGCATTTCGGTTCTGCCGTCGATCGAGTACCAACTCGCTCTGTGGGCTCTGCGAGATAAATGCAACTCTTTTCTGCTCGCGTTAATAAGCAGCGGATTTTCCTCCACTGTAATCGTAGACGCCTCTTCCGCTCTTCCTGCCCAAGCGACCGGACTTCACGAGCTTTACCATCAGAGGGGCAGGGCGGTACTTCTCGCCCAGTTCCTTGTGTAATGTCTGGATACAGGCAAGCATCACATCCAATCCGGCCGCATCTGCAGCGGCGAGCGGACCAAGAGGATAGGCCAGTCCCTTTGTGCATGCCTTGTCGATATCCTCCGCGCTGGCCAGGCCTGCCTCCAGGGCGAAGAAGGCCTCGTTGACCATGGGCACATAGAGTCTGTTGATGACAAAGCCGGGCGAATCCGCCACGGAGACGGTTTCTTTCCCGCACTTGTGCAGAAAATCAATAACCGTCTTGTGGGTTTCATCCGAAGTGAGCGTTCCCCTGACAACCTCTACAAGCGGAGTCCGAGCGGCAGGAATAAGAAAATGCGTGCCCACGCATTTTTCGGCCCGCTTTGTGGCCGCGGCGATTTCCGTGATCCATAGGGTGGAGGTGTTGCTTGCCAGAACAGCTCCGGCCGGACTGGCCGCATCCACTGTTTTGAAAACCGCTCTCTTGGTTGCAATATCCTCATAAACAGCCTCGATGATGAGATCAGCATCCGCGACGGCTTTACCAAGCTCCGTGCCCGTGGCGATGCGCGACAGGGTTTTCTCCATCGCCCCATGATCCATCCTCCCTCTTTTCACCTGTTCTTCCAGAAACGATCTGATTCGTTTCAACCCTTTCTCCACCTGCCGGGGAGATGTGTCAACGATCGTCGTCTCAAAACCCCCTCCGGCGCAAACAATCCCGATTTGACCGCCCATTGTACCGATCCCGACAACGGCCACCTTCCTGATCTCCATATTTAGCCTCCCGTTCATTCAATGCATCTTTTTATCATTCTCACAATGTGGCGAGGGACGCAAGACACGCAAGCGCCCCGTTGCAGTATATGCTTTCTTCATCTTTATGGTGTCCTGTTTCACAAATACGTTGAAATCAGCCCTTGCAGGTTCGCGCGCTTTGACACCTCCCTGTTTCTGTCCTATACTGCGCGCCGGTATCGGACAAGGGTGGTCAGGCATGACTTCAGACAGGAAAGGAGTGTTTTTCATGGTAAAGAAAATGGGTTTTACTCTCGCGCTCGCGCTGCTGCTCGCTTCGTTTTCAGGTCTCGCCTCGGCTCAGGACAAGGTTTACATCAATGGGATTGATGCAAACTTTCCTCCCTTTGCCTTTGTGAACAAGAGTGGCGTCCCCGACGGCTTCGATGTGAAGTCCCTGGAATGGATCGCCAAGGAGAAGGGTTTCAAGGTGAAGCACCAGCCCATGGACTGGGACGCCATTATCCCCAGCCTCAATGCGAAGAAGATCGACATCATCGCATCCGGCATGAGCATTACGGACAAACGAAAGGAGCAGGTGAACTTCACCTTGCCTTACTGGACGATCAAACAGGTGATGGTAGCCAAGAAGGACTCTAAACTTACCGTGGATCAACTCATGGCCAAGGGCAACAAGATCGGTGTCCAGAGAGGGACCACAGAGGCCAAATGGATCGAGGAGAATCTGATCAAAAAGGGAGGCAGGCAGTTTACGCTGGTGCAATATGATTCCGCACCTTTGGCCGTGGAAGATGTTTTGAACGGCCGCATCGTGGCGGCGGCCATGGATGATGCACCGGCCAAGGATGCAGCGAAAAAGAAGGGTGTCAAGATCGTGGGGGGCTTCGGCATGGCCGATGAGAACTTCGGCTATGCGGTGCGCAAGGAAGACACCAAACTGCTGGAAACGCTGAATGCGGGTCTCAAGAAGCTGATGGCCTCCCCCCAGTGGGCGGAATTCAAGAAGAAATATGAAGTGGAATAGTAAGTCGCCGCTTGTTCTTTAAGGGCTCCCGGAAGGCATGAGGATTCCCTCCTGGTGCCTTCCGGATTTAGCAGGTTGCTGAAAAACGCCAATCTACTGCGTTGTCCTCGTCCCTCGTCGGTGCGACGTACTTTCACGTACGCCTCACTCCTCGGGATTTGTCCGTGCAAACACGGACACCCCACCGGGGGGCGTGGGTCCCCATCTTCGGGCGCCCTGTATCTGAGCCTTTTTGAGCAACCTGCAGAGAAGGGCTAAGGATGACCGCAAACCTGCTGGCGGTGCTTGACGCACTGCCCTATCTGCTCCAGGGCGCCCTTGTGACCATCGGGCTGGTTGTGGGGGCAATGGGTTTGGGCCTCGTGCTGGGAGTCCCGTTTGCCGTGGGCCAGGTTTACGGGCTTCCCTGGGTCAGGCGGGTTATCGGGTTCTATGTATGGTTCTTTCGGGGAGTGCCTCTGCTGGTGCTCCTCTTCCTGTTCTACTTCGGTCTCTTTTCCCTGATGAATATCAACCTTTCCGCCTTTGCCGCGGCCCTGATTGTGCTGGGTCTCATCAGCGCGGCCTACCAGTCCCAGATCTTCCGGGGGGCCATCCTCTCTTTGCCCGAAGGCCAGTTCAAGGCGGCGAAGGCACTGGGCATGAGTGACACGAGGGCGATCCTTTTCGTCGTTCTCCCCCAGGCACTGAGGCTCTCTCTTCCCGGCTGGTCCAACGAGTACTCCATCGTGCTGAAGGACTCGGCAGTCGCTTACGCCCTGGGGGTCGCGGAGGTCATGGCCCGAGCCCACTTCGTGGCATCCCGCACCTATTATCATATGCCCCTTTACTTCACCGCAGGGCTGATCTTCCTGTGCCTCACCTATTTCGGCACCAGGGGACTCCGGATGCTGGAGGAAAAGGTGAAAATTCACGGCTATTCGCGTTGAGGACGGTTTCGGTCATGGCAGAGAAAGGTCCCGTTCTGAGAGTAGAAGGGTTGAGCAAGCAATATGGGACCAGGCAGGTCCTGAGGAGTGTTACCCTCTCCGTGAATGAAGGGGATCTGAAGGTGCTGATCGGCCCTTCCGGCGCCGGCAAGAGCACCCTGCTCCAGTGCATCAATTTTCTGGTCCTGCCCGACAAGGGACAGGTATTCCTGGACGGCAGGGAGATCCTTCACACCCGCAGGAGAGAGCTCTGCGCCTATCGCCAGAAGGTGGGGATGATCTTCCAGGACTTCAACCTCTTTGACCATCTCACCGCCCTCGGCAACGTGGAGATCGGTCTCACCCGTGTGAGGTCCATGAAAAAAGGAGCGGCCCGGGAAAGGGCCGTGATGGAGCTCGAGCGGGTCGGACTCGGGGAGCATGCAGGGAAGTACCCGGCACAGCTTTCCGGGGGCCAGAAGCAGCGGGTCTCCATCGCCAGGGCGCTGGCCATGGATCCCAAGGTCATGCTCCTCGACGAGCCTACCTCGGCCCTCGATCCGGAACTGATCACCGAGGTGCTCTCCGTCATCCGGAACCTGGTGTCCGAGGGGATGACCATGATCATCGCCACCCATCAGATCGGGTTTGCAGGCGATCTCGCCAATGAGATCATCTTTATGGAGGACGGCGCGATCGTCGAACAGGGTCCCCCGGCGAAGATCCTGACCCGGGCCGACTGCGAAAGAACGAGGGAATTCTGCTCAAAGATCACCTCGCCCTATGGAGAATCCCGCTGACATGGAAGAGATCTTCTTCATTCAGGAGGTCGTGCCGGCGCTGTTGAGAGGGCTCCTGGTCAGCATCCAGCTCATCATCCCCTCCGCAGTGGCCGGTCTGGTCATCGGGATCGGTGTGGGAGGACTGCGGGTGTATGGGCAGAGATGGGTTGCGGGGCTTGCCGATGGTTATGTGGCCATCTTCCGGGGGTTCCCCTTGGTGGTCCAGCTCTTCATCTGGTATTTCGGGCTTCCCCACATCGGAATCTATCTCACCCCCTTCGCAGCGTCGGTCATTGGTTTTTCCCTGTGCAGCGGGGCCTACCATTCGGAGTACGTTCGAGGGGCCTTTCTCTCCATCCGGAGGGGCCAGTTCCATGCCGCCCAGGCCCTGGGATTCAGCAGGTTCGGCATGATCCGCTCCATCGTTCTGCCGCAGGCATTGCGGTTGGCCCTTCCCGGTTGCGGGAACGAGATCATCTACCTCATCAAATACTCTTCCCTCGCCTACATGATCACCTGCATCGAGCTTACGGGCGAGGGGAAAATCATTGCTTCCAACACCTTCAAGTACATGGAGATCTTCCTCATCATCGGGGCAGCCTACCTGATCCTTACCTCGGTGGCAGGCTCTCTCCTCCACCGTCTGGAGAAACGGTTTCGCCTTCCAGGCTTCGAACACTGCAGCCGGTGATCCTCGGTCCAGGCTTCACGGCGCGCCGCAGGCGCTTATCCGAGGTCCCTCTCGCTCTTCTTTTCATTCATTTGACCTGGACACCTTGACAGAAGCGGCAAAACACGCGGCGATCCCAAGTCCTCAGGAGAGGAAGGGACATTATCAGGATCCGGCTATTGTCTCAATCTCAAATCTCCGGAGCCCTGACCGGGTCTGGGGGAAGGGGAAAAGAGCGTCTTCCCATCTGCCGGGGTTGCTGGTAAGATCGGGCCAGGAGTTCAGTATGAGTGAGTCGGCAACGACGGGAATGTCTTCAAAAGGTCAGGTAGCCGTCACGGAAGAGATCCGGGAACGTCCCGGCTTGAAGGAGGGTACGCAATTCGTGGTGCCATCACATCTCCTGTATGATCAAGAACGGATCTAACCCATTCATGCCCCAATCACAATGCAAACACCAGAAACTGGTCCTGCTCCCACCCCAGGCAGCAAAATTGCGCTGCACCCGCTGTCACCTGACCATTGAAGAGACGGAACTGGCAAACAACTGCTGTCCGGAGTGTCTCGCTGCACACAGCATCAGGCATCGCGACTTCGAGCGGCTCGAACCCGAAGCCGATCGGGTCCGTTACAGCTGCGAAGATTGCGGCGCGGTTATAAGCGTCCTGAATTCGAAGGACATATTTTCCGGCTGAGCCGATTGTCTCTGACCTGGTCCAGAGGGCAAGGATTTCCACGTCACATCAAAAAGGCCCCCTACCGTCATAGTCGGGGGCCTGTATTTCGTACAGAAAAGCTATTTCGGGTCTGTGATCCGTTGCTCCGACGATTTCAACATATTCTTACGTGCGATGTAGGAGACCTTCGGGTGCGTTCCTTGATCCGCCAGCAGCTGATTTGATTGCCAGAGTTTCTTCCGGATACCGCTCTGCGGGTCATCCAGGTCGCCGAAAGTCAGGGCCTTCGAAGGGCACGCCTCCACGCAGACCGGGGATTTCCCCTGGTCGATCCGATGCGCGCAAAACGTGCACTTGGATGACTTCCCGGAAAGTTGGACCCGGAAAGCCGCTGCGTTTTTCTCGAAGGGTAGCGTTTCACCGGGAAAATACTGCTGGTCCGTGTTTAATCGAGGAACCCCATAAGGACAGGAGTCCACACACCCTCCGCATCCTATGCACTTCTTCTGGTCGATGAGAACGATCCCGTCTGCACGTTTGGTGATTGCCCTTGACTGACAGGCATCCAGGCAGGGCGGGTCGTCGCACTGCATACAGGCATGTCTCACGTAGGTGATATGATCCAAGGCTGCATTCTCGATCTCCAAGATCCTGTTCCACTGCACTCCCGGCCGCGTGAGATTTTCCTGTTTGCAGGCCAGGACGCAGGTCATGCAACCCGTACAGGTGTTCAAGTCAACAATTAGTCCGTATCTTGCCATGGCGTAATCCCCTCCTCTCTGGGTTGATTCTCGTTCATGCTTTTTTCACCTGAACGGGGACTTCTTTGTACGGCGGATAACCGGAGATAGGGTCGAACATGCGGGGGACAAGCTCGTTCACATTGGCCTTTGCCCAACCATGCATGATGCCGACCATCCCGGGCATGACCATGATCGAAAGTTTGGCCTTCGCCCGGAGCTCCCCCCATTGTGAGCTGAGTACAACGTAGTCACCTTTCTTGATGCCCCTTTTGGCCGCATCGTCGGGGTGGATGGTCAGCGTTGCCGAATTTTCGAGCTCCAGCAGCCATGGCGAGTCCTCTCGCCACTTGCTGTGCGTGATGTAGGGAATCCGGCCTCCGGAGAGAAGCTGCAAAGGGTATTCCTTGGAGGTCTTCAGACCTTCCTTGTATTCCGGAAGAGCCGTAAACCCATGCATCTTCAGGATCGTGGAGACCGCCTCGACCTTGCCCGAAGGCGTCGGGAACCCCGGCTTTTTGTCCTGCCTCATCCTGCCCGTTTCGTACTTCTGGTAGGTGTCGGGGTTCCGGGGCGGAATTACAATTCCCTTCTCGCCCGCCACCCTCAGTGCCTCGTAACTGGCTTCCCACATCTTCAGGATATCGTTGCAGGCACCTTCGACGCTCCCGTTGAAGAAGACATCCGGGTGGCCAAGACGCACGCCGATCTCGAGCGCGATCTGCCAATCCTCCTTGCATTCCCCTAGGGGTTTGACCGGGGCGCGGCCATAGAGCTTTCGCCCGAAAACGGCGAATGGCGCCAGCCTCTCGAAATTCACGGCTCCGGGGAGGACCAGGTCCACATAGGGGTGGGTCTGGGGCCGGTAGAAGAAGTCCACCGCCGTGGAGAACTCCAGCTTCTCGAATGCCTTCTGGTACTCGTGAGTCTGGGGCCAGATCATCATGTTGAAGCCCCATGCCAGGAACGCCTTGATCTTCCCCTCCTGGATGTGCTCGATGATGCGATTGACCTGCACATCGAAATTGCAGTCTGCCCAGGCCGGGAAGTCCTTGATGTCCATCCGCTGCGGCTTCATTTCATCCATCTTCTTCCGCATGCAGAACGCAGGGGGGCCGTTGAACCAGCCGCCGCCGAATCCTTCCAATGGATTGGATGGTGCCTCAACCCCGCCGGGTATATCGAGGTAGCCGCAGATGGCCGGGACCATCAGGATGGCCCGGTGGTTGTTTGCGGCATTCAGATCGTGCGTTGTGCCCTGTGCGCTCAAGGTCATCCCACCGGGTTTAGTGGTGGCATAGAGCCTCGCCGCATCGACGATCCGTTTCTCGGGAACGCCGCTGATCTCTGCGGCCTTTGCCGGCGTGAAGGTTTTGACATAGGCTTTGAGCTCGTCGATGCCGTTGATCCATTTGCTGCAGAAGGCTTCGTCCTGCAGCCCCTCCTCGAAGATGACGTGCATCATGCCTGCAGCCAGGGCTGCGGTGGTGCCAAGCCGAGGCTGGAGATGGATGTCGGCCAGAGTGGCGGCCGTCGGGGTGTTGCGGGGGTCCACGACGATGAACTTCACCCCCCTTTCCTTGGCTGCCAGAAGCCCCTGCCAGGCGTTAGCAGGTCCAGAGTAGGGCGGGTTGGTGCCCCACACCAGCATGGAGCGGGTCTCCTTGGTCGCCGGGCTTCCGGTCGTGCCGAACCCGTATGTCAGCACCTCGGCCGTGTATGCGCCTTTGCGGCAGGCGACCGAGCTCTCATCCCCGTAGTTGACAGAGCCGAAGGTGGCAGCCAGACGCTGGACAGACGCTCGGGGCTCCTTGGGGTCGCCGACGTAGAAAAAGACGGAGTGGGGTCCGTATTTCTCCCTGATCCGCTTCATGTTGCCTACGATCATGCCGTAGGCCTCGTCCCAGGAGATGCGGACGAACCCCGGGTCCGACGACCCTTTCGGCTTGGTTCTTTTCATAGGGTATTTGAGTCTATTGGGATGATAGATGCGCTGAAGCGTGCCATACGCCTTTGAACAGATGGAAGCGGTGGGAAACCCCGGCCATGGCTCAATGCCGGTGATGACATTCCCTTTCCGGGAGAACTTGATCCCGCAAAAGGGGACCCCGTTGCAGGCATCGCAAAAGGTATATCCTGCTTCCTCCTTATCCGGTGCGACTTTTTGTGCCAGTGCCTGAGAAACCAGCAACCGATCGCTCATGGCGAGCGCGGCCGCGCCGGCCCCGGCGACCTTCATAAATGCTCTTCTGCTTATCCCTTTCAATTCCATATCAGCCTCCTTACTTATTTTCCGGGATAAATCGAGTTCTACGTTTACCTCCTTCGCTATCGAAGTATGCAGTTGGATCGATCTCCTGAATCATGGATTCGATCAGTTGATTGTCCAGTTTAACGTACCCGTTCAAAAGGTGAGCCATCCCCCTATAGAAAGGGGAGTCTGTCGCTTCGAGGAGATCCCGCGAAAAATCAGGAATCCAGGACAGGAGATGCTTTTCCAGAAATTCCTTCTGAAGGCAAAGGTAGTGAGCCGAACGGTCCGGGCTCTCCCCCAGCGCCTCCTGAGCCAATTCGCAGAGCCTTGCCATATAGCTGAGCTCCACTGCGATATGATCGTCGGGCTCATTGTATTGCTCATTTTTGATCATGCCGATCTCCTGGTATGCCCGCTGCACCTCGAAGTGGCTCGACTGAAAAAGCCTGCGTGCCTCGCTTCTATAAAGCGATTCACAGGGAGAAACGGTTTTGGATCCCACACCGAGGAACAGCGAGGCATAGCATCTGGCCAGTTCCGCTATAACGCCCTTCTCGTCCTCATGCCGGATCTGTTCAAAAAAGGTCCTGAGAAGCTTTCTTCCGGTCTGAAAGTCCTTCTCAAGCGAAATCTCCAGCAGATCGAAAGCCTCGATGAGAGCTTCCGATGCTTTGTCCATGGACTTCAGCGTGTCCCTGTCCAACTCGCGGCTGAAGCTCCTTGAAAGAAAAAGGTAGAAACCCGCACGCAATTGGTTCAGGACTGCTGCCGTAGCGTTGCTCTCTTCAGTCACTTGCACTCCTCTTGTGGACCTCTCCATAAATCATCCGGCAATTAAACATCTGACCCGTAAATCATTTGAAACAGCCCTTCGATCACTCTCTCCGTCTTCGAACAGCAGGGGCATTGAGCTTTCGGGTGCGGGCTCAGAAAAGAAGTTCGACATTCCGGGCACAGGTGGTTGTAAAACCGCTTGATCGTTGTCACCGTTTCGCGAGCAACCTTTTCGATCTCCACCCCGGGAAGGAAGCGTATTGCCCTCTTGCCGCATGCCTCAGTGCAAAGATCACAGCGTGAGCAGTGGGCAGCTCTCCAGCGCAATTCGGAACAGTCTCTGGTTTTTTTCAAGGAGAGTGCCCCTGTTGGGCAAAGATCGGCGCATACGCCGCATCCTGTGCAGCTCTCCTCAATGTGGATCTCACGAAGAAACGGTATCGTTTTTGGGGAGGATGCATTCGCCCCGTTGCATTGTGTGAGAGCAGTCACGCATTGCATTGTATCGGTCGGCCTTGGCCGGGTGGTGAGAGCACCATCCATTTCTTTTGGCAGCTCTCTTTTTACGATCCGATCCCGGAAATGGAGCAAGAGGTCCCTTCTTGAAATCGCATTCTTCTCCTCAAGATATTTCCACTGCCTGCGGACAATTTCCAAAACGTCCCGCTCTTCCTTGTCAGTACCGCGGGTTGTGACCAATGGGAGGTCTCCGATCCCGAGAATGGACAGGAGTTCATGAATTTCTCTCTCCCGCTTCCTGAAAGACGACTCACCTTGCTTCATCTCGCAAAGTGCACAAGACCTTGTGGCCACTTTCAATGGGGATTTCTTTCGAAGGACCCGATCCAGGATCATCTTCGGTGGGATGGAGCCAAGGCACGGTATGATGGAGGGAGGCAAGTCGGCCGGGATCATCATTCCTCGGGGGATCATGGCCCAGCAGTAAAGGAAATCGGATTGTTCGCTCTTTTCCCGTTCCGCGTCCGACGATGTGGAAAACACCTCATTCGGACAGGAGGCGACGCAGAAAAGGCATCCCGTACATGAAGAATTATCGATCTCCAGGATATCATCCCCTATGTGAAGGGCGCCGGCCGGACATGCCGATAAGCATTTTTCACACTGGGATTCGGAGAAGCGGATCCGGCTGCAAAGTTCCTTATGAATATGCGGCCTTCGATCAGCGCCGTTGTTGTCTCTCATAACAGCCCAGCCGCCGGCCGTCGAACCGGCCGATTTGATCGAAGAGAAAACATCTGTCCCGGGTTGTAAAAGACAGTATGATCATGAAGTTTCATAAATCCGTTTGATCCTGCAAATGCATTTCGTTCTCAAGTCGGGCTCAGGCCATAGGTTGGATCATTCATGTGCGTCAAGTGAGAGCAGCCGCTGAAAACGCGGGAAACCCCTAGGCCCTTGCAGGCCGTTTCTTAAAGTTCTGCAGCAGGGCTTGGGTCATCCTCCGATACCTGTGCCTGCAAGCTTCCTCACGCAATTTTCATGCCCGACCTGGATTCCAGTGAACATGCGAGACCTGTTCTTTTTATTGTATTTTTGAGTTTGCCGCGTTCCGGAAAGGGAGATGCCGCTGCAGATTGTCTCCTCTTTGTTTACGAAGTGTCAGCAGAGAGTTTCCAATCAGAGAGTTCGTGGACGTGACAAAAGGTAAGCGCCCTGACGCTACTGTTTTTTCGCTATGGCTCGCGCAAGCTCGGTTTTCGACATTTTCGACCGGCCTTCGATTCCCAGCCTCTTCGCCCGGTCGTAAAGCTCCTGCTTCGTATTCCCTTCGGCATCGACGCCGCCGAATGTTTCGCCTTTGCCACGCCGCTTCTGAGCCGTCGTTTTTTGGGATCGGGGATCGCTTGGGCCCCGTCTCTTCTTCGGCTCCCAGTGATCTCCGACCTTCTCGAAGCTGTGCTTGAGCGATGCATATGCAGTCCGGTGGGCGCGTTCCCCCTCCCCGTATTGTTCGACTGCGCGGTCGTGCGTTTTTGCCCAGGTCTCCTGGGCTTTCTTGGGTGAGCGCTTCAGCGTTTCGGGAAGGTCCGAATATTTAACCTTGCCGCCTGATGTCATCGTTGGCATGAAACACCTCCTGCCATAATCTTGAAAACAACATATTCACTGAAAATTCGTGCACAAGAGACCACCTTCTGAATGAGGGTGATCTTGCCTGCGCCGGGTTTTCCCGTGATCAAGGTCTTACTGTGTTTCAGCCGCATTGCGACCACCAAAAAAAGGATCAGTGAATTGAGACTCCTTTGGATGTTGCAACAGGGAGAAGCCGGCGGCTCCGCCCTGTATTATCTTAGGGCAGCGAGCACCGCGTCGAAATCGGGCTGCTCGGAAATGTCCTTTACGTATTCCACATATTTCACACGGTCGTCCGGCCCGATCACGAAGACCGCCCTTGCCGTCAACCTCTCGAGCGGGCCTTCCGCTATCAGGACTCCGTAGCTCCTGGCGAAGGAACTTTCCCGGTGATCGCTGGCCGTGATCACCTTGTCCACGCCGGCCGCCCCGCACCATCTTTTCTGTGCAAAAGGCAGATCCATGCTGATCACCACGATCTCCACATCGGGCAATGCGGCCGCCTCCTGGTTGAACCTGCGGGTCTCCAGGTCGCAGACGGGGGTATCCAGGGACGGCACCGACGCAATGACCCGGGTCTTCCCGGCTGAGGAGCCTAACGTGTAGTCGGTCATATCATTTCGCTGCACCTTGAAATCCGGGGCGGTCTGCCCCACCTTTACTTCGTTCCCGGTCAATGGAACAGGATTCCCTTTGAATGTCACCGCAGCCATGGCTGTCTCCTTTCTCAGATACTAAGATGATTGTAAGGGTGGCGGTTCAAACCTAAGGCTGATGGGCGATCGCGTCAATGGGGACAATGCGCAGGTTCTTTCACTCACGTCCTGCTGCATTGACGACGGACGGTGACCGCTCTGGAATGGGCATCAAGATCAGTTCTGAGGAAACACGGGGCATTGCGGAGGTTGCGGATCATTAATCCCGATCCGGATTGGAAGGAAGTTGCTCATCGTGGAATATGTGTGTTATCTCTTACCTTCACGAAACGATTCCTCGAGGGATAATCGGTGCAAGGAAGCCAGAAGTACCCGAAGGTGATCATCATTGCCACGAACCAGGCCCTTGACAACGACGCCCAGATCCGGCGGCGCATGGCCAGCGTGGAGAAGGCTCAGGCGCGCCGAACCTCCGCGTCTCAGTCGCTCGATCTCGGCGCCATGCAAATGGCGGTAAACCGCAACCTGCTCAAGCTGCTCCTCCAACTGGAGGGCCGATACCTCCATTTCTTCGACCTCCTGAACTACATAAAGGATAACCGTCGAATCCCCCGGCTCACTCCCGAGAATGCCGAGCAGTACTACACACTGGCGAACACGGTGACCCTGAACGGCATTTACCTCTGCCAGTATCTCAAAGGAGAAGGCTTCGAACCGCACCTCATCCAGAACTATGCCACCGGCAACCTGACCGACTTGTTGGCAGAGAAACCCCTGGCTGTCTGCCTTTCATCCAACTTCGTCTACATGGACGACATCAGAGAGATGGCGGAGCGGGTGAAACAACTGGCCCCAGAGGTTGCCGTGATCGCCGGCGGCATGCTTATCAAGCGGCTGCTGGACCCGGGCGATGATCTCTCCCCCAAGACACTGAAGTTCTTCGCTTCCTTACAGGGAAAGGTGGACGCCTTCGTTGTCGAGGCCTTGGGCGAGCAGACCCTGGTAAAGCTCCTCCACTGCATCAACCGTGGACATGACGCGGAAAGCGTCCCCAACCTGGCGCTTTTCGATTCAGGAGGGAATCTGTTCTTCACCCCTCGCCTGCGGGAGCATATCCCTATCGACCGCACCGTCATTGCCTGGGATAAAGTTCCGGAGCCCTATCTGAGAAGAACATTACCCGTCAACACCAGCAGGGGCTGTGCGTATCGATGCCGGTTTTGCACCTATCACTGGATGTTCCCCCAGGTCCGCTTCAAATCCCTCGACGCGCTGACCGATGAGATGCGACGCATCCAGGGGCTGGGCTTTGTCAAACACGTCCGGTTCACCGACGACAATTTCACCGCCAACGGGGCAAGGCTCAAATCGGTCCTTCAGATGATGATCCGCGAGAAATTCGATTTCACCTGGTCTTCCTATGCCCGCGCAAGCGCCGTGACCCCGGAACTGGTTGATCTGATGAGGAGGTCAGGCTGCGAGTTCCTGGACTTCGGCATCGAATCCGGCAGCCAGACCATTCTGGACCTCATGGACAAGCGCCTCCAAACTGAACGGGCACTCGAAGCCATCCGGTTTTTGAACGACAACGGCATATGCAGCCGCGGAACCTTTATTGTGGGATATCCGGGCGAAACCGAGAAGACCTTTGCCGAGACCGTGGACTTCATCAACGAGAGCGGGCTCACCTACTATCATCCGTACCTGTTCAGCTACAGCAAGCGGTCGCTGGTACACCGGGATCGCGAGCGATACGGACTCAGGGGCATCGGCCTGACATGGCGGCACCACACTATGGACTCTGTACAGGCCTCCGAACTCATGGCCCGGATGATCCGTCAGATCGACCGCAGCTACACCGATGAAGCACACATAGTGGAGATGTTTAAGCTGCTGCGTGGAGAAGGGTATACTCCGGAGCAGATCCTTGATCTCTTCAGACTCAAACGGGAGCTGCAGCTCGCCGTGGAGGTTCACGGCCAACACCCACCCTTTGCCCCTGAAGTGGATCGTATCCTCTCCCAGCTCGAGCGCGCCATTCGAGGGAGCCGACGATCGGGAAGTCGTCAGGATGCTCCCAATATTTCTGCGGGATGACTCTGTTCATCAGCCGACTATGTCCAGCAAGGTCCCCAGCATCTCATCTTCTGTTTTCAAGATCTTCAGATTGGCTTCATAACCTGTTTCGGCCACTATTGTTTGGGGTATCTCTTCTGCCAGATCTACGTTGGACATCTCTTTTTCCACTGTGACCCCGTTTTCCTCGACCGTTACAACAGGTCCTGGAGTATTCACCTGGGTGATTTCAACCTCTACACCCCCGGTTTCTCCCTCTTTGAGGTCTGCGCGGCTCTTCTTAAAGCCATCGGTCTGAGAATTGGCGACGTTATTGGAAGTCACACCCATTTTTGTTTCAAAACCATTTATTGCCGATACAGCGCCGCTCATCGATGAAATCATTTCTTTTCCCCAGTTTTCAGGTTGAATAAATGAGCGTCTTCAGGAGAAATCAGGATTGATGCACAGGCTTCTGACGGAGGGTATTCTGTGATCTGCTACAGGTAACCCTGCCGCCTTATCCTCTCCCTACGGACTTAGGCCAGTGGTTTTGCGTGTTACCCTTTCAGATAACTTGCCTTTTTCTGCTTAGATCTTATCGGATCATCCAGCAAAAAACTTTAGGGAAGGAGGTCCTCGACAGCTTTCAGCAGTTCCAGGAGGTTGAACGGCTTTTCCAGAATCTTATCTGCCCTCAACTCGCTTGCTCCAATAGCGTAACTCTCCCCACCGAATCCCGAAATTACCATGGTCCTTGTCTTTGGGTATTCGCGGCGAACCCGTCTGATCAGCTCGGATCCGTTCAAGCCGGGCATTACAATATCGGTTATTATCAGATCCGCTTCGCATTCGGCCTGAAGTCTCAATGCTTCTTCCCCTTCTGAAGCCTCGATTACCTCATGCCCCGCCTGCTCCAGAATCTTCTTGATCACTTCTCTTATTGTTTCCTCATCATCGACTATTAGAATCTTCGCCATCGGTTTACCCCTTGTGGGCGGAGGAACCCAACAAATCCGGACTGCTCCATCTTCGGACCCGTGTCGCACTCTACTGAACGGGACCTGTCCCTCTTGTAAACCACAAAACGTGCCAACTCCGGCCAGGCAGCTTCACCTGTTGAGTTTATTCAGTATTTTTGAAGTTCGAGTACAACAGGACGGTTAGGGAAGATGTAACGTTTTACATTCGTGTAAAGTTACACATGTGTGACCTGCCGAATGATCCAACAATAGCATGGGTGGATATGGTTTTTATTGCATGGAGGAAAACCTGGTCCTGTGGGCCAAGTCAGAGACCATTGGCTCAGCCGGAAAAGGGTCCTTCCGGTTTGTCCGCGCCATAAACTTCACCCCTCCGGGCTCAAGTCAAAGCCGGGTCCTCTGTGCCCGGATTCTTTAATGGAACCCTGAACCTTCTTTAGGCGGGATGGGAAAAATGTTCAGTATCTTGCATTGGGTCAGCCGTCGATGGTCGCGAAAACCCATTCTGGTATGAAGGCGGATGGAGACGTCCCAGTTGCTGTACATTCCAGCGACCATGTGGCTGAATCCCTGATCGCGAACGGCCAAAAGCAGAGATCCCAGCAGATAAGAGCCGACACCCTGCCCTGCAACGGCCGGGTGCACAAAAATATATTCCAGATAGGACCAGCCGGGAGGCAGTTTCAGGGTGTACCAAAGCGCCATCTTGAAATCGCGGAAGGTCGCCCAGGCAAAAGCCCGCAGCTGTTTTCCCTCTTCCAATAGAAGGCAGCGGTCCCCTTTGCGCAAGGACTCTTCCATGAAATCGGTCTCCTTGACAAAGCCCTCAAGAGCGGCGATGGCAAAGAGGTCCTCTTTTTCCGCCCACCGCATGTGAAGATTCAACGGCGGTTTTCCGGGATCGATCGGCTCGCGAAGATCCCTCTTCATCTCGATCCACTCCTCGCAGGCCTGCATCTTTTGCGCGATGCGTCTTATGGATTCCCCAAACAATGCCATCGGTGTCACCCCAGGTGTTTTTCAATTCAGTTCTTCAAATACGCAACCAGTTGAGCCAGACCTTCCCTCATCCGATCGAACAGGCCGACCGGTTCCTCCATACCGCTGTCGGAAACCGTCTCAAGGTTCTTCCAGTATCTCTTGTAGGCGCGCTTGACCCGCCAGAGGACATAGTTCATCCTTTTCCGGTTTGCCGTCGCCGCGATCCCGGCCGGATCGGTGAACTGCAATCCAGCCAGTTCTTTCAGCGCCTCCCGCACAGAATCCTGGAGCCCTTCGAGATCATAGCCGCCCTCCAGGGCCATGACCATCTTGCCTTTGCAGCACTGCTCGGCAATCTGGAGAATGGAACGCGTCATTGCCCCAAACCCTTTGGGGGTTACCTGCATGCCGCCCAGGGGGTCCCGGTAATGGATATCAAAACCGGCACTGACCAGGATGAAGTCCGGTTTGTATTCAAAAGCGATGGGCTTCAGGATTTTTTCGAACAGGGTCAGGTAATCACCGTCTCCGAAACCCGGTCCAAGGGGAATGTTCACAGTATAGCCTTTTCCACGCCCCTTGCCGACCTCCCGAAGCCTGCCGCTTCCGGGATAGAAGAAGGAGCGGTGAATGGAAAAATAGAGGACAGCCGGATTGCTTTCGAAGCAGTGCTGGATGCCGTTGCCGTGATGGAGGTCCCAATCGACGATGAGGATGCGATCAATGCCAAGGTTTTGTTGAGCGTAGCGAGCGGCGATGGCCACGTTATTGTAGAGGCAAAACCCTTTGGATTTATCTCGCTCGGCGTGGTGGCCGGGAGGCCGGATCAGGGCGAAACCATTATCGAGGAGACCTTTCTCAACCTGTTCCACTGCCAGGCAAAGGCCCCCGGCGGCAAGCAAGGCAGCTTCATGGGAAAGAGGCGATGTGCGGGTATCCGGGTCCAGGTAGACGCTCTCCTTGCCCTCGGTGGCTTCAAGTCGCCGAATATGGTCCGGAGAATGCACCAAAAGCAATTCGGCTTTTTCGGCCCTCCGGGGGGTGATTTCCGTGAGAGAACCCTGCAATTCCGGCTCATCGAGCATGGCGTAAATCACCTCGAGCCGTGCCGGGCACTCCGGGTGGCCTTTCTCCATGCAGTGGCCTGCGTATCTCGGATCTTTGATTATGCCGGTTCGCTTCCTGGCGCTCATCCGTTGTCTCTTTGCCTCATCACACCGGCAAGATACCTCAATGCCGTCTTTCCGTCCCCGCATACCAGATCAAACTATTCTGAGACGCTTCTTTCTTCATTACAATCACTTTTCGTGTTCAGCCCCAATGCCGTAACTTAAGCTCCTCAGCATTGAGGTTGAGCTACCAAGCAAGCCCTTGCTAAAAGACCCTTGGCAATGTATTTTGTCCATGAATGGCAGACAGTCAGGAATCCAAAGGCAATGGGATGCCCGAGATCGTGTTCGAGGAATGAGTTATGGCAGTTGGATGGTCCCGCGATGAGGGGGTGCAGGAACAGATAGATGCCACAGTGGAATCGGCTGTCCAGCTGGCCAAAAGCCGATTGCCCGATGGCGAAAGCCTGACTCACTGTGAGGAATGCGAGGATGCTATTCCCGAAGCGCGTCAAAAAGCAATAGCTGGAGTTCGATATTGTGTGAGATGTCAATCGGAACTCGAAAAAAAACTGAAGACAGCTGAACTCTACAATCGCCGCGGCAGCAAAGACAGTCAATTAAAGTAAACCTCGTACGTCCTATCTCCCCCCTTAAGATTCCAAGAAATTCATCTTCACCAGAATGGATCGTCCTGTTTTTCCCTTTTCGTACAACGCCGGCAACTCAAGAAGCGTCCCGCTGCCCACGACGACCCGGAGTTCACTCGCGGTTTCGCCTGTTCAGCAGGTAACTTTCAATCATGTCCGTCATCTCGCCGACAAACTCGGCCTTGTCCACGCCCTCATAGCCATAGAGAACAAACCTGTGGGTCATCGCCTCTATGGCATGCACAACCAGCCTTACGGCGCTGGCCGAACCTTTCTTGCGCGCTTTGGGGGTATGCCCCAGCAGGAGTCTCAGATGGCCGATCGCCAGCTCCTCGTTCGCTGTGTATCCTTTCCGAAAAAGCTCGAGCTGAACCTGTTCAAAAAGCACCCGATGCAGGGCGGGGTCTCTTTCGTGCTGACCGATCATGATTTCAATAAGCCGCCGGATCGTAGCCCTCGTGATCTTGCCGGGAGCAAGAATTCCGGGCAATTCCCGGCTGATCAGATCGTGCCCCTCACGGACGTGCCTGTTCAGGAGACTCGACAGGATTTCATCCTTGTCGTGAAAATACTGGTAGAGGGAGCCGATGGACACTCCTGCCCTCTGTGCAATCCGGTTGGTGGTTGCATGGTAGCCTTCTTCCGAAAAAACCTGAGCAGCCGCTTCCAGGATTACCTCTACGGTTACCCTTGCCCGCGGCTGAATCGGCTGTTTACGCGGGCTCAGCCTCTCTTTCCTTTTTGGCCGGTCCAGGTTTCGCATGCGAGTAGACAAGACGGGTCATTACTCCTATCTTCGTGCAAAGTGAGTCATTGCTCAATTTATAATCGATCAGCACAATCTACTCAACTATATCCGGACACCTTCGGACGAGGAGGAGATATCATGGCCTACAAGCAGTTCGTTCCTTTGACCAACCTCAATTTTCAATTCAACCGGGTTTTTGCCCATGGCGTGGAAGCCTGCAGGGAAGCGGAGCTTTGGGAGATTGCACCCCGTCTGGTCGATTTCAGGCCCAGCCATTGGTACAGGGAATGGCATGGCCTTGCAAAAAGAGCAGAGGGGGAGGGAAGGTGGATGCACGCCGCCTATTATCACAGGATGTCGGAATTCTTCATGCCGGAGGACAGGCCTGAGAAGCTGTCCGCATACCAGGATTTTCAAAGTTGTTTTTACAGGGCAGCGGACAAGTGCACTTTCGAGCATTTCGAGATTCCTTACGAGAGCGGCTTTCTGCCGGCGATCCGCATCCGGTCAGCTCAGGAAAAAGGCACCATTCTCCTTCACGGAGGCTACGACTCTTTCATGGAAGAGTTCTACCTCCAGGCCAAGAGGGTCATAGAAAAGGGGTATACGTTCATTATTTTTGAAGGGCCGGGACAGGGGCGCACCCTCAGGGACGGAATGAAAATGACTCCCGAGTGGGAAAAGCCGGTCGGGGCTGTCCTGGACCACTTCAACCTCACGTCCTCGATCCTGGTGGGCATCAGCCTGGGAGGCTATCTGGCCATCCGGGCAGCGGCGTTCGACCCCAGGATCAAGCAGGTGGTGGCCTATGATGTGGTTTACGACGCGTTTGACTGTTTCACTGCACATATGCCTGAACCCCTTCGCGGCCGGTTCAGAGAGATGATTCTGGCCGGCCGAAAGGAACAGGTCAATCAAGCCGCCGAATTGCTCAGATCCAAGGACGACCTTGTGGACTGGGCATTGACCCACGGCATGTACATTACGGGGACGAGCAGCCCCTTCGACTATTTCTGTTCCCTGGCTCGATTCAACACCAGGGAGATATCCACACTGATCAGGCAGGATGTCCTGCTGTTAGCCGGAGAAAAAGATCACTTTGTTCCGGTGGATATGTATTACCGGCAGAAGGAATCATTGGTAAACGCGCGAAGCGTGAGAGGCCGTATTTTCACGGCGAAGGATGGCGCAGATCAGCATTGCCAGGTGGGCAACATCGACCTTGCCTGGGAAGAGATCGTGGATTGGCTGAACGATCTCCACAAATAGCAGGAGCGCCGGGTCGTCGGGGCTGGCGCAGATGCAGGTCCCTTGAGGCCTCAAGATGTATTTACCTGCGCTCATCATACTCCACTTGCCTTGAGAGTATTGGGCCATATGGCGGCTGGGGGATTCATCTGTCAGGCGCTCGATGGAATGATTATCGTGCAGGACACGTGAAATCTGATATGATCCGTCATGGAACAAGAGAGCCGTGGGTTGCCAAAAACACTTCAGGACAAGGAGAAAGAAAGTGGGTTTCAAGGTCGTCAACACCCTTTGTACCCCGGGGATCGATTTCGGGGAGAAACATCTGGACGGGCTGGGCGTCACGCTTGTGAAAGGCGAATGGCATGAAGAGGAAGAATTGATCAACCACTCGCAAGGAGCGGATGCGATCATCTGCTCGGGGCCGTCACAGCCGTGGACCTCGCGCGTGATCAGGACGCTCAGCCGCTGCCGCATTCTCGCTACTCCTTCCATCGGCTATGACCGGATCGACGTGGATGCCGCAACGGAGCAATCCATTGCCGTGACGAACGTTCCCGACTACTGCATCGATGAGGTCTCCAACCAGGCCATCGCCCTTCTCATGGCCCTTCATCGAAAGATCGTCACGATAGACAAAGCGGTCAGGGACGAACAGGCCCACTTGACCCCTTTTCAAAAAGAGGCTCTCGAGAAACATGCCTGTCCGATCCATCGACTGCAGAATCAAACCCTCGGGATCATCGGCTTCGGGAAGATAGGGACAACCGTCGCGCTGAAGGCAAGGGGACTGGGCTTGCGGGTCATCGCTTACGACCCCTATGTGTACGGTCCGGTCATGAAAAGCCACGGCGCCGATCCGGTGGATCTCGACACCCTTTTCACGGAATCGGACTATGTCAGCATTCATGCCTTCCTGAGTGATGAGACCAGGGCAATGGTCGGTGAAAAGGCGTTCCGACGGATGAAACCTTCGTCTTATCTCATCAATACCGCTCGCGGTCCGATCGTGGACCAGCAGGCCTTGATTCGAGCCCTGAAGGAGGGGCGGATCGCAGGCGCCGGCCTCGATGTCACAGCGGTGGAGCCGATCCCAAAGGAGGACCCGATCCTCGGATTTTCGAATGTGATCCTGTCCGGGCACAGCGCGTGGTACTCGACAGCCTCGAATTCGAATGAGGAGCTCTGGCACAAGGCCGCCCTCCAGGTCGCCTCCGCGCTCAAGGGGGAGTGGCCCTGCTATGCGGTAAACCCGCAGGCGAAGAAGGAATGGCTGCAAAAATGGAGATCGCCCGTGAAATAGGGGATCAGCGAACCCTTTCTCCGTCATCCCGGTGAAAACCGGGATCCAGTGTTTTCAGGCCGGCGCGGAACACCCGGACCGCAGTTCCCGGTTTTCACCGGGACGGGTTTCATTCAACCGGGGTGCCGACTTTTTAGGAGGCCGTCAATGTTGACTTGTGAGAACAATACCCCCCCGCGAGTCCGTGAGATGTTGACAGGAGGTCGCTCATGAAGCTTGGCAATGCAATCGCAGAAATCCTGAAGCGCGAGGGGATCGAGATCCTCTGCGCCTACCCTCTCAACCATATCATCGAGTGCGCTGCGGCTGCCGATATCCGCCCTGTCATTGTGCGCCAGGAACGCACCGGTCTGCATATGGCGGACGGTATTTCGAGGGTCACATCGGGCAGGACCATCGGGGTTTTCTGCATGCAGAACGGCCCGGGCGCCGAGAATTCGTTCGGCGGCATCGCCCAGTGCTATGCCGAATCCGTGCCCGTCCTCGTGCTTCCCATGGGTGAGCCGCGCCGTCTTGCCCACATCGCCCCAAACTTCAATGCCACTGAATCCATGCGCAGCGTCGCCAAATCGATTGAACCGGTCATATTGGCAGCCGAAATCAGCAACATTCTTCGCAGGGCCTTCACAGCGCTGCGTAACGGCCGCGGCGGTCCTGTCGTCGTTGAAATCCCCTCGGACATGTGGCAGGAGGAGGTGCCGGAACCTCTGGATTACGTCCCGGTCCTGTCCACGCGATGCGGTCCCGACCCGATCCATGTGAAGGAGGCGGCTCAGTTGCTGCTCGCCGCCAGGCGCCCGGTGATTTATGCGGGCCAGGGCGTTCACTACGCCCGTGCATGGCCGCAACTGCGACGACTCGCAGAGCGGTTGGCCATCCCTGTGGTCACCAGCATCGCAGGCAAGAGCGCGTTCCCCGAGACACATCCGCTTTCGCTCGGCTCCAGCAGCCTCACCATGCCGCACGCCGTGCCGCAGTTCCTGGCCAAAGCCGACGTGATCTTCGGAGTGGGTTGCAGTTTTACGGAGTCCCCTTTTGCAGTAGCCATGCCCAAGGGAAAGACCTTCATCCATGCCACCCTGGACCCGGCCCATCTGAATAAGGACGTGCGGGTGCAGATCGGCCTCATCGGCGATGTCGGTTTGACACTGGATGCGATTCTTGCCGAGATTGGCCGGTTCGTGAAAACAGAGCGCGATGCTTCTGCCGTGGCTGGCGAGATCGCCTCTTCGCACAAGGAATGGATGGCCAGGTGGAAGCCCAAGCTGACGAGCAACGATGTCCCTTTAAACCCGTATCGAGTGATCTGGGATCTGTTCAATGCCGTGGATGCGGCCAATACGATCATCACCCATGACGCGGGCAGCCCGCGCGACCAGATGTCGCCGTTCTGGAAGAGCACCGAGCCGCTGAGTTACATTGGCTGGGGCAAGATCACCCAGCTCGGCTATGGCCTGGGTCTGGCGATGGGCGCCAAGCTCGCGAAACCAGACAAGCTGTGCATCAACGTCTGGGGCGACGCGGCGATCGGCTTCACCGGCATGGATTTCGAAACGGCGGTGCGCGAGCGCATCCCCATCCTGTCCATCCTGTTGAACAACTCCTCCATGGCCATAGAACTGAGCCGGATGAAGATTTCCACGGAGAAATATCGCTCCACGGATATCTCAGGCAGGTACGCGGAAATAGCTCGTGCTCTCGGCGGCTATGGCGAACGGGTGACCGGTCCGGGCGATATCATCCCGGCGATCAAGCGCGGGATCCAGAAAACAAAGGAAGGCGTGCCGGTTTTGCTTGAGTTCATCACCAGCAAGGAGACGGAGCGCTCACTCCCCGGCGCCTAAGAAGCGCCATGCCTTCTACGGGGACAGCCATGGGAAAGACACTTCTTGGGGGTCTGTTCCCCGTTCCTCACGCAAATTAATGGGGTGCCACCCCTATGTCCGGTGAGCTCTATACAACTGCAGCACTCATCGGTTGACAGGGCGACGTGTTTTGGATATTGATACTAAACATGTTGAATAATTGCACCTGAACCCACACCTGCTTTGAGCATAACTCATCCGGTTTTTAGGAACCTAGAAACAGAAGAATCGATTTCTCCTGGTGCAAGGAGATCGGGAAGATGATCATCGGCAGGAAGTTGCCGGGGAGGCGTTAGGGCAACCGGTGGACATGCAAAAAGCCAGACTGCGAATTGACAAACTGGGCCTCAGCTTCGGCGGCGTCAATGCCCTGTCCGACGTGAGCGTGGACATCCGGGATAACGAGATCCAGGCCATAATCGGGCCCAACGGCGCCGGGAAGACCGCTCTTCTGAACTGCATCAACGGATTCTACAAACCTCAGAGGGGGGAGATCTACTTTGAGGACCGTAAAATCACCCGCCTGCGGCCGGACAAGCTGGCCCGCCTCGGCATTGCAAGAACCTTCCAGAACATCGAGCTTTACACCGGCCTGAGCACCCAGGACAACATTATGGCATCCCGTCACGTGCTCATGAAGCAGAACTTCCTTACGGGTGCGCTTTACTACGGCTGGGCCCGGAGGGAGGAAATCAGGCACCGTCAGACCGTCGAAGAAATCATCGATTTTCTGGAAATAGCCCCCATTCGAAAGAAGATCGTAGGCCTTCTGCCCTACGGCATGCGAAAAAGGGTGGAACTGGCAAGAGCCCTTGCCCTGGAGCCGAAGGTGCTCCTTCTGGACGAACCCATGGCGGGCATGAACCTGGAGGAAAAGGAGGATATCGCCCGGTTTATCCTGGATGTGTTCGAGGGTCAGGGCGGCACCTATCCGGATACTCCGGTTTTGAGGGACGGGATCAGGAGTATCATCCTTGTCGAGCATGATATGGGCGTCGTGATGGACCTTGCGGACAAGATCACGGTTCTTGATTTCGGACGAAAAATCGCCGAAGGCACCCCTGCCGAAGTCAGCACGAATCCGGCGGTCACCACGGCCTATCTGGGAAAGCAGGGGTAGTCAATTATCATTTTTCATTCGGCATTTTTCATTTGGCATCTGGCAATTGCCATTTAGCATTTTTCGTCCACCCGATCACTGACTGTTTCCGGACCTTTGAACCCTTGTAACATTTTAGCCCTTTGAAAGAGTCTGGATTCCCGCTCCCGACTACAGCGTTCGAGGACAGGCTTCGCGGGAATCCAGACTGCGAACGCTATTTTTGGAAAGCGCTAAAGTGTCACTAACCCTTGAACGTTGAACATGGAACCTTTCTATGCTTCAGGTCAACAACATCGAAGTCGCTTATATGAAGGTCATCCGGGTGCTGAGGGGCGTGTCCCTGGAGGTCGGCGGGGGGGAGATTGTCGCCCTGCTCGGGTCTAATGGGGCGGGCAAGACAACGACGCTGAAGGCCATATCCGGGATGCTGAAGACCGAAGAGGGAGAGGTAACCGAAGGCAGGATTGAATTTGAGGGCCGGAGAATCGAGGGGCTCGGTCCTGACAAGATTGCTGCGATGGGGATCAGTCAGGCCATGGAGGGGCGTAGAGTTCTTGAGCACCTCAGTGTGGAGGAAAACCTCCTGGTCGGGGCTTACTGCCGAAACGACCGGGCCGGGGTGAAGAGAGACCTGGAGATGGTCTTTGGCTACTTCCCCAAAGTCAGAGCTCTGCGTCAGCGAATGAGCGGCTATCTGTCGGGAGGGGAACAGCAGATGCTGGTCATCGGCCGGGCGCTCATGGCAAGCCCGAAGCTCATGCTCCTGGACGAACCTTCGCTCGGCCTCGCTCCGCTGATGGTGGAGGATATCTACCAGATCATCAAGAGAATCAGCGCCGATCAGAAAATGGCGATCCTCCTGGTGGAACAAAATGTCAGGGCCGCGCTCGGCATTGCTGATCATGGTCATGTGATGGAAAACGGCAAGATCGTCATGGGCGGTCCTGCCGACAGGCTGAGGGATAATGACGATATTCGGGAATTCTATCTGGGGTTGTCGGCGGTCGGATCAAGGAAGAGCTATCGTGAAGTGAAGCACTATAGGCGAAAGAAAAGGTGGCTCGGGTAGGCAGCAAATCCGAAATCCGAAGCACGAAATCCGAAACAATCTCCAATATCAAAATTCAAATGAGAAAGACCACGGATTCGCCATTTTTGTTTTGAACATTCTTGATTTGTGCTTTGGATTTGTTTCGAGCTTCGGATTTCGATATTCGAATTTGGTTGTGACCCTAAATCGTCCTTCAGAAGGCTCTGAAAGTGAACGAGCGTGAAATGAACCAAGCCAAGAGCGACAAAGGCGATACCTGGCCCAAGGTGCTCAAGCACAACTTTGAGAAGTACGGCGATACCCACAGGGCGATGCGCCATAAGCACTTCGGTATCTGGCAGCCTTACACATGGAAGGACTACTACCTTCAAACGAAGTTCCTGGCGCTTGGGCTCCTCTCCCTCGGTTTCGAGCACGGAGACAAGCTGCTGATCGTCGGAGACAATACGCCGGAATGGTATTATGCCGAGCTGGCCGCCCAGGCTGACCATGGCGTCTCCGTGGGTACCTATTCGGAACTGACACCGTCGGAGACAAAAACCATTGCGGAGAACTCCGAAGCCAGGTTCGCCATCGTTCAGGACCAGGAACAGGTGGACAAGTTGCTCCAGATCAAGCACGACCTCCCCTCACTCAAAAAGGTCATTTACTGGAGCTATAAGGGATTGGCCCACTATGACGATCCGGTCCTCATCGGGTTCAGAGATGTCCTGGAACTGGGAAAGAAATACGACGAGGAACACCCGGGTCTTTTCGATCGGAATGTGGAAACCGGCAAGGGTGACGATGTCTGCGCCATCGTCTACACTTCCGGAACAACGGGCGATTCGCCCAAGGCGGCGGTCCACACCTACCGGACCCTGAGGGCGGGTGCGGAGCAGCACCTCCGCCTCGACCCATGGCAGGACAATGACAATGTCGTCCCCTTCCTGCCACCCGTCTGGATCAATGAACAATGGCTCGGAATCGGTTGTCACCTCCTTTCGGCCTGCACCCTCAACTTTGCCGAAGGGCCGGAGACCCAACAGCGGGACGCCCGGGAAACAGGCCCGAGCATCGTATTCCACGGGGCCCGTCTCTGGGAGAGCCAGGCCTCTCTGGTTCGTGCCCGGATTTTGGGGGCAAATGGACTGAACCGCTATGCCTTCCGACTGCTCATGCCTATCGGTTACACGGCTGCGGATCTGAAGCTTCGGGGAAAGAACCGGAGCCTGCTTCAAAAATTGCTCTATGCCTTCGCCGATGTTGCCCTGTTCAGGTCGATCCGACGCAGCCTGGGTCTCCAGAACGCCCGAATCTGCTATTCCACCGCGGCCATTCTCAGCCCGGATGCCTTCAGGTTCTATCATGCCCTCAATCTCCCTCTCAAGAGCCTCTTTGGCTCGACGGAGGGAGGAACCCTTGCCGGTGCCAGGAATGAGGATATCCGTTTGGACACGATCGGTCCCGCTCACGAGGGAACCGAGGTGAGAATCAGTGACGAGGGGGAGATTCTTTGCCGGTCGCCCGGCACCTTCGCCGGTTACTACAAGGAACCGGACAAGACCGCGGAGATGCTCAAGGACGGCTGGTTCCACAGCGGAGACTGCGGGCGCATCGGGGAGGACGGGCACCTTGTGTTTGTGGACAGGAAGAAGGACCTGGTTCCGTTGGCCGGCGGAGAAACCCTTGTCCCCCAGTTGATCGAAAGCCGGCTGAGGTTCAGCCCATATATCAAGGATGCATGGGTCTTTGCCGGCCCCGGGAGGGAGTATGCGTCGGCCGTCGTCATCATAGACTACGATAGTGTCGCGAGATGGGCCGGACAGAGGAGGATGGCGTTCACGACCTTTATCGAGCTCGCCCAAATGCAAGAGGTTTACGACCTGGTAAAACAGGATATCGATCGGGTCAACCGCACCCTGCCCGTCGGCTCCAGGATGAGGAAATACGTCAATCTCCACAAGGAATTCGACCCGGACGAGGGGGAGTTGACCCGGACCAGGAAGTTGAGAAGAGCGATCCTGGAAGAACGCTACCACGAGGTGATTGATGCAATCTACCGCAACGGCAATGACGTGCGGATAGAAGCCCGGGTGGGACACCGGGATGGCCGGATGGAAACCGTTACTACCACCCTTCGAATCCAGTCTGTTGAAGGAGCCGGCGGATGACCTTCTTTCTTCAATTAGTCGTGACCGGCCTTGCCCAGGGCATGGTCTATGCCCTCATCGCCATAGGCTTTGTGATCATCCTCAAATGCTCAGAGGTGTTCAACATTGCCCAGGGGCACTTTGTTCTGATCGGTGGCTATCTCGGCTACACCTTTCTGGTGCCGCTCGGACTGCCGATATGGGCGACGCTGTTGCTCTCCATTGCAGTGGCCGTCATCATGGGGTTGCTGATCGAGCGGCTGATGCTGCGCCCGCTGGTGGGTCAACCCGTGCTGGCCGTCGTCATGATGACCATAGCCCTCTCAACGGTATTGGGAGGGCTGGCAACCCTGCTTTGGGGGGCCGAATACAAGGCCTACCATGGGATGCTGCCGACCCTGAACCTGAAGCTGGGCTCGATATCCGTACCCTCGGAGTCCCTGATCGGACTCATCGTGTCCATCATTTGCATGGCGGCCCTCATGCTCCTCTTCCGCTACACCAAGATCGGGTTGGCCATGAGGGCCACTGCCGAGGATCTGCAGGTGGTGCAGAGTGTGGGTATCAAGGCCACAACCGTCTATGCAGTCTCATGGGTCATCGCCAGTGTGGTCGGCGTCATCGGCGGCATCCTTCTGGGCGGTGTCTCCGGAGCCAATATGGAACTGGCGGGTATCGGCCTCAAGGCATTCGCAGTCGTTTTGCTGGGCGGCGTGAACTCCCTCGGCGGGGCCATTCTGGCCGGAATCATCCTCGGGATGCTGGAAAACGTCGCTGCCGGGTACCTGGACCCGCTGCTGCCCGGGGGCGGCCTCTCCCAGGTATTCCCCTTCATTGTGATGATCATCGTGCTCATTTTCAGGCCGCACGGTCTGTTCGGCCTGGTCACCATCGAGAGGGTTTAACCCATGGGCTCACGCACCGGAACCTTCCACGAAAACTACGCTCAGGATATGGCCATCTTCCACTCCGGAGTGCAATGGGGGATCGTGGTTGCCTTCGTTGTCCTGATTTTCGCCTGCCCGCTCTTTTTGAGCGACAGGATCCTGACCATCCTGACCATGATGGGGATTGCCGTGATCAGCGTCCACGGGCTCAATATCCTGACCGGGTACTGCGGCCAGATTTCCATCGGGCATGCGGGCTTCATGGCCGTCGGCGGTTATACCTCGGCCATTTTGTGCGCCAAGCTCGGCCTGCCGTTCTGGGCGGCCCTCCCCTGTGGCGCCTTCGCCGCAGGAATAGCGGGGCTGATCTTCGGCCTGCCATCCTTGAAGATCAAGGGCTTCTATCTCATCATGGCGACCATCGCCGCACACTTCATCATCATCTGGACCATCATCCAGCTCCGAGACATCACCGGCGGCACGGACGGCCTGAGCATACCCAGACCTGCGATCGGGAGTATCTCTCTCGGCTCCAAGACCAACTATTTCTACGTGGTGATGGGTTTTGCCTGCCTTGCCACGCTCCTGGCCAAGAACATCGTGCGAACCCGGGCAGGCCGGGCCTTCATCGCCATCCGGGACAACGACCTGGCGGCCGAGGTCATGGGGATCAGTCTCTGGAATTACAAGCTGCAGGCCTTTTTCATCGGCTGTGTCTATGCCGGAGTGGCCGGGGCCCTGCTCATCCACTACTACAGCTTCGCCAGCATAGATCAGTTTCCTTTTATGGATTCCGTATGGTATCTGGGAATGCTCATCGTGGGGGGTATGGGCAGCACCACAGGGGCAATCTTTGGAGCTGTCGCTCTCAAACTGATGGATGAGCTCGTCACTATTGCCGGGCCGATCCTGTCCGCAGTCGTTGCTCCTCAGGCAGCCGCCTCGCTGGCCCTCATCTCCCACGGATTGGTCATCATCCTTTTCCTTATCTTTGAACCGCGAGGTCTTCATCACCGATGGGAGATGATCAGGGCCTACTTCAGGCTCTGGCCTTTCTCTCATGAAGCATCGGAGTAAAGGGGCGTGACCCACTGGGAACAGGAAAAAGTTTGCATTTATCTCACAGAGCACACAGAGTGAGTGGTATAAGAGTCGAGGGCAGAATCAAGAGGCCGCTTATTGTCTGTGCTCTCAAAAAAAGTTTGACCTGTTTTTTGGCGAAAAACAGGTCAAGTTTTCACTCTTAGAACTCTGTGGCCTCTAGCGAAGCCCCGCCTGAGGCGGGACAAGCGGGCGAGAGATTAAGGGGAAAGGAGGAGCAAGGATCTGCAGATGCAGGGGGCTGGAGGATGTCAACCAAAATCATGACCTGTAGAGAAGGAGGGAAGAGATGGCTAAGATGAGATGGATGGCAGCAGCCGGCGCGATCGTTCTCATGGTGACAGCGTTGTTGCTGCCGGTTAGCGCTCATGCGCAGAAGACTCTCTATGTCGGCGGCACCCAGTCCCTGACCGGACCCTTTGCCGAGGATTCGGCGGCAGTGCTGTTGGGCATAGAGGACTATGTGAAATATGTGAATGAAACAAAAAGCATGGCCCCGTGGCGGAAAGAGAAATTTCCCGCCGATGTTAAACTTGAGGTCCTGTGGCGGGACGATGAGCTCAAACCGGCCAAGGCCATGCCCATCTATGAAGAGCTCAAGGCCAAGGGAATGCTGGTCGGCAGGATATCGGGTTCTCCCATCGCGCTGGCGCTCAAAGACAGAATGTGGGAGGATAAGATGGGAGCCACGAGCATGGCCACCGGATCGTATCTCCTGACGCCGCCCCAGAGCATCTTCACCTATTACCCCATTTATACCGATTGCATCGCCGCCGTCGCCGACTGGTTCAAGGGGAACTGGAAGGGAACCGGGAAGCCGAAGGTTGCCTATCTGACCGCGGATAACGCCATGGGAAGGTCGATCGAGATCCCCGAGATGAAGGCGTATCTCGAAAAGATCGGCTATGAGTTTGCAGGCACCCAGTATGTACCCCTGGTGCCCACCTCGCCACCGACCACCCAGCTCACCTGGCTCAAGCAGAAGGGTGTCGATCTGGCCCTCGGCGTGATGATCAACCCCGGTTCACAGCCGACCGTAAAGGAGATGGTCAGGCTGGGGATGGGGCCTTTCCAGTCCCACAAAATGACCTTTGGCGTCGCTTCGCCCGGTCACTGTGGCATATTTGCTCCGGCCATGGGTGAACTGGGTGACGGTTACGTCTGCGCCGGCAGCTTCCCCAACTGGGACGACCCTTCCCCCGGGGTGAAGTTCATGCTCGATATACAGAAGAAGTATCACCCCCAGAAAATGAATACCAACATCATGTATCAGGGAGGGATTCTTGAAGCCATGATTCAGGTTGAGGCGTTGCGGCTGGCCATGCAAGCCCTTCCTGTTGATAAGCTCACCAGGAAAGACGTGCTGGAGAAGGGCTTTTACATGATCAAGAACCTCGACACCGGGGGTATAAGCAGTACGCCGATTGCCTATGGCCCGGGCGATATCGAGGGCGTGGATCAGGTGCGCATCGACCAGGTGCAGAAGGGCAAGGTCGTGAAAGTGGGTCTCACGCCGATACGCAACATCTATACCAAGAAATAGGTGCCGCTCGGCGTTGTTCCAGGGGCTCTGTCCTTTCCGGAGCCCCTGGACGCCATATTTGCTCTATGCGGCTTTTTTACAAACCAGATCAACACGGCGGCCGTAAAAAATGACACACCCAGGTATCCAAAGACCTGATCGAAGCGACCTCCGGTCGCATCCAGCACGTGGCCGCTCAACCAAGGTCCGAAGGGTCCGGCCACAAAGCCATAGGCCGTAAACACCAGTCCAAAGATGGCGCCGAAGTGCTTCATCCCGAAGCAGTCGCTCGCCAGGGGGGCGGACACTGCGAACAAGGTGCCGAAGGCAAGACCCACAAGAGCAGCAAGAATGGACCAGACGAGCAATCCCTCCACGGAGGAGAACAATCCATAAGCGCAGCCTGCAGCCAGGAATGTCACACTCATTGTCCGATTCCGGCCGATCCGGTCGGAGACATGGCCGCTCAGGTATCGCCCCAATCCATTCGTGATGTTGAAAGCCGTCAGGAGGAGGACGGATTCTCGCACGCCGAGTCCCATGGAATGGCCGAAGGCCGTGGACAGGGTCACCATGGCGATGCCTCCTGCGCCCGCCAAGACCCATGTGAACCAGAGCAGCCAAAAGGCTTTGGTCTGCAGTGCCTCTCTCACGGTCATCCCCTGGATCATCCCTGCGATTGGAGCATGCTTGGGTTCGAGCGGGGGAGTCCGGGGCATGCGGACAAACCAGGCGGCGAGCAGTCCGGTGCCCAGACTGAAGAGACTGACCATCCGAGTCGTCGAAGCGTAGCCCCAATAGAGGAGCAGGCTGGTCAATACCGGCGACATCAGGGCTGCGGAGAGCCCGAAAACCATGCTGACCATGCCGGTGGCAAATCCTCTCCGTTGTGGATGCCAGAACTGAACCACGGTCAAGGTGGGGATGTACACGAAGGCGGAGGAAACACCGATCAGGAACGAACACCCATAGACCACGCCCATGCTGCTCGCGCCGCCGAGGATCCATGTTGAAAAGGCGCAAAGGATTGCACCCAGGGCAGTCACCCTGGCATGACCGATACGAGCCTGCCAACGGCCTGTCAAATACATGAAAATCCCGGTCCCGGCCAGAACGAAGAAGAGCGTTTGGCCGATTGCCGCGCGATCCACCCCAAAGGCCTGCGTCCAATGCTGTCCCGCGATGCCGGGGAATCCGAAGATCATCATCCCAGGCCAGAAGACGGCTCCGCATGAGCCAAGAAGCGCTCCGATTCCACCCTTCTCGTCTTTCACCTCACCCTCCATGATACCCGTCCCGTTAGTCCTCATTCTTACCAGCCGTCCCACACCTCTGATTTTGCTTTATCGTCCACCGTCCCTCGACTTTTTGATATATACATCTTTTCCATCAAGCCATAGATCAAAATTGTGGCATTGAACTGAGTTCTTATAGTCTCGTACCAGCAATCGCTATGACGGGGGTATTGAGGAGAGTCAATCATGAGCAAGGTCAAACCCGTGACCCCCGGTGAATTGCTGGAAGAGGAGTTCCTCAAGCCGATGGGGGTGAGCCAATATCGTCTAGCCAAGGAGATCGGAGTTCCCGCTCAGCGCATCAGCGCAATCGTTGCTGGTAAGCGCTCTATCACAGCAGATACCGACCTTCGGTTGTGCCGGTTTTTCGGTCTGTCGAACGGTTACTGGTTGCGCGCCCAGGCTGCATATGACACTGAGGTTGCAGAGCGCAAGTTGGGGCCGAAGCTCGCCAAAATCAGGCCTTGGGCTGCGGCTACAGACCAACGAAACGGTCGGACAGACGCTTAACCCCGATGAACTGCTGATGGGCGGTGTCCTTTTCGTCCACCGCGACCGATGGCGAGCCCTCCTTCAAGACAAGGCGCTTCCGGATCTCTGTAGCCGGGACATGCGATATTCCCCTTCACGAAATGTTTGAAATGGAGCGCGGCTTGGCAACGGAAAAAGATGAAAGTCAATTTTTCACGAGCCCCTCTCTCCCCCATTACGAAATAGCCAAGCAAGCCCTTGCTAAAGGACCCTTGGCAATGTATTTTGTCCATGAATGGTAGACAGTCTGAAATCCAAAGGCGATGGGATGCCCGAGATCGTGTTCAGCCCACATTCGCTCTATGAGATGAGAAGGCGAGGCCTCACAAAGGAAATGGTGCATACAGTTGTTGAAGAACCGGGACAAAGCTGGCAAGTACGAGAAGGCAGAATGGTTTACCAGTCTCGTTTCCGGCAGGAAAGCTCAGAGAAGACCTACTTGGTCCGTGTCTTGTGGATATTTGGCGGAAACCGCCTGAAGTTGTAACAGCGTACAAGACCAGCAAGGTCGAGAAATTTGGAGATCTGGCTCATGAGAGTCTCTTATGACCCGAGGACAGACACCCTCACCGTGATCTTCAGAGAGGATGTCGCAGTTTCCGAGAGCGACGAGGACAAACCAGGCACGATTTTAGACTACGACCTCGACGGGAATCTTGTATCCCTGGAAATCCTTGACGCATCCAAACGAGTAACCCAGACTCGAAAGATCGAGTTCGACACCGGAGAACTTTCCGATGTGGGCGAGCTCAGATCTTGATCTAAGCCGAACCAAATACCTCTCCGATCCCTGCGGTGCATTGAGACTTTGAGCTCTTTTCGTCATTCCGGCGAAGGCCCCGTGCTCAGCGGGGATCAGGTCCCCAAGTACTACGGGGCAGGCCGGCATGACGGAAGAAAGATCATTTCCGGTGGGCACTAGCCTGGTACTACACAGCCGACATTCAATCGCGAGACATGGGAGACAAGATGGAGAGAAAGCCTTTAGAGTCGGACTGGAAAACGTTCAAGAAGCGCGTTCCTCAATGGCGAGAGCGCTTTCTCGAGATAAGGATTGGCAGGCTGGATTGAAATAGATGGCTAGACCCCCAATCTGACTTCCCTCTTTTTGAGTGCCCTGCTCACGCCCGATGTTTGCCCACTGTAACGCTCCCCGATTCCTCACGACGTTTCGATAGACGACTATTTCCAAAGCATAGAAGCTGCTTTTCCATGTGGCCGGGGGGATTTGCAGGCGGCCCTGTTCAGGGCGGCGATGCGGGCGGTTTCCTTTTGGAGCCTCAAAGCGACCGAGTGGGAGCTTTTTTTGTGATGCAAATGCAGCGATTCGCCTATTTCATGGGGGTCTTGTAAAGATTAACATGGGAAGCAAAGGTTTGTGACGGATCGTCACCTGAAAATCTGCAGGAGCAATGAGGAGGGCTGCCGGAGGTGGAGGGAAGTCATGTCATCACGATTCCGTCGAGGATTGTCATCCTTCTTCTGATCGCTGCACTGCCTGCAATTCCTTTTTCGATAGTGGAGGGTTCGGCCGCAATGAAATGGGAGAAGCGGATAGAGGTCGCGTCAGGCAAAGCCTATCGAGGCCCCTGGGAAATGAATGAGTCGAAGTGGTACTTCGTCGACGACCCCACAGTGGCCGTGACAGAGCGGGGGGATGCAGGGGTCGCCTGGGCCGATCATGCCCGGAAGGACATCTTTTTCCAGGTGTTCGGACCGGAAGGAAAGCCAAGGTTTTCGGAGCCGGTGAACGTGACCAGGAACCCGAAAACCTTCTCCTGGCTTCCAAGGATGGCGATGACATCCGGAAACCCGGGAGAGGTGTATATCCTCTGGCAGGAGATTATCTTTTCCGGGGGCACGCACGGCGGCGAGATTCTCTTTGCTCTCTCGACCGACGGCGGGAGGAGTTTCACGGAACCGATTAATCTTTCCAATTCCATTGCCGGTGACGGGAAGGGACGCCTGACAAGAGAAATCTGGTACAACGGGAGTCTGGACCTGGCCAGGAGCACGGCCGGCAACCTCTACGCTGCGTGGACGGCGTACGAAGGGGCGCTATACTTCAGCCGCTCCGTGAATAGAGGCAAGAGTTTCTCCGACCCGCTGCCGATTGCAGGCGATCGGGGGGATCCGCCCGCAAGAGGTCCCTCCCTTGCCGTTTACCGCGAGGACACTGTCCTGCTTGCCTGGACAGTCGGCGAAGAACGGGATGCAGACATCCATTTCACGGCGTCTCGCGACGCAGGAAGGACGTTCGAGGAGCCGCAGGTTCTCGCCCGGACCATCGGCCACTCGGAAGCGCCGAAGATCCGAGCGGACAGGGAAGGGGCCGTGCACCTCGTCTTTGGCGAGAGTCCTCAAGGTCCCTTGGAGAAGTACCACGTCCTGTACACGCGTGGGGATGGAGGCGGGAGCGGATTCGAAGAGCCGAGGGAGATTTCGAGCCCCCACTTCAAAGAATTCGACAGCGTGAATTTCCCGCACCTGGATCTTGATGAGAGCGGAAACCTGTACGTGCTCTGGGAACTCTTCCCGAAAAGAATTGCCCAGCCTCAGGGGCTCGGCTTTACCTTTTCGCAAGACACGGGAAGCACGTTCGCACCGCCCGAGGTCGTTCCGGGCACTCTCGATCCGGAGCTGGGTTTCAGCGGGAGCCAGCAGGGACTCTACATGAAGAAACTCGCCGTGAATGGAAAAGGCGACGTCGCCATCGTGAACAGCACGTTTCGGCCGAACCGCTCCAGCCACATCTGGCTTATCCGCGGCCGGATCACCGGGCGTTGATCTTGGCCCCAATAATCCCGGGATCTGATGCCTGATTTCCTCACCGAGTTCATTAACATCCAGAGTTTGTACAGCTCGTAAAGAACGTCCCGGAGTTCACACGTGGCAGGACAGAGTTTGTGCAATTGATCTTGACACAATCGGTTGGGATTACTTATCTTTGTCTTGTCTCTCCAGGACAACGGAGCGTTAGATATGGAAACAGAACGAATTACGATCCTGGTTGATGCCGAGGCGGCGAAAGCTTTCAAGTCCGCTTCAGCAGAAGACCGCCGAAAGCTCGAGGCTTTGCTCAGCATCCGGATCAGTGAAGTGATGCGAACGCAGGAGTCTCTTCAGGCAATAATGGACGAAATTAGTGAGAAGGCGGAAACGCGCGGCCTTACTCAGGAAGTCCTGAAGAAACTCCTGAATGAAGACTGAAACAAGATATGTCTTCGATACAAGCGTTATCGTAAGCGCCCTGTTGATCAGGGACTCCAAACCACGCCAGGCATTTGACATAGCACTCGACCATGGTGTCATTCTCCTCTCATTACCCACTTTGAAGGAATTGAGTGATGTTCTGAGCCGTCCCAAATTCGATCATTATCTGTTGATCGAGGAGCGGGAGCGCTTCTTGGCTGCGCTGGTACTGGAAGCAGTTCTCATCGAAGTCAATGAAACGATCAAAGCCTGCCGTGATCCGAATGACGACAAGTTTCTTGAATTGGCAGTGAGTGGCCAGGCCACTCGCATCATCAGCAGCGACAAAGACCTGCGGGAACTCAGCCCTTTCAGAACAATACCCATAACGACTCCAGATGAGTTCATCAAACACCAGCGGCGCTAATAAACAAATGTAAGTCTCACAAGCGTAAGCTGGCAAAGATTCTCGTGGGAGAGGTGGGCATTTCAATGGCGGAACCCGTCTGCTGAGGGTGACCACACCTCTCACTTACCAGTAGCGCTCTTTCATGGGCTTAAAAAATAGGGCTCTTTTTGCAGACAGGAAGAATGTGTCTTTACTTACCTTGCAGTTACTGCAAAGGAAATTGCATTTAACGCAAAAGATAATATGAGCGTTCCCATTCACTCGCCTTCTCCTGCGCCAATAACGCCTCAACGCAATTAAGGAACCGATCCACAAGTCTCTCCGGCTCGAGCTCACTACGTGTCCATCGGTCCATTCTCAAGCCTGGGAGCAAACCGGGAAGGGTTAAAAAATATCTCGAAGAGGCTTTGTCACCGAGCGACTGACGCACTTGTCCTGAAGCCAAGAATCCTGGGTGTCTAGTGCCCCATTTCATCACTGACATCATTAACTTCCAGATTTGTACAGCTTGTAAAGAACGTCCCGGAATTCCCATTTCAAGGAGAGGAGAGCAGTTTAAAGCAGGACCAGAACTCAGGAGTTGGTGCAATTTGTCAACAGCGTTCCGGATTTCGAATGAAACTGCAAATGTGAAGGGTCCCCTGACCGTATCGGTCCAAGCCCCGATCAAACTCTACTCTTGAAGATCCCTCGCATGGTAGGCCAGCGAAAAAATTTTCTAAAATCTCCCGCATCCCGCATCAATCACGTCATTAATAACGTATAATCCTTGACATAAATGGCCTACAGGTCTAGGTAATTGCCGCTTTCCACATAAAGTATTTTCGAAAAACCTCAAAACAGGGGTTTGACTGTGAAGAGAATTGAGAGGACACCAAAGGCCCAGCTTCTCGGATGAGAACTGGGCCTTTTTCTTCGATCTATCCGGACACCTCCCGTAAGTGAAGATATCCGGAAACTACAAGATGACTTGTTAGGCCCACGCCCACGACTCGCTAAATCCATGGTTCACTTTGGTTTCATCCTTAGCAGCTTTAATCATGCCTTGGGAGGGAGAATGCGCAAGTTCGGTGGCACCTGGAGCGAATCGAAGCTCGACTGTGTTGAGGCCTACACGCACCGTTACCTTCAGGTCATGCAGAATCAGCGCTGGTATTCGCTGGATTATGTCGACGCTTTCGCTGGCCGTGGCAAGCAAGCACTTAGGAAAAGTTCGGGCTCAGACGCGCCGGAACCGGAGTCCTTCTTTGGGGACGAGTCCGAGCGAGTAGACACTCAAGAGTTCTTGGTTGGATCTGCGATTCGCGCGCTTCGGGCTTCCACCAGTTCAACCAGGTCCTTTGACCGGTTCGTCTTTATTGATGTCGACAAGCCATCGTGTCTTGAACTAGAGTCAATCGTCCTGTCCGACTTTCACGAGATTCACGATACGGTGAGTGTAGTCTGCGGCAATGCGAACGCCGCCCTAGGCGAGTACATCGAAAAGGTCGACTGGACCCACACCCGCAGTCTCGTATTTCTCGATCCGTACGGGCTAGAAGTTGGCTGGGACTTGATCATGCGCCTTGCTGACACAGGTGCCTGTGACGTATGGTACCTGTTTCCGTTGGGTGGAGTCATCCGCATGATGACAAATGATGGCCAGGTACCGGACACTTGGCGAGTGCGCTTGGACCGTGTTTTCGGAACGAACGAGTGGTACGATGAGTTCTACCGGACGAGCGGGCAGCAGTCGCTGTTCAACGACGAAGCCAGCTGCCGGTTCAAGAATGCGTCGACCGATCACGTTGTCGACTTTATCCGCAAACGACTGAAGACCGCCTTTCCAGCGGTATCTAATGCTGGGATACTCAGGAATGGCAAGGGCGTTCCGCTCTTCGCGCTCGTATTGGGCGTTTCGAACCCTAGCATAGCGGCGCAGAAAGCCGCACTGGGTATCGCAAACCACCTGGTCAAGGACTTGGATCAGTAGTGAGCACTACGACGATAGAGTGGACTGAGGCGACCTGGAACCCAGTAACGGGATGCTCGAAGGTATCCCCGGGCTGCCTCAACTGCTATGCAGAGCGCATGGCCAAGCGTCTGCAGGCTATGGGACAGCCTAACTACCGCGACGGATTCTCCGTTCGCACACACAAGCACATGCTCGGGTTGCCCGTCACATGGGGGAAGCCGCGGATGGTTTTCGTCAACTCCATGGGCGACCTGTTTCACGAGCAGGTTCCGGTCGCCTTCATCCAGCGCGTCTTCGAAGTCATGGAGTACACCCCTCGACATACGTACCAGCTCCTCACAAAACGTGCGGATAGGCTGGTCGAGGTCTCCCCTTTGCTTCCCTGGCCCAAGAACGTCTGGATGGGGGTCACGGTTGAAGACAACGAGCGTCTTTACCGCGTAGAGAGGCTCCGAAAGGTTCCCTCAGTTGTAAAGTTCCTATCTGTTGAGCCACTGCTCGCCCCACTTCCGGATTTGAATCTCGACGCAGTCGACTGGGTGATTGTAGGGGGTGAGTCTGGCCCTGGGGCGCGACCGATGCAAGCAGAATGGGTTCTCGACATACGTGATGCCTGCGTCGATGAGGCAGTCCCGTTCTTCTTCAAACAATGGGGTGGTGTACGCAAGAAGGCCGCCGGACGGGAGATAGGGAATCGTACTTGGAATCAGATGCCACGTGCAGTGGCGAAAGTGGCCTGACCAATAAGGATTGCGTAAATTAGAAATGACCCCCCTGAAATGAGCCCCACAATGAGTTTTTTGAGGCAAACACAAGGTTTTTCCATGGCGCCTTTTTCGAGAACAATTCGACATCATACTATGGGCTCATTATGTAAGGCTCTTTTCGGTGCTGAAAAGGGCGATATAGGCCCTAAAACACCTGTCTTTTGGACATCAAGCACCGCCCAATCAATAACTTGGCGCGGCCTGGGCGACAGAAATTATTGTTTCCTTCCTTCAGTACAAACCCGGGGGTGCCACTCCTTGTCACTTCATGCGTCAGCTGCTTCGATGAAACCAATAAACCAATGGCCCCCTCCCCCATGAGGGCTCAAATCTATTCCTCGCCGGAGGCTAATTCTGTGGAAACTACTCATCCTAGCCTTGCTGATCCTGTCCTTGTTGCTGATAGCGTGGAATTTAGTAGAGACCTTTGGCGTGGAATGAATGCCGAACTGGATTTTGTTCGACAAATGAAAATGTCTTATCTATTTGGCGGAGAGGTGCTACTTTCGGATGGTTATCTATTTGATAATCCTTTCTTGTGGAAATTGCTTCGTGACCCGAAATCCGACGAGCGAAAAAAGGAATATGACTTCTGTACGGCTATGGCAAAACATACAACGGTTCTACGTGGCGGTCTTATCATCGATCATGATGGCTGCATACAAAAACCATCTGCTAAGGTCAGTTTCGATATATTCAAGAAAAGGGAAGGGGGATTCCGTCCCTCTTCACATCGATATTATCGAACTCTCGAAGGCAGGGCGGAGATAAAATTCAACCCTGATGATCTAACTTTCGAAGATTTCGGAAAACAAATAGGTGCACAGGGGGATGTTTATCACCATGACGATATCGAACGTTTCCTTGAGATTGCTAATGCTCGCGCTAAAAGCACAGATCGCCATGACCTATTTGCCGAGAGGGTTAAAGATTGGGCTATATCCATTATAAAGAGCGGATTATTTGAGGCTTATGAGTTTATTGCCCTGGAAAATGTCCTCAAATATATTGAAGAAAAAGGGAAGATCTCGCGTGCTGTAATTCAGAGGATATCGAACGCGCTTTGGGAGAAGCACGCTGACATGCTCAATCTTATCCGTCACGGAGCGATATTGGATAAAGTAGAGGGAGTTGATGGGGTCAATGTCAGCGAGGTACCCTTAACCGGACTAGACTGGACTGCGAGCCTTTTCGAGGATGAACTAATAGATGTTGAAAAATACTCGTACTTTGCAGACAGGTACAGTTGGTACATGATAGCCATTGACGAAATAACTTGGGCTGAGATTGACAGAATTACTGATTATCTCAAAAATGAGTGTGGTAAACTTAGAAACTCGTATATGAAGGATTGCTACGAAAACAACGAGATGGAGGTGATGGGTGATTGGTTAAATGTCTGGAATGCAGCAGTCGATGAGGCCATTACTCGTCGCAGACAGAGGGAGATACTAAGGACAATTAATTCAGAATTCGCAGAGGATACGTTCAGAAGGTATGAGCGGCGCATGAGAGATTTGCAGAATACTATTTTAATCTTTAGCATTTTCTATCTGAGTCAACATCCAGAGAATGCCAGGATCATTACAACGACAAGTTTCTTTGTCACGATCGTTTTGAGCTTGCTAATAAACTACGGATCAAAGCTTAATGCGTTTTTTAATCCTTTGAAGGCCATTCTGACACGACCAATACTTGATAAAGCTGATAACGCCCCGGTTGACACGAATCTACTTCGTGAACTTGGTAAGTAATTTAGAGGCTCGACAACTTTGGCCACGATTTTTGCGGACCTTGTTTAGTATCGAGTTGTTTGCTTATGAATGTATTGGTTTACTATGATGTGAAGCCAAAGTATAGATGACACATTGCTTGTGAGGAGAATATAGACTTGCGTATCATTCGAACTGTTGCTTTCGACCTTGAGGGCACCTTGATTGACCTTGAGCGAGTTCACTGGAACGGACATTTATCTGCTGCAAAGGAAATAGGGATAGAACTTACCTTTGAGGATGCAATAAGTAAGATTTCTCATTTTATTGGTGGACCAGATGAGAAGATAGCTGAGGAGATCGCCCTCCTTGCAGGGAATAGAGATAAGGCACACGACTTCCTTGCTAGGGACAAAAGAATTTTTCGTGATCTGATGGAATGCGTGGATACAGTCGTAGTGCGGCCCGGTTTCCAGAGCGTCTTGCATGAGCTTCTTGATGCCGGTCTTCAAATTACAATTGGCTCCCTCACCGATAAACAATTGGCAGAGATCATTCTTCAAAAAAGCGGTCTTGGCAGGATTATCCCGCAAGAGCGAATCGTCCTTCGGGAAGAAGTTGGTAACGTCAAGCCCGCTCCTGACGTCTACCACCGGACTGCTGAGATCGCAGGTGTGACTCCAGAGGAGCAACTCGTTTTTGAAGATTCCATTAATGGCGTCCTTGCGGCCCAAAGTGCTGGGTCAATTGTCGTCGCAATTCCTACGTGGCGGGAGCCAGAATTTGTCAGTCGACTTATCAGAGCCGGTGCTCGTAGAGTGTTTTTTGAGTGGGACGAGATCAAGACCGTGGATCTGATTAGGAATCTTCAAAATGAGTGTAATTGACCAGCAATGGAGCGGGGCAGGGGGTCGGGCCACGAGAGGCAACTGATATGTAGGTGGATACCACCAAATTTACCCCCAAAAAGTGCCCTATAGCGAGGTTTTTGGGAGCAAAAACGAGGTTTTTCGCTGGAGCTGAGGGTGAGAGTAATCGACAGTGAGAGTGTCAGGCTGCAAGTAGTTTCATCGGCGAATTGTAGTCCCCGGTCACAGAGGAAAGGCTTGGGAAGTGGGCGGGGTTACATCTTGTTATGACCTCTCGTGCACAAGAAGGAATTTCCGAGATGACTAAGAATCAAGGTCAGTCAGGATTTCGCGAATATCATTGCTCAGTTTGGGCAGATCGATAAGGACTGTGTCCCAGACTTGATCAAGGTCGATCCCGAAGTACTGATGAATGAGAAGGTTGGATCTTATCAATGGCCTCCAGAATATCGAGGAGCTTGTCTCGGTCGTCTCTCATAATGGTCTTGCTTCTGCCAAAACGCGCTCGCGAATTCTCGGGCGGAGTCCCTTATCGCTCACCACATCCACTTTGCTATTAAGCAGCACCTCCAATTCACGGGCAAATGCTGCTTGGCGGAGGAACGTCACACCTCGGTCAAACCGGACTAGAAGATCAAAATCACTTTCTTGATCTGCTTCACCCCGAGCCACAGACCCAAAAACTCGGACGTTATGTGCGTCGTACTTGGAGGCGATGCGCAAAATCTCCTTCCGTTTCGCTTTGAGGAGCGCATTGCCATTCATGGTTATTCCTCCCAGCCGTTGACGTTCAAAGATACTTGCGATAACCCGCTATTTAGCTTCGAAGTATAGGGAAATGGGATTGATGAGTCAAGATGGCTCACCTCCCAAATCCATCACCAAACTCTGAGGCGCTCTGCTCTATCCGTCCACAATGCGCTTTCCATCCAGGCCGCTCAGTATCTCGAGGAGCTTGCGTTTTCTGGCATGTAACGATCGAAGGCTGCCAACATAGTCATGCCACTCCTTCTCCCGACGGTTGTTATTCAGGGTAGAGTGAATCTTTCTGAGATAACCGGCAGCCGTGTAATAGGCATTCGGTTTGGCGAAGCCGATCTGGTTCTCCGCAAGTTCCTTCCATATGGAGATGGACAGGTCGGGATATTTTGAAACAACGGCTTCAGCCACCTCTTTGTCCCTCAAACCTCCGAAGCCCCTCGCGCGTCCCTTTGTTTTCGAGGAGTTGTGCCAGCGCAGCACATCCTCGGTGTTCTTCTCGGAGATGGCGATATCAATGAGCACACCGATCATGGGGAACTCGGGTCTCCAGCGAGGTTCGGCAAAGCATAGACCTGTTTCGGGCAGAGGCCAGGAATCTTCCTCTTCCCACGACTTCCCGGTTTCCAGGTATTTCATGACAACCGGCTTCACCGCCAGCCATAACTTCGCTCTGGTGGCGGCTTTCTGGAGGTCCTTGTAAGCCCGAAGGGAAGGGGTTCGAATGAATTCATCGGCCTCGAGGGCGGCAACCATGTGCCAGGCTCCCCCCTTTGCCCATATGTCTTTCAGGTTGGTTCGCAGTTTGGACGCAATGCCCGGATATTTCTCTTCCGTGTCCCGGATACCTTTGCGTATCCACTCCTCAGCCTCTTTCCATCGTTTGGTCTGCATGAGGTATTCCACAAGGCGCCCATAGCTTGCCGTCTTCACGGCCTCCTTTTCACAAAGCGGGATTACCTCCTTATGTCGCCCCGATTCCTCAAGTGCCCGAATGATCCAATTGCTCAGAGCGTCTCTTTTGTATTTCCGGGAAAAGTCGTCTTCTCCCTTGAGTACAGGGTACTCCTTCAAGCGCGCCAGGAGCATATCCGCCAATTGGCCCCATGCCATTCTGGAATGCTTCTGCTCCCAGAAGATCCCTACCCCCTCGCAGAGGTTGTACTCATCCTTAAGCTCTGCATCGATCGCCCAGAGCATCCGATCGAGCGGGGAGAGGGAGGATTTGCTAAGTGCCTCAAAGGCCACCTCCAGGCACGAGGAAATTTCCATGGCTGTGTCCCCATCGTCATGGCTCATTCCTACTTGGCTGGTCCCACCCTCCAGGAGTTCCTCTCCGAGTCTGACAACCTCGTCGGCATGCCCGTGGACCAGAAGGGACTCCATTCTCTCCTTGACGCGCGAGTAATCCGGGGTATACCCCTCCCCCTTCCAGTAATTGCTCCATCCCGGCTCCGAACTGAGATTCCTGATCTCCTGCCGGATGGACTTCACCATTCTGCCCACGGTACCCTTCGACAATCCTGCACGGTCCTCCAGTATTCCCCTGACCTCGGGATTCTTCTCTGCAAGCTCCCCTATCAAGTGGATGAGTTCCTCTTTGCTTTGGGAATCCAGTATGCTCTTCCAGGAAGTGTTGCCGGAAGATGGCGCACCCGCTGCTTCTTCATCATACTCTTCTTCGTTTTTATCATCGTTCTCGACCTGCAGATGTTTTCTCTCCAACTCCATTAGCCGCTTGAGCCTCGGATCATCCTCCTTTGCGAGTGGAACTGCCTGCCGCCTTTTCAGACACTCGAGGTATTCCAAAACCACGGCTACCGCATGTTTGCACCTGTAACCGAATGGGCATGCGCACTCCGCGACGAGTTCCCCTTGTTCAAGACGCACATGTGTGGCATAGCGTTCCGAACCTGTCACCCAGGCAAAGAGACCTCCATTCGCCGATCTGGCCAGTTCCTTAACGCAGCCGTTCCGCTGATAGCTCCTGCCCCTGGAGAGAATCTTCTCACCTGCCCATTGCCGGAGATCTTCCCACGTCAATTCCGCAAAAGAATCCTTCTTTTTCGAAAGCATGATCAGCAGCACCTTTCCTTCAGGTCAGACCTACAACTACCCCATGAGAAGTTGGCAGTCAAAACTTTCGGTTTCGGTTTCGCTCATTTTCCTTTTTGTGCATTCTTGATGAACAACTTGGGGGTATTCAGTAATTTCAACTCCGGATTGTCGTTGGAGATCTCTTTCTGAAACACTGGAAAGTCGTTGGATCAATGGCTAATGTCCTGCTGGGTAAGATTTGTGAAAGGAAGCGACCGGCATGAATGAAATGGCCAAATCTGTTCGTACTGAAGAATTGGAGGGGCAGCGTCAAAAAGCCTCGGCGAAGAAAGGGGCTCTTGGTTCATTGGCAATTGGCGCCCAGGCGGGTCGGGGCATTCTCTCTGGGTGCGTTTGCAGCAGGAGCCTTGGCCGTCGGTTACCTTGCCATCCGGCGTTTGGCTGTGGGCAAGGCATCGATTCGCTCCCTGGA
>PHBH01000055.1 GCA_002840535.1 Deltaproteobacteria bacterium HGW-Deltaproteobacteria-15 | reverse complement strand
TGCAGGAACGACCGGGGCCCTTGCTTGGGCGGTCATGGAATGGAAGGTCACCGGCAAGGCGACAACCCTCGGAGTGGCCAGCGGCGCTGTTGCGGGACTTGCAACAGTGACGCCGGCATCTGGATTCGTTGGTCCCATCTCAGCCGCCGTCATCGGCGTTCTTGCAGGGGTCGGCTGCTATCTCGGAGTAAGGGCCAAGAACAGATTCGGCTACGATGACAGCCTGGATGTGGTCGGGGTGCATGGGGTGGGTGGGGTCATCGGGCTCCTCGCTGCCGGGCTCCTCGCGAGCAAGACCGTCAACCCGGACGGCGCAGACGGCCTCCTTTTCGGAAACCCTGCACAACTCGGTGTTCAGTTCCTTGCCGTGGTGGTAACCATCATCTACACTTTTGTAATAAGCTATCTGCTTTTGAAGGTCATTGATAAAACCCTGGGCCTGCGCGTACCTGAAGATCAGGAGATCGGCGGCCTGGATCTGAGCCAGCACCAGGAGACGGCCTACAATCTCTAGGCGCTCAAACCATTTACAATCTTTCAGGATCATTGATCATCTTTTTCATCTCCTCTTCCTTGAGCACCCTCCTCAGGACCTTCCCGACCACCGAGACAGGCAGGCTTTCCCTGATCTCGATGGAGCGGGGGCGCTTGTACCCTGCCATCTTGTCTTTGCAGAACTCAAGTATCTCTTTTTCATTGGCGACCTGACCCGGCTTGAGCTGAACGAATGCCTTTACGACCTCGCCGGCATAGGGGTCGGGTATGCCGATTGCAGCTGCAAGGGCTACTTTGGGGTGAGCGTAGAGGACCTCCTCGATCTCTTTGGGATAGGCGTTGAACCCGCCCACGATGATCATGTCCTTCTTCCGATCGGTGATCACCAGGAAGCCTTCCGCATCAAAGTGCCCGATATCCCCTGTGAGCAGGAATTTCTTTCCGTCTATCGTTCTGAAAACAGCTTCGTTTGCTTCAGGTTTGTTCCAGTAGCCAAGCATCACCATGGGGCCGGATACGGCAATCTCCCCGTCTTCACCTTGAGCCAGTTCCAGGCTTGCCGAGTCGAGGTCCAGGATCCGAACATCGGCGCCAGGAACAGGCATCCCCACGGAGCCGATCTTTCGTTGCTCGACGTTGGTGGGGTTCATGGTCACGATAGGAGAGGTTTCGGTCATTCCGTATCCTTCGAAGATAACTGCGCCCGTCCGTTCTTCGAACCGCCTGATCACCTCGAGCGGCAAAGGCGCTGCCCCGGAACCGCAGCCCACTATGGATTTCAAGTTGAATTTCTCGGTGAGAGGGTGATTCACAAGGGCCGCGTAGATTGTAGGAACGCCTACCACAATGCTGGTGTGATATTTCTCAATGGTCTTTAATACCTCGGTAAAGGGAGGCTTGCCGGCGCGGGGGTCCGGGATACAGACTACCCTTGAACCATTGAGACAACTCCAGAGCATCACGAGGGTAAGCCCGAAGCTGTGATACCAGGGAAGCACGCCCAGATAGGTATGCGCACCCCCGCCCTCCAGGTTTTCCATCTCCTCCCCCGGATTCGATGAAACACGGACCCAGTTCTGTACCATGAGCAGATTGGACATCAGATTGCCGTGGCTGAGACACGCCCCCTTTGGAGTGCCTGTGGTGCCGCCTGTGTACAGGATAAACGCCACGTCCTCGGTTGGATTCACCTCGAACTGCGGAGGCTCCGGTCTCGAGCTTCTCACTACCTCATCGAAGTGGAAATGGTCCGCTTCATGGTGATCTGCTCTCGGTATTTTACCAAGGATGGACCCAAGCATTCCTTTGATCCTGGGAAGGTAGGACTTCACATTGCAGATAACCACCGTTTCGACCGCCGTCTCTCGGAGCGATTCCAGTACGGTAGGGTAGAAGAGAGGGTGGTCCATGACGAACACCGCTTTTGCTCCCGAGTCCTTGAGTTGAAAGTTCAACTCCGAAGGCTTATAAAGAGGATTGCAGGTCACTGCGACCGCGCCTGATTTGAGGATGCCGAAAAAGATCTCGGGATAGTGGGGAAGATTCGGAAGAAAAATGGCCGTTCGATCTCCCTTTTGAATCCCTCTCGATGCAAGAAACCAGGCGAGCCTGTCCGAGGTGTTCTTTACCTGCCGGAAGCTCCGGCACCTGTCGGCAAAAATCGTGTAGGTTGCATCCGGGTATTTCTCGGCTGTGCTGTCAAGGATGGAGAAGAGAGGTTTCTCGTATCCACCGATCTCGTACGGAACGCCCTTAGGCCATTTGGCCCCGTGCCACAGCTTCATTCCCAACCTCCTCTCAAATCAAGAAAAGGTTTTCCGTGAAACCCGTCCTTTACCGAGATCTGCCACAAAGTCACTGAGACACAAAAAGAGAGTCCTTCCTTGGGTCTTTGTGTCCTGGTGGCGGATTGAATCCTCTCCTACAGGCCCATAAACTTCGCTGCTATCCCTTTCATGATCTCGTTGGTTCCGGCAAAGATGGACATGACGCGAGCATCGCGCCAGGCTCTGGCCACGGGGTACTCCTCACAGCAGCCGCAATTCCCATGCAGCTCCAGGCTCCTGTCCGCCACCCTCATGACCATGTCGGTCGTCCAGTACTTGGCCATGGAGGCTTCCACCACGATAGCTTTTCCTTCCATATGGTCGGCAATGAGTTTGTCCACAAACGTCCTGCCGAGCCTCACCTCGGTAGCCATTTCGACAAGCGTGAACTGAACCTCCTGAGATCTGGAGATGACCCTGCCGAAATCCCTCTTTTCCCTGCAAAACTCCATAGTCGTGCTCAGAATGTTCTCGGCCGCAGCAACGGCGATGATCGAGCACATGAGCCGCTCCTGCTGAAGCTTTTCCATGAGCATGAGGAAACCGCCCCCCTTGGAACCCAGCCGATTCGCGGTTGGGATGCGGCAGTCCCTGAAGAGGAGCTCGGCCGTATCCTGACTGTGCCAACCCATCTTTGAGAGCCGCTTCCCTTTCTCAAAGCCCGCGGTCCCGGCTTCCACGAGATAAAGATCGATCCCGCGGTAGGGGTCTTCGACAGAAGCATCTCTTGCGGCGATCACGAGGAGATCGCAGTGGATCCCGTTGCTGATGAAGATCTTTTCTCCGTTCAGGATGATCGAGTCTCCATCCCGGACCGCAGAGGTCCGCATGGATGCCAGGTCGCTTCCGGCATCCGGCTCGGTCATTGCGATTGCCGTGACGATTTCCCCGGAAACGCATCCCGGCAGATACTTTCGCTTCAACTCTTCGGAGCCGAAAGAACCGATATAGGGAACGACCACGTCGCTATGAAGAGGTGCAGCCAATCCGGTCTGACGGGTTCGCGCGAGTTCCTCAGTCACGATCACCGAGTAGAGGAAGTCCGCTCCCGCGCCCCCATACTCCCGCCCCACGTGCATGCAGAGAAATCCCTCTTCCCCCATCCTCCTCCAGAGAGATCTCGGGACCATGCCGGACCGCTCCCACTCGTCCGCGTGAGGGATCACCTCCCTGTCGAAAAAACCGCGGAGTTTCTCCCTGAACTTCCTGTGCTCCTCGCCGTATTTCAGGATCTCCAAGACGTGATCTCCTCTGCCAGCAGGTTTCTCTGCCTGGAGCCGGGTTCCGTGAAAAGATCAAGCGCTTTTGCATCCCTGTAGAAGTGTTCGATCTGCCCTTCGGTCATATACCCGTAGCCGCCGTGGATCTGGAGAGCGGAGTTCGCAACCTCCAGAGCGGCCCGGCAGGCTGCTCTCTTGGTCATCAGGATGAGCCGCTGCTCAGGTTTTCCCTGATCCATGGACAGTGCGGCATGGTAAAGGATATGTCTCGCCATCACTACGGAGACGAACATATCGGAGAGCCTGTTTCGAATGACTTCGAATGCGGCAATCGGCCTTCCGAACTGCTCTCTTCTTTTGCTGTACTCGATCGCCCTGTCCAACGCTCCTTGTGCAATCCCTACCCCCATGGCCCCGCACTCGACTCTGATCGCGTTGAGAAACGATTCCAGTGCCCGACCGCCCTCTCGTTCTCCGCCGATCAGGTCCTCGGCCGGAACCTGCAGGCGGAAGCGTACATCGTTCATGGGAACCATTCTCATGCCCAGCTTTTCTCTCCTGACGGACACATCCTTTCCCTGAGCGTCTCCTTCGAGAAGCAAGGCTGTCTGTCCCTGTTCTCCGTCATCCCCGGTCTGACAGAGGACGATAAAAAACCGGCTCAATTCTGCGAGGGGAACATAAGACTTTCTCCCCTCGATAAGGAATCCTCCCTCTCTCCTTTTTGCCGTAGTCGAAAAAGTTCGCGGGGAATATCCCTCCTCCATCCATGCCAGCGTCATCAGTCCCTTGCCCGCCGCGAGGGATTCCAGGATTTTCTTCTTCTGGTTCCCGGTGCCGTTTTGAAGGACGATCTCGGAACCGAAATCGGAGAGGGCCAGCGCACATCCCATGCCCGAGTCCTGGCGGCAAAAGGTCTCTGCGACCAGGGCATTCTCGAGAATCCCGAGACCCTGGCCTCCGTACTCTTCCGGGTAGTGAAGCCCGGCAAATCCCAGTTCGCACGCTTTTTTCCATACCGGCAGGGGGAATTCCTGTTTCCTGTCATACTCCAGGACAAGTTCGGGGTTGAACTCGCCCCTGGCGAATTCCTGGGCCGCCTTCTGGATGTCCGTCTGCTCTCTGCTCAGGTTGAAGTCCATGGATTGCCCGCGAAGATCTCCTCCACAGCCGAATTCATGATGGGAAGGATCGTTATCATCTATACATTCCAACGATAGCGATGCTGCAGACATTCATGAAAGGCACACCTCCCAGGTTATGGGTCAGGCCGTAGCGCGGATTCGGGAGCTGCCGATCCTCTGCCCTGCCCTGGAGCTGGAGGTACATTTCATAGAGCATGCGCAGTCCGGAGGCGCCGATAGGATGTCCAAAGCATTTCAGACCGCCATCCACCTGGCAGGGAACCTTGCCGTCAATGTTGTAAAAACCGTCCAGCGAATCCTTCCAGGCCTTGCCCCTCTCGGAGATGTGGAGATCTTCGTAGGTCACCATCTCCGTGATGGAAAAACAGTCATGAACCTCCATCATGCTGATCTCCTCGCGGGGGTTTTTTATGCCGGCCTCCTGATATGCCTTCACGCTGCAGCGATCGGTGGTCATGAAATGATCGCCGTCCCACTCGTTGAAGCCCATCTCCTCGCCGCTGCTCAGGGCGAGCTGAAGGGCTTTTACGGTCACCGGGTTCTTCTTGCCCATTTCCATTGCCTTTTCCACTGTGGTAACGATGGCGCAGGCCGATCCGTCGCTTACACCACAGCAGTCAAAGAGCCCGAGCGGATAGGCGATGATGGGAGCGGCCATGACCTGCTCTATTGTGACCGGTTTCCGGAGATGAGCCTTGGGATTTCGGGAGCCGTTCTCGTGGCTCTTGACAGAAACCTGGGCAATGGCCCTCTTGAGATCCTGATCGGCGACGCGGTACTTTGCCGCGTACGCGGTGGCGAGCTGCGCAAAGGAACCCGGGGCGCTCATGTTGGGGTTCCAGAGCCAGATCAGGGACCCGACATTGGAGGCGACCATGTTCGGGAGACCCCCGAACCCCGTGTCCTTGAGCTTCTCCACGCCCAGCGCCAGGCAGGTGTCATACGCCCCTGAGGCGACCGCGTAAACCGCCCCGCGAAAAGCCTCGGTCCCGCTGGCGCAGTAATTTTCGACCCTGGTTACGGGGATAAAAGGAAGCCTCAGATTCATGGAAAGGGGCAGAGCGCTTTTGCCCACATTGATCTCTTCATAGCAGGTGCCCAGCCATGCGGCCCCGATGTCCTTAGGTTCTATTCCCGCATCCTGAAGGCATTCGGTATAAGCCTCCACCATAAGCTCTTCAGCACCCATATCCCACCGCTCGCCGAAGCGGGTGCAGCCCATCCCGATGATCGCCACCTTGTCCCTGATTCCCGTTGCCATGAAAATCCTCCCTTTACTTCGTGCCTGTTCTGAAATGGCCGTGCTTACAGCTTTGAACCGCCAAGACGCCAAGTACGCCAGGAAGATATTTGTCTTTTCACCTGCCGGAGCGACTTCCGGCAGGTGAAAAGACAAATCTTTGCGTTCTTCTTTGCGTCCTTCGCGCCTTCGCGGTTAAATTTCCTTCTCTTCGGCTCTGAGAGAAAATCATGTTTTCAGCCTGCTAGAAGCGGAACAGCTTCTCCACCAGCTGCGACTTCATCAGATCGCCTTCAATCTTCAGCTTTCCGCCTGTGTACGCCTTCATCGCATTGAGCTCGCCTTTGATCAATTTCACGAAGTCCTCATCCGCCATCCGTATCGTGGTCGTGGGCCGATCGTGCGGCCCCTCCTTGACCGTGCACCCCCCGTCCTTGACCGTCACATGCCACGAACCCCCGTCCGGACCGGAAAGCACGAACTGAAAGACGGCATCCACCCCGGCCGCCTTGTCCTTCTGGAAGGCTTGGGGGATGCGATCGAAGATGGATTTCACCGTCAGGTCGCCGCCCCGCTGCTCTTCCGGCTTCGGGCTCAACACCGACATCATCGGAGCGTAGGCGGCCACTGCATTCGGATACTCTCCGGCCCCGCTGAGGCTCTGTATGGCGCCCCAGTTTTTGTGGATATCTTCCACAGTGGGCACGCGCTTCCCGTCACCGATCAACACCCCCGGGCCGGTCACCACGGCGGCCCTGTTGAACAGGCCGGCGCCCGCGTTGAAAATCATCCCGTTCTCCGCGCATGCTTCGGCGCACAGGTAAAGCACCATGGGTGCCACGAACTCCGGCTTCAATCTCTCGAACAGCCGGCTTCAATCTCTCGAACAGCTCCCCGGGCAGCACCCCTTCGGTCAGCCTCGTCCCGGCAATCGGCGTGATCGTGTTCACCTTGATGTTGTGCTTCTCCCCTTCGAGCTTCAGCGTGTTCATGAAACCGATCAACCCCATCTTCGCCGCGCTGTAGTTCGTCTGACCGAAGTTCCCATAAAGCCCGGCCGCAGACGAGGTGAAGACGATTCGGCCGTATCCCCCTTCCCTCATCTTCACGAACGCGGGCCGCGTCACGTTGTAAGCGCCCTTCAGGTGCACTTCCATCACCCCGTCCCAGTCCGCAGGCTCCGTCTTCACCAGGGTCTTGTCCCGAAGTATCCCGGCGTTGTTGATCAGGATGTCCACACGGCCGAAGGTCTCGATCGCCTTCTCCACGATCCTGCGGCCCCCCTCCTCGCTCGCCACGCTCTCGTAGCTCGCCACCGCCTCACCGCCAAAGCCCCGGATCTCCTCCACCACCCGGTCGGCGGGACCGGCCCCTCCGCCCGAACCGTCCTTCCCCCCACCGAAGTCATTCACCACCACCCTGGCGCCGCGCCTTGCCAGCTCCAGCGCATACATCCGGCCCGCCTTGCCAGCTCCAGCGCATACATCCGGCCCAGCCCCCCTCCTGCACCCGTCACGATCGCCACCCGGCCGTCAAAACGGATCGAGCCGCGTCTTGCCCTTTGCTCGACCTCTTCCCTGCCGAGCCACTCCACGATGCCTCGATCGATCACCACTTCCCCGGTTTCCGCATGGATGGTCCTGAATAGAGCCCGCCCCTCTTCCAGTTTCCAGATCTGGGTCTTTATCGGCGCCCCTGGGTAGAGCGTCCTGGAAAAGCGAACCCGGAACCGGCTCATCCGTTCCGGTTCGCCGGGGAAAAGGTGTCTGATGACCGCCCTGCACGCATATCCATGGGTGCAGAGCCCATGCATGATGGGCTTTTCAAAACCGCTCGATTTTGCGAAATCAGGGTCCACATGGAGTTGGAAGACGTCACCTGATAGCCTGTAGAGCAAAGGCTGGTTGGGGGAAGGAAACGCAGGTTCTTCGAAGTCCGGCTTTCTCTCGGGAAACTCCACCACCTCCCTCGGCGTGGCTTCTCCCCCGAACCCGCCGTCCAGCCGGCAGAACAGGGTGAAGATATTGGTAAAAAGCTTCCGCCCGTTGGAGTGAGTTGTGTCCCCCTCCGCGACCAGCACCGCTCCCTTCCCCTCTCCCTTGTCATAGATGTGGGTGACCGCCCCCTCTGTGGTGAGGGTTCCCTCGCGTGGAATGGGGTTATGGAAGAGGATGTCCTGCTCGCCGTGCAGTACCCCTGCCAGGTTGACTTCAGCCGTGAGGGCAGCGCTCGCCATGAAATCGAACACGCTGCCTATGGAAAAACTTGGGATTACTTTCAACTGGGCCTCATAGCAGTACTCCAGTTCCTCGAATCCCGCCCCCACTCCCAGGGCATAGAGGACGACGTCCTTCCAGGTGTACTGCCTGGTGATTGGACCGATCTTTTTTCCAATGGCATTGACGTTCACGGCCATGATTGCCCTCCCTACAGGTTAAATGCTAGAGGTCAGAGGTCAGCAGTCAGAGGTCAGCGACAGATCTGCAAAAGTCAGATCTTCCTTTTCCGGTTTTGAATAGTCCCTCGACATTACCAGCATAGGCGGGTGTGTTCATTACTCCGGCCCCGCATCATGAGCAGCCGGAGCCAAGGGTTCTTCTTTGACAAAAGAACACGTCAGCAACACTGGATTCCGGCTTTCGCCGGAATGACGATCTCTGACCGCTGTCCTCTGCCCTCTGTCATCTTTCTGTTTTCTGACCTCTGACCTCTGACCTCTGATCTCCGGCTTCCCCTGCAAACGCAGGGATCAGGATGAGCTTCGCCGTCTTCTTGACCATGGCAGCGTATTCCGCCTTTCTCAGGTTCATGGTGGACCGAAAAAATGTTTCCCCTGAGATGAAGTTGAATATCACGTTCATCATGGCCAACACCTGCATGCTTACGCCGGGTGTGACTTCATCGGTGCAAAGGTTCATGGAACGGGCGATGTCCGATACGAATTCCGGAATATGGAAGTCCACCGCGGAGGGATGCCTGGTCTTGCCGAAATACCGAAAAAGTACGATGTTCGATACCTCCGGATGGCGAAACAGATAGTCCGCTACCATGTCGATGGCAATGTCCATACGTTCCGGAAGGGGCAGACCGTGGATGATCCTCTCCACTTCGATCAGTCTGGTCCGGAACTTCCTGGTGATATCAAGGATTACGGCCTCGTAAAGTTCGGCCTTTTCACCCCAATGGTAATGGAGGGTGGAGATGTCTATGCCTGAAGCCTTTGCGATCATGCGCGTGGTGGCGCCATGATAGCCGTATTCTCCGAATACCCGGCGCGCGGTCCGGAGAATCCTCCCCTTGAGAGAAGAGGGAGAGCGGCCTTTCCGATTGCCGATTTTTTCCATCATTTGATGGAAACTTATCCGCTTTTTCCCTTGAAGTCAAAGAAAATGGCGCTGCGCCTTCTGCTGGATTTTTCCCGGGTTCGGTCTCTTCTCTTGAAGACGGCGAGCACCCTGTGGTCAACCTTGAGCCGTTTCACGGAGCTAAAGTGTTACAATGGTGCAAGAAACAGCCGTTGACAAGTCGGCCTTCCAACTATACATTTCAGGTCATTCCTACAAAAGGTGGACAAGTGGAGAAAATCGTCGAAGCCGCGCTGAAAGAAAGTGTCAAGTCCAAGGAGGATTTCGTCAAAGAAAACGGCCCGAAGCTGATTCTGTTTGCCGAGAGGATCGCCCTCGCATTCACAAACGAACGCAAGCTCATGCTGTGCGGCAATGGTGGCAGCGCTGCCGACGCCCAGCACCTTGCAGCGGAATTTGTGAACCGCTTTCTTCTGGAGCGTCCGCCTCTGCCCGCGGTTGCCCTGACCACGGACACTTCCGTAATCACCAGCATAGCGAACGATTACTCCTTTGAAGAGGTCTTTTCAAAGCAGATCAAGGCTCTCGGCAGAGAAGGAGATGTGCTTCTCGCGTTTACCACGAGCGGGAATTCGGCCAATGTGGTTTCCGCCGTGAAAGCCGCCAGGAAGATGGGGTTGTATAGCGCCGTCATGACCGGAGGGGAAGGCGGCAAGATTGCAAAAATGGCGGATCTCTGCCTGACAGTCAGGAACGCATCTACTCCAAGAATCCAGGAGGTCCATATCTTTGCCGGCCACCTGATCTGTCAGATGGTGGATCACGTGCTCTTCCAGAAGGGTAGCAAGGGGGAGTAAGTTCTCACTTAACCCTTCTCCTCTGGTGGAGGACCCGTAGAGGTTCTACCGATCCGGGGTGAGGGGGACGCTTGAAAATCCGAATATCGAATATCGAAATTCGAAACAAACAAATTCAAATCCGAATTTTCAAAAGAGAAAAACTGGGGCAGGTAAACCTCTCATAGGTTACCGTTTTGGTCATTTGAATTTTGACGATCTCGCAAAGATGTGTCACCCCGGTTGAATGAAACTTGTCCCGGCGGAGGCCGGGAACCGGGGTCCAGAGAGGTTGTAAGTAGCCGGAGGTACTGGATTCCGGCTGAAGTTTATCCCGCACTTGATGCGGGGCCGGAATGACGAAAAGGGCGTTTTCCGACTTCTTTACGGGGCATCAATTTTGGTCATTTGAATTTGTTTCGGATTTCGTGCTTCGGATTTCGAATTTATTGGACTTCTGTCGCACCACACCAGGTCAACCATCTGTGATACGAGACTGTTCTGAAAATGTCTGATTTCAAACCAATAGACATGAGTGGGGTAAGCACCTACTCCCTCCTGAAAAGGGAGAGCAAGGTCAACATCGGCGATTTCGCCCGGTCCTGGACACCCGGCGGAAACATGCGGCTCTGGTTGCAATCGCTTCCCCGGATCCTGGCAGCGGATACCCTGCTCAAGGTTGCAGACAGCCTTGTTCGGGCCAACCGGTCCGGAAAGATGATTATCTTGGGCATTGGCGGCCATGTGATCAAGGTGGGGCTCAACCCTTTGATCCTGGATCTGATGGATCGTGGAATCCTTAAAGGAATCGCCATGAATGGGGCCTGCATCGTTCATGACATGGAGCTTGCCCTGGCCGGGCATACCTCCGAGGATGTGTCTGCGCAGATCGGCAAGGGGCAATTCGGCATGGCCGAGGAGACCGGAAGAATGCTGAATGAGGCCATATGCGAGGGGGCTGAAAAGGGAATCGGTTTGGGAACGGCGGTGGGCGCCATGATCCTTCGTGGGGATTTCCCCTGCAAGCGATACAGCCTTCTCGCCCATGCAGCCGAACTGAATATCCCTGCCACCGTGCACGTTGCAGTGGGGACGGATATCATCCACTGCCACCCTGCTGCAGACGGGGCCGCGATAGGAAAGACCTCCCATCTGGATTTCAGGATTTTTGCCGGTCTGGTCTCACGGTTGGAACAGGGAGTTTTCATCAACCTGGGTTCAGCGGTCATTATCCCGGAGGTATTCCTGAAGGCCGTCTCCCTGGTGCGAAACCTGGGGCATGAGGTGAAGGACTTCACAACGGTGAACATGGACTTCATCCGGCAGTACAGACCCACGGCCAATGTCGTGGAAAGACCTACCCAGGAGGGGGGGAAGGGATACAGCCTGATTGGGCATCATGAAATCATGTTCCCCCTTCTTGCCGCAGCGGTGATCGAAGGATTGGCAGAAAAAAGTGCGGATCTTTAGTCTATGAAATACAACGTGTTTACAAAACGGATAAGAGAGAGGATAGAACATGCCTATATATGAATATCATTGCAAAAAATGCCGCAAGAATTTCGAATGTCTGGTCTTTGGAAGCGACCCCACCGTCTGCTGTCCGGAGTGTAAAGGGAAAAAAGTGGAGAGGGTCCTCTCTTCCTGCAGTTTCAAGAGCAGTGGAAAATATACATCCTCCGCTTCCTCGTCCGGCTGCTCCAGTTGCAGTGGAGGAAGCTGCAGTTCATGCCATTGAGGATTTGTACAGGTAGTTGCCGGTTAGCTGCGGGAAAACGGGCCGGTTCGATCGAGCGAGAAGCCTTGCATTGATGGAGTGAGGGATCTGTCCTCGTGCAGGAGCAAGCTCCTGCTTGCGATTTAGCGCTGTATCGCAAGCAGGAGCTTGCTCCTACAGGCATTGCGTGAACCGCATAGCTTTGGCCTTAGGGGGCGCCGGACAGTAAATCTCCAGTCCCGCGACAGAGTTCCGTTGTCAAGCTGCCACCCGCATACCCGCAACCTTCAACCCACAACCCACAACCCGCAAGGAGTTTTACGTGTTCCGAATCGGTTTTGGTTATGATGTCCATCGCCTGGTCGAAGGGCGCTTCCTTATTCTCGGAGGTTTAAGGATTCCCCATTCCATGGGACTCCTCGGCCACTCGGATGCGGATGTCCTTGTGCACGCGCTGATGGATGCACTGCTGGGTGCGCTTGCCAGGGGAGATATCGGGCAACACTTCCCTGATTCGGACGAGTCCTACAGGGACGCTTCGAGCCTTGTGCTGCTGCGGAGGGTAATGGACTGGGTGAGGGATGAAGGATTTGCGATCAATAACATCGACTCTACGATTGTGGCTGAAAAACCAAAACTCGCCACGCATATTCCTGCGATGAGAGAAACCCTCGCCCGTGTCCTGAAAATTTCCGAAGATCGGGTCAGCATCAAAGCGACCACTTGCGAAGGGATGGGATTTTGCGGACGGGAAGAAGGAATTGCAGCCTATGCAGTGGTGACTCTCATGGCTGAGAAGGTGGGAAGGCAGGAATGATATGACCATAAAGCTCTACAATACCGCCACCCGCACCAAGGAGGAATTTCATCCCTTGGAACCCGGAAAGGCGAGGATCTACGTCTGCGGTGTGACGGTGTACGATCTCTGCCACATCGGCCACGCCAGATCTTCGATTGTCTTCGATGTTCTCGTGAGGTACCTCCGTGCCAGGGGCTTTGAGGTGACCTATGTCCGGAACTTCACGGACATCGACGACAAGATCATCGACAGGGCCAGATCCCTCGGCAAGGAAACCGCCGCATTGGCCCGGGAACAGATCGATGCGTTTTACGAGGATATGGACCGCCTCGGCGTCATGAAGGCGGATCATGAGCCGCGTGCCACGGATTTCATCCCTTCCATGATCGATATGATCCAGGTACTGATGGAGAAGGGATTTGCCTACCTGGAAGGGGCCGATGTCTTCTACTCGGTGGAAAGCTTCGAGGGATATGGAGAGCTCTCGGGCAGGAAACTGGAAGACATGAAGGCAGGAAGCCGGATTGCCGTAGATGAGAAAAAACGGCATCCCATGGATTTTGTCCTCTGGAAAGGCGCCAAACCAGGGGAACCCCAGTGGCAGAGCCCTTGGGGGCCCGGCCGTCCCGGATGGCACATCGAATGCTCAGTCATGAGCAACCACTATCTCGGTTCCACATTCGATATCCACGGAGGGGGCAGGGATCTGCTCTTTCCTCACCATGAGAATGAAAGGGCACAATCCGTTGCCGCCACGGGGGGAGGTTTTGCGCGGTACTGGGTGCATAACGGCTTTGTCACCGTGGAAGCCGAAAAGATGTCCAAGTCGCTCGGCAACTTTCTGACCATACGGGATGCTCTTGAGGTCTACCATCCGGAGGTGCTGCGGATCTTCCTTCTCTCCAAGCACTACCGAAGCCCACTTGACTTCTCTAAGAGCGCCGTCGTGGAGTTCCAATCCGCCCTGGCCCGCATCTATCGAACGCTTCAGAGGGTCGATGAGTTGCTTGAAAAGCAGATCGGAACGGATCAGGGAAATAAGGGCGAGAGGACGGATACCTTGTTTGAGCAATTTATCGATGTGATGGACGACGACCTGAATACGGCCGGGGGGATCGCGCTCCTGTTTGACAAGGTGAAGGAGATGAACCGATTGATGGACACGATCGGCGACCCGCCTGATCAGAAACTCGTTCAAAAGCTTTTACTGGAAAGAGAAGAACTGCTGGCAGCCGCAGAAGTGCTGGGACTTCTTGAGGAGAAGCCTGAGGACTTCTTTCAGAAGATCTCCTCTCAGTCCCTGTCCATGTCCGAGGAGGAGATCGAGACACTCATCCTCGAAAGGGCAAAGGCCAGGGCGGAGAAAAGATGGGCAGACGCCGATGCCGTACGCAAGCGGCTCCAGGATGCCGGGATCGTTCTGGAGGATGGTCCAAAGGGCACCACATGGCGGGCGGAGTTAAGATAAGACAGAGGGCAAATCAGGAGAAATAAATCAAATCCACAGATGACACAGATGCACACAGATGACATCGGTTTAGGAGGCTCCTAAGCTTCCTTTTTTTCTTTCGTGTAATCTGCGTAATCTGTGGAATCTGTGGATGATTGGTTTTTTATGGCAGCATTCGAATTAACGACGGATCTCAAGCCTTGCGGCGACCAGCCCCAGGCGCTCAAGGAACTCTCGGAAGGGATTGAATCAGGGCTGAAGCAACAGGTGTTGCTGGGGGTGACCGGCTCGGGGAAAACCTTCACCATGGCGCATATCATTGCAAGGGTACAGAAACCCACGCTGATCATTGCCCCTAACAAGACCCTTGCCGCCCAGCTCTTCGGTGAACTGAGACGTCTCTTTCCACGAAACGCAGTCGAGTACTTTGTAAGCTACTACGACTATTACCAGCCCGAGGCTTATATTCCTCAGTCGGACACCTACATCCAGAAGGACGCGCATATCAATGAAGAGATCGACAAGATGCGCCATTCCGCGACCAGGTCCCTCCTGGAAAGGGAAGACGTGATCATCGTTGCGAGCGTCTCCTGCATCTACGGCCTCGGATCGCCGGAAGCATACCATAATATGTTGCTGTATCTGGAACGGGATGCATCCATCTCAAGAGAAGACGTGCTCAGAAAACTCGTGGAGATCCAGTATGAGCGCGGAGACTACGATTTTGTCAGAGGCCGGTTCCGAGTGAGGGGGGATGTCCTGGACATCTACCCGGTCCATGAGAAAGAAAGGGCGGTCCGAGTGCATTTCTTCGGCGATCAGGTGGAGGGGATACAGGAAATCGATCCTCTGACCGGAAAGTCCACAGGGGAGTTGAACCGCGTCACCATCTTTCCGGCTACCCATTACGTCACGACCACTGAAATTCGAGACAGGGCTGTTCGCCAGATCAAGGAGGAGCTCAAGGAGAGAATCGAGTACTTCCGGTCTGAGGACAAGCTGATCGAAGCGCAGAGAATTGAGGAGAGGACCCTCTTCGACCTGGAGATGATGATCGAAATGGGCTATTGCCACGGCATCGAAAACTATTCCAGGCATCTCACGGGTAGAGCCCCGGGAGAACCGCCTCCTACCCTGCTGGACTATTTCCCCAGGGACTACCTCGTCATTATCGATGAGAGCCACATCACCGTGCCTCAACTGAACGGGATGTATAACGGGGATCGCTCCAGGAAAGAAACCCTCGTACGATTCGGGTTTCGTCTTCCTTCTGCCATGGACAACCGGCCCCTGAAGTTCGAGGAGTTTGCGGCCAGGGTGAATCAGGTCATCTATGTCTCTGCCACCCCCGGTCCTTATGAACTGGAGAGGGCGGAAAGGATATCGGAGCAGATTATCAGACCCACAGGGCTCATTGACCCCGAGATTGTCGTCCGGCCTGCGACGAATCAGGTGGACGACCTCCTTGTCTGGATCCGGGAAAGGGTATCCCGCAACGAGCGTGTCCTCGTCACCACCCTGACCAAGCGGACGGCGGAAGACCTGACCGAATACCTGGCGGACTTCGGGATCAAGGTGGCCTACCTCCATTCCGACATCAAAACCATTGAGCGGGTTTCCATCATCAGGGATCTGCGGATGGGGACCTATGACGTGCTCGTTGGGATCAATTTGTTGCGCGAAGGGTTGGACCTTCCCGAAGTCTCTCTGGTTGCCGTGCTGGATGCCGACAAGGAAGGCTTTCTTCGATCCGAAAGATCCCTTATCCAGACATGCGGCCGGGCGGCGCGCAATGTGAACGGTCTCGTGATCCTCTATGGGGATCAGATCACAGGGTCCATGTCCAGGGCCATCCAGGAGAGCAGCCGCCGTCGACAGACGCAGCTGGAATACAACCGGGTGCACAATATTACTCCTGCTTCGATCCAGAGGGCGATTGACGATATCCTGGGGTCGGTGTACGAAGCCGATTACGTGGAATTCCCGGCTATAGCCGAAAAGGAGGAACCTTATCTTACCCCTGAGATCATCGCCGGAAAGATCAAAGATCTGCAGAAGAAAATGAAGGAAGCGGCGGCAAAGCTCGAGTTCGAAGAAGCGGCCCGGCTAAGGGACGAGATCCGGCACATGGAAAAACGGGAGCTCGAGTTGCGTGACCACAATTGACACTGATTTTCCGTGGCGGTATCCTGCCCTGGTTTCCCCGGACTCTTATCTCACGGGTACCCGAAGAAAGAGCCGGTATTTCTTTTGACTTACTGTACGATGGAGAGGAGATACAAATGAAAAAATTCATCACTGCTTTTTCTGCGGCATTCACGATTCTGATCGCGTCTGTCTCCATTGCGGCCGACTTCAGCGCCGATATGATCATCAGCTCTGGAGGAGAAGAGGATGCCAAAGGGAAGATTTACATGCAGGGCAACAGGATGCGTATGGAAATGGATGGAGACGGCGACGAGAACGCGGTCACCATCTCGCGGCCGGACAAGAAAGTGGTATGGATACTGATGCCAGAGGAAAAGATGTACATGGAACAGCCATACCCTGAAGATCCCAAGATGAAGGAGTGGACCTCTTCAATGGAAGACCAGTCCAAGTTCATCGGGAATGAAACCGTCTCCGGCTTGCCTTGCAAGAAGTATCAGGCCAAGGAAAAGGAGACATACTACTGGATTTCCGAAAAGCTGAATTTCCCCGTAAAGACACAGGATCCCGACGGTTCGATGCTTCTGAAGAATATCAAGATTGGGAATGTTCCCGGGAGCCTTTTCGAGGTGCCGAAAGGGTATGAAAAGTTCTCCATGCCGGCAATTCCTGGCGGAATGCCCCAGGGGTTTCCAGGGATGCCCAAGGGGAGATAATTCAGCCGCTGAGCTCGGGGTCAACCGCCGCTCAACCGGTACTCCTTCCGTGCCGCGATTTACTTGTAGGAGACAACCTCCGGTTGCGATTCTTTCGTGATATCGCGAGCAGGAGCTCGCTCCCACAGGTTGCTTTCGGAGCAGCCTGGATTCCGCATGGGTTCGAGGGTATTTTTCTTAGAAGACCATGCCGGCAGGGAACTTAAGAAAAAGCCCAATGGCAACAGAAACAGTTGATTAAAGGATTGCAGGCAAATGAATAAAGAGGAGACCCGGTGGTTCAAGACCCACTGCTCCAGAATGGACCATGGCGGCTGTGCTCTCCTGGTGGGTGCCAGAGACAACCGGATAGTCAAGATCAAGGGAGATCCGGAAGGTTTTCTCAACAAGGGATACGTCTGCCCGAAAGGATTGGCGTCAGCCGACCGGCTGACCCACCCTTCCAGGCTGAGAAGCCCCCTCCGGAGGGTCGGCAATAGAGGGCAAGGAAAGTGGGAGCGGATTTCGTGGACTGATGCCATCGAGGAGATGGCTTCGAGAATGAATGGGATCAAGGCCCGATACGGCGCCCGCTCGGTCATCTTCGGCCAGGGCATGCCCAAGGGTCTGGAGCTCTTCGGCCTCATACGTCTGGCCACTCTCTTCGGATCTCCCAATGTCATTGCAGTTCAGGACGTCTGCCATGCCCCGCGGGAAGTCTCGGGCGTTCACACCTGCGGCTTCTATCCGGTCGTGGATTTTCACCACAAGAGCGGCCTTATCGTGCTCTGGGGAAGCAATGTGACGAGCAGCAACGAGGAAGGGCAGATCTGCTCGCTTCTCCTCGAACAGCTCGGGAAAGGGACTCCCCTCATCGTGGTGGATCCTCGGAGAACGGAGTTGGCGGAAAAGGCCGATCTCTGGCTCCAGATAAGACCTGGGACGGATCATGCCCTCGCCCTGGCCTTCCTGAATGTCATCATCACGGAGGAGCTCTACGACAAAGCATTCGTGGATGAGTGGACCGTTGGATTCCATGAGCTATCGAGTCGCGTAAGCGAGTTCACGCCGGAAAAGGTCTCCGCAATCACCTGGGTGCCGGCCGATCTCATTCGAGATGGTGCCAGGAGGTATGCTTCCTGCCGTCCTGCCGCCATCCAATGGGGCAATCCCATTGAGCAGACCGTCAACACCTTCGATGCCGCAAGGGCGATTCTTTGCCTCATGGCCGTCTGCGGGAACCTGGATGTTCCCGGTGGCAACATACAGCCTGTGGATCCGGACGTCCTGAGCCTGGCACGATTCGTGCGCTCGGATCTGCTCCCGTCCAAGAGAAAGGAGATGCTCCACGCATTTCACGGCGCCATCCCGAAGATGATGACCGTTCCTCCCACCTATTTCAGAAAGGCGGTCCTGGAGGGTAAGCCCTATCCTGTCCGCGGCGCTTACATCCAGTGCGCCAACCCCCTCCTCGCTTACGCGGATAGTTCCATGACCTTCGATGCGCTCATGAAGCTTGATTTTCTCGCCGTCTCCGACATCGTCCTGACTCCTACCGCAGCCCTCGCGGATCTGGTTCTCCCGGCAGCAACATCCTTTGAGTTCAATGACATAGGCCATTACGGGCTTGGCCACGGGTATATCCTGGCAAGACCAAAGGTGGTGGATCCTCCTGAGGAATGCTGGCCCGATATTCGGATCATCAATGAGCTGGGGAAGCTTATCAGTCCCTCCGAGTACTGGTTTGACAGCCATGAGGACCTTCTTGAAGAGGTCTTGAAACCGAGCGGGTTGAGCTTCGCCGCGTTCGCCGAAAAGGGTTATTTGAAAGGACCGGACCGCTTCAGGAAGTACCTGGATGCCGGTTTTTCCACGCCGACGGGAAAGGTGGAGCTCATGCTCTCCCAGGCGGAAAAGATGTCCGTTCCTCCGCTGCCCTGCTTCTCCGGGCTGCCCGAGGAAGAAGACCCGGACTACCCGCTCGTGCTCACGAGCTGCAAGAGCCGCTATTACCTGCACTCCTCCTACAGATGGATTGAGAGACTGCGGAAGTCCAGACCCCAGCCAAGGACGGAGATCCATCCCGAAACAGCCGAGCGTTACGGGATCAGGGAAGGCGAGGAAATCGTTGTCGAGACGAGAAGAGGGATCATCACGCAGGTTGCCCATCTGACGCCGGCGATTCATCCCAGGGTCGTCTGCGTCGCCTATGGGTGGTGGCATCCCCTTGGTGACGGACAGTTCGACTGGAAAAAGTCCAACTACAACATGCTCACCTCAGCCGAAAAACTGGGAAAGGAATTCGGCACCCCCAACCTCAAAGGTATTTCCTGCAGGGTCCGTAAGGCCTAGTGTACTGCGACAGAAGTCCTTTTACATATTTCGTGACACTGTGGTTGGCCCTGGGGTCTTTTTTCGAGAACGAAAACTCGGTGCTGTTTGCTCGGCAGCAGTACCGAGGTATCACCCAATCCTGCATCTTACGATAGTCTCTTGGATCTTGCATTTGTCAGTCTTGATCCCTCGATGAAGAATCCTGGGACTTTTCTTCCTGCAACCTGCCTTGAATGAGAATCTTCGTTACTCAAGTTGATGTGAGTCTTTTCATGCCTAAGTTATGTCCGAATAGATCCAACTGAATCTGAATTCGAATTGAGACCGTTCCAGTGGCTCTTCATCCGATATAGGGGTCGCCTATGAATGTTGAAAAGGTCAATATTGTTCTTGTTGAAGACAATCCATTTGACGTGGAGCTTACGCTTCACGCATTGGAGAAACATAACCTTGCTAACTGCGTGAAGGTGCTGAACGACGGCCAGGAGGCGCTCGATTATATCTTGACCCGGTGCGTCCCCGGTGGGACAGGTTGTCCCCATTTGGTTCTCCTGGATCTGAAGCTTCCCAAAATCGATGGCCTGGAGGTTTTGCAACGGATCCGCTCCAATGAAGATACCAAGCTTCTCCCAGTGGTGGTTCTGACGTCGTCGGCTGAGGACAGGGACAGGGTGGAAAGTTACAAACTGGGTGTGAACAGCTACATCGTCAAGCCTGTCGGGTTTGACACGTTCGCCAAGGTGGTTTCCGAGGTCGGTTTTTACTGGGTCTTGGTGAATAAGCCGGCTTTCTGATTCTGCCGGATGCGAACCTACAACTCGCTTTCTGCTCCATCTCGTATCTTGTGCGGCCTCGTGTAGATGATCCTGTATTGATCCTCCACACCCTGAAAGCAGACCCTGCACTCCTCCTGTTGGTGCTCCCCCTCGGTTCCTTCACAGGCTGTGCACTCCGGCTCTGCGGGAAGAGGTTCGAGGAGCACCTCGAATCCAAGCTCTCTGTACATGTCTGCGGCTTCGCTGAGGCGTGGCTCGTTTGCGATGAACTGTCTTGTCCAGCCTTGCGCCTCGAGGGATTTTTCCCTGCTCGTGCCTTCATCCACGGCAGGACTCCTCCAGGAGAAAAAGAAATTTGCCCGACACTCCATTCAACATCTTCTTCCTGAGTCCGGGTCCGGGATCAGCGCCAAAAATCCGCAGGCGGAAACGGAGCATCTCTTTCCCCTTCCCTGCTGAATCCCGTTCCAGACCTTTGGCCAATCCGCTCAACATCTTCAATTGCCTTATCGGATTCCTCATGAATTCCTGCAGCGCATCCTTGAACTCCCTCATCCGCTCATGACCTTCCATCTCACTTTTTTTCAGATGGAACTCTGAGGTATCAAGTTGAGAGAGGTCGGGCCAGCAAAAGCGGAGAATCTCCTCGTCCGATTCATCCGAACGATACTCCGACCAGAGCTCCGAAAGGGTCTCGAACACGGGAGGACTGAGGGTGATGAGCGATGCATTTTCTTTCAGCATTTCACTGAAAAGCCCATGCCAGGCACCGAAGACCCTTCCTATGATTTCCTCATCCATCTCCCGCTCGGGTTCGAAGTCGGAGAGATCGTTCAACACCTCTTGTGCTTCGTCCCCCGCCATCGCATCGCGAAGGGGGCTGCCCTTCTCCCTGAGGACCGTCAATACCTCGCCGGCTTCTCTAAGCCTCTCCTCTGTCTCTCGGGCAAGGTGAAGCAGAAGGTGCCATTGAGTCGCAGAAGTTTGAGACTGATCTGCTCTCTCATCCAATCCGCGAATGGATCGGCGAATGTCCCATGTGCAATCATTGCTCTTCCCATATTGGACGGCCGCCAATACTGAGGCATATCCTTTATCCTTACATTGTCTCATCCAATTCTTGTATTCGGAGAGCAACGAAGGAAAACCCTCGATGGGCCTGAGATGCTCCGGCGGACGGAGGACTCTGAGGCCCCATTCAGATGGAACAGAGAATTGATTTTCAATGTGCCATGGCTGAAAAATCGTCAAATTGTCGAAGAAAGAGAGCAAACTCTTGATCTCTCGTTCTGAAGCGTGAGAGTGAGGGAAAAGAAAGGCGGAGAGCTTACTGCCGGGAATTTCCATTTGGACCTTCACAATCTTTTTTCTTATGGAGTATAGGGAATCTACCATTGGCGGTCAAAAAGAAACGGCTTTTTGAATTCAATCGAATCTTTGCTCTCTCCTGGATGCTTTTATTTCATGCTTTTATTACCTTGACTTCACCGGAATGGGAAACTATGATTCTAATAACCATGAAGGCTCGCCTTTAGGCGGGCCTGTGTCGTTCTGAGGGGATGATCCATTTGCCAAGAGTGGCAGCCCGTTTGAGACTCAGAAGTTAATTGGATTGGAAACTCAAGAAAAACTTTTTAAAAGGAGGGGGTGTCACCATGGCCAATGGAACAGTCAAGTGGTTTAATGACCAGAAAGGCTTTGGCTTCATTCAGCAGGAAGATGGTCCTGATGTATTCGTGCATCATACCGCCATCAACGGAAGCGGATTCAAGTCTCTCAAAGAAGGCGACAGGGTTACCTTTGACATAGAAAAGGGGAAAAAGGGCCCTGCTGCAGCGAACGTCACTATCGTATAGCTTGCTATAGTCCAACTGGAAACAAAGGGCATCCATCGGATTGTGGTGGAATGCCCTTTTTTTATCATTCTTTAATACTCCGGCTCTGAACAGGTGGGTATGAGGTGGCGGCTTTCTTTCTTGAAAGAGCCCCCACGGCCAACCCAGCTTGGTTTCATAGAGCGGAAGGGTTAGAAAGGAAGGAGATGTCTTTATGAACATCTATGTCGGTCAACTCCCTTACAGCGTTACTGAGGACGATTTAAAGGCTCTTTTCACGGAATTCGGAGAACTGGAGAGTGTCAAAATAATCTCCGATAGAGGTACAGGGCAGTCAAAGGGGTTCGGATTCGTGGACATGCCAAACAACTCCGACGCGGATAAGGCGATAAAAGCTCTAAACGGGAAGGTAATTGATGGAAGGAACATCAAGGTCATCCCGGCCGATCCCGGCGGCAAAAAGCCAAAAAAGTCCAAGCGGCCATTTGGTAGAAACAGATACTAGAAGAATGGCAATTGTAAGTGTCCAGGACGCCAGCGTGAGCTTCGGGGGCCCGCCCCTTCTCGAGCATGTGGATTTGCAGGTGGAGAAGGGTGAACGGGTTGCCCTGATCGGCAGAAACGGCGAGGGAAAAACCACACTCCTACGGCTGATAGGAAGCCGACTTCTTCCTGACGGCGGCCGGATCATCCTGCAGAAGGGGCTTTCCGTAGGAAGCCTTGACCAGGATCTGCCGCGAGGCCTGACGGGATCTGTGGCCGAGGTGGCTTCGGGCGGGAACAGGGCGACATCATCGAAAAGTCCTCAGGACCACGAGGTCGCAACCGTCCTGACGAAGCTGTCCCTGAATCCCTATGATCGCTTCGAAAACCTCTCGGTCGGGTTCAAACGAAGAGTGCTGCTGGCGCGTGCCCTCGCAATCGCTCCGGACTTGCTTTTGCTGGATGAACCTACCAATCATCTGGATATTCCCGCCATCACCTGGCTGGAAGAGTACCTGCTGAAATACCGCGGCACCCTGATTCTTATCACACACGACCGGGCTTTTCTGCGAAAACTTGCCACGCGCATCGTCGAACTCGACCGAGGCCGGTTGTTGAACTGGGAATGCGATTACAGAACTTTTCTTGAGCGAAGGGATGCGGCCCTCGAAGTGGAAGAAGCGCAGCGAAACCGCTTCATGCGCAAGCTTGCGAAAGAAGAGGCGTGGATCAGACAGGGCATCAAGGCAAGGCGTACCAGAAATGAAGGGCGGGTGCGGGTTCTCATGAAAATGCGCGATGAGCAGCAGGCTTTGCGCACACGTACGGGCAGCGTCCGAATGCAGATCGAAGAGGCGGAGCGGACCGGCAAGCTGGTGATCGAGGCTGAAAAGATCAGCCACGCATACGGAGGAAATCCGCTGATCAGGAACTTTTCGGTACGAATCATGAGGGGCGACCGGATCGGCATCATCGGCCCGAACGGAGTCGGCAAGACAACCCTGCTGCGAATTCTGCTCGGGGAAACCCCGCCGGAAAAAGGGGTGGTCAGGCAAGGCGCTAATGTGGAAGCGGTCTATTTCGACCAGCTCAGAGCACAACTGGATGAGGATCGGACTGTTCAGGAGAGCATCGCGGACGGCAAAGAGGTTTTCGATCTCAACGGCGGCCAGCGACATGTGATCGGCTATCTTAAGGACTTTCTCTTTTCCCCGGACCGCTCCCGCAGCCCTGTGCGCATTCTCTCCGGCGGAGAGAGAAACCGCCTCCTCCTGGCACGTCTCTTCTCAACGCCCTCCAATGTACTCGTGTTGGACGAACCCACCAATGATCTGGATATGGAAACCCTCGAGCTGCTCGAAGAACGGCTGCTGGAGTATTCCGGTACAATACTGCTTGTAAGCCATGACCGGGAATTCCTCAATGGTGTTGTCACCAGCACCCTGGTTTTCGAAAAGAACGGGGTGATCACCGAGTATGCTGGAGGCTATGACGACTGGCTAAGGCAGCGGCCACATCCGTCCGAAGAGAAGATCTCCGCTCGGAAGACAGCAAAAGGAAAAGTGGAGCCGCGGAAGCAGTGGGTGCATCCGGAGAAGCCACGGAAGCTGACCTTCAAGGAATCAAGGGAGCTCGAGGAGTTGCCGCGGAACATAGAACAACTGGAGACAGAACAGAGATCCCTCTATGCGCGGATGGCCGACCCGAATTTTTACCGGGAAGCAGGAGAAAAGGTTGGCGGGGCAAAGGCAAGACTCGATGAGCTGGAAAAAACCCTGGAACAAACTTATGCACGCTGGCAGGAGCTCGAGAACCTCCGGCAGGAAAGAAGATAGAGCGCTCGCAGAAGCAACGTTCACACAAGCATGCTTCTCGGGCGGTTCCGCGATTTGAGTCCCCTTGTTCCGCGTACCATTTCATCGACCAGCGATTTGTTTCATCCATAGTCCTGCAGCAGGCAGAATGAGAACGAACGCGCTACATAATACCACCAATCACCCATTTCCCTTCCCTGAATTCTCCTTATCTTGCCCCAGAGACCGTACACGTTCTCTACCGCTGGGAGCACGTGCCGATCTGGAGGAAAGGCAGTCTTCCGTGCCCCATCGAAGCAGAAGCGGCAGATTGTTCTTCGCACAACAAGGAGATCGTCATGGAAGCAACAGCCGAAAAGAAGGACAAGATTATCAACGGCGTCAACGTGGATCAATTGTTCAGCACGATTGAGCTTATCAAGAAAAACCCGGATATCGCCAAATTCAAGTTTCGGGCAAGAAACAAGTGGATTGGCGGCACCCACAATAGAGGAACCGTAAAAGATTTTTACGGGGCTCTCCAGGAGGACGATTCCCGAGAGCCTGTGGATTTCGATATGGATGAACCGCCGGTTCTATTGGGACATAATAAGGGGATGAACCCGGTGGAGTATCTCCTGGTCGCGCTTTCAGGATGTCTCACCACGTCAATGGTCGCCCATGCTGCCGCGAAAGGGATTGAAATCAAAGGCGTGGAATCGAGATATGAAGGCGATATCGACCTTCACGGTTTTCTCGGTCTGTCAGAGGAAGTGGACGTCGGATATCAGTCCATCCGCATATACTTCAAAATCGATGCAGACCTGTCGGATGAAGAAAAGAAGGAATTAATCCTGATGGCCAAGAAGTATTCGCCTGTGTTCAACACGATCGCCAATCCGGTCTCAGTGTCGGTGGACCTTGACAGGTAACGAACCGGTTCTTTGAGGCTCAAGAAAGCGGAGCGTCCCGTGTGTCTCCCAAGGAACGCTCCGCTTTATGGTCACCATTACATGCATTTCTCCTGCTCCATATGGGCCGCGATCAAATGAGATGACCATGCCTGGCAAAGGGATAATGATCAACTCTTGACGTAAATTCCCCTCTTGACCGCCTTGACCTTCTTCTCTTTCTTCATCCTGTTGAGTACCCCGTTCACAGTCTGTCTTCCAAGCCCCGTCTCCTTCATGATCTGATCTATGGAAACACCATCTCCATGTTTCCCGATCACAGAGAGAATCATCTCAGTAGCGGATCCCTTTTTCTTGCCTGTACTCTTTGTGCTCTTACGGCTCTTCCTGGGAGCCTTGACGGATCCGACGGATTTCAAATAAATCTCGAGCCCCTTCAGTTCTCCGTCAATCTCATTTCTCTCTTTCAGGAGTTCCTGGTATCTCTTCAACACCTGCGCTTTCAAATCCAATTCCTTTCCTGCTCTTCTCATATTTGTCTCCTTTGAATTTGAGAGTAAGGATTTTGGAGTATTGTACTTGATCAAAATATATTTTGCAAATAATCGCAAAAGAGAGACTCGCGCGTCAAACAGGATCCACTGAAAAACCGATTAGCTGATGTGTCTTTGTGTAACACTTTAGCTCTATGAAACATCCGGTTGAGTGAGGTTTGGGCATGGGGTCCTTTTTCAAAAGCGAGGAGCGCTTAAAAATTGTTGCATACAATGTCACTTTGAAACAGCGCGAGTAATCTCCCAAACCGCCCTTCAAAATATGAGATGCTCGTTCGTGATGTTCAAACGATTATTATCGGAATGTCTCTCCATCAATATGCTTTCATTGAAATATCGAAATCAGGAGCTTTGACGGCACTGTTTTCATTGGCTAGTATACTACACAATATATTGCGATTTCCTTGTTGACACGATCCGGCCATTTCTCTATAGTCGTTTCTCCCAAGTTCCCGATTTACGATAAGCCCATGAAAATACACAGCTATTTCCTGTTCAAAAGGGAGAGAATCAGAAGGGATTATGAAAAAAAGGGAGGAAATCTCATCGGTCAAGCTGAAGGGGGTAGGAGACGGCATCAGCGTGTCCCTGGATCCCTCCCAGCCGATTGAAACACTGCAATCGGATCTGAAGACCGCTTTCGAGAGATTGAGGCACGTTGCCTGTAATGCCAAAGTGATTCTTGAGCCCGGAGGAGAGGAAGATCACAAGGAGCTGATCGATACCCTCGCCTCCTTTCTCAAGAAGAATTTCGGGGTTGGATCGGTCACAGGTCCTGCGAGAAAGCGCGACGTATCGGAAGAACAGGTTCGGCAGCAGGACGTGTTCCAGTCTTGGCGAAACCGTCGGAGCGAGGCCCTCATCCTCTCAGGCCGGGTGCGTTCAGGTCAGCATGTCACTGCGAGAAAGCACCTGGTTTTGCTCGGGGATGTCAACCCGGGAGGCGAGGTGATTGCCGGGGGTGACATCCTGATTTTAGGAAGTCTTTGCGGAACCGCAGCCGCCGGTCAACCTGACCGCCAGGAGGCGATCGTGCTGGCTCTCGATTTCAGGCCGATGCAGGTTCAAATCGCTGGTGTGATCGAAACCAATTTCTCCTCCACAGCCGGGTTTGGCCAGGCCGAATTCGCCCGAGCAAAAGGCGGTTCGATCGTAATAGAGAATTATCTGAAAGCAGGGCCGTTCAAGCGTCTTTCCTGGCCGGAGGTGAGGTGAAGCGGGTTACCTCGCGTAGCCGCTTGCCCAAGGGCAGCCGAAGTCTCCCCCCCTTGTCGGAAGATACCGCCGGAGGCGGCGATGGGGGAGTCTGATGGATGAGACAAGGCGGCAGTTTGTTAAGGTGCACCTTGGAAGGACGAATCATAGTTGTGACATCGGGCAAAGGGGGCGTTGGCAAGACCACGGCCACATTGAATATCGGGGCTGCTCTGGCCCTGGAGCGCAAACGAGTCGCAGTGATCGACATGGACATCGGCCTGAGAAACCTGGATGTGGTGATGGGGCTCGAAAACCGGATCGTCTTCACGGTGGTCGATGCGGTCAAGGGGAAGTGCAAGATCAAGCAGGCCGCTATCAAGGACAGAAGAATCGAGGATCTCTTTCTCATTCCCGCATCACAGAGCGACAACAAGGATGTCATCGATCCGGAAGGGGTCGTGCGGCTCTGTAAACAGTTGCGGAGGGAATTCGACTATGTCCTCATGGATTGTCCGGCGGGAATCGAGAGGGGCTTCCAGAACGCGGTTGCACCCGCCGACGAGGCGGTGGTGATCTGCACTCCGGAGGTCTCCTCGGTGCGGGACGCGGATCGGGTGATCGGGCTCCTGTACTCGCGTTCCATCACGCCGAAACTCGTGGTCAATCGGATCGTTCCTGAAATGGTGGCAAAGGGGGACATGCTGAGCCACGAGGACATCATGGAGGTCCTGTCAATAGAACTCCTGGGCCTCGTGCCGATGGATGACCGCGTGGTCGTCTCCACGAATAACGGGGTTCCTCTTGTGCTCGAAAAAGGATCCAACGCAGGGGAGGCTTTCAAGCGGATCGCCATGCGGCTCAACGGCGATCCCGACCTCCCGATACATTCAAGCGGATCGCCATGCGGCTCAACGGCGATCCCGACCTCCCGATACAGGTTCCCAAAGGGCAGAAGAGCATCTGGCAGAAGCTTGCTTCAAAATTCGGGATGAAGAATTGAGGGATCGGGATGCTGACGACGTGGTTTCGAAGGTTCATGGGTAAGAGAACCAGCAAGGAAGTCGCCAAGACAAGACTTCGATTTGCTTTGATCTACGACAAACTGGACGTCTCCAATGAAATGCTGAGCGATCTCCAACACGAGATCGTAGAAGTCATCTCCAGGTATTTCGAAATTGAAAAGAACGATGTAAAGCTGGACATCCGGAGATCGGACGATCTTTCTCTCGTTTTCAAAACACCGATCCGTGCGGCAAAACGAAGAGAACAGCGCGCCTGATGCCCGTCGATCGTCGAAAACAGAGGTTGATGAATTGACCATCCAGCGGATCGTCACTGGAAATCCAAGATTTCCCCCTCCCGCCCGCGGGCGGGGGGCCGAAATGACGTTCTTAATCTATTTGTGAGACGCAACACTAGGAGGTTTGATCCTGAGAAGCTTTGAGAATTCGAAGCAGTTTCTCCAAAACCATCACTCCAATACTCCATTACTCCAATACTCCAGTGGATTGAGATACGACAGAGCCATCTGTCTCTGACCTGGCCGAAAACAACCCGGTTCCCCATGTCAATCAAAAATAAGAGATTATTCTTGATTTAAGTCAAGGCTGCTCCCTCCGTGTTGCTTTATGATTTCGTCAAAATGGAGTTGCAGATCATGAAGAAAAATAAGGAAATCTCGAATCCCCCAGCGCCCCCGGATATATCGGAAGAAGATATCTATGAGGCCATGAAGGGAATTGAAGGCTACTTGGACATCACACCGGAGGATTTCAGGGTACTCTATGGATTGGCATACAAGCATGCCGCGTCTCGCCTGGCCCAGTCTGTAAAGGCCCATGATGTCATGACCCGGGAGGTCATAACAGCTTCCAGGGATACCCCGCTGAGAGAGGTAGCTCGAATTATGGCAACCAAGAACATTTCAGGCCTTCCGATCGTGGACACCGAGAAAAAGGTCATTGGCGTTATTTCTGAAAAGGATTTCGTCTTTCATATCGGTGGAGGCAAACCCCTCCGCTCGTTTATGGAGGTGGTCGCCTATTCTCTGAGCGCTGAAGGATGCCTCGCGTTGCCCATGGACCACAAAACGGCCGACGACATAATGACACGCCCCCCTGTAACGGTAATGGAAGGCGCGACGCTCTCTCAGGTCGCCGGTCTCATGGCGGAGAGAAATATCAATCGCGTGCCCGTCACGGATCATGAAGGGAGACTGGTGGGAATTATTGCCAGAGCCGATATTGTCCAGACATCCTGTACAGTCATTTTTCCACCAAAAGGATGATTGGATAGGCAGGGATGAGCCATGGATTATTTTAAGAAGATGGTGGGAACGACAAAGAGTCCTCCGGGCGTGAGTTTCTCTGAGATTACATGGTCCTGGGTGGGCGGTTTTCTCGGCATTGCACTGGTTGCTTTGAGCCACTACTGGCTCCTTGGAGAGGGAAGCGATCTGACCATGATCATCGGCTCCTTCGGAGCTTCGGCAGTCCTGCTCTACGGGGCCGTAAAAAGCCCCCTGGCCCAGCCAAGAAATCTCATGGGGGGTCATATCCTTTCCGCCGTTATCGGTGTCACCTTCTACAATTTATTCCACGATCAGATGTGGCTGGCCTCGGCGCTATCGGTTGCAACGGCAATTGCAGTGATGCATGCAACGAAAACCCTCCATCCCCCAGGGGGAGCGACAGCCCTCATTGCCGTCATCGGCAGCGATGATATCCATTCCCTGGGTTACCTGTATGCAGTGGTACCGGCGGGATTGGGCGCCCTGATCATGCTGATCGTCGCAATTATGATCAACAACATCCCAAAAAGCCGCCGCTATCCCGAATTCTGGTTTTGACAAAGTTATTGAGGGGCACAAAATAGTTTGCATTTATCTCACAGAGCACACAGAGTGAGTTGGTGCGCGAATCGACGGCAGAACCGAGATCCCGGCTATTGTCTGTTCTCTGAAAGAGAGTTTGACCTGTTTTTTTGGCAAAAAAACAGGTCAAGGTTGCTCTCCTAGTACTCTGTGAACTCGAGCGAAGCGGGCGAGAGACACTCTTACTAAGGAAAGAGCAAACAATTTTGTGCTCTGCTCAATGTGAAGAGTGAAGGTCCACGTTCCGTTCAACAGCGAACGGGAGGGCGCCAGTTTACGCTCCTGCCTGAACACGAATACCAGCCCACCCCTATTGAACCTTCCTCGCCGTCTCTCTATGCTGCCGGATGAGAATGATCCTTTCAATCGTGATAGGAGGTCAATCCTATGGAGAGGCGAATTGGAGAACGTCGCCAAAGGCGGCAGAACGGCCGAATAGAGCCGCTTGCAAAGGGCTTGGGGTGGTTCAGTATCGGCCTGGGGGTTGCCGAGGTCGCGGCGCCCGGGAAAATCGCACAACTGGTCGGACTGGGCAATCAGCCGGGGAGACGGGCGCTCCTGCGCTTCTACGGCATTCGTGAGATTGCCGCAGGAATCGGCATCCTTTCAGGGCGAAGAACCGGCGGCTGGATGTGGGGCCGGGTGGCAGGCGATGTCATGGATATCGCCACACTGGGATCGGTCATGAGCTCGGACGATACAAACCGGACCAGATTGGCAACAGCCACTGCTGCTGTGCTCGGTGTCACTGCGCTGGATGTATACTGCGGCCGGGAATTGGCTAGAACCGCCCCGGTAAACGATCGAATAAGCTTCCGCAAAACCATCATCATCAACCGCCCCCGGGAAGAAACGTATTCGTTCTGGCGGGAGCTGAAAAACCTGCCGAGATTCATGGAGCGTCTCGAATCCGTTCAGGTGCGCAGTGAGACGCTTTCGCACTGGAGGGCCAAAGGGCCGGCCGGAGTGAATCTCGAATGGGACTCCGAAATTATTCGGGATGAACCGAACTCCCTGATCGCATGGCGCTCCGTTGAGGGGGCTCAGATGAAAACCTCCGGATCGGTGCGATTTGAGACTGCCACAGGGAGACGCGGCACGCTTGTCACTCTGGAGGTCGAGTACTCACCTCCCGGAGGTGCAATTGGTGCGACCATCGCCAAACTCTTCGGCGCAGAGCCAGGCCAGCAGGTCGAGAACGGGTTGAGGCGAATGAAGCAGATCCTGGAGACCGGAGACATCGTGAGGTCCGAAGCCAGTATTCATCACCGAATGCATGCCGCTCAACCCCCTGCGGAACTCGAGGAGAGGATCCTCGGCGAGGGGTGGAGGACCCACCAACTCCCGGCTGAACACGGCAGGACCTTTCGGGGAGAGGAGGCATTATGAAAGCGATCTGTTGGATGGGCAAGAACGACGTGAGGCTGGAAGAGGTTCCTGATCCTAGAATCCTCGATCCTCGAGATGCGATCATCAGAGTCACATCCACCGCAATTTGCGGCTCCGATCTGCACCTCTATGGCGGTTTCGTGCCGACGATGAAAAAGGGCGACATCCTCGGCCATGAGTTCATGGGTGAGGTCGTCGAGACGGGAAGCGATGTGAGGAACCTTCAAAAGGGGGACCGCGTGGTCGTCCCCTTTCCCATTGCCTGCGGAAGATGCTTTTCATGTCAGAAAGGGCTGTTCTCGGTTTGCGAGAATTCAAACCCCAACGCCTGGATGGCGGAGAAGATGTGGGGGCATTCGCCTGCAGGGGTCTTCGGGTACTCGCACCTGACCGGCGGATTTGCCGGGGGCCAGGCTGAATATGCGCGAGTGCCGTTTGCCGATGTGGGCCCTCTCAAGGTCCCTGACGAACTGGATGACGACCAGGTCCTGTTCCTCTCCGATATCTTTCCGACAGGGTATATGGGCGCGGATATGTGCAATATACAGCCTGGTGACACCATCGCCGTATGGGGCTGTGGACCGGTCGGCCAGTTCGCGATGAAGAGCGCCCTTCTCCTTGGGGCCGAGCGTGTCATCGGCATCGACCGCTTCCCTGATCGGCTCCGGATGGCACGGGAGAAGATCGGTGTGGAGATCGTCAATTATGAGAAGACCGACCCCCTGGAATTTCTCAAGGAAACGACCGGGGGACGCGGTCCCGACGGGTGCATCGATGCAGTGGGAATGGAGGCGCATACCCCCGGGCTCCTTTACGCCTACGACCGGGCCAAACAGGCGATCATGGGCGAAACCGACAGGCCCATTGCACTTCGTCAGGCCATCATGGCATGCCGTAACGGCGGAACGATCTCGGTGATTGGAGTCTATGGCGGTCTTGTTGACAAATTTCCAATGGGTTCGGTCATGAACAAGTCGCTGACGATGAGGGCCGGGCAGTGTCATGTTCAGAGATACATGAGGCCGCTGCTCGAGCGGATTCAGAAAGGCGAAATCGACCCGAGCTTCGTTATCACGCACCGGCTGCGTTTGGAGGATGGGCCGCAAGGCTATGAGATGTTCAGGGATAAGGCGGAAAACTGCATCAAAATCGTCCTGAAGACCAATGGGACTGAAGCCGAGGGAGGCAGGATGATTCACTGAGGAGAACAGATGGTGAGAAACCCACCATCGGGTGCCAGGCTTGTGGCGAGCATCACAGTGTTGATTTCCCGATGATCCATCCAGGTTCCTCTGCCCTTACTTGATTATTTGCCAATCGGCCATATCGTAAGTTCTAGATCTGGCTTTACAGCCAGTGTGCGTAATTCGCGGGCGCAAGCCCCTATCCGGCTGGAAAAGCACGGATGGGGTTCCGTGCGGACGACAAGTGAGGTGCGCGGATGTGCAGGAATGTGAGAGTCCTCTATAACTTTGAGCCCCCGGCGACAGATGAGGAGATTCGGGCAGCGGCTCTTCAGTTCGTGAGGAAGATAAGCGGATTCGCTAAACCATCTGCTACAAACGAAAAGGCTTTCAATCGAGCGGTCGACGAAGTCGCCCGAGCGTCCTCCACTCTGCTGGGTTCGCTCGTCACCACTGCGCCTCCCAGAAACCGTGATGCCGAAGCATCCAAGGCACGCACACGCGCGGTTCGCAGGTTCGGTTCATAGGACTGCACGAAAGCCGATATTGTGCCTGAGAACTGATGCACATACTGTAATCGCATGTTGTTCGGGCCCGGCGGCGGTTCCGGGTGAACAACATCAGAAGGAGGCTTACCATGGCCCAAAAAGGAAGCAAGAAAGCAAAGGTGATATGCAGGAGATGATGGAAGTATACAAGAAGCTGGCAACTCCGGGTGGTCCCCACAAGCTGCTGGCGAGCATGGCTGGAAGTTGGAACGCCAAGGTGAAGTCCTGGATGGAACCAGACAAACCTCCCATGGAATCCATGGGAACATCGGAACACAAGATGATCCTCGGAGGACGTTTCCTGCAGCAGGATTTTACCGGCGACATGATGGGAGCCCCATTCACCGGAATTGGCTTCGCCGGATACGATAACCATACCAGGAAGTACGTCTCGACCTGGATGGATTCCATGGGTACCGCTATCATGTTTTTCGAGGGGACTGCCGGCGCGGATGGAAAGACCATTACGCAGGCAAGCAGCTACGACGATCCGATCAAAGGACCCATGAAGTGGCGATCCGTGACCAGATTCGTAGATGACAACACCCACCTTTTTGAAATGTACACAGTTGACCAGAGCGGCAAAGAAGAGAAGATGATGGAGATCACCTACACCAGGAAGAAATGATGCGAATGGGCAGGCCGCCCGGCGCTCCCCCTGATGGAGGGACGGCCCGGCGGCCACCGTTCTTTGGGATACAATCGGGGGAGGAGCAACGGATTATGCCCCGGGTACCAAGGACTATCCCGGGCCTCGGAGCAAAGACAATGACATGGCTGCGTCAAGTGTGCGGGGTAGTGAATTCCGGGGCAAATTTGTCTTGACACGAGATCAAAAGGCTCTATTCTCAAAATGTAACTCTTGTTGCCTCGCCTTTCAGTGAGGACCACCGACCAAGCCCATCCAAAGGCCTTTTATCATGAACGCATCATTAACCGAGATCATTCCAGAGGATGAATTTCTTGAGTTAGCTCAGGATCACTCCCGAAATTTTCTAAAGATTCACACCTTCCTCCTGAACGAACGCAGGGCCCATACCAGAAAATTCTATTCCCATCTGGTTGTCGAATCCGAGGAGTTCGAGAGTTTCCTGGATGATCATTGTGCGAGAGACAATAAGACCTGGCACTTTTTCTGTGAACTGGTGGCATGTATCAGAAACCTGGCCAAGGCGGCCTTCATTCTTGGGCACATCCTGAAAAGGTACCATGCTTACGATTTCCAGGAAGACGAATCCAACCACTTTCTGGAGGATGCCCAAAAGGTGTCGACCTTCATAGACGATACGATTTTCAGCCTTTTTGAAGAGGTAAAAAAGGAAGCGTTGAGACTGGGCATGACATTTCCCGACGGGACTTTGTATGAAGATTCTTTCGGGGAGTACTATCCGCAGAAGCGCCTCCCGTATAACATCAATGAAGAAGAGGAGTCGGATGCAAGAGGGGTACTTGCCAAGTTAGCGTCGCAGTACCTCGGCGTCATCAGCAAGGTGGAGCATTTCGGTTGGAACAACGGTAAGAACCATTTCGATCGTCTCGTGTGCGTCGTTCCCGTCAAAGTCGACGAGGAGAAGTCGAGAGAAGTCAACGCTCTCATCCATAACCTGCAATCGACCTACGACCATCATATCCGACGCACCCCATTGGAGTTGCAGGATGAAAACCTGAAACGGTTCAGAAGCTTTATCTCCATGCCCATGCATCTGTTGAGCATTGTCAACTGGCTTTCTCATTTGTACGAGAGACATATCCTCACAGCGCGGCGTGAAAAGGGCAAAGAAGGAATAACATTCATCGTGGATGGCCCGAAAGTGCTGGATGTTTTGGTCAATTTCGCGTTGTTTCACGCCAACAGATATTTGCAGTCCGGCAGGAATCTGGCTTGCGAATTCCTGGGGAAGTACACTGAAATCGATACCTGCGAGCTGAGGGTGCCGGAGAAGCTCGGTTTTCATTTGAGGCCCGCCAGTTTGATCGTGAAGCTGGCCAAGCATTATGGAACCAAGCTTTCCCTCATTGTGGATGGAAAGGAATACGATGCGAGCAATGTCTTGAGCATCACCATGGCAGCCGGCCTGATAGCCAGAAAAGGTTATAAAACAGTGCTTTTTGAAGGCGACAAGAGGTGTCTTGCGGATTTGAAGCTTTTGTCCCAATGCAACTATGGAGAGGACGACAAGGGAAATCCGACAGCTCCGCCCCGCGAGCTCACCCACCTCTGGACATAACAGGGCAACGCACGAGAAAAAAAGAGCCCCTCCATTCATTGAGAGGGGCTCTTTCGGTTCCTGGCCCTGCGGACACTGGTTGAGCGGCCGGGTAAACACCTACTGGATTACTCTTATCTCCACTCGGCGATTTTTCGCCCTGCCTTCTTTGGTTTTGTTTTCTGCGACCGGTTTCGCCTTTCCGAAAGCTACGGTTCTCAGACGGCTCGCCGGGATGCCCTTCGAAGTCAGATACTGTTGCACCTTCTGAACCCTTTTTTGTGAGAGCATTGTGTTGTATGAGTCGGACCCTGTTGCGTCCGTGTGCCCCGCGAGTTCGATCGTGAGATTGGGATTTTCCTTGAGCACCCTGACGTTCTCATCAAGTGTGGCGATTGCCTGCGGCTTGAGGTCAGCCTTGTCGGTGTCAAAGTAGACCCAGTTGAGGCTGATTACTTTTGGCGGCGGCGGGGGCTGCGGAGCAGGCGGGGCAACGCGTGGTGCTGGCGCGGCCGGGCTCGGCGGCGGCTGGCACCCTTCCGCCTCCTTGGCCAGTTTTCTCGCGTCGGCAAGCATGGCCATCCCCTCGGCGGTTCGGCAGGCCCAGTACGTCTCTACGCCCTTTTTGGCGAGATCCTTGGCCTTTGCGATCTTATCAGGGCAGTACTTTGCACCGGCCGATTTCTCGGCACTCGCAATTGCTGCCTCGGTCTCGATGAACTGGTCCGGAACCGTTACGCTCTTGTCCTGGACGCCGAAATGCGACCCGGCGCATCCCAGAAGCAGAAGCAGAGAAATCGTACAGAAACAGCACATTAACCTGATTTTCATAGAGCACCTCCTTTGTAAGCGGCAGGGAAAAACGCACCTCCATTGTGAGCAGCAGGAAAAAGGAAAGTTAGGTTCAAAGCGCACATTACCCGATTCAATTCCTTAGCCATGAAACGCGTGAGATTCAGTAGATTCTACTCCGATTCACAGAAATTTGTCAATCTCACACTATTATCTAATACTTTGTTCTGGTATTGTGGTCTAGTACTATTAAGCATGAACACCTGCTTCATCCTTGACACAGAAGGGTGAATCTCGTATGTCGGAGTGGAAGATCAAATTCTTTCTTGCCCTGAACACTCTCGTCGGAGGATCGCATGAAAACGCTTCTGGTCAGTGTCATCGGATTCTTCGTCCTCACCTCTTCACCCGCCTGCGCTGTTTCATTGGACGATGTGCTCAAGGGAGTGCAGTCGCCGGGATCAGCGGATTCTGCTAGGGGACTCAATGCACCAGATCAGAAAACCACCATTTCAGGACTCAAGGAGGCCCTGTCCATAGGCACCAGAAACGCCGTCGGATCGGTTTCAAAAGTGGACGGGTACTTTGGAAATGAGCTGATCAAAATTCTTCTTCCCGACAAATTGCAGAAGGTTGCCGACGTCATCGGAAAGCTGGGCTACCAGCAGCAGGTGGACCAGCTGGTCCTGGCGATGAATCGGGCCGCCGAAACAGCCGCTCCAAAAGCCGTACCTCTCTTTACCCAGGCAATAAAGGAAATGTCCTTCGACGATGCCCGGAAAATTCTCCAGGGCGGCGACACGGCCGCAACCGACTTCTTCAAGGGGAAGACTTCAAAAAAGCTCTACGATCAGTTCAAGCCGGTTGTCACCTCGAGCATGAACAAGGTTGGGGTCGCAAAGGCTTACAAGGACATGGTGGAACCCTATCAATCCATGCCTTTTGCTTCCAAGGAGAGCATGGATCTCGATCACTATGTAACCAACGAAGCTCTTGACGGCCTCTTCACGATGGTGGGAGAGGAAGAGAAGAAGATACGGACCAATCCTGCGGCAAGAGTCACAGATCTCTTGAAAAAAGTTTTCACGAAATGAGTTGCGGCTGTATTCCGCCGCTGTCACGCGAAAGAAAACTTTTCACTGACAATAAGGAGGTGTCTCATGGGTTTCAATGTCACGCAGAGAATGGCTTCCGTGAATCCCGGTAAAAGGGCATTTTCACTTTTTGAGGAGTTCAAACAGTTCGCTTTCAAGGGGAACGTGATCGATCTGGCGGTCGGTGTGATTATCGGTGCGGCATTTGGAAAAATCATCGATTCGCTCGTAAAACACCTCCTCATGCCGCTCATCAGCCTCATCATGCCGGGGGAGAAAGGGTATATGGCCTGGAAATTCGTGGTGAACGGCAAGGAGATCCCCTACGGTCTCTTTATAGGCGAGGTGCTGAACTTCCTTATTGTGGCCCTTGCGCTTTTCCTCTTCATCGTGAAGTTCCTGGGATGGGTCATGAGAGCAAAGGCAGCGGAGGCCGCGCCACCCCCACCGCCACCGCCCGTCATTACCAAGGAACAGGAGCTCCTGGCCGAAATTCGGGACTTGCTGAAAAAAGGTCGAGAATGAGGCTCCCCCGCAGAACGGTGGCCTCAGGTGATCCACCTCCCTTTCACTTGAACACATTTCCCAAACGTATTCCTTTTTTCTTTGCGATCTTTCTGATTTTCCTGCTGGCGGTAAAGGTGATGATTCTGTAGACACGGCCAAGTGTGAGCAACCTGTGGACGATCATCTTCTTCAGAATGCGAAGGATGACCGGCAGGGTGAAGAATGATGCATTGACATCTCTTCGGATCTGCTGGAGGTCATCGATCGAAAGCATGTCCGAGTACACCTTGCCGGACTCTTCCTGGATGTGGTAATGATCGACCCCCTTCAGCATCTCCTTGAGAGGGGAGTACTTGGTCGCCCTCAGGACAGAGAGCCCCAGGGTGTCGGCCCCGAGATCATGGGAGAACCGGACGATGTCCATCATCTCCTCCCTGCTCTCGCCGATGTTCCCGATGATGAAGTAACAATGATAAATAATGTTGAACCGGCGCAGCGTCTCAAAGTATTCCCTCACCTTTGCGGTGGTAAACCCCTTGTTCATGGATGCCAGGGTCTTGTCATGAGCGGATTCGATTCCCATGAGAAAGGCCATGAACCCGGCTTTGTACATCTTCTCCAGGACGTCCGGCCTCCTGGCAACCTCCAGCCTGGCATTGATGGCGTATTTCTTCTTGATCCCCTCTGCGATGAGGAGATCACAGACCCTTTCCACCCAATCCATATCCGCGGTGAAGATATCGTCTGCGAACCCTATGATAGGGGCGCTGATGCTTTTTATTTCGGAAACCACGGACTCCGGTGTTCTCACCGACCACTTTCTCTTTTCCCCAAGAGGATTGAATTTGAAGTCGCAGAATTTGCAGTTAAAGGGACAGCCTCTTGATCCCAGCATGAGATCGATCTCGACGTCGGTCGTAAACTCATCGACAGAAACCATATACTTGTACCGGCGAAGATTCCTGTTCGGATAACCTCCCCAACAGGTGGTTTCCAGCAGCCGGTTCCTGTTGTGGACGATTTCCCCATTCGATCGGAACGACAGCCCGTCGATATCCGGTGAGATGCCCTTCTGAACGATTTGTCTGGCAATCTCTTCGCCGTCTCCGCGGGCGATCGCGTCGATCCGCGGGTGCTCCTGAAAAAGTTCAGCCACATGCACGGTAGCATGTCTCCCCCCAACAACAACGGTAATCTGCTCCGGTACACTCCGGATGACATCCCGTACAAATTCGGGATCAGCTTCCCAGTTGATGCTGAAGAGGACCAGATCGGTTCTCTCATCGATGAAGGAGAGAAACGGTTTCTCCTCATACCTCAAGTCGATTACCGTGATGCTCTCCACCAGATCCTCTATGGCGGAGGCCACGTATTCAAGGCCGATCGGCGGGAGAAAACCTACGGTCTTCAGCTCACGCTTGTAGGGATAGACGCATAAGACATTTTTGTATTTCATGGTAGATTCCTGTCTGGAATACATTGAAAGAAATGTCATTTGTAACGAAGTGAGAAATCTTTAGGAAATCACAAGGTCTCTTCTTTCGTCGAGATGACAACCTGGTTGCAGCTTTCGGATCGAGACTCTTCCTACCACTGAGGGAAAGTTGGGCTACATACAGGATGTGTGACGAGGTGGCGGAATTCAGCTCAAGACCTAAAGGTGCATGGCAAGAGCAGTGAATGAAACATTTCAGCAATTATTTCGATTCGACGGCGCAAGTCAAGGAAAAGCTGGTGCCGGCGAACTCGAGCAAGAAGATCATTGGGGAGACAGGGTACAAATTTCTCGGGCCCAATATACAGTATCCACCCTATTTATTAGAGGCTCAAACATAAGGAAACTCCAATCTGAACATTTTCAAGTTCTAAACAAATCGTTCGTACCTATCAAAGTTTCTACCCGCAAGCGCTTATTTGTAATCGATTGACCGGCGTTCACATAGCGGCCCAAATGGAATATGGCAGTCTTCGAAGGTCAAAAACCTTGCTGCGAGATCGCAGTATCAAAAGCTCAACCTGGAGGGTTTTCATGAAAAATTGTACGTCTACTGCTCTGATCCTGCTCTCTCTCTTTTTCGGATTCTTCCTGGTGATCCTGAATCCTTCTCTCTCCCTGGCTGCATCGGACAGTACGGCAGAAGATCTTTATGTGAAAGGAGGCAAGACCATACAGGCGGGCACGGGCCTGCTTGCTTCCCCTCTACTCATCAAGAAGGAGAGGCGACACCTGGATTATTCGATGACCTACCTCCGGGGGGGCTATTTTCTCAATGACCCGTCCGAGAAGAAATTTCTCCCAAGGGGCAACCTCGAAGGCATCGTTCAGGTGGCCGGATCCAACGTAACGGAGGGATTCGGCGATTACATGGTGGAGTTAGCCTTTCTTCTCCGTTACAACGTGGTCTATCCGGACTGGCGGATTGTCCCCTATTTTCAGTTTGGGGCGGGCATAGTGTATAACGATCTGTACAAGGATCGAACACAGGACCTGATCGGCCAATCCATTGAGTTTTCCCCTCAGTTAAGCTTGGGCTTTCGCTTCTTACTCGGAAGGGGATGGTCGCTCGACCTCGAGGGGATGTACCACCACGTCTCCAACGCGGGATTGGACGACAGGAACGTCGGGGTCAATGCTTTTGGTGGTTCCATCGCGGCGACCTATTTCTTCGGCTCGTCTAAATGACAAGGCATCCGGTCCCCCTGTCGAATGAGGAAGCTTGACAGCCCCGTAAAAAGTCGAAAATGCCCTCTTTCCGTCATCCCGGTGAAAACCGGGATCCAGTATTTCCAGGCTGCTGCAGAACACCTGGCCCCCGGTTTTCACCGGGGTGACGACTTTTTACGGGTTCATCAAGCTTCGTCGTTGAAGCGGGCTGCCGATCGCTTCTCCGCTGCCGCCGAAAAAAAGATGTACCGGTGAAGAACAATGAGAGAACGGTCTCGATCAAAAAAGTAATCAGCCTATTCTCCGGCGCCAAGCTTTATCAGCTTGGAAACCTTTTCTTCCAGCGTTTTCACTTCTTCGAAAATGATTTTAAGGTACTTGGTATGCCGATCATCCTCAAATGGTTTCTCAAGGAGCCTCCGTGCAAGACCCCCTACCACGGTGAGCGAATTCCTGAGTTCATGGGCTACCCTGTCTGACATTTCGCAGGTTGTGGCGAGCCTCTCCGCTGCAATCAACTGCTGCGTTCTTTCTTCCAGCTCTGCGGTCCGTTCCCGGACCTTTTCTTCCAGTCCTTGATTCAGATTGTGAATTTCCTCATACAGCTGCGAGATTTTTATGGCAATTCCGATCTGGTTGGATATGACGTAGATCAGGTCATTGAAACGCTCATGAAAGTAGTTCTTTTTCTTGGAACCGGTAGCCAAAACCCCAATGGTTTCGTTTTCGACTTTGATAGGTACAACCGCGAAGGACTTGATATCCTCGCCCACGAGGCGAGTCGTTGAGATGGGCTTTTCAATCCGATCGGAATCATTGATAATGACGATTCTGCCTGTGAGAAAACACTCCCCCGAATAGCAGTCAACCGTGGGTTCTCTCGTCGCTTTTTCGGTGAATGCCCTGCTGAGTCCCTTCTGACTCTTTATTCTCAGCTTGCCGTCAGCGTCCAGCAGCCGGATGGAACATGCATCCAGGTTGAACTCCTTCCAAAGCAGTTGAACAATGGCATCAAGAACAAGTTGTACATCGAGAAGAGAAGAGACATACCTCGTAATCTCACAGAGGATGGTGATCTTCTGTTCAGCCTCTCTCAATCGTCTGTCCACAGAGCCGATTTCCTGAACGATGATCTTCACCTCCTTTCAGAGAAACACGGTCATGCTTTCATTCGATGTTGACGTTCGATGTTGGACGTTCATCTTTTCAGTCGACCATTTTCCTGCTCTCGGTGTGCTTCGTCCATTACTTTCATTCGATGTTGAATGTTCGATGTTCGATGTTGGACGTTCATCTGTTCAGTCGACCATTTTCCTGCTCCTGGTGTGCTTCGTCCCTTGCTTTCATTCGATGTTGAACGTTCGATGTTCGATGTTCGACGTTCATCTGTTCAGTCGACCATTTTCCTGCTCCTGGTGTGCTTCGTCCCTTGCTTTCATTCGATGTTGAATGTTCGATGTTCGATGTTGGACGTTCATCTTTTCACTCTTCACACCGAGCCTCCGCCCAGCACTGCGTAAAGTCTCACCAGGTTGGCGAGTTTCCCGAGGCGGAGCGAGATGAGCCCCTGCTGGGCCGCATAGAGGGAGCGTTGAGCGTCCAGGACGCCGAGGTAGCTGTCGATTCCCCTTTCATATCGCAGTGTGGAGAGGCGGTAGGTCCGTGCAACCGCATCCACCAGGGACTGCTGAGCGGATAACTGGTGATCCACCGTTCCGTGCACGGCGAGAGCATCGGCCACTTCTCTGAAGGCGGTCTGAATCGCCCTCTCATATTGGGTCAACCCGATTTCCTTTTCCACTTTCGTTACATCATAGGCCGACCACAGCCTGGCATCGAAGATCGGCATGAGGATCTGCGGCACGAAGCTCCACGTGCGCGTGCCCGAATGAAAAAGACCGGAGAGCTCCGTGCTCGCGGTTCCGAGCGTGCTGGTGAGGGAAATCCGGGGGAAGAAGGCGGCACGGGCGGCGCCGATGTTGGCGTTCGCCGCCTTCAGCCGATGTTCGGCCGATACGATATCGGGCCGGTAAAGAAGCACCTCGGATGAGAGACCCGGAGAGAGCTCCCGGGGAGGGTCGACGCTGTCCAGCTCGGCCGGGAGAAAATCGTTCGGCATGGGGGAAGAGGATCCCATCAGGAGGTTCAACGCGTTTTCATCCTGGGCCGCCAGCTGCGTGAAACGGGCAATGTCTCCCCTTGCGATATCCACCTGTGTCTGAGCCTGATTGAGATCCAGCTCGGATGCGATTCCATGCTCAAAGCGCCGCTTGATCAAATTGTATGCGGACTGCTGCGCTTTTAAGGTGATCTCCGCAAGCTTGATCCGTTCCCTGTCCGCGGCAAGGGTCAGGTAAGCATTGGCGACTGCGGATACCAGCAGGATCTGCGCACTGCGCTGTGCCTCAGCCGTGGCCAGGTACTCTTCCAGTGCGCTGTCTTTGAGGCTGCGGATGCGGCCGAAGAAGTCGATTTCCCACGAAAAGATGCCAAAATCCACGCTGTACTGTTCCACGGTCATCCGTTGACGGGTGGTCGAGAACTCGGCCGGCACACGCTCCTTGAACCAGCTGCCCGCCGCATCCACTGAGGGCCAAAGCTCGGCCCGTCGAATACCATACAACGCGCGCGCCCTTTCCACATTCAACGCGGCCAGTCGCAGATCGCGATTGTTTTTCAGCGCGTCGTCGATCAGACGTTGAAGCCGCTCGTCAGGAAAGAACTCCCGCCATGGGATCTCCGCTGCAGTGCCGCTTACGTTTCCGGCTTCCCCGTAGGCTGCGCCGGTCGGCCACCCGGCAGGAACCGGAGCGTCCGGCCGCGAGTATTTTGGCGCCAGCGTGCAGCCGCCCAGAACGAGGCCGATCGCGCACAGTAGAAAGAACGGCTTCCTATTCATGGCAGGGTTCTCCTTGTGAGCTCACCTCAACGGTTCCGGCCGTTTCACGCTTTCTGTGTCTGCCGAACAGCTTATAGATCAACACATAGAAAAGCGGCGCAAATACCGTTGCCAGGACGGTCGATGTCACAACCCCGCCCACGACCGACATGCCGATGGCATTTTGGGCGCCGGCGCCGGCTCCGGTGGCAAGAGCCATCGGCAGCACCCCGAATCCAAAGGCCATTGATGTCATAATGATGGGCCGCAGCCTCAATTTCGAGGCTTCCAGGGTTGCCTCGATCAGCCCGGCTCCTTCATCCACCCGAGCCTTGGCGAACTGGACAATAAGGATGGCGTTCTTGGTGGTCAAGCCGAGGGTGGTCAACAGCCCGATCTGGAAATAGACGTCGTTGGGCAGTCCCCGCAGGGAAGAACTGATCACACCGCCGATTGCGCCGAGGGGCAGAACCAGCAGAATGGATATGGGGATGGGCCAGCTCTCATAGAGAGCCGCCAGACATAGAAAAATCACCAGGATGGAAAAGGCGTATAGCAGTCCCGTCTGGCCGCCGGCCATCCGTTCCTGGTAGGAGAGACCGGTCCAGTCGAAACCGACTCCCTGGGGCAGTTCCCGGACGAACCCTTCCATGGCCTGCATGGCCTCCCCGGAGCTCCTTCCCGGGGCGGCCTCACCCAGGATATTCACGGACGGAAAGCCGTTAAAGCGCTCCAGTTTGGGGGAACCGGAAGTCCAGTGGCCGCCGGAAGCAAAGGAATAAAACGGCACCATCTTCCCGGCCCCATTGCGCGCATAGAGCTTTTTCAGGTCCGTGGGCAACATGCGGTAGGGGGCATCGGCCTGAACGTACACCCGCTTGACCCTGCCCCCCTGGATAAAGTCATTGACATAAGCGCTGCCGAAGGCCGCTGAAATGGTGTTGTGAATCGTAGTGATGGGAACGCCCAATGCACCCGCCTTTTCCCAATCCACGTCGATCCGGTATTCGGACACATCCTCCATGCCTTGAGGCCGGACCTTGGTCAAGACCGGATCCCGGGCCGCCATGCCGAGGAGCTGGTTGCGGGCCGCCATCAACCCGGAATGGCCCAGGCTGCCGCGGTCCTGCAACTGGAAGTCGAAACCTTTGGACGTACCGAGCTCAAAGACGGCCGGGGGTGCAAAGGCAAACACCATGGCATTGCGGATTCGGGAAAATTCCCGCATGGCTCTACCGGCCACGGCGCCTACCTTCAAGTCCGGCCGGTCGCGGAGATCCCAATCCTTGAGCTTGACAAATGCCATGCCGGTGTTTTGTCCCCGATTGGAGAAGCCGGCGCCCGTAACGGTCATTACATTTTCCACGGCCTCTTTTTCGCGTTCCAGAAAATGGTTCCGCACGTTCTCCATGATCCCTCGGGTCTGCTCCAGGGTGGAGTTTGCCGGGAGTATGGACTGAACCATCAATATCCCCTGGTCTTCATCAGGGAGATAAGCTGTGGGCATGCGCTTAAAAAGGAATCCCATGGCCACCACGATCAGCAGAAAGATAAAAACATAGCGGGCCTTATGGGCAATAGAGCGGCCCACCAGTTTCAGATATTGGTCTCGGGTTCGCATGAACACCCGGTCAAACCACCTGAAGAAGGGACGCATGAAAAAGACGGCCTTGTCTGCCGACGCATGCCCCTTGGATACCGGCTTGAGAAGGGAGGCGCACAAGACCGGCGTCAGGATCAGGGCTACCACCACTGAAAGGAGCATGGAAGCGATGATGGTCACTGAAAACTGGCGATAGATAACCCCGGTGGAACCGCCGAAAAACGCCATGGGACCGAACACCGCCGAAAGCACCAGTCCGATGCCGATGAGCGCGCTGGTGATCTGGTCCATGGACTTGGCGGTCGCCTCCCTGGGCGAAAGTCCTTCCTCGCTCATGATGCGCTCGACGTTCTCCACCACCACGATGGCATCATCCACCAGAAGCCCGATGGCGAGCACCATGGCGAACATGGTGAGCATGTTGATGGAGAACCCGAAAAGCCCCAGCACGGCGAAAGTCCCCAGGATTACCACCGGCACGGCAATGGTCGGGATCAGAGTTGCCCGCATATTCCCCATGAACAGATACATCACCAGGAAGACCAGCAGGATCGCTTCAAAAAGGGTCTTGACCACCTCATTGATGGCCACCCTGACAAAGGGCGTAGTGTCATAAGGATAGACGACCTTTAAGCCGGGAGGGAAAAAGGGGCTTATTTCTTTCACCTTGGCGCGGATTGCATCGGCCGTGGCCAGTGCATTGGCGCCGGCGGCCTGCCTGATCGCAAGGCCGGTGGAAGGCCTGTCATTATAGCGGACCTCGACATCAGAGGATTCGGCTCCCAGTTCCGTCCGTCCCACGTCCTTGATTCGTACGATGGATCCATCCGCGTTGGTGCGAAGCGGGATTGCGGCAAACTCCTCAGGCGTCTTGAGCAGGTTCTGGACAACGATGGAGGCATTCAACCGCTGGCCCTCCGCGGCCGGCGCTCCGCCGAACTGTCCGGCGGACACTTCCACATTGTAGGCCCGCAGTCCCGTGATCACATCCTGGATGGTCATCCCGTAATTGGTCAGCTTGTCAGGGTTCAGCCAGATACGCATGGCATACTGGCTGCCGAAGACCTCTACCTCGCCCACTCCCGGCACCCGGGAAAGCACCTTTTCGAGGTTGGACTGGGCATAGTCCTGCAAGTCGTTCAGGTCCATGCTGCCGTCTTCCGATATGAGACCGACAATCAGCAGCCAGTTGCGGGTGGACTTGCTCACCTTGACCCCCTGGCGCTGCACCACCTCGGGAAGACTCGCCATGGCAAGCTGGAGCTTGTTTTGAACCTGGGACCAGGCCAAATCCGGATCGGTCCCCGGGGCGAAGGTCAGTTCAACGCGCGAAGCGCCGGCCGAATCACTGGTGGCTGAAAGATAGAGCATCTTGTCAAAGCCGGTCATCTTTTGTTCGATGAGCTGTGTTACGCTGTTTTCAACCGTTTCGGCCGAACCTCCAGGATAAAAAGCGCTGATGGCAATGGACGGCGGCGCGATGGGAGGATATTGGGAGATGGGCAGCTGATAGATCGCCAGGCCGCCTGCCACCATCAGGATGATGGCGATCACCCAGGCAAAGACCGGACGGTCCAGAAAGAATCTCGATAGCATTATGCGCCTCCGTCAATTAGAACTTGTGCCACTAAGGCAGTGAGTCTCCACACGCAGAGCCCCGCTTCACGGGACAGGCGCGCGGTCCTCAGGTGACCCCTTCGAAGAAGGTTACATCTTCAAATTTCAAGCGATCCCTCTTGGCGTTCAGTCCACAGTGTTCAGTGTTCAGGAAAGACTCTTCAGAACGCTCTTCCTGAACTCTGAACACCGAACTCTGATCTACGGCCTCTCTACCCCCAATAGGTACAACCTGTCCGCGGACTCAAGAAAGAGGTGGATTGCTCCCTACTTTGTGCCTTCGCGTCTTTGTGGCGGATTTGCGGTTTTTTACCCTTCTTCTTTAAAGGGAACGGCCTTTACGACTGCGCCGGGGCGCACTTTCTGCATTCCTTCGGCGATGACCCGGTCGCCTGGTGCCAACCCATCAATGACGAACCATTCGTCGCCGATAGCGCGGTCGAGCGTGAGCATCCGCTGCTGGACCTTACCCTCAGCGTCTACTATCAAGGCCGTGGGATTGCCTTTTGGATCGCGTGACACTGCCTGTTGGGGGACCAGGATCGCCTGCTCGTTGACGCCTTCTTTTACCACGATTCGTACGAACATCCCCGGCAGGAGAATCCCGTTCGGATTGGGAAAGACCATCCGTAGAATCACCGATCCGGTAGACGGGTCTACCGAGACGTCCCGGAATTGAAGCGTGCCTTCCAAAGGATAGAGCGCCCCATTTTCAAGCATGAGCCGGACTGTATCCAGGTTTCCGCCATTGCGGCTGATCCTTCCTTCCTCCAGACGGCGCTGCAATCGCAACAGCTCGGTGGTGGACTGGGGCACATCCACATAGATGGGGTCCAGTTGCTGGATCGTCGCCAGGGCGAGGGGTTGATACGCCGTCACGATCGCCCCCATGGTGACACTGGATCTTCCAATCCGACCGGAGATGGGTGCGGTGATCCTGGTGTAAGCGAGATTGATTCGGGCGGTCTGCATCGCCGCTTCCGCCTGCTGGATCGCCGCTTCGGCCGCGCCTATGGCTTTTCGGTCGCTCTCCACCTGCGCCTCGGCAGCCTTCACTGCAGCCTCGGCCACCTGGGCCTCGGTTACGGCCTGATCGCGCTGGCCGGCGGAGACGGCTCTATCTTTGATCAGATCCTCATACCGCTCGCGGTTCGTCCTGGCGAGTTCGAGAGTGGCCCGCTGCCGCGCTACGTTGGCGATACTCGCTCCCAGAGCGGCTTGCGCCCGTTCGGCGTTTTTCTTCATGGTGGCGAGGTTCGCTGCGGCATTCTCGAGCGCCGCCTGAAAAGGAGCAGGATCGATCAGATAGAGAGACCCGCCGGCCTTGACATCGGAACCTTCCTGAAACTGCCGCTTCTGGATGAGACCGCTGACCTGGGGACGGATTTCCGCAACCATGTAGGGCGACGTGCGGCCGGGCAGTTCCGTGGTCAGGACAACCTGCCGGGGTTGAACCGTCACAACCGCGACCTCCGGAGTGACGTTCCTAGGAGCGTTCCCGGTTGCATTCCGATCCCCGCAACCTGATAACATCATGGCGGTTGCCGGAACTGCAAGAATGGTAAAAAGCCTGATACGTTCAATGATTTTCATTCCACTCCTCTGAGATCTGATCTGGCCTCCATCAGAAAAAAAACTACACTTCTATTTCTTTATTCCATCCCAGCATGCCTCAATGCTTTTCTCGATCAGGTAATCGTCCAGGACAATCAAACCCAGGTTATGATCCCGCACCAAGGCAAGTATGGGGCCGAATGCCAGAGCGGCGTGCACAAAGAGAGGCAAATCCTTGAGAACCTTACCGGCAATTCCTTGTTGAAAGATTTCTGTAAAAATATCGGTCTTGCCGGTTTTCGCCATAATCTTATCCCTGCGGATAGACACTCCATATGGCGAATTGAGGAACTGCTCCATGAACCGGCAATATCGGGGATGCGCCACGAAATAGCGTAGAACCGTTGCGCAGAGATAGATGAACCTTTCCCTGATCGATCTCTCAGGATGGTAACCTTTGAGGATAACATCCAGGAGTTTCTCTTCCATCTCCTTGAACATTTCCGCAATGAGCACGTCCTTGCTCTCAAAGTAGCGGTAGATAGTTCCGGCGCCCACACCGGCTCTGTTTGCGATCATAGCCATCGGCGCCCCATGAAATCCACGTTCCGCAATGAGATCAAGGGCCGCTTGCATGATGTCGTCTCGCTTGGAATTTTCCTTCATGGCACACCTCGCGGAATGAATGTTCATTCCTTTGGGTTCACTTGTCAAGGATTATTTTCACAACGTCGATTTCAAATCAAAGACTGGATGGGTGATCCGGTAGCGCAGTGAAGAACTGAAGGTGGGTTAAGGAGATGACGTCCATGCGGAGCAAGTCGGTTGGATCTTCTTCTTTATCTTGAATCCTGAATCCTGTATCCTGCATCTCTTCAAGGAGCTTTTTCGACTTCCCTCTTTTTGGCTCGCATCTTTTCGATCAGTTTGGCGTAAGAATCACGACGGATCACACTGGCAAAAGATTCCTGATAATTTTTCAGAATGCTGACTCCGTCGATCGTTACGTCCTGAATCAGCCAATTCTCTTTCAGGTTCGCCAGCTCGTAGTCCACGGAAAGGGTCGCGTTGCGTCTCAACATGCTCGTTTTAACCGTGGCGACCCCCTCCTTCACTTCTTCATCCTTGTAGAGAATCTTTTCCTTCCCCAGATTTTCAAGCACCATGAAGGAATAGGAATCCTGAAAGAGATCCCTGAAAATCCATCTGAACTCGGAGCGCTCTTCATTGCTGAGGGTCTTCCAGTGCTCCCCCAGCGAGCGCTCGGCCATTCGATCGAAATCGAAATTTCTGCCGATGATGTTCTTGACGGCAGCCCTTCTCTTCTCTTTGAATTCATCTCCCTGAAGCCGGGGGTCCGACTGCACTGAGATTACCTCATTAAGCAAAGCCCTGACCCGTTCGGTGGGTTCACCTGCATGGACAGGATGGACAAGGAAGGAGAGAACCAGACACGTGGCCAGTAGAAGATGTTTTGTATTCATGAGGACTCTCTGTGCGAATAGCAGTTAACCGTTAACTGATAACAATTAACCATCTTGTCTTCGAAAAACCTGCAAAACCGCCGGCAGAAACAGCACCGCCGCTGCCAGGATGCTGAGACTCCCGACCGTAGCCAGCAAGCCCAGGCTGTAAATGCCCTGGTGGCTCGATATGGTCAGGCTTCCGAATCCAACGGCTGTGGTCAGTCCGGCGAGGACAACTCCTTTGACTGTGGACCAGGGGAGCGCCACGGCTCCGATGCCCCCCGCCTCCTCCAGACGGCGACGCATGATAATGATTCCGTATTCGACCCCAGCGCCCACGACCAGAGCGAGGAAGACGGTGTTGGCGAGATTAAAGTCGATGTCGAGAAGAGCCATCAGCCCGAGCGTCCAGGCCGTGCCGACCACGAGCGGGGTGGTGACCAGGAAAGCGGTTCTTATATTCCGGAACGTGAACAGGAGAACGACCAGGATGAAGCCGACCGCGTAAATGGCCGCTTTGATACAGGCATCCCGGAACGCCTTTGTAAAAAAATACCAGCCGACAGGGTCTCCTGCGGCATCAGGCTCCACGGACATGAGTTCTCCGACGAATCTGCCCAGGAGATCCGTGTCCCAGATGTCCACGGCCGGGAAGGCCCTGATCAGGTAACGATCATCTTCGCTCACAAAACGTTGAACCAGGGGTCCTGGAAGATCGGAAATCTGCATCGGAGCCGCACGGACATTCATCTGCAGGAGATCCAACTTGTCCCCGAGGTCCGTAATCAGAGCCCTTTCGAGCCTTTTCAGACTGTCGATCAAGGCAGGGGAAGCCGTGGTGCGGAAACGCTGCAGCAATGAGTCGATCAACTCACTCACCCGCGCCATTTGATTTCGCAATGTCCGGCTTAGGTCCCCATCCGCCCCGCCGTGTTCCACCATCTTGTATCGGATCTGTCCCAGCACTTCCTCCAGTCCTGCGAGATCCATGTCCTGAAGAGGATTTGAAGGGGGCTCGATGCCGGAAACGAGCGGCGATATCTCCTCCAGGCGGTCTATTTTCGCCTCCTGGTTTTTGGGGAGAAAGCTCAGGATGCTCTGTGCTTCCGATACGGTGGGCAGCCTGTCCAGAACCTCCATTCTCGGCCGGACCTCTTCAAGGGAATTGACCAGGATGGAGGCTGCCATGCTGGACATTCTGGATCCCTCGATGAGTTTCTTTTCCCAGACGACCGACTCCGCTTCCTCGGATTGAAGATTCAGCATGTTCAGGTCAAAGGATACATAGGCTGCTCCCCAAATGGACAATGCCAGTGCCGCCCCGCCGAAAAAAACGATTGCCAAGCCTCTTCCCGTGCTGAATCTCAAACGTGCAGAGGCTTTCGACGGGTCCGAATTCTTCCGCCTGAAGGTCCCGCCGAACAAGAGAGTGAGCACCGGGAGGAGGCAGATGGTTGTCATCGTGCTCAGGATCATGCCCATGGACGTGATCATTCCCAATTCCACGAGGCCCTTGAATCCAGTGAGCACCAGGGGGAAAAAGGAGAGGGCCGCGGTGAGGCCCGCCAGCAGAATACCGGGACCGAGCTTCAGCATGACGGTCTGAACGGCTTCTTCCTTTGAGACGGTTGTGCGTTGAACCTCTTCCTGAAAGCGGGCGAGCCAATGGATCCCATAGTCTATGCCGAGCCCGAGAAGCAGGGGGGCAAACGTGATCGAGAGGATGTTCAGGTGACCGATGAACAGGGTGGTCAGACCGAATGTGCAGGAAAGGGCCACCGAGAGCTCTATCATCTCCAGAACAGGCAGCCGCCAGCCCCTCCAGAAGAGCATGAGGAGAAGGGCAAGGCCGACAAGAGAGATCAGGGTGGCAATGCTCATGTCCCCGAAGGCCACCCCCATTTCATCCTGATTCAGCGCGCCCATCCCGGTGACACCGGTTTGGATGTCCGGAAACTCCGCCTTCAGCTCAGCGATTTTCCCCCTGAGCGCAGTGAGAGAGTGAAGCGCTTCGGTGAAACCTACTTTCTTGTTGGGTGTGATGAAGACCAGAAGGTACTGCCTGTTCTCAGTCCAGAAGTAGCCCTCCTCCGACATGCTTTTCCCCGACGTCCGCATAAGGAGGGGCTCCCAGGGGCTCGCGAGGGATTCCTCTCCATCCAGCCATCTCTGCATTTCTTCCAGCGTGCCGATGAGGAAGGAAAGATCCAGGGGCTCTCTTTTTCCTTCCTCTGCCGGTTCGTCGAGAAACCCTGTAAAGAGCCCCCCGACCATAGCGGCAGTCATCTCATGATTCACTGCCTTGAAAAAGTGGACGAGGTCAGGGGATCGCGCAAGGTTTTGGATAAACGAGCGGTGCTCCTGGATACTCTTCTGAAGCTTTGTAAGCTCATCCATCTCAAGATACAGGAGGGCCCAGGGCCTGAACGGTTCCGGATCCACCCGATGAAATATCTGCCTAAAATGATAGCTGTCCGCTTTCAGGAGCGGGACCAGTACATTCAGGAACTCCAGAGAGCGGCCGTCGTTCCGGTTCTCGATAACAACGATGAAGCTGTCCAGTTCGCTAAAGGCGCGCAGCTGCTCGGTGGTCTGCCTGAACCGCTCCTTAGGAGAGATGACATCCATATGGCCCGTCTGGAATTCGAGATTCCTGACCGTGTAGATGATCGAGAGGACCGCCAGCCCCAGGGCCAGGGATAAGACCCACACAGGGTGGCGGGTCTGTACCAGCGTGATTCCCTTCAATGCTCGCTCGACAGGATTCAACTTCATCTGCGCCATCACCGTTGCAGTACGGTTGCTTTTCATTGGATGTTGGATGTTCGATGTTCGATGTTCAACGTTCGTCTTTCAAAGAATTCGAGAAGCGCGAGGGTCATTATACCCTTGTCAGGCCTGCAGCGGTAAGGAGTGTTCGGCACTTGCTTTTCATTCGATGTTGGACGTTCGATGTTCGATGTTAAACGTTCGTCTTTCAAAGAATCTCAGCGGTGAAGCCCCCTAGCGGAGATAACCCTTTTCCCTGAACCACTCCACCGCATCCCTCAGGGCCTCGCAGGCCGGTCCCGGCGTGTACCCCAGATCCTTTCGTGCCTTCTCATCCGAAAAGAACATCTTCTTTTTCGAAAGCCGAACGCCGTCAACCGTCAGCAGAGGTTCGTGGGACCTGCACATCCAAGCGAACGCCTCTGCCATATAGGCGATGGGAAGCATCAGGTCATGGGGTAGACATACGGACGGTGCCGGGTGGCCGGTAAACGGCGCCAACTCATTCAAGACCTCCTTGAGCGTCATGTTTTGTCCTCCAAGAATGTACCGTTCCCCAACAACTCCCCGCTCAAAGGCCAGTACGTGCCCTTTGGCCACATCGTCCACATGTACGAAGTTGAGCCCCGTGTCCACAAAGGCAGGCATGCGGCCCCGGGCCGCCTGCAGGATCATCCTCCCTGTCGGCGTAGGTTTGATGTCTCGAGGACCAACCGGGGTGGAAGGGTTCACGATCACAACCGGCAGGCTATCCACGCTCACGAGCCTGCGGACTTCGATCTCAGCAAGGCATTTGGATCTTTTATAGTGGCCGATCATGTCTGCGGGTGTGGCCTCCGCAGTCTCATTGGCAGGGCTCCCGCAAGGCAGACAGCCCAATGTTGCCACGCTGCTCGTGTAAACGATTCGCTCCACTCCCCTTCTCGCTGCAGCCAGGAGAATGTTCTTCGTCCCTTCCACATTGGTCTCATACATTTCAGCAGACCTGGGCACCCACAGCCGGTAATCAGCCGCAACATGAAATAATGCCCGGCAGCCTGCCAGAGCTTGATCCAGGGAAGCAGGATTCCTCAGATCCCCGACTGCGATCTCTACCTCCAGTTTGGCGAGATTCCGCAGATCGCTGTCCGGGCGGACAAGGGCTCTCATTTCATGCCCGCATGACAGGAGTTGACGAAGGACCGCAGACCCAACGAAACCGGAAGCCCCTGTTATCAACATTTTCACTCGGATTACCCCCTCCGGTGTCCTCGCCTCGCCATATGTCTTACTTTGTGTCTTGCGTCTTCGTGGCAGAAAGAGAGTACTTCGAACGCGAACTCCTCATAAATACGAAGGAGACTGTATTTTGCAGGGGAAAGTATCGACATCGTTCCAGGAATACAGCCTCTTGAAGGGATACTTCAGATTCTCGCCTTATTTCCCATGTGTGCAACACGACGGATACTGCATCGTCAGGGATGAGCACCACCGACATCCCGACGACTGCTACATCAGGGAATACGTTGAAGCTCAGGTACTCAAAGGGAGAGATCAAGGATGCTGCTCAAAACCACATGAGAGGCAGGTCTTGAAAACCGTCGAAGAGGACCTTGACAGGGGGAACTTTTTAGTAGAACCGCCGAGAGCCGCTCTCTTCAGCGTAGAGCGACTGAACACCGTCATCTCCAAAGCGAGAGATTACATTCTCTCCCTTCAGAATGCGGAGGGATACTGGGTCTTTGATCTGGAAGCGGACTGCACAATCCCGGCAGAATACGTCCTGCTGCAGCATTTTCTGGGAAGGTCTGTTCCGACTGATCTCGCGACCCGTCTATCCAGGTACCTGCGCAGAAGACAGTTGTTGAAAGGCGGATGGCCTGTTTTCAAGGATGGTGTTTCGGATATCAGCGCTTCAACCAAGGTCTACTTCGCTTTGAAGCTGCTGGGCGACTCCCCTGAACAAACGCACATGACCGATGCGCGTCGGACGATTCTGGATCTGGGAGGGGCTTCCAGGGTCAATGTCTTCACCCGGATCACCCTCGCTCTTTTTGGTCAGATTCCGTGGAGAACGGTTCCGGCCATGCCTATTGAAATCATGCTGCTGCCGAGCTGGTTCTTCTTTCATGTCGCGAAGGTGTCTTACTGGTCCCGCACGGTGATGATCCCTTTGCTGATTCTATTAAACAAGAAGCCGATCTGCCCCCTGGGGCCGGAAGAAGGTGTGCACGAGCTGTTCGTTGAATCTCCGCATGAGCTCGTGAATCTCGATCATTCTGTCCCTGGAAATGGAAGGAAGAACCTTTTCATTCATCTGGACCGGCTGCTGAAACGAATAGACCGTTTTGCCCCTCGCGTTTCCAGGGAAAAGGCATTGAAGAAGGCAATACCGTGGATGCTCGAGCGGATGCAGGGGAAAGGGGGATTAGGCGCCATCTTCCCTGCCATGGTCAATGCTGTCATGGCGCTTAAGACCCTTGGGTTTCCTGAGGATCACCCCGCTTTTGTGAGAGGGACGGCCGCCCTGGACGATCTTCTCGTCCGGCGCGGTGACGAGGGGTTTTGCCAACCCTGCGTTTCGCCGGTCTGGGATACCTGCCTGAGCCTATCGACACTGCTGGAGGAAGGCGTTGCACCGGAACATCAAGCAGTGGCCTCTTCCGTGGGGTGGCTCTTTCAACAGCAGATCCTGTGCCGGGGGGACTGGTGTGAACGGGTGCCGGAAATAGAACCCGGCGGCTGGGCGTTTCAGTTTGAAAACAACTTCTATCCGGACGTGGACGATACGCCCGCTGTCCTCATGTCGATTCTTCGCGCCGGTTGTCTGGGCGATGACGAACTCAGGGACAGGATCGCCAAGGCCGTGAAGTGGGTTCTGGGGATGCAGAGCTCCGACGGAGGATGGGGCTCCTTCGACATTGACAACAATTGTCTCTACCTCAACGATATTCCTTTCGCAGACCATGGGGCACTTCTCGATCCCAGCACAGCGGATCTCACAGGCCGCTGCGTCGAACTCCTTTCCATGCTGGGCTTTGATCGCGATTTCCCGCCGATTGCAAAGGCGCTGCGATTTCTGCGCAGGGAACAGGAGCCTTGCGGGGCCTGGTTCGGCCGATGGGGAGTCAACTACATATACGGCACCTGGTCCGTGCTCATGGGTTTGAGGCAAGCGGGTGAAGACATGACCCGGCCTTACATCCGCAGGGCGGTCCAATGGCTTGAATCATGCCAGAACCCGGACAACGGCTGGGGCGAAAGCTGTTACACCTATAACGATCCTTCGCTGGCCGGAATAGGGAAGAGCACTCCGTCGCAGACTGCCTGGGCACTGCTCGGGCTCATGGCCGCCGGCGAGCACAGGAGCTCTACTGTTCAGCGCGGCATCCAGTACCTGCTCAACACCCAGAATCCGCAGGGCGGATGGGATCAAGATCTCTTCACAGGCACCGGGTTCCCTCGCGTCTTTTACCTCCGGTACCACGGATACAGCCGCTATTTTCCGCTTTGGGCCCTGGCAGTTTACAGACGACTTCGGGCCGGCAGGAAGACCCGCCAGGATGAGGTGAGGCGCTGCAAGGAAGGTGTAGCCTCCTTGAACAGGAAAGCGGATGAAGCTTAGAGTCGGCATTCCGATTGCCTTTGACGCTGAGGCGTGGTCTCTCATCGGCACACGGCCCTGGAGACATTTTGACGGACGTGCAGTTTGCACTATTGCCCTGCCTTGCGGCATAGAGATTGTGGCACTCCGTTCGGGGGTTGGTCTTGAAAAGGGTCTCGAAGGTGCGAGGTGGCTTGTCAGAGAGGGCGTCCACGCCCTGGCGAGCGTCGGCGTCGCATCCGGACTTCGACGCGACCTGGGAACGGGAGATCTGATCGTCGGCAGCAGAGTTATTGAAGAGGAAAACAAGGAAGAATCCAAATCCTGGGAATCGAGTCCCGCCTGCTCGAAAACGGCCTATGAAGCTCTTCTGGGTGAGGGGATTCCTGCGATAGAAGGGCCGATAGTGTCCGTAAAGTCACCTGTTTCAACGCCGAAGGAAAAGGCTGAGTTGTACCGAAGGAGTCATGCCCTTGTCTCGGACATGGAAAGTAGCTCCATCGCACGGACAGCTGCGGAGGCTGATCTGCCGCTTCTGGCTATGCGCGTGGTTATCGATCCTCCTCAAAGAAAAGTGGAACCGGATCTTTCCAGCTGTCTCGATCAACATGGCAGGATTTGTCTTCCTGTGCTTTGGAGAAATCTCTGCCGGAGACCGTCCCTTTTTCCTGATTTGCTGGTCATGACCAGGGATCTTGCCATTGCGCTTCATGCGCTCAGGCGCGCGTGGGGGGCCATGCTATCTTCTAAACTTCTCACCTTCTGATCTTCTGCTGTTGATGACCCCTGAGCAGCATCTTCAGCGTCTCAAAGGGATGTCGAAACGCGTCCTCCACCGCAGTGGCCTCGAAGCCGCTGTGGACCATGCAGTGGCTACATTTCGCGTTGCGTCCGACTCCATAGCGTTCCCATTCCGTCTCCTCCATGAGCGCTTTAAAGCTCGGCGCATAGCCTTCGTCAGGAAGCAGGTAACATGGCCGCTGCCAGCCCAGCACATTTCGCGTGGGAGTTCCCCACGGCGTGCACTGGTAGTGTCGGTTGCCTGCCAGAAAATCGAGGTAAAGCGGCGTATGGTTGAAAATCAGCCTGTGCCCATTGATATTTCTGAAAATATCCCTGAACAGGAGCGCGCTTGAAGTCCGGTCCATAAATACATCCTGATTCTGCGCCCTTTCATAGCTGAACGCCGGCGCCACCGTAATCCCTTCCACTCCCAGGCCGGCGACCCGCTCGAACAGCGCGACCGATTCCCCAGCGGTGATCCCCTTGTACAAGGTGCAATTGACGTTAACCCGGAACCTTCTTTTGCAGGCGGATTCAACCGCGCGGATCACCTCGTCGAACAGACCCTCTCTTCCGGCCATGGCATCATGACGTTCGCGGCAGCCGTCAAGGTGGATCGAGAAGGCCAGGTACGGAGACGGGCTGTAATCATCGATGCTCTTGCTGAGGAGGAGCCCGTTGGTGCAGAGATAAACGAACCTCCCGCGCCCGATCAATCCCTGGACGATCTCCGGCATCTCCTTGTGCAATAACGGTTCGCCTCCTGCAATGGCCACAACCGGACAGCCGCATTCCTGTGCGGCCGAAAGGCACTCAGCCACACTCATGCGTTTCTTCAGGACTTCTTCGGGGTAGTTGATTTTGCCGCAGCCGGCGCAACGCAGGTTGCACTGAAACAAGGGCTCCAACATGAGAACCAGGGGATAATTCTTCCGCCGGCGCAACTTGCGGCCGATGAGGTATCCAAAAACGACAGCCTGCTGGCGAAAGGGAACAGTCACTTTATTCTTGAATTGGAAAACCGGGTCCTTTCGGGCCCGGTCAGAGATCTGTTTTGGACATGGCCCCTGCCCGCACGACCCCGTCGCAGAATCCCCTGGGCCGGGCGAGAATGACCGTCCTGTCCACCTCCGGAAAAATTTGTCGCTTTTCCTGGCATCCTGATTCTTTTCTGAATCAACCTTAACTTTGGTGCCGGTTGGCAGGAACGGGAGCAAGGTTGTATTTTACCCGAACAAAAGACTGCTTCTCCTGCTTCAGCCTGCGAACGGGATGCGCGGGAGCAAGGGCATTTGGGCCGGGCTCACGGAGCTTGCTCGAATGCAGATGGAACTCTTCCAAAAAGGTGATAGGGAAACCACGTAATTGCAGTGACGTTTTTGTTTATTCGCGATGAACGGAACCCGGAAGGAAAGAACACGTCGATGCTTGACCTCCCAGCCAGAATACACAATGAAGCCCATTCACCGGGAAAGTATCGGGAGATATAGTTATTGATCGTTAACAAAAGCAACCACGCACGAAACTCAAGCCTTTGTCCCGTTACAGAGCAAGGGCCGCGTACAGGCGAATTCATGACGGAGGAAAGAATCGGTCCCCTTCAGAAACCGAACTACGGCACCGTGCACTCCATCCGCAGCAGCGTCGTGGACGCGAAGTTCTCGAACCGCATTCCTGCTCTCTTGAGTGTGCTTCGAACCGGCGAAAAGCAAGAGATCGTCATCGAGGTCGTTACCCACCTGGATGAAAAAACGGTCCGGGGCATCGCCTTGACCCCGACACAGGGACTGGCGCAAGGGTCCAGGATACTGGATACCGGCCGGCCTTTGCAGGTACCTGTGGGCCAAAGAGTGCTGGGAAGGATGTTCGATGTCTTTGGTGAGACGATCGATCGAGGGGAACCTGTCCGGGCAGAGGAGTACCGTTCCATTCATGGAAGGCCCATATCCCTGAACAGGCAGTCCACAAAATCAGAGGTATTCAGCACCGGTATTAAGGCCATCGACGTCCTTTCTCCGCTGGAGCGGGGTGGAAAAGCGGGACTCTTCGGCGGGGCGGGCGTGGGTAAAACCGTCCTGATCATGGAATTGATTCATAACATGGTAGGCGGACATGAGGGGGTCAGCTTTTTTGCGGGCATCGGGGAAAGGGTGAGAGAGGGGGAGGAGCTTTACAGGGAAATGAGAGAGGCCGGTGTGCTTGAAAATACCGTCATGATCTTCGGACAGATGAATGAGCCGCCGGGCGCCAGGTTCAGAGTGGGGCATGCCGCTTTGACCATGGCCGAGTATTTTCGGGATGACAAAAGGCAGGACGTCTTCCTCCTGATCGACAACATCTTTCGTTTTATTCAGGCTGGAATGGAGGTATCCGGGCTCCTGGGGCAGATTCCCTCAAGGCTGGGATACCAGCCTACACTTGGAACGGAGCTGGCTGAATTGGAAGAGAGGATTTCAAGCACCACTACCGGCGCCATCACTTCGGTCCAGGCGGTCTATGTCCCTGCAGACGATTTCACTGACCCTGCAGCCGTGCATGCTTTCGGCCATCTTTCCGCATCCATCGTCCTCTCCCGCAAAAGGGCAAGCGAGGGGCTGTACCCGGCTGTTGATCCCTTGCAGTCCGGGTCCAAAATGCTGGTGCCGCATGTGGTGGGAGAGAAACACTACCGCATCGCGCAGGAGACAAAAAGAACCCTGGCCGGGTATGAAGAGTTAAAAGACATCATCGCCATGTTGGGCATCGAGGAGCTTTCCCGGGAAGACCGAAACACCGTTTATCGTGCAAGGAGACTGGAACGGTTTCTTACACAGCCTTTCTCTGTCACCGAGCAGTTCACGGGGTATGAGGGAAAGATGGTGCCCCTCGATCATGCCCTTGACGGCTGCGAGAGGATCCTGAATGACGAGTTCGCGGATCTCCCCGAAAGAGCGCTCTACATGATCGGGGCCATCGACGAAGCCCGGGGTGCCGGATGAAGCTCAAGATCCTGCTTCCCGCCAGAATCCTGGTCGATCAGGAGGTGCAAAAGGTCATTGCCGAGGGGGCCGACGGATCGTTTTGTCTTTTGCCCCGGCACATAGACTTCGTCTCGGCCCTTGTGCCAGGAATCCTCTCCTTTGAACAGTCTTCGGGGGAAGAAACCTTTGTCGCCATAGATGAAGGGATTCTGGTGAAAGTGGGACAGGAGGTTCTGGTTTCCACACGCAACGCGGTCCGGGGAGGGAGACTTGGAGAATTGAAGAGAATGGTGCAGGAGCGCTTCGAGACCCGGGATGAGAACGAGAAGGCTGCACGGTCAGCCCTGGCCAGGATAGAAGCCGGTTTCGTGAACCGCTTCCTGGAGATCCAGGGCCGTCGCTGAGAAGTTCCATGGACGATCGACCACCGGAGAAAATGGACGATGAAGTAGGCAGAAAAGAAGACCGCAAGCTCAAAGCCCGAGGCCGAGAGCGGGGAGTCTGGTTCGGATTCGGGATGTTCGGGTTGGTGGGATGGGCGGTCGCAGTTCCCACTATGCTGGGGGTGATGCTGGGGCTTTGGCTCGACCGGAAGTGGCCGGCTTCCTTTTCATGGACCCTTACCCTGCTTTTTGTAGGTGTGCTCCTGGGATGCGTCAATGCGTGGTTCTGGGTGAAAAGGGAGATGAGGGAGGAGTAAAGAATCCGGACCCAGAGGACCCGGCTTGAGCCATGGACGAGTTGATGTCTTTCTTTAATGCTTTTTTCATCTCTATGGTCCCGGCCTTTGCCGCCGGGATAGGCACCGGCGCCTTTTACTTCGGGGGCCTCTGGTTGACGGTCCAAAGGCTCGGAAAGGAAAGGAACGCGGGCCTGCTGCTGACCGCGAGTTTTCTTCTGCGTGCGTCATTAAGCTGCGTCGTCTTTTTCCTGTTCATGAAAACCGGGTTGGCCGATCTTCTCGCCTGCATGCTGGGATTTTTTCTGGTCCGTCTTTTTTGGATACATCGGTTGAGACCCACTCCGGTTGGACCGGCACGCGCCGGAAAAGCCGATTGAACGGTTTGGAATGGATATCCTCGACCTGAGACAGATTACCCCCGACCAGGTTGTTTTCTGGAAGTGGGGAGTCTTGTCTCTTAACGCAACCATTGTCTTCACCTGGGGAATCATGGCCTTTCTCGCACTGGGTTCCTGGCTGATCACCCGAAATCTCTCCTCGGGCGAGGAGTTGAGCCGATGGCAGAATCTCCTTGAGATCATCGTATCCTCCATGCAGGATCAGATCCGCGATATCGCCCGGCAGCCTTCCAAACCCTTTCTTCCCTTTGCCGGGACTTTGTTCCTCTTCATCTTCACCTGCAACCTCTTTGCCGTGGTCCCCGGGTATGTGCCGCCGACGGCATCCCTTTCGACCACGGCCGGGCTGGCGATTTGCGTCTTTGCCGCCGTACCCCTGTACGGCATCCTTAAGAGGGGTTTATGGGGGTACCTCAAGCAGTACACGAGACCCACCCCCTTGATGCTTCCCTTCAACATCATCGGCGAACTCTCGAGGACACTGGCCCTTGCCGTTCGTCTTTTCGGAAATCTGATGAGCGGTACAAAAATAGCCGGCATCCTGATCGCCATCACGCCCTTGCTGTTCCCGGTGGTCATGCAGGTCCTCGGCCTCCTGACAGGCGTGATTCAGGCATACATCTTTTCCGTACTGGCCATGGTTTACATCGGTTCCGCCGCCCGTGTCCGGGAAGAGAAAAACGGAGAGCACGGGAACCGGAGAGAGAAAGGAGAATGAAGAATGGACAGTATTTCCCTGATCGGGATGGCTTCCGTAATCACTGCGGGGCTGACCATCGCCATCGGCGCAATCGGTCCGGCCCTCGGAGAGGGACGCGCCGTGGCTCAGGCATTGAGCGCGATTGCCCAGCAGCCGGATGAAAGCGGTAATATCACCCGCACGCTCTTTGTCGGACTCGCCATGATCGAATCCACCGCCATCTACTGTTTTGTCGTTTCCATGATCCTGATCTTTGCCAATCCCTTTTGGGATCAGGTGGTCCAAAAGGCTGGAGGATGAAGTGCTCATCGACTGGTTCACCGTTGTCGCTCAGATTATCAATTTCCTGATCCTGGTGGCTCTTCTTAAGAGGTTCCTCTATGGGCCCATCATCAAAGCCATGGACGAGAGGGAAGAAAGGATCCGTTCACGCCTGAGAAAAGCGGAGCAAAGGGAAGAGGAGAGCCGAAGGGAAGCGGAGAGATATCGCAGCAGGACAGAGGAACTGGAACATAAGCGCAAGGAGATCCTCGCCGCTGCAGAAAAGGATGCGGAGGAAAAAAAGAGGAGTCTGATCCACGTGGCCAAAGCCGAAGCGGACGAACTTCAGCGTCAGTGGCGGGAATCCATCATGAGTCAAAGGGATGAGTTCCTCAGGGAGTTGAAGAAACTTGCAGTCAGGGGGGTCTACTCCACGACCCGCCGTGTTTTGCAGGATCTGGCCGACACAGACCTGCAGGAGAGGATCACCGAAGTTTTCCTTCGCCGCGTGAAGGAATCCGACATGAAGGATGTCCTTCCCGAAGGCGATCATGGGCTTGAGGTTCGAAGCTCTTTCGATGTAGAGCCCCCCATGCGGGAGAAAATCGCACGGACCATACAGGACCACGCGGACCGCAAAGTGGCGATCCGTTTTGTAAGGCACGAGGAGATGAGCCCCGGTATCGAAATACGAGCGCCCGGCAGGAAGATCGCATGGAGTCTTTCGAGTTACCTGGAGGGGATCGAGGAAGAGGCTAAGAAGGCGCTTGAAGATGAGGGTTCCGGCAGGGAGGTGAGAGCTGGATGAACAGACCCTCGCCGCAGTTGAACACGGTGGTGTCAGAAACTTTCGATCTCCTGCAACGGACCCTGGACACCTATCGTCCACGACCGAGGGCTCAAGAGGTGGGGATCGTCACCTTTGCCGGGCCTGCAGTGGTTCGGGTGAAGGGCCTTCGTTCGGTCCAGGCCGAGGAGCTCATCCTCTTTGAGGACGGACGGCTGGGAATGGCCTTCAACGTGGACGAGGAAGAAACGGGGGTCGTCCTCCTGGATGAGCACGAGGGGATTTGGGCAGGCTCTGAGGCGGAGCGGACAGGAAGGGTCCTGGACGTTCCCGCAGGTGAGCAGTTGCTCGGCCGGGTCGTGGACCCTCAGGGCAGGCCTTTGGACGGACGCGAAATCGTCCGGGGAGTGGAGAGACGGCCCATGGAGGGTCCTGCGCCGGCCCTGATGGACCGGCTGCCGGTAACGGTTCCGCTCCAGACAGGGATCAAGGTCGTGGATGCCCTGATCCCCATCGGACGGGGGCAGAGAGAGTTGATCCTTGGAGATCGCCAGACCGGCAAAACCGCCATCGCACTGGACACGATCATCAACCAGAGGGATAAGGGGATGATCTGCATCTACTGCGCAGTGGGCAAGAGGGATTCTGCAGTGGCCAGGGCGGTCTCCGACCTGCGGGAGCGCGGGGCCATGGAGTACTCGGTAGTGGTCGTTGCCAACGAAAAGGACCCTCCCGGGATCCAATTCGTAGCCCCTTATGCCGCCATGAGCATAGGCGAGTACTTCATGGAAAAGGGGAGCGATGTGCTGGTGGTCTTCGATGACCTGACACGCCACGCCCGGGCCTACCGGGAGATCTCCCTGCTCTTGCGGCGACCTCCGGGCAGGGAGGCCTTTCCGGGGGATATCTTCTATATTCATTCGCGGCTTCTTGAGCGCTCCACCCATTTGAAGCGCGAACTGGGCGGCGGGTCCCTGACCGCGCTGCCGATTGTAGAGACCGAAGCGCAGAACATATCCGCCTACATCCCCACCAATCTTATCTCCATCACTGATGGGCAGATCTACCTCTCTCCCGAGCTCTTTCAGAAGGGAACCCTGCCCGCTGTGGATGTGGGGAAGTCGGTATCCAGAGTGGGCGGGAAAACTCAGCTCGCCGCCTATCGAGCCGTAGCCGGGGATCTCCGTCTTTCCTACTCGCAGTTCGAAGAGCTGGAAGCGTTTGCCAGGTTCGGGACGCAGTTGGACGAGGATACGCGGAACACGCTCGAGCGGGGCCGCCGGGTGCGGGAGATCCTGAAACAGCCCCAGTACGAGCCGCTCTCGGTCCCTGAACAGATTGCTGTCCTGGTCGCGGTGAACGAGGGTGTTTTCGACTCCATCCCGTTGGGGAAGATAGCGGCAGCTCAGCAACGGATATGGCAGGCGGCCGTCAGCGATATGAGGGATCTGGCCGCGAAGATAAGTCAGGGCGACAAGCTGACCCGCGAGGAGATCGAGACCATACGCCGGGTCGCCGAATCGGCAACTGGAGAAGCCGGCCATGGAAACCCTTGAGGGGCTCAAGGGCAGGATCGAAAGCACCGAAGGTCTCCAATCAGTGGTCAAGACCATGAAGAGCCTGGCCGCGGTGAAGATCCGGCAATTTGAATTGGCCGTCGAGTCCCTGGGGGAATACAGCCGCACCGTGGAGTTGGGGCTTCGGGCCGTTTTGCGCCGGAGACCCGAGATGATTGTCCGAAGAGGGAGATCGCGGAACAATGGTCTCGGCGCTATCGTCTTCGGTTCAGACCAAGGCATGTGCGGCCAGCTCAACGACCAGGTGGTCGCATTCGCTATGGAAAGAATGGATAAAGCAGGCGCTCCCGTGGAAGAACGTTTGGTTCTGCCTGTGGGGGAAAGGGGCGCCGGGAGGCTGAAAGACCGGGGACAGAAGATTGAGCCATGGCTTTCCGTTCCGGCTTCCGAAGGCGGGATTGCGGAAAAGGTGACAGGGATGCTCTCTGCCATCGAAGCATGGCACCACGAGCACGCCATCGAAAACGTGTACCTCTATTATTCGAAACACCTGTCGGGCGGTTCCTACCGGCCCGAAGAGATCCATCTTCTTCCGGTCGATGAAGCGTGGCTCGACGGGCTTGCCGGGCTAGAATGGCCTGCCCATGCCCTTCCCTTTTTCACGATGAATTGGGATGCGCTCTTTTCAGCCTTGATCCGGCAGTACATCTTCATCTCCCTCTTTCGCGCCCTTGCAGAATCCCTGGCGAGTGAAAATGCGGCGCGGCTTGCATCCATGCAGGGTGCGGAGAAAAACATCAAGGAACAACTCGCAGAACTGCAGATGCGTTTCCACCAGGAGAGACAGGCTGCGATCACTGAAGAGCTTCTCGACATCGTCGCAGGATTCGAAGCCCTTTCGTGAGTCATTTTTCCTCTCGCAGAACTCACAGGGACGGTCAAAACGGCAATACCTCCTGTCGCCCGGTTATGTCAAGATCTGAAGAGAAGACGAACGTCCAACATCGAACATCGAACATCGAACGTCCAACGTCGAATGAAAAAGCAATTCTATGTCTGCCCCACCCGGTTCCGCCGCGATCAGACCCCTTTCTTCAGCAGTTTCTCGGTATTTTCCTTCGATTCCTTTTTACTCTGCTGGAAAGCCGTGGCCGCTGCCTCGAAGGTTTTTTCGGTGATCGCTTTTCCATTCGGGTCAACGCCCGCATGTCCCTTGCCATGATCGTCGTTTGGCATGCCGCATCCACAGTTGTAACACATGGGAGCTTCCCTCCTTTATGGGTATAAAAAGAACGAGTTCCTTGAGCAGTAAATAAAAGCCGGAACTGCTTCTCAATAAGGTTCAAACCCTAATTTGCCTGGAACCGGGTCTTAAATACGGGGGAAGAGACCTCATTATTTCTAAATATTAGACTCTGCTCTGACGCGGCTTGGTCCTGTTCGTGGGCTGGGCGCTCAGGGGGTCATCGGGCCAGTGGTGTTTTGGGTAGCGACCTTTGAGCTCTTTTTTGACGGACGGATAGCTGTTGCTCCAGAAGCCGGCCAGATCCTGGGTAATCTGGGCCGCCCGCCCGGCCGGCGAAAGCAGGTGCAACTGCAGCGGCAGCCGGCCGTCGGCGATGGCGGGCGTATCGACGGCGCCGAACATCTCCTGCAGCCGCACTGCCAGGACCGGCGTCTCACCGCTGTAGTCAATGGGCCGGCGGGAGCCGCTGGGAACCACAATATGGGTGGGGGCCAGTTTATCGAGGAGTTGCTGCTGCCGGAAGGAAAGCCGAGCGCGCAGTGCGGCCTGCAGGTCGAGCCGCACCAACGCTTTGATGCTGGTGATACCCTCCAGCCAGGGCCCAAGCCAACCTTCCAAATCGGCGATCAAAGCTGCATCGGAGAGATCCGGCCAATCCTCTCCCCCGGCCTCGACCTTCCTGAGCAGCATCACCCGGGCCTGCCAGGTGCGCAAGGCCCGGGTCCATGGCAAAACACCGGCGCCCTTGCCCCTTATGCCGGCGATCATGGCGGCGGTCAACCGCCGGGGATCGGGATCGGCCAGGGGTTCGCTCCGCAGACACAGCGGTCCCAGGGTCAGGCGGCGAACGGCAGCCACAGCCTGGCGCTGATCGTCCCAGGCCACCTCTTCCTGCCATTTAACCCGCCGGCGAAACTGGTCCATCAGGGTGGCGCGATCATAGGCTGCTGCCATGAAGATGCGGGCATCCCACCGTTCGCCGTCCAGTTCCGGGATTACCAGAAAATCGTGAGTGGAGAGGGGGTCGGGCGGATCGAAGAAAGCGGTGCGGCCGTTGGTCATGAGATAGCGGCCCACATTTTCGGGCCTCCGATATGCGACGCGGTCCGGATAGGCCCAGGCCAGCAGGCGGCCCACATCGGGCGGGGAGTTTTGAAGACCTTTGAGACCCATGCGTTGCTGCAGCAGAGCCGCGACTTTCAGGATCTGTCGCACCGCGACGTTGTCCACGCTGCAAGACGGTATGGTGATGGGGGTATGCGTTTTGAAACCGTTCAGGACATCCAACCTCAACCGCAGGTCGGCATCCCGCATTCCACCCGTAAAATGAAGCGGATCGCGTTCACTCAAAATGGCCGCCACATCGCATGCCGAATTCCCCATGGACTCCTGTTGGGCGGCCAGTACCATATGGGCCAGCCTGGGGTGCAGGGGCAATTCAGCCATGCTGCGGCCGTGAGCAGTAATCTTCCCGCGGTCATCTATCGCTCCCAGGTCGGTCAGCAGACCTCTGGCCTGTTCAAAGGCCGCTTTCGGCGGCGGGTCCAGCCAGCCGAGACCATCCGGGGACGAGGCTCCCCACAGGGCAAGTTCCAGCGCCAGACCGGTCAGGTCCGCATCCAGGATTTCCGGTCGATTCTGAGCGGACAAGGAGGCATGAGCGGTTTCGCTCCACAGACGGTAGCAGATCCCCGGGCCAAGGCGGCCGGCCCGTCCCCTGCGCTGATCAGCAGAGGCTCGGGACACCGGCAGGGTGACCAGCCGGGTCATGCCGGAACGCGGATCAAACCGCGGAGCCCGCTGAAGGCCGCTGTCCACCACTACCCGGATATGCTCGATAGTCAGGCTGGTTTCGGCAATAGCCGAGGCCAGCACAATTTTAGAGCGGCCAACCGGCGGCGGTCCGATGGCTCCATCCTGTTGGGCGCGGGTCAGGTTGCCGTAAAGGGGCGCCACGTCCCACCGGTTGCCAAGCCCGGCCATCGCCAGAAAACGGGCCACCCGGCGAATCTCCGGGGCTCCGGGAAGAAATGCGAGGATATTGCCTTCTTCAGCGGCAGCGGATCGTAAAAGGATATCGGTTAAAGCGCGCTCCATGGGTTTGGACTGGTGGAAGTCCGCATAGCGTGTCTCCACCGGAAAGGAGCGGCCTTCGCAGTGAATCAGCGGCGCATTTTCCAGCAAGGATGTAACGGGTGCGGGGTCCAGGGTGGCCGACATCACCAGAAGGCGCAAGCTCTCGTTGAAAACTCCCTGAACCTCCCGGCACAGTGCCAGTCCCAGGTCTCCATCCAGGCTGCGCTCATGGAATTCATCGAAGATCACGATCCCTACGCCGGTCAGACCGGGGTCGGACTGAAGCATGCGGGTCAGCACCCCTTCAGTGATGACCTCGATGCGGGTACGGGGACCCACCCGGCTCTCCATGCGGATGCGATAGCCGACGGTCTCCCCTACCGGTTCGTCCAGCAGGGCGGCCATGCGATAGGCCGCGGCGCGGGCTGCCAAACGGCGCGGCGCCAAAAGCAGCATACGCTTCCCGCTCAGCCAGGGGGCCCGCAGCAGAGCCAGGGGTACAGCAGTGGTCTTGCCCGCCCCCGGCGGCGCCACCATTACGGCATTCCGTCCCCGGTCCAACGCCGCTATAAGCTCTTCCAGCACAGGGGCTACCGGAAGGCGGCCGATGATGTCTTCAAATCCATTGTTCTGCATGGCGCCTGTATGCCATTGTAATGTATAAAGAATAGCTGACAAGGTTGTCATTTTGAACAGAGGGAGAATCTTGTTTCTTGCATGAATCAAAGATCTCTCCCTTCGGTCGGGATGACAAGTTTTCGGTGAGACAGTACACTAGCACATCTCACGCCCTCCGGTTCTAAAAAGCCGCCCGCTTCCTTGTGTCGGACCCGACCCAGCGCTGCAACGCGCCGAGTGGCGCCATGGCGCATCACGTCTTTGTCACTTCTTGCCGCCGTCTTGCGCTTCGTGGAATGGCTTCTTATGTTAGGAATGACATGAAATCCGGAGAGCAATTATGAAGAAGAATCGGGCCTGCTACATGTTGGGGCTGGCGGTCGTCGCGATCATTTGGTTTGCGGCGGTGGACATTCCTCGAGAAGCCTCGAAGAACCTCTTGATGAAACCAGCCGAAGCCTTTGCCCTGATCCAGAAGAACAAGGGTAACCCTCAATTTGTCGTCCTGGACGTACGCACCCCGGAAGAGTTCAAGAACGGCCACCTCGAGGGAGCGATCAACGTCAACTTCAATGGCAGCGCCTTTAAGGAGGAAATCGGGAGACTCGACCGGGAAAAGACGTATCTTGTCTATTGCCGGACAGGGAGGCGGAGCGGGGAGGCGGTGCGAATCATGCGTGATCTTGGCTTCAAGCACCTCCTGCAGTTCGAAGGGGATATCGTCCGATGGCAAGCCGAGAGACTTCCGTTAGTAAAGCAGGTCGAACTGCGCCGGTACGAATAAAGTGTGCAGGGAAAAACATACACCACGATAAACGTGTAATCTTATGCACTTATAGGAAAAGCCCGCATTTCTAGACCGACCCTCCTGTATGAGAAACCCTTCATGCTCCCTCCTTCCTCCCTGTCGCGTATGCGAATAGATTAGAGTTTTACAGGACTTATTCGACATAGAGCAGTGGCACACCCTTTGCTCTTAATGAATACGTGTTGTTATTCCTTTCATGCCCGGCAGACGCGAGCATCAAGTGAGCAACTGAACATGCGATTGCAGCGCAAAGGAGATGAAATGAAAACGACTGTCGCGATGCGCCGTCCAAGAGATGAAATCCCCCACAATAGAGGGGGACCCTTTAAAGTGAACCCAAACAGTCGAGACAGAGTTATCCTCATGGCAGATGATGATCTGGACTATCACTTGATCCTGAAGTGCGCTCTGTCAGAGGTCGGTTTCAGCGGTATGCTTCAGAGCGTAAGCAATGGAGTCGAGTTGATGGATTATCTCCACCATCGCGGGAAATACAAATGTGCGCCGGATCCGGATCTGATCGTACTCGATATGAACATGCCTAAAAAAGACGGGCGTTCGGCTCTTCAGGAGATCAAGGGGGACACGTCTTTTTGTCACATCCCTGTTGCCGTCCTGACCACCTCTACACGCGAAGAGGACATTAAAGCATGCAACCGGTTCAGGAAGTGCACATATGCGGCAAAACCTGCAACTTTCAAGGAGTGGATCAGCATCATTGACGGCATGCTGCGCGAGCATTTGCCCTCTCCGTGTACCACTGCTCCCTCGCTTGACGAGGAAATTGATTACATCGACTGCAGACCTTTGCCCGGCGCTGAACTGCGCCAGTGATGAGGCTCCGTTAGATCCGAATTTCGGGCCTGCTTTTTTAAGATTCCTCCACTCTCGGCTCGGCACCGAGGGCTTCGGCCCTGCTGCAAAACTCCTCGATCAAAAAGTTGATCCGGGGTTGCCTGTCAGAGGGATAACGGATTGGAAGGTGAGTTGTTTGTTGCAGGCCTTGAGAGTCTTTATCTCTTGGAACACCAAGCACCTTTTGATCCATCGGCTCAAGATCTCTGAGGGCCTCTTCGGCTCTCTGATATCTCCCGCGGGATCTCTGGCACAGGCCTTCAATTTCAAAGAATCCCCTTCAACCATCCAGAAAACCAACCTCCAACATTCTGGGGAAGTCTGCTTCACAAGATGGTAAGCTAGAGCAGACACTGACGGGCTGAAGTCGCTGCCCACTTTCGCTGGTGTATCTTACCCGGATCGAGTAGGAGAGCTTGAACATGGAGGAAAGACCGGAAGAAAAGGTGATTCTTTACACCTTCTTCGACTTGAATATAGACATCACCAAAGAGGAAGCGAAAGCCCTTTTACTGACCAATCCGGATTTGGAAAGAAAGGCGCTCGAACAGAAGAAAGTCCTTGATTGGGATCTATCCCTGGTAGGGTTCATGGACCTGGAGGATTTCACAAGCGGACACTTCGATGTGTCCTTTGTCGATAATATGGTGGCATGGATATTGTCCGTGCCCGCACCTGAGATCCGATGGGCTGCATTCACGATGCAAGCAGGCAAAAAATTACCCTTTGATCAAACCTTCTTCTCCGATCCGGAGACCATCCGAGCCTTGCCGGACATCCCATGTGCCTATGTCAAGATCCCAGTCAACCCTGAATGGGTTCTCAGGACTACATACCCGGGGAAGGACTTGCTTGGAGGCAGAGCATCTGCATAGGTTTGAACCCTCACCCGCACTGCAGACCTTTTTTTTCTCTGGCGTAATTGGGGTTGAGAGTGAGGGCTCTCTCATAAAGTTCGACAGCCTTGTCGTGCTGTTTTCTCCACACATAGACATTGCCGAGCAAACAGTGCCACTATCGTTGAAATGCAGCCGTGACAAAAGGGCAATCAGCGTTTTCCCGACGCGCGCCCGCAAATGCAGCGCAGGGGACCTCCTGCATCCCCCTTCATCGGTAAAAGCGCTTCAAAAGGGACGGTGAAACCCCGACGTAGTAAAGACTGACCAGCGTAGTGTTGAGCGCCTGCTGGCGGATGATCCCGCGGCGGATGAATCTTCTCGCCGAGGTCACGACCGGAACATCGAGCTTCACGAACCTGCCCCTGGGCCGCAGCCTTCTCTGGATTTCAACATCCTCCATGATCGGAATACTCTTATAGCCTCCTATGGCGTTGAATGTCCGGGCGGCCATGAACAACCCCTGATCGCCATAGGTGAACAGGATATGATTTATCCCGGCAACAAGAGAAAAACCCTTCAGCAAAAAACTTTGAAGATCAAAGCTCAACCGAAAGCAGCCTCCCACCACGGAGCGATCCGCCATGGCTGCGGTGATCCTTTGAAAAGCGCACCTCGGCAGGAGCGTGTCGGCGTGGAGGAACAGGAGGATATCCCCACGCGCCGCGCTCGCGCCGGCATTCATCTGAGCGCCCCTCCCCTTTTCGGAAACCACATGCCTGACACCCGGGCAGCCGCCGGTCACATCGAGGGTCTTGTCCGTGCTCCCCCCGTCGGCAACGATGATCTCGAACTCTCCATCACAGGACAGAAGCGACCTCAACGAACTCCCGATCACCCGTTCCTCATTCAAAGTGGGTATAATGACGGAGATCATGCGAACCCTCCACCTGCGCCAAAAACCCATTCATCGGGCGCCCTTCGGCTCCGCCCCTCGGCATATGGCCCGCCCGCCTTCTCAAGGCGAGCAGCAACTCGGGGAGATCCCGCTTCAAGACAAGACGCACTATCCACTGGGGAACAAAAAACCCGGGATCGATATAGACAGAGTAGAGCACGAGCGTGCGGTGCGAATTCAACGGCTCAAGGACCCATGCCCCTGCAAGGGCGCGCAAATCCCCGCTGACCCGGTGGAAATCGATACGCTTGAACCGATCATACCTCGCGAGAAAGACATAGCGCACCTCCGGAATAAGCCAGGAAAACTTGACGCGGTGTTCGATGATATCCGAGTCCTCATGACGCTCCAGCACCTTGCATCCCTTCAGGCCGGGAGCAAACTCAAGGGCGCGGTCACAGTCCACCATGACATTCCATATCTGTTCCGGCGGCGCCTGGATCAGGACGGCGGCCGCAACCCGTTTCAACCCATGGCCATCGGTTTCTTCCCGGACAACGACTTGCCCCAGCTTGAGGCGATCCGTCTGGGCTGGACTGAAGTTCAAAAGGTTCTGCCCTGGGGGGTCAGAGGCCCACGCGGAGCAGGCCAACGCCCAAAGGATGGCCGGCAGCAGCAAGATCATGCAGCGGTCCCCGTGGGCCGCTCAAGTTTTTCAGCCTTCCTTCTCATTGAGGCTCCACTTACACTTCCTGCCCCTCATTCTGATCTATCTTCCAGCCGGTGGCTTCCTTATAGACATTTAGGGCGCCAATGCAGTTTGTCAACGCAGGGAGGAAATCCTTTTGCAGCTCTCTTTCAAGCAAGGCACCAGGTCTTAACACACGGTCTTTGTGCTGACTTCTGACCTCTGATCTCTGACTTCCGGCTTTGCAATGCTTTCCCACGGCTTGTCGATTTCCGCGTTTGTGCGATAGAGGAGTTTGTGAGCGACGGCCTCGTATGCCTTTGCCATTGTTCTAGCCTGTCTCGGGGGGATCATGAGATCTCGGAGGCGGCAGTAGACGTGAAGGCCGTTCAAGCGGTGCTCGAGGGACGCTCTTATCATCGATCTCTCCTTCAGAAGGAGCCACCGGCACTCCGGCGGCAACCGCGATCCGGTACATGATCTGCGTAACGCCCTTTACGATACCCAGCTAACCCGGCCCTCTTGTGAGGAAATGGAAATGTCGTTGTGTATGATCTTGCGAAAGAAAGTAGTCCGTTACAATGGGCCGGCGACCGTATTCCCCTGATGGGAAAGAACCGTATTCAGCCAGGGGGAAAGGACTGTAGGTCTTCTTGCATCCATGTCGTCAACCTGACCTGTAGTTGTTCCGGTAAAAGTAAAGCAAGAATTTGCGGCTGAGCGATGCCGCAAATAAGGCTCTTTGAAATTCGGTA